>MKVK01000001.1 GCA_001898825.1 Magnetospirillum sp. 64-120
TGCCGCCTCAAGGACTTCCGCAGGATCGCAACCCGATATGATCGCCGCGCCGTCAACTTCATGGCGGCGGTCTGCATCGCCGCCACCGTCAGCTACTGGTTATGAGTCCTGACCCTAGTCCTTCATGCCAAGGAAGAGGAAACTTTCTTGATGGGAATGTCCTTGTCGAAAATTGTTGGCATTTCAGACGGGCAAATAGGCGTGGTTAGCCATCTCGCCATGCGAACGCGCAATGGTGGCCTTGCGATACGCGTCTTCGGCAGCATGGATAAAACAAAGTATATCAAACCTTTTTTTGCCGCGTATCTGTGAGCCCCCGATATCGATAATGCGCTCCCGTCATAAATAACTGCACACGCAGCAATTCATTGGAGCGCGAAACATGAGCAGATCGGAGATCATCACGCTGGGTCTCGACAGGAAACCCGCAACGTTACAGGAAGTCATTGAGGCGGCCATTGCTGGCACACTCGCTGCGGCAAAGAACCGCCATCCTTAGACGATTTCGAATTTGGCGATCCAACATCGGATCACTTAAAATTCAATAGTGCTGGAGACGGCACACACAGGCAATAACCGGGGCACCGGCACGTAAAATCCAGAGGGCGGGAAACGACAGTACCGCAACCCCAAGCCACAAAACGTGCAAAAGGACACCAGTATCAGCCTGACAGGCTGACTGGTGCGTCACCGTCCGCCATCTGTAGGCAGGGCGGTGACGGCTTTCGTCAACCGAATAACCGCGTTGGGGTCAAACAGTCCGGCAAACGTATATGAGTGCCGCGCTGTCCCAGGGGAAGCGTTCCAACAGATGAAGAAACTCGGACGCCGCTTCAGCTAGAACGAATTACAGACGATGTGACGATCAGAACCGATCACACAACCACTTCCCTCCCGCTGCCAAGCCGTCAAAACCGAAACCGATTTTGATGTTTCCTCCCTGAAGCTGCCCGATGGGCGGCCTCGCTAGAGGATTGCTTGGCAGCGGGGGGGATAGTTGTCTCTGCTCGGATCAGGATATGCCGCTTACGTTCGCGCTGTCGCTCACTTCGCTATGTTGGCTCATTCAATCATTAATTCAGATCGCAGCAGTGAACGCGCAACACGTCAGTGGAGCGCGGAGCTGATGCCGCTCAACGCCAGTTGAGCGTTGACCACATAGACCATCAGAAAGGCCAACATGGAAACACTGACATTGAAGACGACGGAGATCAGAAGCTTATTGGGCAAAATTCAACATCGGGTCAGCCATCGGGCAAATCAACTGACCCCTTGGGAATTGGATTTTCTCGGGAATATGGATTATTGGCTGCGGCACCAGCAGCGTACCACGCTTTCGGTGAAGCAGACGCGCACCTTGCTGAAGGTTCTCGACCGGACGCAGGACGCTGTTCCAGCAACACCCAAGCCCGTCAAAAAGCCCCGCAAGGCGCGGTCAAAACGTCGATAACGGCCATGACCGCTGGCAGGGCATCGGGAAATACATCCGTGTTGGCCTCGATCCAACGGTCACGCCGCCCCCGCTGTTCCAACAGCATGAGGTCAAACGGGCCAGGGTCGTCATCGATCCAATAGAAATCGGCCTGCATGTTGATGGCGGCGGCCTTGGATGCGTCCCTGCGGAGGGGCGTTATCCGCAGCAACAGCGGCTCCAGGGCTTCATCCCAATTCCGACATTCGCGGAACGCCCTGACGATCCCTGCATGTGATCCTGAGCGGTCGCGGGTGGAGAGCCAGAACGGCGTGTGGTGCTCAATAGCCCAGCGTAGGAACGTTTCCGCGTGCGGGGCGATTTCCCATCCCGCGTTCCACACTGCGCCGGGCACAGCGGATCGCAGCAACGGGCCGTCGATATCGAGATAAAGGACGGCCATCAGCGGCCAGCCGGGACGGGAAGTTCCCAACCATCGACGTAATATGCACCCTGTTCGTCGATCAGCACCGGGGCTTCGCTGATGTAGCAGACATTCGCGTGGGCGATCAGCATGTGGGCTTCCATAAGGAGGTCGAGCAGCGGGGCAACGCCCTCGGTCTCGGCCAACAGTCCAATGCGGCGGCGCAGGAACGACAGCGAGATGGTGCCCGGCGTCATCGCCCCCAGCACAGCATCGCCAATGCCCTGATAGCGCGGCGCAGCGGCCATTACCTCGGCGGCTTTGCAGGGCGTGTGCAGCGTGACCGTTCCGGCCACCGCGCCCTTGATCCAGGACGGCTGATCGGGAAACGGCAGATCGTCGTGCGCCAACGCATCCCACAGGGCTTGCTCCCGCGCTTTGGTCGCAGCCAACACGCCGCGCTCCAGGTCGGCGCAGAGAGTCGCCAACTCGCCGGTTTCCACGCGGGCAGCAGATCGCGCCCGTTGCATTGGCTCATGGACAAGCAGGTCCGCCACGCTTGGTCCCACTGGCCTGTCAGCCACCAGCGGGAAGACCGACCGCGTCCAGGCCATGGTCAAAGGCGACGCGCACCAGATGATGTGCCGGGGATGTGGCAAACCAGCCGCGCGGTATGCGTCCTTGACCAGTTGCTCCACGCGGGGACGGTCGGGCCGATCTGTCAGGCCCAGCATTGTGGTCCAGACATGGAGAAACCGGCGTGCCGCCGCCGTGGGGGTGTCGGTGATGGTGTTCATGGAAGCGCCTCGAAATCCGCAGTGTTAATGACCACGGTATTTAGCGACGCACCCATTCAGAGGATTTCCACCGCCGCCCGCATCATGGCGTCGTTGACCTCGATATAGCGTTGCGTGGTGCTGAGGTGCCGGTGCCCGGCCAGCGTCATGATCACCTTGGCCGACACCCCACTATGAGCAAGCCGGGTGATGAACCAGCGCCGCCCGCTGTGGCTGCTTGCCCCGTCGATGCCCGCCGCTGCATAGAGGTTGGTGAACAACTGGCACAGGGTGTTGGGCGAGAACGCCGTTTGCTTTTGCGTCAACAGGAACGGTGTGTCGCCGGAACGCTCGGCCACCTTCAGCGCGGCCACATAGCGTTCCAGTTCCTTGCGCAGCTTGTCGCCGACGAACACGGCCCGCGCCTCGCCGGTCTTGGTAATCGCCCCGCGCAGCAGGACTTGGTCCTTGACCTGGCCGTCACTGGTCAGCACGTCCTTGACGGTCAGGGCGGCGATCTCGCCCACGCGCATCCCAGCATAGAAACTGAGCATGAGGGCGGCGCGGTTCCGCGCCGCGTGCTTCCTGCTGGCGATGACGGCCAGCACACGCTTCAGCTCGCTCTCGCTCAAAACCTTGGCCTGTTTCATGGCTGAAACCTTGAGAAATCAACGCCAACACACAAAACGTTATAAGCGCCGATTGCCCGAAGTCGCAACGGCGTTGATCCACGCATTATTTCAATGAGATAGCTAGAACATAAGAAAATGTGCGTTTGTAAATAAGACAAAGCCGGGCAATCAGCAATGAATTCCAAGGTTATGCGGCATGAGTTCTTGTTGCAGCGGCCTACGCACCTTTTCTGCGGGACAGCGCCTCGCGTTGGTTGCCGCGCCCTTGGGCCAGGAAAACCTAACGAAACGCACAGAAGTACATATTCGTGCCCGGCCATGCCGGATGCGATGGGCCATAGAAAGTCGAGATGCAGCAAGAACCACCCTTCGTCGTCGCAATCGTGGATGATGATGCCGGATTTCGGGACGCGATTGGCTGGTTGCTCAAGGCCAACGGCTATGGGGTGCGCGGCTATGGCGATGCACCATCCTTCCTCGCCGGTCATGATCCAACATTTATCGGCTGCGTGCTGCTCGATCTGCGCCTGGACGATTCCTGCGGCATCGACACGCTCGTTGAAGCACGGCGGCGCGGCCTTGATGCGCCCGTGTTGATGATCTCGGGACACGGCGACATTCCCACCGCTGTAAAAGCAGTGAAGCTTGGTGCGGCGGGCTTCATCGAAAAGCCCGTGGACAACGACAAGCTGCTCGCCACCGTGGAAACGGCCTGCACGGCACATCAGCAGCAATGCCGCCAGCATGGCCGGGCGATCAACGCCCTTAAAGGCTACGGTCAGTTGACCAGCCGGGAGCGGCAGGTGTTCTGGGCCATCACCGATGGCCTGACCAACAAGGAAATCGCTACGACATTGGGCATCAGCATTCGGACGGCTGAAACCCACCGGGCGCGCGTTTTCGAGAAAATGACGGCGGGCAGCGTCGGGGACCTGAATAGGGCAGCCCATTTCCTGCCTCGGCCATCGCTCGTCAATCCGTAGTTAGCCACAATTACGACACCCCTGCTCAGAGGTACACAGTACCTCTGTCGGCGCAGGCATGCGCGTCGCAGAAAGAGACCACTCACTTCAGGGGGAATGAATGAAGAAGATCATGATGATCGTGGCCGCTACCATGTTTTTTGGGGCTGCCTATGCCGCTGAAAGCCCGACATCTCAGCCCGACCGGGCGCATGACTGGCGGGCGATCCAGGAATACATCCAAACGGCCCAAGCAGGCCCGAACACTCTCCAGTGCATCGATCGCTGCCAATCCAATTACACCGCTTGCCAGCGGCAGGCGTATAGCCCGGACAAGGCGCAGCAATGCTACCGGGAACTGGAATCCTGTAATCGCCGCTGTGGCTACTGATTGCCGAGGGCTCCATGCTGTCTCTACTCCTTCTTGTCTCCATCGTCTTCGCATGCGTGTTCGCATTAGCCTTTTTTCTGGCATCGATATTTTTTCGAAGCCCTGACCCTGACGTCGCAACCCCGTCGAAGTTCTTTATGGTCATTGCAGCCCTGTTTGCACTTTATGCGGTCTCGGCTTTCATTTGGCGCGGCCACGGTGAGCGACAGGAGCTGGCGGAAATTGCTGCGAAAAAGGAATTTAGCGAACTCGTCCAGTCCCGATGCGCTGCCGCCAACCGACAGTACGAAGACGCCCTGTTGACGCGCGAGAACTACGGATCGCTATCGGCGACGCAACAGGCCCGAATGGGACGGGAATGGGGTGCTGATGGGAATTGGGTGCAGGACCAAGTGACCCAAGGTCGGCGTGCGTTGGGAGATTGCGAGCAACGTCTCATGGCTGATAAAGCCGCGATATACCGCTCGCACGGCCTGAGCCTTGAGAAATGAATAGGACCGGGGCACTTCGTCTCGCAATCGCGGCAGGCTTCATCGCCGCCGCGATCTGCCCCTTCCGCAGCGCCCACGCGACCAACGGCGAATGCGAAGAGATTCGGATGGCGCTCAATCCGATCTATCAGCAACTGATCGCGGCGCTCGACCGCCACCTTTACAGCCGTGACGTCAATATGAAGATCGATGCCGAGACGGACACTTGGGCACAGTTCCAGTTCCGGGATATGGCCGACCGGCACGACAAGATGATCGTCAATCTCATCCGTGAGTACAACGACGGCGACCCGGTCGCAATTCGCAAGTGCAACGCGGTCGTTTACCAAGCCGACTGCGAGGCATTCCGGGTCTACAAGCAGGCCGTCTTCGACCTCCCCGGCATGGCCTCTCGGCGCGGAGATATTCAGGCCGAAGAAGCGAAGAGGTGTGCCCAGGCACGCGGCGACTAAAGGGAGCCCTTGTCGATGGTGTGCCCGCGTGCGCCCTGCCAGAACCGGGTGATGAACTCGTGTTTGTTGAGCCGTCCATTCTCGTATCGCATGCCGGGATATGTCCGCGCGAAATGGGCCTTGGCCTTGGCGTGAACCGCCTTGCGGGTTTCCATGTCATATAATGTGGACGAACCTTCGTAGGCGGCGAATTCTCGCAAGGCGATGTTGTGGCATTGAAACGTGCCCAGCCCTTGCTGGACGAACTGATAGACGAAATCGCCGTCCTCACCGATCTCCATGTCGCAGAACCAGACCGGCTGCGGTGGCTTGCGGAGAAACCAGAAGCTGCCCTTGAGGTCAACGAGACGCTCGAACACCAGGAAGTCGGTGAAAAAGTCGGGCTTGGCCTTCCAGGGATAGCCCCGAATGGCCCCATTGATCGGGCTGAAAATGTAGATGTTGTCGGCGATCTGAGGCAGCAGGCCGAAGATCGTGCGGCCATCCATTTCGTCGATCAAAACGGAATCGTTATCGGCCATGACGGTCCAGGTTTCGTCGCTGGCGTAAAAGTCCTCCAGCAGCGGATTGCGTGCGGGACCTGGACGTAGCAGAGGCCCCTG
Source organism: Magnetospirillum sp. 64-120 (assembly GCA_001898825.1). GTDB lineage: Bacteria > Pseudomonadota > Alphaproteobacteria > Rhodospirillales > Magnetospirillaceae > Magnetospirillum. Next base: position 6,142 of record MKVK01000001.1, read on the forward strand.
ATACCGGGCATAGGTGATGCGTGGATCGGCGCGATACCAGCCGCTTTGGTAGCCCTGGTCGAACACCAGGACATCAAGCCCGCGCTCTAACAGCCAGTCGAGTTGACGGTTGTGCCACGCAAGGCGCTTTTGCTGAAGCGCCCCGGTGTCGCCCATGTAGGAGATGATGCGCGCTTTCATGGCACTTGCTGCGGGGGAAGCGGATTGCGGAATGGGCGTGTTTTGTTTTGGACCGCCGTCACGACCTCGGCCCACAGGCGCGGATCGCTCCATTCCTCGCGGATACGGTCGCTGAACACGATCTTGTCCAGCGCGATGGCACCGCCCATGTCGGGACTGAAGGCATCATCGCGCCAGCATTGGGCATAGCCCGTGTCGGTTTCGTGGACGATGACGCTGTCGAGCGACACCCCCTGCTCGCCATTGCCGAACTCGGTCGCGGCCAGCACGGCATCGACCAGGACAAAGAACACCCGGCTGAACTGCTCGGCACTGGGGTTCACCGGCATGGACACCCACCGCTCGCTGTGTCGCTGAATGAAGGCGATGTACTCGGGATCATCGCGGTCCCAGAAGCAGGCGGCATGGTCCCAGGAATCGATCAGTTCCTTGATCGCGCCCTTGAGCAGGCCGAAATCAAGGATCATCCCGGCATTGTCCAACCGTGCGGCGGTCAGCAGCAATTCCACCCGATAGCTGTGACCGTGCAGGCTGAGGGCGCAACGGCGTGTCGAGCCGTTGCGCACCACATGCGCGTTCTCGAACCGGAACAGCTTGCGGATGATCATAGTTTGTCGTTGAAGGATTTGTTTTCGTCGCGGATGCGATCAAGAACTTCGGCGTCAGTCTCTCCCGGTCGGCGCAGGCCATAACGGTCCACGCTTTCCCAGAAGACCGATGTCACGGCCCCGGCGAGATCATTCTCCACGCGGCAGCTCGGAATCGGTTCTCCGTTCTTGACGCACCATGCGTCCACAACCCGCAAAATGTCGTTCGTCTCCGGATTCTCGCCATGGGGCGGGTTATGGTCCCGAGAAAATTTTGACGTCGGATCGGCGGCCAGCATCCGCTGAATTTCCAGGAATTGACGCTCGGTTGGCCTGTTGTTTTGCGAGCTCTTCGACATGTTCAACACCTCTGTATATGGGGGAAAGGACGCCCATGCGGTTGCCGCCCTGGCGGCTTCGCACGAAGCAGGGGATTGGTGTTACGCCAGCTTGATCTTCGCCAAATCGCTATCCGGCGTTTCGCTCTTGAGCGCCGCCGCCAGCTTGTCCACCAGATCGGCTTTCGCCTCGACGATCTTGGCGGACTGGCCGTAGGCCTTGCGCAGGAACATTTCCTGGCTGATGAAGGTGAACAGCGCATAGCCCTCGGGCTTGAGGGTGCCGTAGAGGTGATAGAGGTTGGGATCGACCTCCAAATCCTTCTCTTCGGCTTCCTTCAGCGCGTCCCTGATCTTGGTCTCGCTCAGCGTGGCCAAGTTCGTATAGGCCTCGAACGACAGGTGCTCGGCGAGGCAACAGGTTCCCATGGCCCGCATGAAGTCTAGCTGCCGATCAAAGGCGCAAACGACGCATTCCTTGGCGTTCGGATCGAAATGTTCGTCGCAGTCTCGACCACAGGAGGGCTGGAACCAGCGGGCGTTCAACACCTTGCGTTGGGCGACGCCCTCGGGGCCATCGGCGTAATACATCTGCTTGGTGCCGACCATGAGCCCGGCACTGGAGGCGTCGCAGCTCACGGTGAAGCCGTCATCGTCGAGCACCCGGCGCAATGCCCGCTGGATCAAGGTGAACGAGGCGACCCGCTTTTCCGCCGCGACGCCAAGGATGTGTATCCAGCGGTGATTGCCGTCCTTGCCCAGCAATCCGTCCTGGAGCATCCGCGCGATCACCCGCAGGGCTGTTGCGGTGTTCTGGGCGGCGAAGCCGCCGAAGGACCAGCCGTCGAAGGCGTTATCGCCCCATTTGCTGCGGTCGCAATAGCCTTTGATCTCGTCGTACCAGCGCAGCGCGCCCTCGTGGCCTTCGGCCCGAAGCCCCTGCACCACGTTGAGCATGCGCGCCGCCTTGGGATTACGGTTCTGCACCTGCCAATCGAAGTTGTCCTTGGTCAACGTCAGGCATTCATCGAAGCTGTCGATGCAGATGGCCTTGCGATTGCCGATGCTGCCAGTGGGAACGTCCATGGCGATGGCGATATCGCTGATCGCCTCCTGCCAGGTCGTGATCTTCTCGCGCATCTCGTAATATTGCTTCGGAGCCAAGATGCCGGTGGCAACCTGGAAGCCGCCGCTGTCGCTCATCAACACCGTGTCGGCGCGGCGATTCCAGATGGACGGATTGATGGCCTTGGATTTCTGGATATCCAGTTCGGCGCCGCCACCACTGAACAAGGCTGCGTCATAGCGGAACAGCCCCTCCTCGCTGAGGTAATTGACGGCATCGAAAGAGGCGAAGCCCGCTTCCCTCAGCCCGGCAAGCACCTCGGGCCGTGCGGAGTAATTGACGAAGCTGCTGTGAATGGCCGGGAACACCGACACATGGTCCTTGCGCCAATGCCGGTAATCCAGGCTGGGATCGATCTCTACGCCCATGACAATATTGCTCCGTTTTCACCGTCTTCGCTGATATCGATTTCCACCGCGCGGCCCGGATAGCGTTCGGCGATCCGCTCGTACAGCTCCTCGGCCATCATTTCGCAGCTCCGACCCTCCAGGCTGAGCGTGCGGGCGTCGTACAGCAGCTCCAGCCAGTCTTGGAAAAGATGGAATTCGATGTCGCGGTCGTTGTGGCGCACCTCGATGGACACCTTGAACCAGAAGATGTGCCGGTGGGTGTGGGCCAGATATTCGACATCGGCGGGGGCACCGGCATAGCGGTGCAGGCCGCGCTTGCGGAAGGTCACATAGATCATGCGCCGCGCCATCATGCGCCCACCAGATACTGGTAAAGGGGCGTGGCGGTCAGATAGCGCGCCTTCAGCGCCTGCTCCTGCCGAGCGATTTCCGCCTGCATCCTGGGCGTGGCGTAATCGTCCATCAGCGTGCGGATATAGGAGACCAGGAAGTCCTTGTTGGCCCGATAGGCTTCCCAATTGGCCGTCCAGTCGCTGGGGTACAGGAACGGCGCGTTGTATTGCTCATTATAGGCCAGCCGCCGAGGCGACAACGGCATGGCCCCGGCGATGGTGGCCTCGGCCTGGGCGATACCCAGCGTCTCTTGCAGCGCGGCGCTGAACGACATTTTCGCCTGCCCCAGCAGCGCATGGTATTGCGGCTTGGTCAGATTTTGCTCCTGGCACACGAGCCAGTCGTATTGCGGCAGGGCGGCGGCCAAGTCCTTGAAGATGTCGAGCTGCTTTTCCGGGGCCAGCCGGTGGGGGAACAGGATCAGATTGGGCCGCTGCTCGGGCGGCAGGCGGTGCGGCGGCAGCTCGTCCCACAGATATTCGTTGGGATAGCCGCTATAGGCAGCGTGATCACCCATCTCGTCGTCGTCGATCTTGAGGACGCGGGAGAACAGCCCCCAATGGAACGAGGTGGTGAAGAAATTGCGGTCGATGGCCCAGAACAGCGCCCGCTCGGCAGCATAGGACCACCTTTTGTCGGCGATGTTCCGCCCCAGGAAATCCCACGGGTCGTAGGAACCCGCATGCCAGATCGCGGAAATTTCCCAACTTACATCAAGTAAGTTCCGCATATAGGCGAGTTGCAGGATGCCGGGGTGCCACGCATCGGTGACCAGAACCTTGTCGCCGTCACGGACCAAGCCTGCCTCGACCATGCCAATGAAGCGGTTGACCTGCTGGTTCTTCCAAAGATTGGTGGTGGCGAAGTTGAGGAACGCCCCGGCACTGGCCCGCTGCGTGCCGCCATCCCCCGGCACGTTGACGATATTGAGCACACCGCTGTCGATGGCTTCCTGACCGAAGCCAGCCGAATCCATGTGGACCCGTGCCGCGATCCCTTGCGCCTCGGCATGGGCGGCGATCTGCCGAGGCACGCCCGCGAACCACTGCGCCGTGTAGCGCGTCTCGATGGGTTCCAGCGACAATATCCAGATGGTGTGCATTGTGGCGTGCCGCCCTGATGGCAATTGCTTCGGGCGGGCACGCTATGACGGTCGGGATAGGCTGGGTATTGGGGGAGTTCCCCAATGGACGGGAATTACACAATTCATCGCGACTTCGCCCCAGACATAGAGTTGAATGTGGCCAGCACCTGCTTCACTTGGCAAAAGGCGAGGTATCGAGGATGAACCCGAATAGCGAGCGCTTCGATCTTTCAAATCGCCTCATCCATTTTTTCCGACCGCTTGATCTGGAAAGTGACGATTCTCCAGGAGGGCCGGAAGAGTGGGGGGCGGGTGGTATAGTTGAAGATACGCTGCTTTCACCATTCTTTTTGCTCCGAAACGCCGTGCGCCTTGGTCGCATTTGGGCCACATGGTCATTTCGCAAAGGTCGCCGGACAATATATGGCCCACATCCCGCAGTCTGTTTCACCGAGATGCCTCTTGGTGCCTTTATTGAGGCAGGTGAGGGCCGTCAAGCAAAAGGGGAGGCCATGAGCCCTTATGCCCTCGTCTTTCCAAAAGCCCCCTTGCACGCCCGTGGTGCTCGACCGGTAATTTACGGACTCAGCGAATCTCCATATATTCCAAACGGCCAGGGCGGAGGTGAAAGATTAATCCCAGATGATGCTCTGCCCCGTCTAGAGCAATACAGATATGTCACTCACGCGCCTGACGCCCGTATTGATTGGACACACGAACGTGAGTGGCGATGGCCGTTTAGAGGGAGCCTGCCTTACAGTGAAGACGGGATATCTCACGGCAGCGAGATACCCGGATTTGAAATTGATCAACAAAACTTCGATGGAATCGGCGCAGTCGTTAAAACAGTCGAGCAAGCTCATCGACTAATTTATGACATCCTCACTATCACAGACCGTGAGCCCAGCGGGTTTTGCCAATACGAATTTGTGGTGGCGCGTGAAAATATTAACGATCTTTCTGCCCTTCGTGATCCTCAATATTCTGAGGGCCTAATTGCTAGCTCATCATTTTCCCTGCGCGAATTTTTCAATCTGCCTCGGATGCGGATTTCCGAATTAGTTGCAAATTATATGTCGTTAATGCGTTCAGTGAGTGCAAGCCCTCCGCCAGCGCATGCATATGCTCACGAGACAGGTGGGTGCTGGCTCTGGCTCACAGACAATCGCCAACCTTTGGTCAGAGCGCTGTTGGCAGAAAATCTCGCTCATGTAAATCAGGATGGCCGGTATCTCGTCGATCTCCCGGAATTCGATATTAAATTTAGCCTTAGACAGCGCGAAGAAATGACAAAAATACTTGCAAATTTACTTCAACAGAACGCTGGAGTTAGCGCGACATATCACTCTGTGCTTAACAGCCATGACCCGAATGGGGTTCCGCATTATTCAGACCCCCCACTTGATAACAACTTCCATTTCAACTACGCCCACCGGACACAGGATTTCTAGCGGCATCGAAATGGCACTATGGACGCAACGCCAGCCCCATATGCCTCGAAGCACCGACCAGTTCCGCCAGCCCATTCACCCGCATCTTGTCGAACACCCGCGCCCGGTGGACTTCCGCCGTTTTCAGGCTGATCCCGAGGTCTGCTGCGACTTCCTTGGTGGCCTTGCCATTGACCAGCAGCCAAAACACCTCTCGTTCGCGCGCGGTCAGCAGGCCGTAAAGCCGCATGGCGTCTACTGCCCGACCATAGCGGGCACAGAACTCGCGGTGGTGGGCACAGGCGCTGGCGACATCGGCCAGCAGCTTGGCGTTGTCGATGGGCTTTTCGATGAAGCCCATCGCCCCTTGCTGCACCGCCTTGACGGCGGTGGCAATGTCCCCGTGGCCGGAAATCATGATCACTGGCATGTCATGGCCGTGGGCGCGTGAGCGCCGGAAGACCGCGATACCGCAATCCTCGCCCAAGCGCAGATCGACCAGGGCGCAGCCGATGGCGCGGATGTCGTGCTGGGCGATGAAGCTGCCCGCATCACCATAAGGGCGGGCGTCATAGCCGCTGGCCCGTAACAGCCAGACGATAGCCTCGCGGAAGCTGGCATCGTCATCGACGACAGCCACGACAAAGGGCGCTTCGATCATGATGCCACCGGCAACCAGCAGGTGACGCAGGCGCCACCATCGGGATTGTTGGCGATCTCCAGGTCGCCGCCATGGGCGGTCAGGATAGCCCGCGCGATGGGTAGGCCGAAGCCACTGCCGCCGGGCTTGGCCGAGGCGAACAGGGCGTGGCCGTTGTGCAATGTCTCTTCCGCGAAGCCGGGGCCGCTGTCCTGCACACGAAGCACGGCCTTGCCGTTCTCTTCCGTCAGCGCCACCAGCAACGTCCGTTCGGACACAGCGCCCATCGCCTCGCAGGCATTACGAACCAGATTGACCGCCAATTGCTGAAGTGTGGCGCGGTCGCCCAAGACCTTGGCCGCGCATCCGTCCAACTCGAACTGGGCCGATACCCCGCTGTCGTCGCAAATCTGGCGCAGCAGCGGCACCACGTCGCCCATCACCGCCGCCAGCGTCAGCACTTCACGTCTGCCGGTGGCTTGGTCGAACTGCGCCTGGTTAGCGGCGATGATCTCGCGCACCCGCTGCACCTCGCGCTCCAGCCGTCCGGTGATTTCCGGCAGTTCCGCCGGATCGACGTTTCCCCGCTCCGCCATGGTGTGCAGCGCCTGGGCATAGGTGGAGGCCGAGGCCAAGGGCTGCCTGATCTCGTGCGCCAGCTTGGATGCCGTTTCGTGCGTGGTGAAGTGGCGGTATGCCTTATCCAGCGCCGTTTCCTGCTTGCGCAGTTTGCGCAACGCCCCTTCGCGATCTTCCACTGCCCCGGCGATAATCAGACTGAGATAGCCGATGGAGAGCATGAAATAGGGTGCGCCCGCCAGAACCGCTTGGTCGGGCCGCAAGAGGCTGGCCGCCGTGATCGACACGTTGGCGAGCAGAGTGGACAAGGCCGCGCCCAGCACGCCAAAGGCCACCGCGTTCCACGCCACCGGCAGCATGACGAAATAGGAAAAGCGCCCCTGGTCATGACCCAGCAGCAGTTCCGCCACCTCCAGATAGAGGATCAAAGCGGTCGCCAGCAAGCCAAGGAACAAGACGCGCCCATCCCTTTGACGGAAGTGGGAGCGCCACGGACGGTTCGCCAGTAACAAGGTCGGCGCGAGGGTGACGATGCCCAGGGCGTCGCCAATGAAGAAGCGGGTAGCCAATGGGCCGTATTCCGACCATGGGATCGCGCCATCGGCGCAGAAGTTTAGGACGTTGATCGCTGCGACAATGGCAGGCGAGGCGAGAGACGCGGCGATGAAGCGGTGGATATGGGCCTGACGGCTGAGGTCCAACGGGCCACCAAGCCAGCGCCGCAGCAGCGCCACCCCAACCACATAGCCGGTCGGTGGGATCAACCACGACAGCCAAGCGCCCGGAGTGGTGACGGCATAGGGGCCAAGCAGGACGACATATCCGATGCCCACATAAGCCAGCGGCCAGAACCGGGGAAAGCGGAGAAGAAAGGCAAAGGTCAGTCCAGCGGGCGGATACCAAATGCTGACACCGGGGCCAACGTTCATCGCCACCGCCGCCTTATGGGCCAGAACCCAGACAACGGGATAAAGCGCAATAATAACTGCCTTGCGCAGCCCATCGCGGCCCGATGGCAGCACCATGAACGACCTCGATGATTTGCCTGCTGAAGTCCAGGCAGCAAACGTACATGTTTCAAATCTATCTGTCATGGGGCCGCCGCCCAGCAAAGGGCGCGATTCCTATCATCGGATTGATGACGGCATGCTGGCCCGGTACTGTCGTTGCCATGCAAAGGGGAAAGCATGTCCGCAGGTATCGTTACCTTCACCGAACAGCAAGCCAATGCGCTGATCCATGATGAATGGGACGGCACCGGCCCCGTGCGCCTGGATCAGACGGTGCCATTGGCCGACCTTCTGGCGAGCAGCGTGGTGCCGAACGCGCGCATCCTGATGGCGGAATTGGAGGGAGCCGGGGCGAAGCTGACGGCCAAGGGCAATCTCAACCGCAAACTGGTCGAATCCCTGGTGGACCGTTTCCAGTGGGTCGATTACGACCCGGCGCGCATCTGGGAGATGAACAAGGTCATCAACGAACCGGATTTCACCCCGCTGCATTACCTGCATATCGTGCTCAAGCTGGGCGGATTGGCGCGCACCGAGAAAGGGCTCCTGAAGCTGACCAAGAAGGGCAAGGCGATGCTTGCCGACGATGCCGCCGGGACGCTTCAGGTACATCTGTTCCGCACCACCTTTACCCGGTTCAATCCCGCCTATCTGGACCGCAACGGCCTTGAGGAATTCTTCGGTTGGCAAATCTCCTTGATCCTCTATCTGATCGGCCAGTTCGCGGACGATTGGCGCCCCGCCGATGCCCTGATGCGCAGCGTCACTCTGCCCAGCGAGGAGGCGTTGAAGTCCGAAATGCCCGACAGGCCGGTCTGGGCGTTCGAGTCTCGGGTGCTGCGCTATTTGCGGTGGTTCGGTCTGCTGGAGCGCAAGGATGCCGCCGCCAATGACGACTGGCGGCAGCCCAAGCTCTATCGCAAGACGCCGCTTTACGACCGCATGCTGAGCTTCGTTCTGTAATATCCGGCCCTATGTCAGGAACTCGGTGTGGCCCGCATAGCGGCCATCCGGCGTGAAGGACGGGATGAACACCTCGGAGACGCAGCCATCCGCCTCGCAGCGGACGCGCATGAATTTGTCGATCAGGGTGATGGTGGGCGTGCCGCCGCCGACCAGTCCGGTGACGGCCTTCTTGGCGGCCAACAAGTCGCCCCGGCCTTCGGTGAACTCCAATGGGCCGCCGTCGAAGGCGATTTCAGGATCGAAGGGATGAGCGTCCATATCCTCGTGCCCGGCCATCAGCACCCATTCCTTGGCGCCGATCCGGAACGTGGTCAGCTTGCCGCCGGTTCCACCAAACACGCCCTTGACCAGTTTGGCGTTCGCATCCTTCTTGCTGATCGCCAAGGTCCGCTCCAGCCATGCGGCGAAGTCGCCCGCCACAGATACCTCCGCGTTCCATTCCTCGACAGGCTTCGCCACCGCCAGCTTTTCTGTGGCAGAGCGGAAGGCGATGGTAGTGGAGGAACCATCGGGGCTGGAGGTGCGGCAGCGCCCATCGCCATCGGGAATGGCGTCAAACCAGTCCCACGACACCACGCCCGCCTTCTGGTTATAGGCCTTGACCGCATCCTCATGCCCAGTGACGGTCACCTTCACCACCGCGATCTTGCCGTCCATCGCCATCGGGCCGTTGATCGTGAACTTGGCCCCATGCGCGCCCAGCTTGGCGAGATGCTGCATGGCCTTGATGGCCTTGGCCCCGAACCAATAGGCGCCCTCGGGCAGGTAGTCCTGGCGCGGCAGCACGGCGCGGACCATGCAGGTTTGCGCGCTGCCGTGGGATGACCACAGTTCGCAGCGATCCGTTCCATTGACGAGTTTCACGTTGGCGTCGTTGGCGTGCGCCACCTTGCCGGCCGCGAGCAGCTTCAGCAGCTTGTCCAAGCCGTGTTCACCAACCGGCGCAGTCGATTGCTCCTTGCCGGTGCTCGTTTTCTTCTCGGGAACGGCATCCAGCAGGAACTTCTCAAGCAGCGCCTTGCTTCCGTCGGTGACTGGCGGAAAGCCGAGGAGATGGGCAACGCCAGCATCGTCGAAATACAGGGCGGCAAGCGCGGTGCCGTCTTTCCTGGCGGCATCCTGCGGTAACGTCTTCGCCATCGTTGCCTTCAGCGCGGCAAGCCCGACACCAAGGTTCTGCTGTTTGGTCCGCTCGGCCTCCTTGGCTTTGGCCTGGGCCTCGTCGGTCTTTTTCTGAAGGCCATTCCACTCGGCTTTGGTGGCCTCTACCCCGCCGTGTTCCGCGATGAAGGCGGCGACATCCTTGGAACCGTCCTCGGACGAGGCAGCGAATTCCAGAACCTTGCTGTAGGTGCTGACGGTCTTCTGGCGTCGCGCCTTGTCGGCCTTTCCGGCCTCATCGGCGGGATCAAAGCTGTCGAGGTTGGCGTCGAAGAACGCCTTGATGGTGGGGATGTACGGGCTGGCGTTTTTGCCGCGCGGCTTGGCGTTGACCTTCCGCTGTTCCAGCAATTTCCCGAATTCCGGACTACCGTGCCATGTCCGGTGAAATTGGAAGGCCCTGTCGAGGGCGGCATACAGGGCCGCGTTCTTGGCCTTCTGGGAGTTCTCCTCGTCACCTGCCGCCGTATTGAAGGCGGTAACGACGCCCTCGACCTCCTTCAACGCCTCATCGAAACCCACCGTGACCGCACCGCCGTCCATCGAAGCCCCCTTGCGAGATAAACCGATGGCCGATCTTTGCCCCGGAAATCGCGGTCAGGCAACGAACTTACTTCCAGTAAGCTCGGCTTCAGGGCGTTGAAATATATCCTTTTTCTCAATATTCGTCGGCCAACATGATTGTCAGCAAACGGATGGTCACTGCCGGATTAGCGGGATCGTCCGAAGCGAAATTCAAATCCTGGTCATAATAGTCGATCTTCCAGATGACGCGGTGATCGCCAACATTCATGACCGCGCAATCGTGCTCGGCATACGGATCGTTGTCGGGAGTAAAATCGGAAAACGCTGCGACGGCAGCGAGCACATCCAGGACGGCTTGGTGGCCGAGGGCCTGAATGCCCCTGGTGATGACCACCTTGCCGCGAGTGTGATCGCGGCGAAGCTGGTCGTTGAGTGTGGCGATACGTTCCGTCCGGTCCATGCGGCCCTCGCTGTTGCGCGGGCACGTTTCCGGGATTGGGCTTTGCGCCCGGTGCTGCTGCTATAGCGGCGGAACGCGCGGGGCGTCTACGGGCTACGCGCTCGCCCTGCCAGTACCCTGGATGCTGGGTACGCAGCGACGGGCGGCGTGCGAGCACAGCAGGGCTGCGCAAGCGTTGTTGATCCGTGTTTTGGGGCAAAACGTACACAGTTTGGTCGACTGTGTATTGGTGGGGACGGCGGGACTTGAACCCGCAAGGCCGAAGCCGGGCGATTTTAAGTCGCCAGAGTTTACCAATTTCTCCACGTCCCCGCGTGGCTAGAAGTCGATATTCTTTCGTTTACGGACAACGCTGTCAATGTTGATACCGGGCAAACTTGCGGGCTTGCGTGTTATGCCCGAGAAAGCCGAAGCCTTTCGTTTTGGATCAGCGTCCGCATAATACCTTTCCAGCATGGCGACGCTGGTTCCCATCGCGCCCGCCAGGAATATGGGGTCGATGTCCGGCTGAAACACCAGGATGTTGGTTCCATAGAAGTGGCGGCAGCAGTAGAGGGTCCGCTTTCTGCCTTTGTGGTCGATCAGCAAGCCCGCATTCTTCAGCACCACCTGGAAGGTGCGGTTCATGTCGCCAATGGGTTCACCATCGGGATAGCGGAAGATCAGGTCGTTCTTGTCGGACGAAGGCGAAATTTCGCGCATCCGCTCGAGCCATTTCCGGCAGGCGGCGCGAACAATGACACCGCGTCCGCCGCGCTTACCGGCTTGGACGCGAAGTTCCGGGTGCGTCGATCCGTCGGGGGCTTCCCATTCCGGATCATAATCGCACCAACGCAGGGTGTTCATCTCGATGCCGGGACGCAGGCCGCTGGTGCAGAGCACGCCCACATAGCATTCGAGGATCTCGCGCTTGACGCGGCTGCGCGCCTTGCGGCCCGTGCCCGCTGCGTCACTCAGCGCCTGCATGATGGCTGTGTAGTCGTCATCCAGGAACGCATTGCGCGCTTCCGGGGCCTTGCCGCCGTTGTATTGCTGAGGAACCTGGAAGTCCTTCATCCAGCCATGCAGCAGCGCGCATTTGAACACCTGCGACATGGCCGAGTTGTGATTGCGGAGCGTGCTGTAGCCCATGCGTCGGCCCCATTGCGCCTGCTTCCAGTCCTGCCACTCCTTCATGTCCTTGTAGGTCAAGCCGTCGATGGGGCGATTGCCGAAGAAGGGGATGATCCACTTATCGATGGTGAAGATGTAATGGTTCCAGATGACCTTGCCGGAACCGGCGTCGAGCGCCTCCTGCATCTCCATCTTGGCTTGTTCGCAGACGTGACGCACCGTGCGGGAATCCGGAACAAGATTGTTGCTGACGCGGAACTTCATTTCCGCGTAATGGTGCAGCGCCTGTTCCCGCGCCTTGTTTTCGTCGGAAGTGCCAGTTGAAATCCGCTTCCACTTGCCATCTGGCAAACGAATGCGCGCTGAATAATTTTTGGTTCCGTCGCGGATATAAAGCCTGATATCTTCAGTGACGGTAATTTCTGTTGCCATACCGCGCTCCAAGTCCATGCGCACGCAGCAACGTGCGCGCAAATACTGTGCATGGACTGTGCACGCGCGTCAACGGCAAGAATTTCCAGTTAAATCAATGCGGTAAGTGGTAAATCCACGTAGGCGCAATCTTTTTTAAGTCGTCAGTGTTTACCATTTCACCACGTCCCCAACCGGGCGCGGATTTTATAGCGCAAGCCCTGCCCGCCGTCGCGGGGGATTTTACGCCGCCGCGCCGGCTTGGCGCACCCCGAACAGGAAGCTTTCCACCTGATTGCGCAGGCTTTCCGCCTGGGCCGACAGTTCGCCGGCGGCGTCCAGCACTTCGCGGGCGGTGTGGCCGGCGGTGGTGGCGGCGATGCTGACCTGGGCGATGTTGGACGACACCTGTTGGGTGTCGCTGGCCGCGGCTTCGATCGAGCGGGCGATTTCGTGGGTGGCGGCGGTCTGCTGTTCCACCGCCGCCGCCACTTCGGTCGAGGCGTGGCCGATATCGCCGATGATGCCGACGATGGAATCGATGGCGTCGGCGGCTTCGCGGGCGCTGGTCTGCACCGCTGATATCTGTTCAGCGATTTCCTCGGTCGCCCGGGTGGTCTGGTTGGCCAGGCTTTTCACCTCGCCGGCGACCACGGCAAAGCCTTTTCCGGCTTCGCCCGCCCTGGCCGCCTCGATGGTGGCGTTCAGCGCCAGCAGGTTGGTCTGGCTGGCGATGTCGGTGATCAGGCTGACCACTTCGCCGATACGCTTGGTGGTGTCGTTCAGGCTGGCGACGATGGCGCTGGACCGCCGGGCCATGTCCACCGCATTGATAGCGATGCGCGACGAGGTGTCCACCTGACGGGCGATCTCGGCTTCGGTGGCGGACAGTTCCTCGGTGGCGGCGGCTACCGTCTGCACGCTGATGGCGGCACTGCCGGCGGCGGAAGCCACCATGGACGATTGCTGGCTGGTCTGGTCGGCGATGGCGCTCATGTTCTGGCTGGCCGCCTGCATCTGGGTCGCCGCCGAAGCCACCGCCTTGATCACCCCGGCGGCGCTGTGGTCGAATTCGGCGGTCAGCCGCGAAATTTCCGCCTGACGGCGCATGTCCGCTTCCTGCTGTGACAGACGCAGGGCATTGGCCTGGGCCGCCGCCTCGACATGGTCGCGGAAGATGACCAGACCGCGGGCCAGGTCGCCCACTTCGTCCACCCGGCCGGTGTGGGCGATGTCGAAGCCGTGTTCGTCGTTAGTCAGGCGCTTGATGGCGGCGGTGACGTCGCCCAACGGACGGGTGATGGCACGACCGATCAGCGTGGCGATCAGGCCGACGACGCCCACCACCGCCAGAACCCCCAGTCCGAACATCCAGGCCCGGCGGGCGAAGGTCGCGTCCACGTCGTCGATATAGATGCCGGTGCCGACCACCCAGTCCCAAGGCGCGAAGCCGGCCACATAGGACAATTTGGGCACCGCCTGGCTTTGTCCGGGCTTGGGCCAGTCATAGGTGACGAAACCCGCGCCTTGGCTGTCCACCAAGGCGTTCATGCGGCGGAACAGATAGCCGCCGGCATTGTCCTGCATGGTGTCGACGCTGGTGCCGATCAGCTTGGCATTGGGATGGGCCAGCATGATGGTGCCGGTCTTCTTGTGCACCCACAGATATTCGCTTTGTTCATAGCGCAAGGCCGAGACGGCGGCCAAGGCGGCGGCCTGGGCCTGGGCGCGGTCCATGCGGCCGGCCTGTTCCTCGGCCTGATAATGGGCGACCAGCGACCGGCCAACCTCGACGATGTGTCGGGTCTTGGTCTCGCGGCCTTCCATCAGGTCGCCGCGGGCCTGCTTCAAGGCCAGACCGGCCACCACCAAAGTGCCCAGCATGGACACGGCAACAACCAGCCACAGGCGTCCGCCGATACGCATCCGTCTCTCCTCCCCGTCGGCGATAAATTTTTTATGTCGCCGTTATTTGAGGAAGGGACTTAACCAAAAGAATAGGTTCCGTCAACTATACCGATGGAAAGGGTTGTGCCTTATTCTATTTGCGTCTTTTCAGCGAGGCCTCCAGCGTGTCGCACACCGTGCGCAACACCTTGACCCTGGCCCAGGGCTTGGAATTGGCTTCCACCAAGGTCCAAGGCGCGATCCGGGTCGAGGTTTGCTCGACCATGGAATTGATGGCGGTTTCGTAGTCCCCCCATTTTTCACGGTTGCGCCAATCTTCGTCGGTCAGCTTCCATTGCTTGTATTCGATCTCGCTGCGCTGGTTGAAACGAGCCAGCTGCTCTTCCGGGGTGATGTGCAGCCAGAACTTGCACAACGCGTGCCCCGCCTCGACGATCTGTTCCTCGAAATCGTTGATCTCGCCATAGGCCCGCTGCCAGGCGTCGTCGGCACAAAAGCCTTCCACCCGTTCCACCAACACCCGGCCGTACCACGACCGATCGAAGATGGTGACGCGGCCGGCACGCGACAGATGGCGCCAGAATCGCCACAGGTAATGCTGGGCGCGTTCTTCCTCGGTCGGCGCCGCGATGGGGATGACCTGGTAATCCCGGGCGTTCAGCGCGTTGGTCAGCCGGCGGATGGTGCCGCCCTTGCCGGCGGCGTCCCAGCCTTCGAACACCAAGACGGTGGACACGCCCTTTTCCTTGGCCTTCCGGTGCAGCAACGACAGACGGCCGCGCTGTTCCTGCAGCTGACGGTTATACTCGTCGCCGTCCAGATCCTGGGTCATGTCCAAGGACGACAGGATGGACGGCTGCTTGGCCAGGACGGCCGGCAAGCTGGCTTTCTTCGTCTTGGGCTTCTTCAGCTCGGCCGCCACTTTCTTGATCGCGTCCCGGCGTTCCAGATGGGCGGTGATGGCTTCCTTCAGGATGTTCAGCACCACTGAATAACGGTAACGGGCGTCCGCACCTTCGACGATGTGCCACAACGCGTGGCCTTTCGACGTGTGCATGATCAGCCGTTCGGCCGCCGTGGTGAACTTGTCGTACAGCTTGTAATGCTGCCAGTCCACCGGGGTGACCTGCCAGGCGGTCAACGGGTCGTCTTCCAGCTTCTTCAGCCGCTTTTTCTGCTCTTTCTTGGAAAGATGCATCCAGAACTTGACGATCAGCGCGCCGTCGTCGGCCAGGGCCTTTTCAAAACGGTTGATCCGGATCAACCGTTCGTCCATCTCGGCGACGCCGATTTCCTCGTGCACCCGGTCCAGCAGCGGCGCGTGGTACCACGACGACAAGAACATGCCGATCTTGCCCTTGGGCGGCAGGTCGCGCCAATAGCGCCAGAACGGCGGGCGGTCGCCTTCCTCGTCGGAAGGCTTGCCATAGGCCCGCGTCACCGTCCAGCGCGGGTCCATCCATTCGTTCAACAGATTGGCGGTTTCGTTCTTGCCGGCGCCGTCGACGCCGGCGAAGACGATGATGACGGGAAAGTCGGCCTCGCGCAGGCGGCGCTGCAAATCCAACAGCTCGGTGCGCAGCTGCGGCGCGATGGCGTCGAATTCCTCTCGGCTGACCTTACGTCCCAATTCCGCCGCTTCGAACATGATTCCCCCCTGCCCGCCATAACCGGAAGTTTCAGGCTATGCCCGAATTTCACAGGCGGCAAGCAGTGAAATCAACCGAAGAAGACCTGCAAAGCCGCAGCCAAGCATGCGCACACGCTGAGGCAAAAACCCACGGCAAGGGCCTTCTTGGTGTTGTCCGTCATCTTATTTCCAGATGGGTTTGCCCGATCCCGGCAGGCCGTATTCCGCCCAGCGCTTGCTGACCGCATCGACCACGTCCTGGTCCATGGCGATCTTTTCCCCCCATTCACGCTTGGTTTCCGGCGGCCACTTGTTGGTGGCGTCCATGCCCAGCTTGCCGCCCAAGCCCGATTCTGGGCTGGCGAAATCCAGGTAGTCGATGGGGGTGCCTTCCACCACGGTAATGTCGCGGGCCGGGTCCATGCGGGTGGAGATGGCCCACATGACGTCCTTCCAGTCGCGCGCATTGATGTCGTCATCCACCACGATGACGAACTTGGTGTACATGAATTGGCGCAGGAACGACCACACCCCCATCATCACCCGCTTGGCGTGACCGGGATAAGCCTTCTTCATGCTGACCACGGCGATGCGGTAGGAACAGCCCTCGGGCGGCAGCCAGAAATCGACGATTTCCGGGAATTGCTGGGTCAGAAGCGGGATGAAGACCTCGTTCAGCGCCTCGCCCAGCACCGATGGTTCGTCCGGCGGCCGGCCGGTGAAGGTGGACAGATAGATGGGGTCCTTACGCATGGTGATGGCGCTGATGCGGAAGACCGGGAAATCCTCGACCGAGTTGTAATAGCCGGTATGGTCGCCATAGGGACCTTCCGGCCCAAACTCGTCCAGCATGACGTGGCCTTCCAGCACGATCTCGGCCTCGGCCGGAACCTTCAGCGGCACCGTCTTGCACTCGACCAGCTCCACCTTCTTGCCGCGCAACAGGCCGGCGAACTGGTATTCGGACAGCGTGTCGGGGACCGGGGTGACGGCGGCCAGGATGGTGCCGGGATCGGCGCCCAGAACCACCGCCGCTGGCATGGGTTCACGCGACTTGCCCGCCCAGCGCTGGTAATGCTGGGCGCCGCCGCGATGCTTCAGCCAGCGCATCAGACAGGTGTCGCGGCCCGTCACCTGCATGCGGTAGATGCCCAGGTTGAAGGCGTCGCGCTTGTCGCCCTTGGGGTCGGGGCCTTGGGTCACCACCAAGGGCCAGGTGATCAGGGGCGCCGGCTCGCCCGGCCAGCAGCCCTGGATGGGAAGCGCCGACAGGTCGATGTCGTCGCCCTTCAGCACCACTTGCTGGCACGGCGCGCTGCCCACGGTCTTCGGCTTCATGGCCATCACCGTCTTGACCAAGGGCAGCATTTCCATGGCCTCGCGCCAGCCGCCGGGCGGTTCGGGCTGCTTCAGGAAGGCCAAGGTCTCGCCCACTTCGCGCAGTTGCGCCGGCTCGCGGTTCATGCCCCAGGCGACCCGTTCCACCGTGCCGAACAGGTTGACCAGCACCGGCATGGCATATGTGCCGCCATCGGGCTTGCGCACGTTCTCGAACAGCACCGCCGGGCCGCCTTCGGCCAACAGACGGGTCTGGATCTCGGTCATCTCCAGATGCGGGGAAACCGGCGCCGACACGCGCACCAAACGGCCTTGCGATTCCAGGTGACGCATGAAGTCGCGCAATGATTCGTAGGGCAAGGAAACCTCCGGCGAAATATGCCCACAGGTAAGCCTTATCCTTTATCAGGCGTCAACCCTACGACTTCAGTGCCCTTGGCCTGAATGGAGTTTGGCTGTACCCTGGAAGAGTTCGACGCACAGGGCAGAAAGCCGCGTGTCTGTTAGGGTTTTGGGGAGTGGGCAATGGCTGCCGCGTCACAAGAACAACGTTACCGCACCTTGATCGAATTGGGCATCGCCCTTTCCGCCGAGCGGAACCACAACCGCCTGATGGAAAAGATTCTGTTGGGCGCCAAGTCGATGACCAACGCCGATGGCGGCACCCTTTATCTGGTCACCCCGGAAAAGGACGGCCTGAAGTTCGAGATCATGCTGAACGACACCCTGGACGTGGCCATGGGTGGCACCACCGGCAAGCCGATCCCCTTCCCGCCGTTGAAGCTGCACGACGACCAGGGCAACCCCAACCACAAGAACGTGTCGTCCTATTGCGCGCTGTCGGGCACCACGGTGAACATCGCCGACGCCTATGACGTGGACAAGTTCGACTTTTCCGGCACCAAGGCCTTCGATTCCAAGACCGGCTACCGGTCGAAATCCTTCCTGACCGTGCCGCTCAAGAATTACGAGAACGAAGTGATCGGCGTGCTGCAGCTGATCAACGCCCGCGACCGCAAGAACACCGTCATCGCCTTTGGCCCCGACATCACACCGCTGATCGAGGCCCTAGCCAGCCAGGCGGCGGTGGCCCTGGACAATTCGCGGCTGATCGAAGCCCAGAAAAACCTGTTCAAAAGCTTCATTCAGGTGATCGCCGGCAGCATCGACGCCAAAAGCCCCTATACCGGGGGCCACTGCAACCGTGTCCCGGCGCTGACCTTCATGCTGGCCAAGGCGGCCTGCGACAAGAAGGACGGCCCCTACAAGGACTTCCACCTGAGCGAGGACGAATGGTACGAGCTTGAGGTCGCCGCCGGCCTGCACGATTGCGGCAAGGTGACGACACCTGAATACATCGTCGACAAGGCGACCAAGCTGGAAACCATCTACAACCGCATCCACGAAGTGCGCATGCGTTTCGAGGTGTTGAAGCGCGACGCGGTGATCGATTACCTGCAAGGTGTGCTGGCCGAGGAACAGCCGGAAGCCGAGCTGAAGGCGGCTCTGGACGCCAAACTGGCGCAGTTGGACGACGACTTCGCCTTCATCGCCGAATGCAACGTCG
This sequence comes from Magnetospirillum sp. 64-120, assembly GCA_001898825.1. Taxonomy (GTDB): domain Bacteria; phylum Pseudomonadota; class Alphaproteobacteria; order Rhodospirillales; family Magnetospirillaceae; genus Magnetospirillum. The sequence continues at coordinate 24,938 of MKVK01000001.1, forward strand.
GCGGCGAGTTCATGGCCCCCGAACGCATCGAGCGCATGAAGCAGATCGCCGAGACCCCCTGGACCCGCACGCTCGACGACACGCTGGGCCTGTCCATCGACGAAATGCGCCGCCGTCCTGGCGAACAGCCGAAACCGCCGGTGCAGGAAAAGCTGCTGGCCGACAAAGATTGGCACATCATCCCGCACGAAGTGGCCTTCGACTTGGCGCAATACGACGCCGAGGGCTTCTCCATGCGGCCGCAGAAGCACAAATACGATCTGGGCGAAATCTACAACCTGTCCATCGGCCGCGGCACGCTGACCGCCGAGGATCGCTTCAAGATCAACGAACACATCACCCAGACCATCCTGATGCTGAAGGCCCTGCCCTTCCCCAAGAACCTGGCCCGGGTGCCGGAATGGGCCGGCGGCCACCACGAAAAGATGGACGGGTCCGGTTATCCCAAGGGCTTGAAGCGCGAGCAGATGAGCGACCCGGCCCGCATGATGGCCATCGCCGACATCTTCGAGGCGCTGACCGCCGCCGACCGCCCCTACAAAAAGCCCAAGACACTGTCGGAATCCCTGAAGATCATGTCCTTCATGGTCAAGGACCAGCACATCGACCCCGATCTGTGGATCCTGTTCCTGGAATCGGGGGTGTGGAAGGATTACGCCGACCAGTACCTGCGCCCCGAACAGGTGGACAACGTCGACATCAGCCAGTACCTGCCCAAGGCGGCCCAATAGCCGGTTGCGGACAGGTCACGCTTGCAAAGGTGGACTGGCGGGAAATCCTCGTGCACTTTAGGGATATTGCCCGGCTGGGCAGCGGATGTAATCGTCGCGTGATCCCATGTACCAGTTTCAACCGACCCAGGCCCCCTATATCCGCCCCGGCGTGGTCATCCACGAACCCGATTCGGTGGTCGGCAACCTGTTGGGTGACTTCGCCCTGACCTTGAAGAAGCGGGGCTTCGCGGTCGCCGGTTGTGTCCGCCAGGGCGATCGGGTCCTGGATCTGGCCAGCGGCGCCCAGCTTTCCATGTCCGACGTCACCACCCACGCCGCCAAGGCGTTCCGCGCCGCCATGCGTGATGATTCCGACCTTGTGGTCATCGACGATTTTTCCGCCTGCACCAAGGCCGCCAAGCAAATGCTGGCCACTATCGTTCCCGGCCAAGGCCTGGCCCTGCCGGTGCTGTCGTCGATTCCCGGCGATCAGGTCCAGCACTGGCTGGACTTCGCCGGCCAGGGCGGTTCCATGGTCGCCCCCAAGGACAGCTCGTTGTGGCAATGGTGGGGACCGGAACGGCTATATCGCGACCTGACCCTGGGCGTCGATCACGACGAGGTCCGCCAGATCGTCGTCGGCCCGCGCTGGCTGATGGTGGAAGGCCCCCATGGCGCCGGCTTGGCCTATCTGCCGCGCTCGGCCAAGGACCTGGTGCCCCGGCTGCCTGACCTGCGCAAGCAAAGCCTGCGGCAGCTGGCGGAATTGTCGTCGTCCTGGGACCCGTTGGAAATGGCTTTGGGCATCGCCGCCATCAATGCCCATTACAACCGCTTCGACCTGGATGCCGAAATGGGCAACGGTGCCGACAGCTTCCGTCACGAAAGTGGGCGCGTGGTGGTCATCGGAGCCTTTCCCGGACTGGCCGACGTGCTGAACAATCCCCAGGTGATCGAAACCGAACCGCGCCCCGGGGAATACCCCACCGTGGCCATGGACACGCTTTTGCCCGGTTGCGCGGCGGCGGTGGTCGCGTCCTCCACCATCATCAACCGCACCTTGCCACGCATCCTGCGTCTGGCCCAGGGGTCACGCATCGCCTTGGCCGGGCCGGCCACACCGCTCAGCCCGCGTCTTTATCAATATGGCTTGGAAATCCTGGGCGGCTTGCTGATCCGCGACGTCAAGGGGTTGGCCCATGCCTTGCGGGCCGGCGCCATGCCCCGCGAATTCACCCGCTTCGCCACCTATGCCCATATCCGGCCAGACGACGGCGCCTAGGGCTCTCGTCCGCGCACTGGCCCGGATAAGATCAATCAGTACCCGTCGGCGGGCAGGCCGCGTGCCTTGCGCAATTCCACCATGCGGGCGCGACGCAACTGATACTCACCCAGCCGGGCCTGACGATAGGCGGCGGCGATCAGGCGGGCTTCGTCCTGCATGGCGGTCTGCTGCTCCCGCCAGGCACGGCGCTGCTCTTCCACCCGGGCGGAACTGGACGGAACCGGCAGGGGCCCCTTGCCGGGCTTGACCGATTGCAGAGCCTTGGGCGGGACATAAGCCGCCACCTGGGTGCCGGCACCTTCCCACACCTTCATCAGCCGTTCGCGATAGGCGGCGGCCAGATGCGGGGTCTGGCTGTGGTAATAGGACGCTGCGGTCACCCAATTGTCGGTGGCGCCGTACAGCCCCTTCAGGAAGCGAGCCGCATAGCCCACATTGTTCACCGGATCGAAGGCTTCGTCCAACGAGGCGAAGGCATCGGGGTGATACATCAGATTGATCTGCATGCAGCCGACATCAATGCTTTTGACGCCCTTGGACTGCAGACGCCGCACCTCGGCGATGGCTTCGACCTTGCTGGGGAAATATTTACCCTCGCCCTGCGAGGTCACCGTCCACGGCCAGGCAAGAGTTGCCTTGTAGTCACGGTCGTAACGCCCCGATTCGACCACCGAGATGGAATTCAACAAACGGGTGGGAATGCCATACAGGCGTTCGTTCTTGGCGGCTTCGTCGGAACATTGGGCTTCCGAGGGCACGGACGGCGCGGCATGCGCGGGGGCCCCCAGGCGCCCCAAGGCCACCATCGCCACCGCCAACACCATCAGACGCCGCCAACCAGCCATCAATTCCGTCCCTTTTGCCTTACACGTCACAAAACAACATGCACGCAACGTGCCATTTGCAAAATCATTACATTCCACAAAACGACATGCCTGGAATGCACAGCCAAGAAAACCAGCATTTCCGTACCTTTAGCACTTTTTGCCGATTTTCGGTGCATTTTCCCCTTGCGCGCCCCCCGGAAACACCCTAATTATTGCACTGCAACAAACGGAAAGTCTTCTGACCTTTTCCCTTGTTGCCTTTCTTGGACGTTTCCTCCCTAAACTTGAGCCCCAGCTTCGCGCTGGGGCTTTTTTTATGTATTTTCAAGGTATTAGAACCTGCCAGAAAACTGCGGTATATCACAGTTTGTATCACGCTGGCGGTGATAGGAGAGAGCACGCCGGCAGCTAGCGGAATGTCGGCGGTGTTGTAGGCGAAGGCGAGGAACAGGTTCTAGCGGATGTTGCGCATGGTTGCACGGCTGAGATGCCGGGCACGGGCGATGCCGGCAAGGTCGCCTGACCAGGGTGACGCCCGCGCTTTGGATCGCCACCTCGGTGCCGGTGCCCATGGAGATGCGTTTCAGGGCAATCCTCGTTCTGTGTCCTGATCCGATTTCACCACACGCCTGTAACCTGAGGATGACGAGGCGGGTGAAGAATTGCAGCCGGCCGACTACATCCGGTGTTCCTCCCAGCGGATACCGTTGGCTACCTGGATCTCTCGGACATATGCGATGATCTCCTCGGCCTGCTTCTCAGTGACCTTCGGCTGCGGTGGCATATCGCCGAAATTCCAATGATGGCGGCGGACGCCATTCTGGATGGCACGGAAGAACGCCTCGTCGGCATGGTGGCCGGGGTTGTAGATGCGATGGATCAGCGGAGGCCCCTTGTCGGTGCCGGTGCCGTTGGCGCCGTGGCATTCGGCGCAATTGGCGTCGAAGGCGCGCTTGCCGGCCGCCGCCGTGCGTGACAGGTCGGGCAGGCGCAATTCAGGCGTCCCGCCCTGCTCCCGGGATGGAGCAAGCATGTTCGAGACCAGCAGGCCCACCCCTCCGAGGATAATTCCCACGACCAGCAGCTTCGGCAGATGGGTCCGCAGTCCCTTCATGGCCTTTCCTTTCAGTGCTTCATGTGGCCGGAATGATCCATCGGCATGGAGCCATGATCCATGGGCATGGGCATCGGCATCGCGGCGTTTCCGGCAAAGCCGTTCGCCGCCTGCATGGCGCGGATGTAGGCAAGGATGTCCTTTTCCTGGCCAGGCTTCAGCCCTTCGGGCTTGGGCATGTCGCCGAACTTCCACATATGGCTCTTGGCGCCGTTGGTCGCGGCGGCAAGGATGACGTCATCGCCGTGGCCCGAACCAGGCTCGTAGAACTTGTGCAGCAGCGGCGGCGCGGTATCGGAACCCCGCAGAGCAGTGCCGTGGCAGGTGGCGCAGACCTGATCGAAGACCGCCTTGCCGGCGACGGCCTGGGCGGAAAGCGGCGGCACCACCAGGGCGTCCTGGCCGAAGCGGGCCGAAACCGGCTTGCCGTTCACCGACAGCGACAGGATCGCCGCCACCTTGTCCGCCGTGGTCACCGCCGTATCGGCCGTCAGCGTTTCGCCGTCGGCCTTGAGCGGCACGTCGAGCTTCTTGCCGCCCACCAGCAGCGTCGCCTTACCGGAGGCCGCCACCGGCTTGTCGCCATGGTCACGCACCCAAGCCCGGATGCCGCCGTCGCGCACCGCGAACTCGATGCGCCAGCCGTCGGCGGTCTCGGTGATTTGGCCGCCGTAATTGGCGGTCAGTACGCCGTCGGCGGCGGCGGGAAGCGAGGTACCGAGGATGGCGGCAGCAACGGCGATAGCCGCGAGAGTCTTCATAGGTCTGGTCTCCTTGTTGGAACAAATCATGCCATCGCCTCCTTGAGGCGGGCGTCGCCGGCCACCCGCTCCACCGAGGAACGGGCTACAGCCAGGAACACGACCGGGGTGACGATGGTGTCGAGAATGGTGGAACTCATCAGGCCGCCGAAGATGACCACCGCGACCGGGTGCAGGATCTCCTTGCCGGGCTCGCCGCCGGCCAGCACCAGCGGCACCAGGGCCAGCGCCGCCACCAGGGCGGTCATCAGCACCGGAGTCAGGCGCTCCAGCGAACCGCGTACCACCATCTGCCGCCCGAAGACCTCGCCTTCATGCTCCACCAGATGGAGGTAGTGCGACACCTTCATGATGCCGTTGCGGGCCGCGATGCCGGTCAGCGTGATGAAGCCGACCAGGCTGGCGACGCTCATGGTCTGGTCGGTCAGCCAGATGGCGGCGACGCTGCCCACCAAGGCCATGGGGATGTTGCCCATGATGACCAAAGCCAGCTTGGCCGACTTGAAGTGGCTGTAGAGCACCACGAAAATGCCGGCCAGCGACACCATCGCCAGCAGGGCGATCAGGCGGCTGGCCTCTTGCTGGCTTTTGAATTGGCCTTCGTAGGTGACGTAATAGCCCTGGGGCATCGTCATCTCGCCCAAGGTTTGCTGGACGTCGGCGATGATGGCGCCCATGTCGCGGCCCTGGGAATTGGCCAGCACCACGATGCGGCGCTGCATGTTGTCGCGGTTGATGATGTTTGGCCCCGTGGTCTCGACAACCTCGGCCAACAGCGACAGCGGCACCTTGCCCGCCGGAGTGTCCACCAGGATCTGGCGGAAATCGGCGGTGTGGGACCGCCAGTCCTCGGCCAGACGCAGCACGACATTGAAGGTGCGCTGGCCATCGCGGACCTGGCTGACGGTCTTGCCGTTCAAGGCCGCCTCCAGGGTCTCGGTCAACTGATCCAGCGTCAGGCCGTACTTCTTCGCCTCGGCGCGATCAAGGCGAAGCTGAAGCTGCGGGATCAGCACCTGCTTTTCCACCTGAAGGTCGGCTATGCCCGCCACCTTGCCCATGCGGATCCGCGCTTCCTCGGCAAGCGACCGCAGGGTATCGAGGTCGTCGCCGAAGATCTTGACCGCAATCTCGGCCCGCACCCCCGACAGCAGGTGGTCGAGGCGATGCGAGATGGGCTGGCCGATATTGGTGACGATGCCGGGAATGCGGGCAAGCTGGGACCGAAGATCCCCCAGGATTTCCTCGCGGCCCCGTTCCGACGGTTTCAAGTCCACGTCGATTTCGGTGTAGTGGACGCCCTCGGCGTGCTCGTCCAACTCGGCGCGACCGGTGCGCCGTCCGGTGGA
>MKVK01000002.1 GCA_001898825.1 Magnetospirillum sp. 64-120
GGTTTGGATGAGCGTTGGCGAATGGTTTGAGGTTTTCGAGAAATGTTGTGATGCGGTTGAGGTTTGGGAGATTTTTGAGATCGATGTTCCATCTGCGTGCGTTGTAGATTTGTGGGACGAGGCAGATGTCGGCGAGCGTGAGGGTTTGTCCGATGCAGTGGTTTCCGGTGTCGACCATGTTTTCGAGGGCGATGAGGCCCGGGGTGATCATGTCGCGCATCCAGGTTTCCATAGTGATGCCGCCGTTTGACTGCGCGACTGCGTAGCGGGCGACGCGGAGGTTGCAGACGGGGTGGATATCCATGGCGATGGCATGTGCGACGGCGCGGATGCGGGCGCGGTTGGCGGCGGGTCCCGGGAGGAGGCCGAGGCCGCGGGTCTCGTCGAGGTATTCGATGATGGCGAGGGATTGGGTGAGGGTGAGGTCGTCGATTTCGAGGACGGGGACGAGGCCCTGCGGGTTTCGGGCCAGGTGCTCCGGGTCGCACTGCTGGCCTGTGGTCAGGTCGACGGGGAGGCTGTGCCAGGAGAGGCCGGCGAGGCCGAGGGCGATGCGCAGGCGGTAGCTGGCGGAGGAGCGCCAGTAGTCGAAGAGGCGGATCATGGGCGGCGCTCCTGGCGGTGTTCTGTCCTGCGGGCTGCGGGTCAGGGTCCGGGGGGTCGGGTCTGTTCGTTGCATTTGCAATAAATAGCTTGACTTCGTTGCATATGCAACTAATTATCCGTTCATTCTGCCGGAGGGCAGCATGAACGGAGGCCGCGCCATGACGAACCAGACCCTGCCGGGCGGGATGATCCGCTCGACTGCCGTGACCGGCCCGCATGCGGGTTACATGCCGGGCTTTGGCAATGACTTCGAGACCGAGGCGCTGCCGGGGGCGCTGCCGCAGGGGCAGAACAGCCCGCAGAAGTGTGAATACGGGCTTTATGCCGAGCAGCTTTCGGGCACGGCCTTCACGGCGCCGCGGGGGCAGAATGAACGGACCTGGTGCTACCGGATCCGGCCTTCGGTGAAACATGTGGGCCGGTTCACGAAGATCGCGGTGCCTTACTGGAAATCGGCGCCGCATATCGACCCGGATGTGATCTCGCTGGGGCAGTACCGCTGGGACCCTGTGCCGGTGGGGGACGGGGCGCTGACCTGGATCACGGGGATGCGGACGATGACGACGGCGGGGGATGTGAACACGCAGGTGGGCATGGCGAGCCATGTCTATCTGGTGACGCAGTCGATGGAGGACGAGTATTTCTTCTCGGCCGACAGCGAATTGCTGGTGGTGCCGCAGGAGGGCAGGCTGCGCTTCTGCACGGAACTGGGCATCATTGACCTGGAGCCGAAGGAGATCGCCATCATCCCGCGCGGTCTGGTCTACCGGGTGGAACTGCCGGACGGCCCGGCGCGGGGCTTCGTCTGCGAGAATTACGGCCAGAAGTTCGACCTGCCGGGGCGTGGCCCGATCGGGGCGAACTGCCTTGCCAATCCGCGCGACTTCAAATGCCCGGTGGCGGCCTTCGAGGACCGCGCGGCCCGCAGCCGCGTGGTGATCAAATGGTGCGGCCAGTTCCACGAGACCTTCATCGACCACAGCCCGCTGGATGTGGTGGCCTGGCACGGCAATTACTGCGCCTACAAATACGACCTGCGCACCTACAGCCCGGTGGGCGCCATCCTGTTCGACCATCCCGATCCGTCGATCTTCACGGTGCTGACCGCGCCTTCGGGGCAGGAGGGGACGGCGAACATCGACTTCGTGCTGTTCCGCGACCGCTGGATGGTGGCCGAGCACAGCTTCCGCCCGCCATGGTATCACAAGAACATCATGTCCGAGCTGATGGGCAACATCTATGGCATCTATGATGCGAAACCGCAGGGTTTTGTGCCGGGGGGCATCTCGCTGCACAACATGATGCTGCCGCACGGGCCGGATCGCAACGCCTTCGAACATGGGTCGAACGAGCCGATGGTGCCGCATTACCAGGCCGAGACCATGCAGTTCATGTTCGAGACCCGCTTCCCGCAGCATCTGACGGAATTTGCCGCGAAAGAGGCGCCGCTGCAGGACGATTACGTCGATTGCTGGGACAGCCTTGAAAAGAAATTCGACGGCACGCCGGGGATCAAGGCATGACGCAGCAAAGCTGGCTGGCCTCGGCGCAGGGCGACACCGACTTCCCGATCCAGAACCTGCCCTGTGGCGTCTTCGACGATGGCCGGGGCGCGCGGATGGGGGTGGCCATCGGGGATATGATCCTCGATGTGGGCGCGGTCGATCACGGGCTGGACCCGGCGCTGTTCGCGGCCCCCGCCTGGAATGCGGTGATGGCGGCGGGGCCTGCGGTCTGGGCGGCGCTGCGGGCACGGCTGACCGACCTTCTGTCGGACCCGGCGCATCGTGCCACGGTGGCGCCGCATCTGGTGCCGCAGGCGGGCGCGCGGCTGCTGATGCCCTTCGCGGTGGCGGAATATACCGATTTCTACGCCGGCAAGAACCATGCGGTGAATGTGGGCACCATGTTCCGCGGCGCCGAGAATGCGCTGCCGCCGAACTGGCTGTCGATCCCGATCGGCTATAACGGCCGGGCCTCGTCGGTGGTGGTCTCGGGCACGCCGGTCACCCGGCCCTGGGGGCAGGTGAAGGGGCCGGACGAGGCGCTGCCGCGCCTTGCGCCCTCGGCGCGGTTCGATCTGGAACTGGAGATGGGCGCCATCGTCGGCCAGCCGTCACAGGGCATGGTCTCGGTGGCCGAGGCCGACGAGATGATCTTCGGCTATGTGCTGCTGAACGACTGGTCGGCGCGTGATATCCAGGCCTGGGAATACCAGCCGCTCGGGCCGTTCCAGGCCAAGGCGACGGCGACGACGATCAGCCCCTGGATCGTGATGAAAGCGGCGCTGGAGCCGTTCCGCGTGGCGACGCCCGCGCGCGAACGCCCGCTGCTGCCCTATCTGCGCGAGCCGGGGCCGATGCTTTACGACATCGGACTGACGGTCAGCCTCGCCCCCGGGGGCAAGGCCGAGACCGTGATCGCGCGCACCAATTACCGCGAGATGTATTATTCGGCGGCGCAGCAGCTGGCGCATCACACGACCTCGGGCTGTGCGATGCGGGTGGGCGATCTGCTGGGGTCGGGCACCATCTCGGGCACCGCGAAGGACGCGCGCGGCTCGCTGCTGGAGCTGAGCTGGGGCGGGAAGGAACCGCTGACGCTGGAGACCGGCGAAACGCGCAGCTTCCTTCAGGACGGCGATACGCTGGTCTTGCGCGGCGCGGCGCAGGGTGCGGGCTACCGCATCGGATTTGGCGATTGCGCGGGGCAGGTGCTGCCCGCCATCGAACTGCCCGGCTGGGCGAAGGAGTGAACCATGGCCAAGGCCTTTGCCTCGCAGGGCGACCTGTCTGAAAAGAAGATCAGCTTCACCGAAATCGGCGAGGGGCTTTACGCCTTCACCGCCGAGGGTGACCCCAATACCGGCGTGATCATCGGCGATGAGTCCGTGATGATCGTCGAGGCGCAGGCGACGCCGCGTCTGGCGCGCAAGGTCATCGACTGCGTGCGCTCGGTCACCGACAAGCCGATCAGCCATGTCGTGCTGACGCATTACCACGCGGTGCGGGTGCTGGGCGCCAGCGCCTATGGCGCGCGGGAAATCATCATGTCCGACGTGGCCGCCGCCATGGTCGAGGAGCGCGGGCAGGAGGACTGGGACAGCGAGTTCGGCCGCTTCCCGCGCCTGTTCCAGGGGCACGAGGAAATCCCCGGCCTGACCCGCCCGACCACCACCTTCTCCGACAGCATGACGGTCTGGCTGGGCCGCCGCCGGGTGGACATCATGAAGCTCGGCCGCGCCCATACCGCCGGTGACGCGGTGATCTGGGTGCCCGATCAGGAGGTGATGTTCACCGGCGATATCGTCGAATACCATTCCGCCTGCTATTGCGGCGACGGCCACTTCACGGACTGGCCCGAAACGCTCGCCAATATCGCGGCCTTTGAGCCCCGCGCCATCGCGCCCGGCCGCGGCGACGCGCTGGTGGGCGAGGAGATGGTCGCCAAAGCCATCGCCAATACCGCAGACTTCATCCGCTCCACCTACAAACCCGTCGAACGCGTCGTCGCCCGCGGCGGCTCCCTCAAAGAAGCATGGGACGCCGTCCGCGCCGCCTGCGACCCCAAATTCGCAAACTACGCCATCTACGAACACTGCCTCCCCTTCAACGTCGCCCGCGCATACGACGAAGCAAAAGGCATCGACACTCCCAAAATCTGGACCGCAACCCGAGATCAACAAATGTG
>MKVK01000004.1 GCA_001898825.1 Magnetospirillum sp. 64-120
CCCATCCCGAACTCGGACGTGAAAACCCCCTGCGCCAATGGTACTTTGTCTTAAGACATGGGAGAGTAGGTCGCTGCCAGGTCTTCCAAGAAAGCGATGCCTATCACGAAAACACAAAAAGCCCCCGAGCATCACGCTCGGGGGCTTTTGCGCGTCAAAACCCCGAAATATCTGCCTCACTCTCCGCTCAGGGCCAGACGCAACTGTGTCCCTTCGAAGCGGATCATGTCGGAACTTTCCAGTGTTTCGCGGAAATAGCCGGATTCTCGCAGCGTCCTGGCGCTGCAATGGGTGCAGGATGGGTTGGTTCCTTCGTCGAAGGATCGCACGAAGCTGGTGCACAACGAACTCTGGAACGCATCCGTCACCGTTTGGCGGCGCAAGGTGACGGCGGCGACGTCGGCGGCCACGGCGATGCGTTCGCGGAAGTGCGGGCTGGCGGTCACGTCGCCCATGGTCGGGCCGTTGCAGCACAGGCGGAAGTCGCCATCGTTGCGCACGTCGAGATAGCTGTCCAGATACCAGCATTCCTGCATGGACGACGCCTGGGTGAAAAATTGTTCCATGCCGTCTTTGTGTTTGGCGAAGGCCTGTTCCAACACCTTTTCCCATTGGCGGGTCAGGGCTTTCTCGTGCCGGATGTCCGCCGCCGAGCGGGCTTTCTCGGCCCGTCTTCGTTGGCGGATCGCGGTGACGACCTGACTGGCGCGGGCGTGGATTTCATCTGGGTCGAAGCCCAATTCCGTTTCCACATCCGGACGGGTCTGGAAATAGCTGTCCGGCAATTCCACCATCAACGGCCCTGGGGGCGGTATTTCAGGCGAGGTTGCTGTTTCGCCAAAGGGCGGCGGGCACACCACGACGATACCGTAGCCTTCAGCCAAGGACAGGGCTTGTTCCCGCATCCGGTCGTAGGTGGATTGGTGAAAGGTCATGGAATCGCCACGCAAGGCGTTTTGGTGTTCCATGTTGATGTGCACGAAGTTGACCTGGATGCGCTTGATGCCCAAAAAGCGCGACAATTCGACCATGCGCGGGAAGTCCCGCACATTGCTGCCGCACAGGGTGAAGACGATGCGGCTGTCCACGCGGATGTCGTCCGACAGCAGCCGGATGGCTTCCGTCATGATCTTGATGTTGCGGATCACCTTGCCGAACTGGGCTCCCAGCCGGCAGGCGTCGAAAATGGGGGCCGAGGCGCCGTCCAGCGAAAAGTGGATTTCGGCCAGCACGGGCAGCAGGAAGACCATCTTGTCTTCCGACAACAGCCCGGCATTGGTCGATACCGTCATCCGCGCCCCAAATTTTCGGCATTGGTGGACATAGGCTTCCAGGTTTTCCACCGTGGTCATCAACGGTTCGCCAATCAAGGACAGCCAGACGTTCTCGGCATGGGGCAGAGCTTCACCCGCCAGCTTTTCCATGAAGGCGAGTTCCATGTTCTTCGACTTGTCGTGATAGAGCGCCTTGACCTCGGGCGAGCCGTGCGAACCGCAATAGGGGCACTTCAGGTTGCACATCTGGGTGTTGGTCAGCACCACGGTCTTGGGCATGACCGGAATGGTCAGGTCGCGGGTGAGCTTGCGGATGGCCACCAGGGCGGCGTTGACCCGTTTAAGCCGCTGGTAAGGCGGTGTGTCGGCGGCGACCTTGTCGGCAAAAAGGCTTTTGAAAAAAATGTTCATCCCCATCCCGCCAAATCCGCCTTCACCCGTTGGAATAAATTACCCCCTGGGGGATCGATCAATGCAGACGAGGGCCTTCCGCGCTTAACCGCAACCGCCGGAGGCCGATTCCCAGCCTGCGGGAATCGTCGGAGGCGTGATGGCTGGATGGTGCGACCGGGGCGTCGATATGGAAGACCACATCCACCTGTCGGCGCCCCTCAACCAATGCGGCGGGAATGCGGGTCTCGCGTGTCCAAAAACCCTGGGACTGACGGTCGATGTCGGATTCGCGGAAAAACCACTCGCCCAGCATCTCGCCGCAGATTTCCACCCGTACCTTCAAAGTTGGCTTGTGCCCGCCCACATAGGCGTCGCCTTCGAAGCGCAGGATCAGGTCGCCGCCTGTTTGCGCCGGGACCGGAATGGACAGACTGGCCTGGTCGCCGTCGCTCCAGCGGCCCCAATCCTCGCCCTCGCTCCATCCCACGCCGACGAAGCTGCCGCCGTCGGCCTTGTTGGAGAAATCGATCACCCGACCCAGGGCATAGCCGCCCTGGGCGGTGGTGATGGTGGGCAAGGTGAAGGCCGGGTCGAAATTGCCGTAATCGCGGGCCTTCTTGCCCAACAGAGCGCGGGCGACGGCCTGGCGGCGCTTTCTGATTTCTTGGGTGTTGCCGCCGTCATCGGATTGCCATCCCTCGGGCCCCGCGAAGTCGATGCCGTATTTTTGCGGATTGGCCCCCAGATAGGACTGGGCATAAATCTGCAACACGTTCAGCAGGAACACGTCCACGTGGGGTTCCATTTCCATCAGGAACGAAACGGTCTTGTGGAATTCCAGTTCCGTTTCGCCGGGATGACCGAAAATGATGGACAGGACCAGGAAGATGCCGGCGTCGTCCGCTGCCCGGATGATGCGGCGGGCTTCGTTCAGGTCGAACTTCTTGCGCATGGCGGCGATGACGACGTCGCTGCCGCTTTCCATGCCCAGCAAGATGTTGTCCAGCCCGGCCCGCGCCAATTTGTGCATCAACGCGTCGCTCATGTGCTTGCGCACCAGCATCATGCCGCCGAACTTCATCCCGCCGGGGATGGGGGTTTCCAGCACCAGATCGGCGAAATGTTCCAGTGCCGCCAGGTTGCCGTTCAACAAGGAATCGTTGAACGCCACCCGGACCGGCCGGGCCACGTTCGAGGTTTTCAATTGGTGCAGGATCTCGTCATGGATCCGGCGGCCTTCGTAATAGCGGTATTTCAAGAAGGCCGGGGCTTCGGTGCAGAAAGAGCAGCGGTTGATGCAGCCGCGGCTGAGCAGCAAGGTCAGGGTGTTGGGTTCCTGATAGCGGGTGAAGTCGAAATCGGAATAATCCGCCAGGGGGATGTCCTCGACCCCCGGCCCCTGCAGGATTTCACCGCAATCGGTGATCATGCCGTCCGCGCCGCGATAGGCCCAGCCCGGTTCCGGCTGGAACACGCCGCCGGCATTCTCGTATTTGATCATGAAGTTGGGGAACGACACGTCGGCTTCCTGGCGGCAGATGGCGTCGATATAGGGGTATGGGGTCAGGTATTTTTCCACCCCGTCCCACATTTCAGGGCCGCCGAACAGCACCTTGACCTTCGGGTTCAGCTGCTTGATCCGTTCGGCGACCAGACGGGCGGTGGTGCCGGTGGTGATCTTGGTGGAAAAGCCGACGACGTCGGGGGTGTGGGACAAGGCGTCGCGGGCGCACCAGTCGATGAAGTCCTGGAACTTTTCCCGGACCAGTTCGGTCACCTTGTCGGCATCCATCCAGAACGGCACCCAGGCGTCGGTCCACAAATGGCGGTCTTCGGGGGGCGCCCAAAGATGGAATTCCAGGTCGTAATCCCTGGGCACGACGACGAAGCCTTTGGACCGCAGCGCCCCGGTCAGCATGGCCAGGGTGTAAGGCGGGCTTTTCACATTCCAAAACGACGTCTGGCACAAGACGATTCGGGTATTCATGCACGACATCCAGGTCACTGTCGCCAAGCCCAACCAGTGGTATTTGGCATGGTGAAACTTAACTGATTGAAGGGTGTGTCGAAAGGCAAATTACGCGTGTTGATATTGATGGGGCGCGTGATCGCTGTTATCGTCCGCGTCAATTTTCATCTTGTGCTGGAAAGTTGCGCGTCTTGCTCGCCAAACCTTATGGCGGGTTGTTTCCAGACCAAGCCCAACACGGCCAAATATCCGCGATGACCGATTCCGCACTTCCCTTCCTGTTGCCCGTCATCGACGATTCCCGTCTGGAAACCATCAAGTTCGGCAACTTCCTGCTGGCTCTGCGCAGCCGCCGGCAACGGCAGGCGCGGGTGGCGCACCGCCCCATCGACGTTACCATCGACATGTCGACGTCGTGCCAGCTGCGCTGCCCCTATTGCACGGTAGGGCTGCAAAAACTTGACCGTGGCGCCGCCGTGATGAAGGTCCCGGCCTTTGAGAGCATCCAGGACGACATCGGCGACGAAGCCTTCGTCACCTGGCTGTTCAGCACCGGGGAGCCGCTGATCAACAAAGGGCTGGAAAGCCTGGTGGCGCGGATGCGGCACCGCCGGACCTTTTCCGTCATCTCGACCAACCTTAGCCTGCCGCTGAGCGACGAACGCATCGACGCGCTGTTGACCTGCGGACTTGGGGTGATCTGCGTTTCGTTGGACGGGGCGACGGCGGAAACCTATCCGCAATACCGTCAAGGCGGTGATTTCGATCTGGTCAGCGGCAACATGCGCCGGCTGATCCGGCGCAAGCGTGAACTGGGGCTGACCCGGCCGTTGATCGAATGGCGCTTCCTGCGCTTCCGTCATAACCAGCACGAAGAAAAACTGGCCCGCCAGCTGGCGCGGGAGTGGGGCGTCGACCTGTTGGAATTCCACACGGGCGGCGCTCCGGAAAACGGCGAGGCCGGCAAGGTTGTGTCCGCCAATCGGCCCTTGTCCGGGGATTGGGTGTCAGGGCCGGCGGTGGACGCCGCCGTGGTCCGCCGCGACACGCCTTTGGCCCGGGTCCTGGCCGGCCAGCATCCGGCTTTCGGTCCCGGGGAATTGCGCAATCCCCTGCCGCGCTGCGACTGGCATTATCTGGGCGGGATGATCCATGTGGACCAAGGGGTCGGGCCGTGCTGCGTGCTGAACGACCGTGTGCACGACTTCGCCAGCCTGACGTCCCAGGACGGTTTCGTGCAAGCCTGGAACACCCAGGCTTTCCAGGCGGCGCGTGACGCCATGGCGGGCAAGGGGCCGTCCAACACCATTTGTGACCGTTGCCCGTTGCCGGGGGCGCAGACCTATCAGTTCCTGCAAAAGATCCGGGCGGTGTTGCGGATCGCCCCGACCTGGGTGCTGAAAGCGCTGAGCGAATCGCCGGGCGATTTTTTCGTTGCCGCCGACCGGGAACTGATGCCGCAGGAAGTCGGAATCATCACTTCGGGGCGGCTGCGCCGGCACATGCCCGAACTGTTGGCCGCCGACCCTGGGGCGGCACAGGCTTTGACCGACTGGCGCCCCGACGATGCCGAGGTGGCGTGGCTGTCCTCTTTGCTGAAGCTGTCGTCATGAACGGACTGACCGGCAAGACCGTGGTGCTGGTTGTCGGCGTGCACCGCAGCGGAACCTCGGTGGTGACCCAGGTGATCCATGGCCTTGGCGCGGCGGTGCCGGACAATCTGGTTCCCGGCAGCGCGTCCGAGAACCCGACGGGGTTTTGGGAATCCCGCGACGTCATCGCCGCCCACGAAGCCTTTCTGGCGGCAATCGGTTCTGCCTGGGACGATCCGGTGGCCATCCCCGCCCAATCGTTCCGATCGCCCGAGGCGGCGCAATGCCGGGCCGAATTGGCCGCTGTCCTGGCGCGCGACATCGACCAGGCCGAGATGATGGTGATCAAGGACCCGCGGCTGTGTCAGCTGATCCCGCTGTGGAAGGATCTGGCCGACGAACAGGGCATCACCTTGCGTGTCGTCATTCCCGTCCGCGATCCCGGGGACGTGGCGGCGTCCCTGTTCACGCGCAACGCCATGCCGGTGTCCCGAGGGCTGTTTTTGTGGTTCTCGCACCTGATGCAGGCCATCCAGGGGTCGGACGGCATGGCGCGGCTGTTCGTGGATTACCGGCACCTGATGGCCGATCCCCAGGGCGAGGCCCGGCGGCTTGCGGCGTTCCTGGGGCTGTCCGATGGTGGGGCGTCTTGCCGGGCGGCGTCTTGCGTGCGGCCCGAACACCACCATCATCGCGGCGAAGGGGGGGAATCCGTCCCCAGGGTCGTCGGACAGGCGTCCGAATGGGCCAAGGGACTGGCACGCGGCGGCACCGTCGATCCGGTGCAGGTGGCTCGTTTCAGCGCCTTCCTGGATGACGCGGTCATGCTGTTGGGGCGGGGCGTCGCCAATTCCGGCGACGACGCCATGCGGCGGCAGTTGGAAATCACGGCGCAACAGTCACGCGACACGGCGCAAGGCGTCGTCGCATCCTTTGGGCTTCAGGATGTGACCGGCGCGGTGGAAAAGATCGGCCGCAACGGGGGCGGCTTTTGGGAAGTGTCGGGCTGGGTCCTGGGGGCCCGCATGGTGGTTCTGATGGTGGACCACAAGGCCCAGGCCATCGCCATGGTCAACGAAGCCCGTGACGACGTGCTGGCCGACCACACTGTCCGCTCTCCCTGTCGTCCCGGCTTTACGGTGATTCTTCCGCTACGTGACGTTCCGCCGCCGACCCGGTCCAGCGCCCGGATATTCGCCATTTCTGACCGCTTTGTGGGCGAGGTGCCGTGGCTGCCCGGCGTGGATGACAACGACCTGTCCGATTACACCCGACGGCTGACCACTGCCGAGGCCGCCGCGCTGGATCTGGGGCGTGAGCTGGCACAGCGTGACACGGAAATCCGACGGCTTCATGCCGTGGTGGCGCAGTTGGACGACGATCGCGCCACGGCCGAGGCGCTGGCCGGCGACCAGGCGCGCGAAGCGGCCGCCGCCTTGGCCGCGGTGCAGGCGGACAATGCCGCCCTGGTTCAGCAATGCGACCGGTTGGCGGCGGAACTGGCGGAAAACAACCGCGTCCTGGCGCAAGGCGAGGTCGAGCGCCAGGACCTGGAACGCCGGTACCAGACTGTGCAATCCGAAATCGCCCACCTGTCGGCGCAGTGCGACGCCTTGCGCCGTCTGGCCGAGCATGAGGCCGAAGGCCGGCGGCAAGCGGAGGCCTCGTTGGGCTGGCGGGTGGCCCGCCGTCTGGCCCCCTGGCGCCGCCTGCTCCCCGATCCGCTGTGGGGCCGTCTTGCCGGTGGCGCGCGACGGCGCCGCGAAAGCGAAGCCTGCCGTTTGGTCGCCGAAAGCGGATTGTTCGACGTCGGCTATTATCTGGCGGCCAATCCCGACGTGACCACCGACCCGGTGCGTCACTTCGTCCTGCATGGCGGGGCCGAGGGGCGCAATCCGTCGGCTTTGTTCGACTGCGCCGCCTGCGCTCGCCAGAACGACCTGCCGGCGGGCACCAATCCGTTGCTGTGGGTTCTGGAACAGCGTTTGGCCGAGCTGCGGGCTCAACCGGACGTCTTCTCGGCAGATTACTATCTCTCGCACAATCCCGACGTGGCGGCGGCCGGTGTCGATCCGCTGTGGCACTTCCTGACCCGGGGCATCCGCGAAGGCCGCAGTGGGGCGCCCGACGGGTGTGCGGACAGTCTTCGCAGCGTGGTGAACGCCGACATGGACGTGATTTCAATCATCGACAGTCTGATCAACATGGTCCGGTCGGGGGTGGACAGCCTGCGCCCGCCCGAAGCCTTCGACGCCCAGTGGTACCTGTCCACCTATGCCGACGTGCGCGACGACGGCGCCAATCCTTGGCTGCATTATCACCGCCATGGCTGGCGCGAAGGGCGCGATCCCAACCCGTTCTTCGACACCGACTGGTACCTGGCCCAATATCCCGACGTGCGTGACGCCGACCGCAACCCGTTCCTGCATTACCTGCGTTACGGCCTCGTTGAGGGACGATCCGGCATGGACCGCCGGCCCGATCTGGCAGTCGCCCCCAGCGCCCCGGCTGACCGCATGCTGTTCATCCTGCACGGTCTGGGCGGCGGCACCGAGAAGCATTGCCGTGACATGGCCCGGGGTCTGGAAGACGACGGCGTCGAAAGCTGGGCGCTGCAATCGGATCATGTGGACCGGCTGGTCCTGCGCCGCTGGCGGACCGGAGAGGAACGGACCTATGTGCTGGCTCGCGACGGCGAATGGGACATTCTGGTCAACGATTTGCGCATGATGGGGTTCCGGCGTCTGCATCTGCATCATTTCATCCGTTTTCCCGCTTGCGTCTTCGAATTGCCGGCGCTGCTGGGACTGGAATATGACGTCACCATCCACGACTATTCATGGTTCTGCCCACGGGTCACCATGATCGGTCCGCAAGGTCGTTACTGCGGCCTGCCCGAGACGGGGGAGGGGGATTGCGGCGCCTGCATCCGGGACAGTGGCCCCCACGAAGCCGTCGACCTGGATCGGGGGCGGCCGTTCTCGTCCGACGACTGGCGCGCCCGCTATTTGCCGGTCCTGCGGCGGGCCAGACGGGTCTTCGTGCCCGACCAGGACGTCAAGGACCGGATCGCCCTGATGACCGATCTGGACAACGTGGTGGTCCGCCCCCACCCGGAACCGGTTGGGGTGATCCCGATCCGGCGGTCGGTGGCGGGAGATTGCGTGCGTGTCGCCGTGGTTGGCGGCATCGGCCCGCACAAGGGCTTCGACGTCTTGCTGGCCTGCGCCGAGGCCGCCGAACGCGACGGCCTGCCCCTCACCTTCGTGGTCGTCGGCACGGTGTGCGACGAAAAGCGGGTCAAGGACGTTCCGAACATCGAGTTGCGTGGCCCGTATTCGCCTTTGGACCTGCCGCGATTGCTGGCGGTGGCCGACTGCCATGTGGCGGCCTTCCTGTCGGTCTGGCCGGAAACCTATTGCTACACCCTGTCGGAAACCCTGACGGCGGGGCTTTATCCGGTGGCCTTCGACTTGGGGGCGCCGGCCCGGCGCATCCGCGCCCTGGGTTGGGGAACGCTGTTGCCGTTGGGATCGGACCCGACCCGCATCAACCACGCCTTGATGGCCGCCGCGGTGGAGCAGGATTCGCCGCCTCGCGGTGCCCGCGCCGGGACCAGCTACGCCTCGCTGGTGTCCGACTATTATGGTGAAGGCCCGCGCCCATGACCTGCCGCTTTTACATCGACATGGTGGGGCTGACCGACACCATGACCATCGTCGGCTGGGCCTTCGCCGCCAAGGGCCGGATCGAGCGGATCAGCCTGTCCTGGGGCGAGTCCTGTCTGGACACGGTTCCCGGCCAATATGGCGACACCCGCACCGATGTGGCCCAGGCCCATGGGGTGTCTCCCGGTTGCGGCTTCAACATCATGGGCGTGCCGCTGAAGAACGGGGCGCGCTATCGCCTGACGGCGCATCTGGTCGACGGCGGGCGCTGGGATCAGGCCATCCTGGAACTGCGGCTGCGCGATGGGGAATGGACCTGCAAGTCCTTCGGCAACGGTCCGGCGCAAATCCGGCAGCGGCCCGCCGCCACCCACTTTCCCACCCTGGCCAGCATCCTGGCCCGCACTGCCCCGGAACCGGTGGTCGTGGCCCCGCTTGAAAAGCCCGTCTTCATCCTGGTCGGCGTTTATCGGGGCCAGGAATATTACGAAGGCTTCTTCAACTCGCTGTTCGCCAACACCACGTCGCCCTATCACCTGGTGCTGGTGGACGACGGCAACCGCGACCCGGCGATCACCGCCACCCTGGAAGCGCAGAAAAGCCGGGCCGAGCGGGTCACCCTCATCACGCTGGACCAAAATGTCGGCCATATCGAGGCGGTGTCGCGCGGTTTCGAACTGTGGCGGGGCGAGCATGTGGTGTGGGCCAATATCGACACGGTTCTGCCGCCCAACTGGCTGGAGCGCCTGATCAGCCCCATGCTGGCCGATCCGTCCATCGCTTCGACCACGCCCTATGCCAATTCGGCCAGCATCTGCGGTTTCCCGCACATGCCGGGCGACAATCCCCTTTATCTGGGACTGGACTCGGATCAGGTGGACGCGGCTTTCGGCTGCCTGACCCCGGACGGGGTTGCCATCGACCTGCCGTCGGGGGTGGGCTTTTGCATGGGCATGAACAGCCGCGCCATCGACCGCATCGGCTTTTTGGAGCGCGGCACTTTCGGCGCCGGCTATGGCGAGGAAAACGACTGGTGCCAAAAGGCCGAGCGGCTGGGAATGCGCAACGTTCTGGTGCCCAACCTGTTCGTCTATCACAAGCACGGCGGTTCGTTCCCGTCCGACGCCAAGCAACAGCTGATCGCGCGCAACCTGAAGATCATCCAGGAGCGTTATCCCCATTACGACGGCGACGTCCGCGACCACATCCTGGCCGATCCGGGGGGGACCTGGCGGCGCTTCGTCGCCTTCGTCCTGGCGGCGCGCCATCATCCCCAAGGGGCGCTGCTGTTCGTTTCGGGGGCGCCGGTGCCGCCGCCGGCCATGATGGAACGCATCGAAGCCGCCGCCGCCCAGGGCCAGCCGCTGGCGGTGATGACCCAGCGCGGCTTCCAGTTCCTGTACACCTTTCTTTGGCAAGGCGGACGCCTGGACCTGCCGGCGGTGTCCCTGGCCGAATTGCCGCTGCTGGCCCGGCGGGTGCGGGTGGCCGGCGCGGTGGTCGGCGCGGTGTCGTCGTCGCCCTGCGCCGACAGCGTCGAACGCGCCGCCGGCAAGCTTGACGACGTGCTGTCCGAGGTCCAGTGGCTATAGGCTAAAGCGCGCCGCCGCCCCAGCCATAGCGGAAGCGGGGGGTGGACACCTCCACCCGGTGGAACATGGCGCCCAAGGCGCGGCCCGACTGGTCGACCACATGGTCGTCCAGCACCAGTTGCACGTCATGTGGACGATGGGCGGCCAAAGGCAGGACGGCTTCCAGGTCGTGGGTCAGCGGGCCGGCCAGGGGAAATGTCGCCTGCTCGATTCCGTCCACCCTTATGGCAAGCGTCAGGTTGTCCAGCCCCAGGTGGTTGCGCACCGACAGCCGCAGCGTCCAGTCCTGCCCCGCCACCGGCGGGGTGAAGTGAAAACCGCATTGCGGGAAGAGACCCCAGCGGAAGAAGACCGGGATGTCGCCGATGGTCTTTTCCCAATAGGAAAAGCCGTAATCTTCGAACAGGGTCGGCTGGCTGGTTGCCACCGCTTTTTCGTACAATTCGGTGTGCCGGTAGAACGGGCAGGTGCAAAAGCGTTCCCGGCACGGGTAAAGATGGTCGTTCAGGGTGAACGCGTCGAAGACGTTGCCGCGCGGTTCGTGCACGTCCGAGCACAGGAAAACGTCGCCATTGGGCAGGACCAGAACGGCGTTGAAACCGGCGTTGCACAAAAACGCCCCGCTGTCCGAGAACTTCATTTCAGCCATCGGCGCTGGCCCCCGGGGCCTGGAAGTAATGGGCGCGCTTGCCGAAGCCGTAATAACGGATGTCGTCTTCGCTATAGCTTTGCGGGTAGGTCTTGCCGTCCCATTCGCCATTGAACGGGGCCAGTATGATCCGGATGCCGTGGCTGCGGTACATGTCAATCCATTGGGGCAACCGGTCCCGGTGGCCCGGATAGGCCACGGCGGCAAAGGTGGTGTTGAAGCCGCGCGCCATCACCATCTGCGCCGTGTCGATGAAGCGGGCGTGCAGGTCCTGGCGTTCCAGTTCGGCGAAATGAACCGAACAATGAAGGTTGTCCACCCGGTCCGGCGACAATTGGGAAAACAGCTGCCGTGCCCGCGCCGGGATCAGATTGGTGTTGAAGGCCAGATAGTGCCGTTCCGCCAACCGCAGGCACAGTTCCGGCAGGTTGCGGGTCAGAAAGGGCTCGCCGCCGCCGGTGAAGCGGACCAGAAAGGTTTTCCCCGTGCGTTCGATGGACTGCAGGAACGTGTCGATGTCGATGGGGGCGTAGGTGTCGTATTTCCACGAATTGCCGGCCGAACAATAAGGACAGGCCAGATTGCAGACGTCGTTGACGACCCAATGCAGCCAGGCGTCATAGGGAACGGATGTCATGTTCCGTCTCCGGCCCGTCACGCAGATAGGCATCCAGCCCGTCACGCCAGTGGGGCATGACATCCAGGCCGTTTCGTCCCAGGACCTGATTGTCGAGCACGCAATATTTGGGGCGGCGGACCTTGGCCGGGAACTCGCCGGGATCGGCCTTGTTCAATTGCCCCTGATATCCGGCCGCCCGCAGGATGTGCTGGGCGAACTGGTACCACGAACATTGCCCTTGGGCGGTGGCGTGGACCAGGCCATAGGCCCGGCTTTGCGCCAGAACCAGCAGTTGCCGGGCGATGTCGCGGGTGTGGGTGGGGGTCAGGATCTCGTCGTCGACCACCCTGATTTCCGGCCGTTCGGCGGCCAGGGTCAACATGCGCTGAACGAAGTTCATGCCGCCCTTGTCCCGGCAGGGGGAATGACCGTAAAGACCCGAGACCCGGACCACGAAGGCTTGTTCGCATTCGGCCAGGACGGCGTTTTCGCCGGCCAGCTTGCTGTTGCCGTAGACGTTCAGCGGGCGGGGGGTGTCGGTCTCGTCATAGGGGCTTTGCTTGGCGCCGTCGAAGACGTAGTCGGTGCTGACATGGATCAGCACCGCCTGTTGCCGCTGGCATTGCATGGCCAATCGGCGGACGCCGATGGTGTTCACCGCGAAGGCCTGGCGGGGATCGGCCTCGCAACGCTCGACCTGATGCATGGCGGCGGTGTTGATGACCAGATCGGGCTGGTCGCGTTCCAGGGCGGCGACGATGCTGTCTTCTTGGGCGAGGTCCAGTTCCGCATGGCTGGGGGTGATCAGGCTGTGTCCGGCCCGGGCGGCCTGGGCGCAGACGTCCACCCCCAATTGGCCGGCGGCGCCGATGACCATGATGCGGGCCATGGTTTATTCCGCTCCTGTGCGCAATTTCTTGAAGGTGCGGATGTTGTAATACTCCATCCGGTCGTAATCCTTGAAACGGTCGTGGTTTTCCGCCAGATCCCGCACCACGTCGTCCACGTCATAGCGCGGCTTGAAGCTAAGGACGTTGCGCGCCTTGCTGATGTCCACCTTGTAGCTGCGCAGATCGGAATCGTTGCGCAGGACGACGCGGGCCTGGACGCCCATGTGCTTGGCCACCCCGTGCTGCACCAGATCGGCCAGTTCGCCGATGGTGTAGTTGCCCGACGCGATGTTGAAGACGCCGGATATGGACGGCGAGGTCTCGATGGCGCGGATATAGGCCGAGGCCGCGTCCTGCACCGCCAGGATGGGACGCCAGATGGCGGGGTTGTTGACGGTGATCCGCTTGTCCAGCATGGCCGTGCGGAACATGGTGTTGATCACCAGGTCCAGACGCATGCGGGGGCTGTAGCCGCAGACGGTGCCCTGGCGGAAGCCGATGACCGAAAACGTGTCGTCCGCTTGCTGCAGGCAGCCAAACTCGCCCTGCATCTTGGAAATACCATAGGGATAGTGGGAAACCGCCTGCGACGTTTCGGCGCACAGCATGTCTTCGGTGTAGCCGTAGACCGAGCACGATCCGCCATGGATGAAGCGCCGTACGCCGGCCCGCTTGGCGATATAGGCCAGATAGACGGGAAGCGAGCCGTTCTCGACGAAGTTTTCCACCGGGGAATATTCGGCCATGGGGTCGTTGGACAGGCCACCCAGGAAAATGACGGTGTCGAAGCCGGTCAAGTCGTCCACCGTCAGTTGGGCGATGCTGCGTTCGATGACGGTGGTGCCGGCCGGCAACTGGTTGCCGAACCACAACAGGTCGACGACGGTGATGTCGTAGCTGCGTTCCAGCAGGCGCGGCACCAGGGTCGAACCGATATAGCCGGCACCGCCGGCGATCAGAACCTTGTTCCCCATTATTCAGACGCCCCGGCCAGGGTGAAGACCGGCAGGTCCGATTCGGGGCGACGGCACCAATCGGCCAGCAGCGGCGCGTCGGTGTCCTTGGCCGACAAAATCGGTTGGGTAACCGGCCAATCGATGCCGATGGCCGGGTCGTTCCATAAAATTCCGGCTTCGCAGGCGCCGTTGTAGGTTCCGGTGGTCAGGTATTCGATCTCGGCGAAGTCGCTCAGGACGGCGAAACCGCGGGCGAATCCCGCCGGAGCCCAGATCAGAACACGGTCCTGGTGGCGGGTTTCGCGGCCGTACCACTTGCCGAAAGTGGGCGAGTCCTTGCGCAGGTCAACCGCCACCAGGAACGCGCAACCGCTCAGGACCCGCATCAGCTTGCCCATGGGCGGATCCCATTGGAAATGAAGGCCGCGCACCGTGCCGCGCACCGAACGCGAATGGTTGAGCTGGACGAAATTCGTGGGCAGGTCCCGGAGGTGGTATTCGTCCTGCCGGTAGACTTCGACGAAAAAGCCGCGTTCGTCTTCAAACTTGCCGGGGTGGACCACCTTCAGGTCGGGGATACCCGTTTCTTCGACGTCAACCTTCACGACAGCGGCTCCATGGCGGCGGGGCGTCCTCTAAGTTGAAAGGAAAAATATTTTAAACCCATTTGTGGGAATCGACGACTTCAATGGCAAGAAAAATTTCATATATATTTTGAATTACAATCAATGTGTGGATCGTGGAAATTGCCATCGCCACATTGAATGTGATGTTTGCAGGTCTGGCTTTTTCTTTTTGAGCCGGTGAACGTGACGTCCACTCCGGTGTCGAGGCGCCGTAAAGCTCTGCCAAAGGTTTGTGCCGGTATCGGACCGTTGCGACATGTAAGCAATGTAAGTATTTTCAAGGCGGGGAAGGGTAGTCGCGCCAAGATCGCTTGGGCTCGAAGCGGGCAACGCTTGCCGTTGTCTCGCCAAGGCTTTTCAATGTGTCTTGGTCGGGCGTTTGGGGGCTGTCATATGCATGGCATCGTGAAGGCATTCCTTCCGGATCATCCGCTGGTGGCGGATGATGGTGTCGAGCAGGCCGCCCTTTTCGCCGATCCCCCTCCTTTCCATCCTTACAGCCGATCCCCCCGCGGCTTGTTCGATGTTTCGACAACAAGCGGGTTTGCTGAATGCTGAAAATCGCCTTTTTGTTGATTGGCCCAGCCGTGTTCCGGCCCCATGGATGGGCGGTGTCGTTGTTGGGGGGATTGGTTGTGGCCTTGGCCGCTTTGGTGGCCTGGGACGCCTTGGACGGCGTGGCCTATGTCAGCCACCAGGCCTTCGGGTCGGTTTTTCTGGCCATCGCGCTGTTCCACGTGCTGGCGGTGACCAATGCCCCGGATCGCGGCGAACTGGTCCAACGTCTGTGGCGCCTGGGCCTGCCCCTGGCGGTGGCCGCCGCCTTGCTGGCGCCGCCATCGCTGCATGGCGACTGGATCGCCTCGGTGATCGTCGCCGTGGCCTTGGTGATCGACGGCGTGATCCGTCTGGGCATCGCCCTGGTGGTCCACGTGCCCGGCTGGCGCCGCAACACCTTGGTGGCTCTGGCGCAATTGGCCGGCGCCGCCGGCTTGTTCTGGCAATGGCCGCTGGCGCCGGCCGGCAACATCGCCCTGGTTCTGGCGCTGTCGCTGTCGCTGTCGGGCTGGGTTCTGGTCCGCATGGGCGGGCATCTGCGGCGGCTGGACGGCAAAACCTCGATCTTGCGGTCCAACCTTTATTCGGCGCGGGGCTGGCATGTCCATGCGCCGTCCTTCGACGATGCGGATCCGCCGCGTTCGCCCGATCAGCGGCCGCTGATCATGTACAACTGGATGCCGTCCGGCGCCCCCAACGTCACCATGCGGTTGCCGGTCATCGACCGCTATTTCGCCGTTCCCGACGTCGACGGCGGCATGTCGTCGGGCCATGTGTCGCTGGAACTGGGGGCCGATTTCTACATCAGCTATTACCCCAACGAGGAAATCGAACGCTCCAGCAGCAATTTCATCAACACCATGAGCGGCGAGCCTACCCACAACATGGAAGGGTCTTTCGTGCCGTCCTTCGCCTTCGAGGTCGAGGACTGGCGGGCGCCCAACCGTCGGTTCCTGCTGCGCCGCTTCAGCGAGCGCCGCTTGCGGGCCTATTGGGACTCTTTCCGCCAGGACAAGACCTATTCCCTGGTCAACCGGAATTGCGCGGTGGCGGTGGGGCCTGGCCTGGAAGCGGCCATGGAAGGCGTTTGGGCCGGGTCGCGCCCGTTCTTGCGTCTGGCGCGCCTTATGGTCGATCCCGGTCTGTGGCTGGCCGCCTTGATCCGTGGCCGGGCCGAGTTCCTGACCTGGACCCCGGGTTTCGTCGTCGACTACATGGGCGAGTTGAACCGGATGATGGACCAGTGCGAACAGGGCGTTGGCCTGCGCAACGCATTCTCGGGCGCGCCCGGCATGGTGGGACAGGATTTCCCGCCGATCTGCGACGAAGCGTAAAGGAAGGTTGCTTGCCATGACCCGCATGCATCAACCCCGCGGTCAACACCTGACCGCCGCCGACAAGCGGTTCGCCACCGGATCGGGCTGGATGGCCCATCTGCTGGCCCCGGGATTTCGTTCGCTGTTGGATCAGATCGACCAGGGGCTGGAAGAAGGCGCCATCGAGGCCACCTTGCCCGACGGCACCCGGCGGACACTGGGCGGGCGCAAGCCCGGTCCGGTGGCGGTGATCGAGCTGAAGAACTGGCGACCCCTGGTGCAATTGGTCGCCGCCGGCTCGGTGGGCTGGTACCGGTCCTGGGCCGCCGGCGACTGGACCAGTCCCGACCCGGTGCCGCTGTTCGACCTGTCCATGCGCAACCGCCATCCCTTGGGGGAAATCGGCCGTGCCCAGGGCCTGTTCCGCGTCTTCAACCGGCTGTGGCACGGTCTGCGCCACAACAATCCGGCCAATTCGCGCAAGAACATCGCCCACCACTATGATTTGGGCAACGACTTCTACGAAACCTGGCTGGATCAAAGCATGAGCTATTCCTCGGCCTTGTTCGCCGAGCCCATTTCGCCCGCCGAGCCCCTGGAAGACGCCCAGCACCGCAAGATCACCAGCCTTTTGGATCGGCTGGAACTGCAGCCCGGGGCCAGACTGCTGGAAATCGGTTGCGGCTGGGGTGGTTTGGCCGAGGTGGCGGCGGCCCATTACCGTGTGGACGTTACCGGCATCACCCTTTCCCACGAGCAAAAGGCCTGGGCCGAAAGCCGCGTCGCCAGGGCCGGCCTGGCGGACAAGGCGCGTTTCCATATCTGCGACTATCGTCACGTGGACGGCACCTTCGACGCGGTGGCCAGTGTCGAGATGGTGGAGGCGGTGGGCGAGAAATACTGGCCCGATTACATGGCCGCCATCGCCCGGGCGCTGAAGCCGGGGGGACGAGCGGCGATCCAGTATATCGAGATCGACGACGCGGTGTTCGACGCCTATCGCACCAACGCCGACTTCATCCAGACCTACATCTTTCCCGGCGGCATGCTGATTTCGGAAAGCCGTTTCCGCGCCGCGGCGGAAAAGGTCGGGTTGCGCTGGGAAAAACGCCAGGGCTTCGGCCTGCATTACGCCGAGACCCTGAAGCGCTGGCGGCAGAATTTCGATGAAGCCGTCGCCGCCGCCAGGCTGCCCCGGGGCTTCGACGCCGACTTCATCAATCTGTGGCGGTTCTACCTGATGTATTGCGAAGGCGGCTTCACCGGCGGCGGCATCGACGTCGCCCAGGTCACCTTGGTGAAGGCTTAGGGATTATTCATCCCCCACCACCGCCCGCACGGCGGCCAGGACGCGGGCGTGCAGGTCGGGTTCGGTCTGCATGATGCGCAGGAATTGCTGGCTGGACAGCGACAGGCACCAGGTGTCGGCCCAGGCGACGATGCTGGCGGTGCGCGGCACATCGCGCAAAAGCGCGATCTCGCCGAAGAAGTCGCCGTCGCGCAGGGTGTTGACCACCTGTTCGCGGCCGTCGTCGTCGGGCACCACCACCTGCACGCAGCCGCGCGCGATCACATAGAAATGTTCGCCGGGATCGCCTTGGTGGAAGACGTGTTGGCCTTCGGCGAAATGCGAGGCGACGAACAGCCGGCTCAGTTCCTCCAGCGTTTGGCGGCTGCATTCCGACAGGAAGGGGATCAGCGCCAGACGGTCGGGGGTGATCAGGCTTTGGCCGTCGGTGGGGGCGGCGGTGGCCATGCCCTGCTGGCGCGTCCACAATTGGGTGTAAAGCCCGCCCTGGGCGACCAGGTCGTCGTGACGTCCGCTTTCCACCAGATGTCCGTCCTGCAACACCAGGATCTGGTCGTAATCCACCACCGAGGCCAGGCGGTGGGTGACGGCGACCACGGTGCAGGCGGGGGCAAGGGCCGTGACACTGTCGTTGACCACCTGCTCGGAGGCCGGGTCCAGGGCCGAGGTGGCCTCGTCCAGCAACAGGATGGGGGCGCGCCGGATCAGGGCGCGGGCCACGGCGATACGCTGGCGTTCGCCCCCCGACAGTGCCCCCGAGACCGGGCTGACCAGGGTGTCGTAACCCTGGGGCTTGGCCAGGATGGCGTCGTGGATGCCGGCGGCGCGGGCGGCGGCGATGATGTCGTCTTCGCTTGCCTCGGGGCGGCCGGCCAGGATGTTGTCGCGGATGGTGGCGTTGAACAGCAAGGCGTTCTGTAGCACCACCGCCACGTTGGCGCGCAAGGATGGTTCGGCGATGCGGGCGATGGGAACACCGTCCAGCAGGACCTGCCCGGCTTGCGGCTGGGCGAAGCGCATCAACAGCGACAGCGCCGTCGACTTGCCGCAACCCGACGGCCCGACCAGGGCGACGCGGCTGCCGGGCTGGATGGCAAAATCCAGGCCATCCAGGGTGGTGTGCTCGGAATCATAGCTGAAGCGCACGTCGTCGAAAACGATCCCGCCCCGCAGATTGTCCACAGGTATGGCGTCGTCGCTTTCCTGGCTCGGGACCTCTTCGTCCAGAAAGGCGATGATGCGGGCATGGGCTTGCTGGGCGGTGATCATCAGCGGGATGGCGGTGGTCAGCATGCCCACCGCCTCGGCGATACCCATCAGCAGGCCGATGAAGGCGATCAACAGGCCGGCGGTCATCTGGCCGTTCACCGCCAGCACGGCACCGGCGCTGACCACCACCAACTGGGTGACGCCGGTCCCCAGGATGGCGGTGCGCGCCACCAGTCCGCCGAACAGATAGGCGCGGGCGCCGGTTTCATCCAGGCGACGCAGATGGGCGGCGAAATCGCGTTCGCGGCGTCGCCCCAGATGGAACAGGCGGATGACCGGCAGCGTCGCCAGGCTTTCCTGGATGAAGCCGCTGGTCCTGGCCTTGGCCTGTTGGTGGTTGCCTTCCCACTGGCTGGCGCGGTTGGCGAACAGTTTGGGCACCAGCACCGCCATGGGCAGCACCGCCATGGTGATCAGGAACAAGATCCAGTTGATGCCCAGCAACAGCACCAGACTGGCGCCGATGATCAACGAATGCAGCAAAAGCGGTGGCACGGCGCGTACCAGCGCTTGTTCCAGGGCGGCGACGTCGGCGCCGAACAGATGGATCAGGTCGCCCTGGGGCCGGGCGGCCACCAGGGGCGGGGGGAATTGCTGCAACTTGTCGTGCAGGCGCCCGCGCAGCCGGTTCATCACCTTCATGCCCAAGACGCCGGCCAGGCGTTCCTGGGCGAAAGTGGCCAAGCTTTGCAGCGCCAGCAAGCCGGCCAGCACCATTACCGCCCAGATCAGCACGTCCTTTTGGCCTTGGGTGATGCCTTCGTCGAAGATGAATTTATAAAGCAGCGGGCTGCCCAGGTAATAGGCGGCTTCCATCAGCAGGGCCATCGCCAGCAGGGCGAAACGGCCACGGAACGTCCAAATCTGGCGCACGCATTCGAAGACGAAGGAAAATGTCACCGCCTGTCACCGTCCAAAATAGATGCGTTTCAACTGTTCGGGCAAGTCGGGGGCCAGGTTCAGCGCCTGCTGGAACTCGGCCTTGCTCAGCATGGCGATGCGGCCGTCGCCGCGGCCGATGACGGTGGCGTTGCGGGTCTCGCCGGTGATCAGCGCCCGTTCACCGAAATATTGCCCCGGGCCCAAGGTCGCGGCGACGCGGTCCTGGCCGTTTTCGGTGACCACCACCTGGGCCTGACCGTCCTGCAGCAGATAGAACATGTCGCCGTCCTCGCCCTGGCGGACAAAAACCTCGCCGTCGGTGAAGCGCCGCGTGGTCATCTTTTCCGCCACCTGGGTCAGCTCGGCGGTGCTGAGGCGGGCGAACAGGTCGACGGCGCGCAACGCCAGGGACAAGTTGACCGTGTCGTTGACCCGCACGTCCGAGACGATGCGGCCGTCCACCATGTTCATGATGCGGTCGGCAAGGCCGATGATGCGGTTGTCGTGGGTGACCATGACCACGGCGCGGCCGTCATATGCTGCGAATTCGCGCAGCATGGTGACGACTTCCAGCCCGGATTTCTGGTCGAGCGCGGCGGTGGGCTCGTCGGCCAGGATCAGCCGGGGGGAATTGACCAAGGCGCGGGCCACCGCCACCCGCTGGCGTTGGCCGCCCGACAGCGCCGCCGGCTTGTGATGGATGCGATGGCCCAGTCCCAGACGTTCCAGCAAAGCGTGGCAGTTGCGTCGCGCCTGATCGGGGGGCGTGTCGGACATGTGGGTGGCCATGATCAGGTTCTGCATGGCGGTCAGCGAATCGAACAGATTATGCATCTGGAAGATGAAGCCGATATCGCGGCGCATCTGGGTCAGTTCGGCGCCGGCCAGGCCGGTCAGGCTTTTGCCCAAGATGTGGATGCGGCCCTGCTGGACGCTGCGCATGGCCCCCATCAGGGTCAACAGCGTGGTTTTTCCCGATCCCGACGGGCCGGTCAGGATGACCAGGCTGCCCGGGTCGATGTCGACGTTCAGGTCGAACAGCACCTGGGCGCGCGACGCGTCGTCGCCGAAATAATGGGACAGTCCTTCGGTGCGGATGACGGGGGTGGCGGTCATGAGAACAAATCCACCGGGTCAGCCTTGCGGATCTTGCCCACCGCCAAAAGCGTGGCGGTCAGCGCCATCGCCAGCACAAGCGCGAAGATGGTGGTCATGTCGGGCACGTTCATGCGCAGCGGAAGTTTCGACGCGTCGGCGGCCAGGGCATAGACACCCCAGGCCAGGAAAGCCGAGGGCACATAGGCGGCCACCGACAGCACCAGGGCGATGAAGCCGACCACGGCGCTGAAGAAGCTTTGCTGATAGCCGATGGCGCGCAGCGTGGCGTATTCCTTGAGGTTGTCGCTGACGATGCCGTGCAGGGCCTGGGAAATGAAGACGATGCCGACGAAAGTGCCGACGATCAGGCCCAGACGGAAAATATAGCCGATGGGCGTGTTGTCGGCGTAATAGGCGATTTCGTTGTCGATGAAGTCCTGTTTCAGGAACACCCGGGCGCGGCCTTCCAGGGCGCGCTCCAGCCGGTCGCGGACGGCATGGGGGGGCTGGCCGTCCTCGACGCGGACCACGCCGACGCCGACGCGGTCCAGCGGGGTCGAGGTCAGCCGGTAATAATTCAGGTCCGAGGTGATCATGGTGCCGTCAATGGTGAACGACGGCCCCAGGTTGAACAGGCCGCTGACCCGGCCCAGGCGCTGCAAGGTGTCGGTGGCGTTCAGCACGGTGATTTCGGTTTCGCCCCGGGCGCGCACGGCGTCGCTGATGGCTTCGAAATCCACCCGCGACTGGCCGTCCATGATCAGCCGGTCAGGCAGGGCCAGTTGTGGGATGGCGGCGTTGATATCGGCGTTCAGGAAGACCGGGGCGTTGGGGGAAAAGGCCAGCAGGAAACAGCTTAGACCGTGGCCGTCCACCGGGCTGGCGATCTGGATGGCGGCGGAATAAAGCGGCGCCACCGACCGCACGCCGGGCACGCCCTGGGCTTCGTAAAGCATGGCGCGGTTCATCCACGGCGGGGAATCGGCCCAGGATTTGAAGGTGGGGCCGGCGATCAGGATGTCGGCGTCAAGGGCGCGCGGAATACCGACCGCGCTGTCGTAAAGCGCGTTCTGAAAGCCCAATTGGGTGAAGATCAACACGATGGCCACGCAGACGCCGACCAGGGCGCCCGACAGCTTGCCGCCGCGATGGACCAACTGGCGAAACGCCAGTTCCGCCGCGATCCGCACCATCACTTGGCGGTCCCGCCCGTGGCAGGGGCCAGCCGCACCACCACTTCGGCCCCCAGGATGGTGGGCAGGGCTGCGTCGGGGGTGACGTCAACCTCGACGATGCGGGCGTCGCGTCCGGTCAGCACGTCGGAAGCCGGCCGCTTTTCGCGGAATACTTCGCGGGCGACGCGCCGCACCTTGCCGGTGACCGGCTGGTCCAGGAAACGCGCCTGGATGGTGGCGGTCATCCCCTCGGTCAGGCGGCCGGCCTGGGCTTCCTCGATCTCGGCCACCACTTCCAGGGCGTCCAGCGACGCCATGCGCAACAGGCCGCTCTGGCCGATCACCTCGCCGGCGCGGCTTTGCACCGACAAGACGACCCCGTCCGTGGGCGCGCGGATGACCAGATGCTCGGCCTGGGCGCGGGCGCGTTCCATGGCGGCGCGTTCCACCTCGACGCGGGCCAGGGCGACGCGGTCGTCGACGCCGCGGGTCTCGGTCTGCGCCTTCAGCACGTTGGCGGCCTGGGCCACTTCGTTTTCCGCCGTCTTGCGGTCGGCGGCCAGGGAATCCAGCGCCTGCTGCGACACATGGCCGTCGGCGAACAGGGCCTGACGGCGTTTCCATTCGCGTTCCAGCATGTCGCGGCGGGCTTCCTTGGCGGCCAGGACGTTGCGCTGGGCGGCGATGTCCGACCGTTTGGCCCCGGCGACGGTCTGTTCGCGCTGCACCATGGTCAGGGTCAGGCTGCGTTCGGCCATCTGCAGTTCGGCCTGGCGGATGTCATGGCCGTCCAGGATGGCCAGAACCTGCCCGGCCTTGACCTGTTCTCCCTGGTCCACCAGCAGTTTCTGGACGACGCCGCCTTCCGACGGGCCGTAAACCGCACGCACCCGTTCGACCGGTTCGATGCGGCCGCGGGCGACGATGGATTGATGGGGGGCGGATTGGGCCGGCGGCGCAGAATGGCTGCCGCCAAAAATCAGATAGGCCAGTCCCAGGACGGCCAGCGCCGCCCCACCAATGACGACCCGGAAACCCCATCCGGATCGTGACGCAAATACCAGCATCCCCCAATTCTCCCCCGGAGCACCCCCGTCTCCATTAGGAGACAGCTTGACGTCTCTTCGGTGCTTCGGCAAGGCACCTGAACGACTAGGTGAGGGATTTAGGACATTATCCAAGGCATGATCAGCAGCCAGGCCGAGGTGGCGGCCATCATGGTGCCGAAGGCGCGGCGAAGCGTGCGTTCCGGCCAGCGGTGGGCCAGGGCGACGCCGGCCGCCACGGTGGCCAGCCCACCGACCGCCAAGGCCAGCCCCATGGACCAGTCCACCCGCTGGTTCTGGGCATAGGTGGCCAAGGCGAAAACCGAGGACGGCGCCACCAGGGCCAGCCCATAGCTTTGCGCTTCGCGTTGCGTCAGCCCGAACCAGCCGGTCAGCAAGGGGGCGGCCACCAAACCGCCGCCGATCCCCAGCAGGCCCATGGACGAGCCGCCGACCAGTCCGACCAGCGGCAGCAGGCGCCGGTCGCGCGGTGCGGCCTGTGTCGTGTGGCCGGCTTTCCAACCCAGCATGCGCCACCCGACATAAAGCAGGAACAAGGCGAACAGGGCGCGCAGCATGTCCTGGTCCAGGCTGTTGGCGAAATGGGCGGTGGCCCAGGTGGTGGACGACCCGACCAGCGCCACTCCGCCCGCCAGCGTGATGTTCACCGGGTTGTGACGGGCATAGCGCCACCAGGCGATCAAAAGGTTCGGCACCATCATCACCAGGGCGGTGCCTTGGGCGGTCGCCTGGTCGAAGCCAAAGCCCAGGATCAGCACCGGTATGGCGACGATGCCGCCCCCGATGCCGAACAGGCCGCCGCAAAATCCCAGGGCGGCGCCCAGGGGGATGGTCAACAACAGGCCGGGCAACAAAGACGCGAACATGACGAACCTCGACAACGGGGGCGGGGTCAGCATATTGATGTCGCCATGCGGAACAATGTTGTCCGTATTCATTAACTATTGCGCTGAAGGTAATAATGTCGGGCAGTGACGATTTGGCTTTTTTCGTCATCGTGGCGCAGCAGCCCAGTCTGGCGGCGGCGGCGGACCATCTGGGGCTGTCGGCTCCGGCGGTCAGCCGGCGGCTTGCGGCGCTGGAAAGTCGGCTGGGGGTGCGACTGATGAACCGCACCACCCGGCGCCTCAGCCTGACCCCGGAAGGCCGCCGCTATCTCGAGGAAGGCGGGCGTATCCTGGCCGATCTGGGGCAGTTGGAACAGGGGCTGGCACAAGCCCGGCAGGTGCCGCGTGGCCTGTTGCGCATCGGCGCCGGCTTCGGATTCGGGCGCCGTCATCTGGGACCCGCCGTGGCCGACTTCGTCGCCTTGCATCCGACGGTGGATGTCAGCCTGCATCTGTCCGATCGCCCCTTGGACATGGTGGCGGAAGGGATCGACATCGGTATCCGCTTTGGTCTGGGGGGCGATTCGGGGCTGATGGCCCGCAAGATCGCCAGCAACCGCCGCCTGCTGTGCGCGGCGCCGTCCTATCTGGAAAGGCGCGGCATGCCGCAAAGCCCCAAGGATCTGTCCCACCACGACTGCATCTTCATCCGCGAGAACGACCAGATCAACAATACCTGGAAGCTGGTGGACGGCACCAGCCAGGTCAGCGTCAAGGTGGCCGGCCGGGTGGCGTCGAACCATGGCGAGGTGGCGGTGGATTGGGCGCTGAACGGATTGGGCATATTGCTGCGTTCGGAATGGGACATCGCCCCTTATCTGCGCAGCGGCGCGCTGGTCCGGGTGCTGCCGGGCTGTTCGGGGGCGGCCGCCGACATTCACGCCATCTTCCTGGAACGCCATCTGCTGTCGGCCAAGGTCAGCTTTTTCCTGGATTTCCTGACCGAACGCTTCGCCGGCTACCGTCGAGACGGCGGCTGGTGACGCTCTTTGTGCCCCTCGCCGGGGGCAATCCATTGGATTGCTTGGCCGAGGCCTCAAGGGGCGCTGATCGCAGCATGCTCTAAAGCTGATATTGCAAAATTAAAGTTGACTTTAGATGTCGGTGGCGGCTTTATGCGGTCAAAAGGAACGGGTATGGCCGCCAAGGACAAACTTTACAGCGGGACGGAGCTGGCGCACGAATTCGCGCTGACCCCTCAGGCGCTTCGGTTCTACGAAGAAAAGGGCCTGCTGCAGCCGGCCCGGTCCGGTCGCACGCGGGTTTACACCTATCGGGACCGGGCGCGGCTGTTGTTGATCCAGCGCCTGCGCCGTTTGGGGTTTTCGCTGGAAGACTGCGTCCAATACCTGTCCATGTACGGATCGGTGGGCGGCGGGCAATACCAGCTGGGTCTGGAAAAGATCGAACGCCGGGTCGAGGAACTGCTGAAGCTGCGGGGCGAGATCGACCAGACCATCGATGAATTGAAAAGCCTGGAACAGGAAGCCAGGCAGAAATTGGCGGCTGCCGGCAAATCGGGGTCGTCGAAGGGCCAAAAACATTCGAAAGGCACGGAGGAACCAGCATGAAAGTCCTCGTCGCGGTCAAGCGCGTCATTGATTACAACGTGAAGATCCGGGTGAAGTCGGACCACACGGGTGTTGAAACCGCCAACGTGAAGTT
>MKVK01000005.1 GCA_001898825.1 Magnetospirillum sp. 64-120
CCCATCCCGAACTCGGACGTGAAAACCCCCTGCGCCAATGGTACTTTGTCTTAAGACATGGGAGAGTAGGTCGCTGCCAGGTCTTCCAAGAAAGCGATGCCTATCACGAAAACACAAAAGCCCCGAGCATCACGCTCGGGGCTTTTGCGCGTCATGACCTCGCCAAAATCCTTAAAGCCAACGCCCGCCGCGGGTCA
The DNA here is from genome assembly GCA_001898825.1 of Magnetospirillum sp. 64-120. Classification (GTDB taxonomy): domain Bacteria; phylum Pseudomonadota; class Alphaproteobacteria; order Rhodospirillales; family Magnetospirillaceae; genus Magnetospirillum. The sequence continues at coordinate 198 of MKVK01000005.1, forward strand.
GATGATCAATCTGCGCCAATAACTGAACCCGTACCGCGCCGGCGGCCACCACTCATCCCTGGGGGACAAAACACCGACAGGGGCACCACGAGACCAGAGTTGTTATTGGCGACGAACATCGGTCGCCAGTACATACCCGCCACCCCGCACCGTCTTGATGAGTTCAGGGTTCCTCGGATCGACCTCTAGCTTCCGTCGCAGTCTTCCCACTTGCACGTCGATGGTGCGGTCCAGCGGGCCGGCAACTCGGCCTCGGGTGAGGTCGAGAAGCTGATCGCGGTTGAGCACCCGCTGGGGGTTGAGCAGAAATGCCATCAGCAGGTCGAACTCGCCGCCGGTGATCTCGACCAGTACGCCATCGGAAGAGCTGAGCTGGCGGCGGCCGGAATCCAGGATCCAACCGGCGAAGGTGATGACGTCGCGGTGGGGGATGTGGCGCGGCGCGGCCAGGGCTGTCTCGCCTTCAGGCTGTTCTCGATCATTGACCCGACGCAGCACCGCCTTGATGCGGGCCAACAGTTCGCGGGTGCTGAACGGTTTGGCGAGGTAGTCGTCGGCGCCCATTTCCAGCCCTACCACCCGGTCGGTCTCGCTGCCCATGGCGGTCAGCATGATCACCGGCAGGCGGGTGGTGTCGCGCAGGAAACGGCATAGACTGAGGCCGTCCTCGCCCGGCAGCATCAGGTCGAGAATGACCAGATCGACGGTTTCGGTCTCCACGATCTTGCGCATTGTGGCGCCATCACCGGCCGTGGTGACCGTGAAGCCCTGCATGCCCAGGAACTCCTTCAGCAGGGCACCGATTTCCAGATCGTCGTCGATGACGAGGATATGGGGTTGGGCGGTCATGCCTCGTCTCCTTGCGGAATCGTCACCGTCACCCGAAGACCGCCCTCCTTGCGGTTCTCCAGCCATACGTCGCCGCCATGGGCTCGGACGATGGTGCGGACCACGGTCAGGCCGAGGCCGATGCCGCCGGTCTTGCGGTTGCGTGATCCTTCGACGCGGTAGAAGGGGGCAAACACTTTCTCCATTTCCGGCTCGGGAATGCCGGGGCCGTCGTCGTCGATGGTCACAACGATATCGCGTCCGGCATGGCGGGCATGGACGACGGCACGGCCACCATAGCGGGCGGCATTCTCGACCAGATTGGCCAGAGCCCGCTTGATCGCCAGCGGACGGCAGGTGCAGACCAGCCGCCCGGACCAGTCGAACTCGGCTGGCAATCCCACGTCTGACGCATTGTCGCACACCGCTTCCAGGGTGGCGGCAAGGTCGATGGCTTGGGATTCCTCGTCGCTCGCCTCGCCGCGGGCGAAATCCAGCGTCGAGGTGACCATGGCTTCCATTTCGGCGAGGTCGGCCAGCATCCGTTCACTGGGTTGGTTGGCGGGCAGCATCTCGGTCCGCAGCCGCAGCCGGGTGATCGGGCTGCGCAGATCGTGGGAAATAGCAGCCAGCATGCGGGTGCGGTCATCTACGAAGCGGCGGATGCGCCCCTGCATCTCGTTGAAGGCCGCCACGGCCTGGCGTACCTCGCGGGGGCCCCGTTCCGAGAGGGGGGGCGCGCGGACGTCGCGGCCCAGACGGTCGGCGGCGCGGGCGAAGGTGGCGAGCGGCGCCGACACCCACCCGGCCGCCCATCGGCCCAGCACCAGGATGGCGGCGATCATCACCAGCGCCGACAGGATCGAATGAGGTGCCCACAAGGTCGGCGGCCGGGGCATGGTCAGGTCGAAGGTGGCCCAGGAGCCATCATTCAGCATCACCGCGACCAGCAGGGCGTCCTCATCGGGAAAGCCGTTCAGCAGCCGCCACCAGAACGAGGCTCCGCCCGAGTGGTTGTGGCGCTGGCGGGTGATGTGCAGGCGATCATGTTCGAGGGGGCCGAAATGGGATTCCAGGGATTGACGTACAGGAACGACCTCTACCTCGTCCCGGTGGGACGCGGACACAGCGGGTGAAACGCCCACCGTTACCGTCAGCAAAGGGCTGCCAAGGCTGCGGGCCAGCCGATCCCGTTCGGCCTCCGGCGCTTGATCCAGCAGGCGGGCGAACACGCCCACCCGGTCGGCCGTCAGGCTGTCGCTGGTGGTGGCAATGGCGTCGTGCCGGTCGGATGACAGGATGGCGGTACTCGCCATGTGGGAGAGGGTCAGCCCCACCAGCAGGACCAGCAACGTCCTTCCGGCGATGGAATCAGGGATCAGCCTCCTCATCTTCCGCCTCTGCGATTGATCCGGCGACGCTGATATTGGCAGGCCATCGCCTCTTCTGCATCCCCGGTTTTCACTTTGTTACATTACTTTACAAGGGGCCGATCGGGGCCTGATGTATACCGGTTCGGGTCCGCATTTCCGCGGACTGACACAGGCGGGACGCCGGAATGATCGGTCAGCTGTGGACAACCGGACGATGGATAAGGGGGCTCGTCACCCTTGCCGTGCTGCTCATGGTGTCCGCGACTTCTGTCCAGGCGGGTTCCGTAACTTATCACCATGGCGCGGGTGAGGCCGCGAAGACCTGCGACCATGCCGCCGGTCAATCGCCGGACACGCTCCCTGAGCATGGCGGTCAATGCGTCGCCACAGGAATGCCCGCCCTGACCGTCCTTGCGGAGGAATGGGTGGTGGTGGAGATGAGGCTTGCGGCGGATCCGCCACCCCTGCCGGCGTCGATCCTGGGCGTTTCCCTTGCCTCGGTTTCGCCCCCGTACAAGCCCCCTCGGAGTTGAAGGCCGTTTGCGCCCGCGCACGACCTTCCAATGCCATTCATGTGCCCAAGGGGACCCCATGTCTCGTCTTCGCCCGCTGCTTCTACTGCGACCGTTTCTTCCTGTTTCCGCCGCCCTGTTGCTGGCTGTGGCGCTGCCATCGGCGGTGCTGGCCCACGGTGGAGAGGACCATGGCGGCCCTGCGCCCGCCGCAGCACCGGTCGTTGCCGAGAAATCCGGCTTTGCCGCCGAGGGGACCGCGTACCAGGCGGTGTTCTATCCGGCCGGCGGCAAGAGCGTTCTCTATCTGGCCGACGCCGATACCAATGCCCCTGTGACCGGCGCCGCCATCGACGCCGAGGCCGGCGGCTGGCAAGGAAAGGCCACGCCGACCCGCGAGCCGGGCATCTATGAACTGGCATGGCAGGCGCCGGATGGCGGGACCGACGTGACGTTGATGGTTTCCGCCGGTGGCAGTGACGACCTTGTCCTCATCCAGGCGGCCGGACGCCATGCGGTGGCCAAACCGGTAGCAGCCATGCAGGCCGAATCGAACTGGAAGGCTATCGGCGCGGCGGGTGGCGCCGGAGCGGTTCTGTTAATCGGTGGCCTTACCCTGATCCGCCGCAACCGCAAGGCCGCTGCGGCACTGGTGGCCCTCGGCCTGCTGGGGATGACCGATCCGGCCCACGCCCATGGCGGCGAGGATCACGGCGCCGCGCCCGCCGCCCAGCCCCAGGCGCAGCCGGGCATGCCTGTCACCATGTCCAAGCCGACCCAGTTCCTGTTGGGCATTCGCACCATCAGGATCGAGCCCCAACAGGCCGCCGACACCGTCCGCGTGGTCGGCCGCGTCATCGCCGATCCTTCGGGTTACGCCCGCGTGCAGCCGTCGCAGCCCGCCCGCATCGTATCCGACCCGGCCCATCCGATCCCCGTTCCCGGCCAGATGGTCAAGCGCGGACAGGTGCTGGCGGTTCTGGAACCGACCCTCTCCACCCTGGAAAAGGGCGACAAGCGGGCGACACTGTCCCGCGTTGACAGCGAGATCGTCATCGCCGAACGCGAACTGGCCCGACAGGAAACCTTGGGCGCTTTGGTTCCTGCCA
>MKVK01000006.1 GCA_001898825.1 Magnetospirillum sp. 64-120
CAGCGGTACTGCCCGGCCGGCGTCTACGAAATCGTCGACGGCCCGGCGCTCAGGATCAACGCCCAGAACTGCGTCCACTGCAAGACCTGCGACATCAAGGACCCCACCCAGAACATCACCTGGACTGTTCCCGAGGGGGGTGGGGGACCCAATTATCCGAACATGTAAAACCGGACACCGTCGCCTTCCTTTTATCAAAACGAGGCCGGGCTCCGCCCGGACAGGCGGCGGCGGACCGAGCTATCCGAACATGTAAGGGAATATCGCTTTTTCTCGTCACCCCCGGGCTTGACCCGGGGGGCCTTGGATGGCCGGGTCAAGCCCGGCCATGACGGCTGAAAAAGGGCTGTCTTAAATTCCGCTGCGTCCGCGTTTGCCGGCGGCCATGGCGGCCATGGCGTCGGCGACGCGGGACAGTGCCCGGTTCCACGAACCGTCGGTGGATTGGCGGAACACCCGCATGGTCGGGTACCAGACGCTGTCGTCGCGTTCATCAACCCAGCGCCAGTCGTTGCCGAGCGGCAGCAGCACCCAGACCGGCTTACCCATGGCGCCGGCCAGATGGGCTTCCACCGTGTCGGTGGTGACGATCAGGTCAAGGCCGGCGACCAGGGCGGCCAGGTCAATCAGGTTGCGGCATTGTGAGCCCATGTCCTCGACGAACAGGCGGTTGCCGGTGGTGATCAGATCCTGCGCCCGCTCGCCCCGTTGCAGGCTGACCAGATCAATGCCGGGCAGCGCCGCCAAGCGCATCAGGGTGGACACCGGAATGCCGCGGTCGCTGGGGCGCGGACCATGCCAGGACAGGCCCACATGCAGGTGGTTGTCGCCGGGGAAGCGGAAGGGGGGCGTGCCTTCGGGCAGGTTCAGATAGGGCACGGTGCGCGGCGGCGTGGTGCGCGAGGTGGTCCCCAACAGGCGCGGCACGTCCAGCAGGCGGACGCTGCATTCCACCGCCGGCAGTGGCTTGCCGCGAGCGATGACCTGTTCGACCCCGGCCAAGCCGGCCATCAAGGGGGCCGCTTCCGGCACGCATTCCACATGCACCAGACCACCCTGCAGGGCGACCATGGGCACATAGCGGGCCAGTTGGATGGTGTCGATGACGTCACCTTCGTCGCGCACCAGGATGGTCTTGCCCACCAACCGCGAACCGTCCCAATCAGGGGCGTTGACCTTGGCCAGGGGAACCGGCTTGCGATGGACCATTTCCGCCATGCCGCGGGCCAGATTGCCCGATTTCAGCAAGGTGACGGCCAGTTCGCCGCCGGGGACGGTGCCCGGGCGCAGGTGCTCGGCCCGTTCCATCAGGCCCAGGGCCTGACGCGGCCGCCCCAGCTGGCGTTCCAGCAAGGCGAAGGCGAAAGAGGTTTCCGCGTGGTCGGGCAGTTCCGCCAGACAGTGCAGGAAGGTGGCTTCGGACTCGGCAAGGCGACCGCTTTCACGCAGCACGTTGGCCAGGTTGCTGCGCACGCCGGCCGGCGCGCCGGCGGCCAAGGCGCGGCGCCAGCAGGCGGCGGCGGCGTCACGCCGGCCGATGCGGCGCAACAGGCCGCCCAGATTGGCGTTGGCCACCGCGTTGCCGGGGTCCTGGGCCAGGGCGCGGGCAAAGGCGTTTCCGGCTTCGTTCAGCTTGCTTTGCGCCAGCAGTGCCTGGCCTTCCCGGGCCAGCCGGGCCGATTCGGCCGAGGCGCGGGCCATGCTGGCGGGCGAGGTGGGGTCGCCGGAATCGCCATAGACCGGCGCCGGCGGGATGTCGGCGGCCAGGGCCAGTACCGCCCCGGCTTCGCCGGCGAAGGGGCGGGCGGGGCCGGCGGCGACGTCCGAGGGGAAGCGGTGCAGGTGATAGCCCATCCGCCGCAGAATGTCGGCGGCTTGGTTGCCGTCGGCATGGTCGAACACCACCAGGGCCGGGCGGATGTCGCCCAGTCCCGCCAGGATGTCGCTTTCCTGCCCCTTGGCCCCCAGGCGCAGGACGACGCGGCGCCCGGCCAGCGCTTGGTGACGGGCCAGGATGGCGGACAGGGGTTCGGATTTGCGGGAGCCGCCGACCCATTGGGGCAACGGGAAGACGGCACGGCCCGAACGCTTGCGTGCCGCCACCGCCACCGGGGCGGTACCGGCGCCGATGACGGCGTGTTCGACGGTGACGATGTCGGACAGGCCGGAAATGGCCAGGGTGTCTTCCAGCAGGGCCGCTTCGGAAGCGCGGGCTTCGATGGCAAGGACGCGGATGTCGTCCACGTCCTGACAGGCCGCGTCCATGGACCGCGGCGCCGCCGATCCGCAACCGGCGTCGACGAACAGGTCGCCGGCCTGCAGATGGGTGGAAATGAACGCCTGCTGGGCCGAACGGCTGCCGTGATGGGATTGGGCGATGCTGTGGCGGCGCTGCCGTTCGTCCGACAGCCTGTCGCCCAAGGCGCTGTCGACGCGGCCGATCACTTCGGCCCAGTCGCCATGGGCGCTTTGGCGGAACAACCGGGCGCTGGGATACCATGGCGTGTCGTTGCGGTCGCGCAGCCAGCGCCAGTCGGCGGCGGTGGGCAGCAGCACCCAGACCGGCTTGCCCATGGCGCCGGCCAGATGGGCGACGATTCCGTCCACGGTGATGACCAGATCCATTTCAGCGATGCGGCCGGCCAGATCGGCATAATCGGAAACCGTCTGCGACAGGTCGGTGACCAGCGACGGATGGGCCAGATTGGTGGCGTCGGCGGCGCGCTTGCCCAGTTGCAGGCTGAAGAAGGCGGCGTCGGGGCGTCCCATCAGCGTCATCAGTTGCACGAAGTCGATGTTCCAACTGGCGCGCGGTCCGGCCCAGGCCAGCCCCACCTTCAGCAGCGCCGTATGCGGTGCCGCCACCGCCAAACGGTGGCCGGCGGGGGCTTGCAGGTAGGGGGCGGCGGGAATGCCGGACACCGAGGTGCCGAACAGGCGCGGCAGGTCGCTGATCGAAGCGTTGTAGTCGACGCGGGTTCCCGGCGGCAGACGCTCGCCCGAGACCAGGACCTGGGGCGAGCCTTCCAGCCCCTTGGCCAGCGGCGCCAGGGCCTTGGGCAGGCCCAGGATCACCTTGCCGGCGCGATGGGCCACCTGGGGCACATAGCGCAAAAGGTGGACGATTTCGCTTTGCCCCTGTTCGGCCCACAACAGGATGGTCTGGCCGGTCAGCTCGGAATCGCCGTCCCAGCTTTGTCCGGGGGCGTTGGGACGCTTGCGGCCAGCAGCCTGCCAGCGCCATTCCAGATCCTCCCACGCGCCTTGCAGGTGACCGTCCAGCAGGTTCAGACGGGCCCGGGCCAGATGGGCCAAGGCGTGGGTCGGGCGTTGCGCCAGGGCGCGTTCCAGCAAATCCTGGGCTTCATCCATGCGGCCCATGCCGATCAGGGCTTGGCCCAGACCGGCCAAAGCGTCGGCATTGTCGGGTTCGATGGTCAGGATGTCGTGATAAAGGTCGCTGGCGGCGGCCAGATCCAGGCGATGCGCCATCAGGTCGGCCAGTTGCCGACGGGCTTCCACCATGTCGGGGGATTGGTTGATGGCGCGGCGCAGCGCGGCCTCGGCCGCCATTTCATGGCCGTCCCCCAACAGCAGCATGGCCAGGCCGAACCAGGCCCGGGCCGGCGGGGCGGGGACGCGCAACAGCGCGGTGAAGATGGCGCGGGCTTCGTCGGAACGCCCCAGGGACTGCAGGGTCAGCGCCAGTTCCAGCCGGGCTTCCACGTTCAGGGAATCGTGGTCGATGGCTTTCAGCAAGGTGGGCAGCGCTTCGCGATCGCGGCCCAGGGCGCGCAGCATGGTGCCCATGCCGGTCAGCGCTTCCACGTTGCCGGAATCCAGTTGGACGGCGGCTTGATAGGACGCCAGGGCGCTGATGAAATCGGCGGCGTCGCGGGCGGCGCGGGCGGCGTACAATTCGGCTTCCAAGGCTTCGTTGCCTGTTGCCTCGCCCACATTGGCCATGACGGTTTCCCCCCCCGAAACGTTCCGTATGCACCCCCCAGGCAGTCAAGCGCGGCTGCGCCAGGGGGTCAAGCCTAAACGAAAGGAGGATAAGCTCTCATATTGTATTCTTCCTTAACGTCTTTCCTGTGCTGGCAAGGTGGGCAGAAAGGCTTTCCATATCTGGCGGACGTGCCGGGCGGCTTGTTCCTTGACGGGACCGAAGCCGCGGATCTGCTGGGCGGTTTCGGCCAGGGTCACCGCCTGGGCGTGGTTTCGCGGTCCCAGATCGGCCAGCAAATGGTCGAGCACCCGGCCATATTCGTCGACCAAGGCCCGTTCCATGCGGCGTTCGGCGGTAAAGCCGAAGGGATCGGCCCAGGTGCCGCGCAAGCTGCGCAGTCGGGCCAGTCCCTTCATCAGCACCAGCATCCAGGGACCGAAACGGTGTTTCGACGTCCCGAACCACGGCGGCGCCAGATGCGGTTCCACCTTGTCCCAATGTCCGAACTGATCAGACAGCGAGCGCACGAAGTCGCCGTCGCTGTAAAGCCGGGCCACTTCGTATTCGTCTTTATAGGCCATCAGCTTGAACAGGCCCTTGGCGGCGGCTTCGGTCAAGGCGGTGCCCAGGCCCAGGCCTTGTTCGGCGGCGCGGACCTGCGCCACCTTGTCCAGGAAGCGGCGGGCCGGTTCCTCGCCACCCCAGCGGCGCAATTCCTCGGCACGGATGGCGACGATGTCGTCCAAAGTCCGGGCCGGCTGCGGCAGCGGCGCCATCAGGGCTTCGACGGCGGCCGGGTCATGGGCGGCACGACGACCCCACAGGAAAGCCTTTTTGTTGAAATCGGGGGCGGCGCCGTTCAGCTCGATGGCGATGGTGATGGCTTCCAGGCTGAGCGGCAGCAGACCCTTTTGCCAGGCGAAGCCGACCACGAACAGATTTGCCGCCAGGCCGTCGCCCAAAAGCGCGGTGGCCAGACGGGTGGCGTCGACGAAATGGGCGGTGGCCATATGGGCGATGGAATCGCGCATGGTTTGGGCGGGGAAGTCCATGTCGGGCGCGTGGGTGAAGCTGGCCGGCATGGTTTGGTGGTCGTTGACCACGGCGTGGGTGAATCCGGATTTCAGCTTGCTCAGGGCGTCGAAACCGGCGGCGGTCACCATGTCGCAGGCCAACAGCAACTGGGCGCCGCCATCGGCGATGCGCGACGCGTAAAGCCGGCCGGGATCGTCGCAGACCCGCAGGTGGCTGATCACCGCGCCGTTCTTTTGCGCCAGCCCGGTCTGGTCCAGGCTGGTGACCCCTTTGCCGTCCACATGGGCGGCCATGCCCAGAACCTGGGCCACGGTCACCACCCCGGTGCCGCCGATGCCGGTGATCAGCATGGAATAAGGCGTGACGGCCAAGGGCAGGGTGGGCTCGGGCAGCGGCCCGAAGCCGCCATCGGCCATGGCTTCGGCCTTTTTGGCGGTGGCGCCGGTGACGGTGACGAAGGCCGGGCAAAAGCCCTTGGCGCAGCTGAAATCCTTGTTGCAGGCCGATTGGTCGATGGCGCGCTTGCGGCCCCATTCGGTTTCCACCGGCACCACGGCGACGCAATTGGACTTGTCGCCGCAATCGCCGCAGCCTTCGCACACCTTGGTGTTGATGAACAGCCGTTCCGGCGGGTCCTCCATCAGGCCGCGCTTGCGGCGCCGCCGCTTTTCGGCGGCGCAGGTCTGATCAAAGATCAGCACCGACACGCCGGGCCAGTCGCGCAGTTCTTCCTGAAGCGCGATGATGGCGTCGCGATGGTGGATGGTGGTGCCGGCCGGCAGCTTGTCGGCATAGGCGACGCGGCGGTCGGACACCACGGCGATGCGGCTTACCCCCTCGGCGCGGACCTGGGCGGCGATGGCGGGCACGTCCAGCGGTCCGTCCACGGGCTGGCCTCCGGTCATGGCCACCGCGTCGTTGAACAAGATCTTGTAGGTGATGGGCACCTTGGCGGCGACGCAGGCGCGGATGGCCAGCAGGCCGGAATGGTAATAGGTGCCATCACCCAAATTCTGGAAGACGTGGCGGCGCCGGGTAAAGGGCGCCTGGCCGATCCAGTTGGCGCCTTCGCCGCCCATCTGGGTATAGGTCTCGGTGTGGCGTTCCGGCATCCAGGTGGCCATGATGTGGCAGCCGATGCCGCCCATGGCGTGGCTGCCATCGGGCAGCACGGTGGACGAATTATGCGGGCAGCCGGCGCAGAAATAAGGGATGCGAGTGATGCCTTGCGGCACCTTTTCCAGGGCCGCCTGCTTGTTGTCCAGCCATTCCAGCCGTTCCTTGACACGCAGGCTGGTGTAGAACCGCCCGATGCGGGCGGCGATGACGCGGGCCACCATGGCCGGGTTCAGCTCGCCATGACTGGGGAGCAAGGGGGCGCCGTCCTGGTCGGTCTTGCCGACCACCCGGGGGCGCACGTCGTCGCGCCAGTTGTAAAGCTGGGCGCGCAGCTGGTCTTCCACCACCGGACGCTTTTCCTCGATCACCAGGACTTCGTCCAGGCCTTCGCAGAAAGACCGGATCCCGTGGGGCTCCAAGGGCCAGGTCATGCCCACCTTGTAGATGGCCAACCCCATGGCGGCGGCGTATGGGGCGTCGATACCCAGGTCGTCCAGCGCCTGCATGACGTCCAGATGGGCCTTGCCGGTGGTGACGATGCCGAAGCGCGGCCGCGTCCCGCCCACCACCAGCCGGTCCAGGGCATTGGCACGGGCGAAGGCCAAGGCGGCCGGCAGCTTGTGGCGCAGCAGGCGCTCTTCCTGGGCCAGGAACTTGTCGGGCCAGCGGATGGACAGTCCGTCCGGGGGCAGGGTGAAATCCTTGGGCAACAAGGGCAGGACGCGCCACGGCGAAATGTCGATGCTGGCCGAACTTTCCACCGTTTCCGTGATTGCCTTCAGCCCCACCCACAGGCCGGAATAACGCGACAGCGCCCAGCCCATCAGGCCGTAATCCAGCAATTCCTGTAAACCCGCCGGGTTCAGCACCGGCATGTTCATGGCCATGAACAATTGTTCGGATTGGTGCGCCATGGTGGAAGACCGCGCCCCGTGGTCGTCGCCGGCCAGAACCAGCACGCCGCCATGGCGGGCGGTGCCGGCGGAATTGGCGTGCTTGAAGGCGTCGGTGGCGCGATCCAGCCCCGGTCCCTTGCCGTACCAATAGGCGAAGACGCCGTCCACCGTGGCCTCGCCCGATAGCCCGGCCTGCTGGCTGCCCCAGATGGCGGTGGCGGCCAAATCCTCGTTCAGGCCGGGCTGGAAGCGGATGTCGTGGGCTTCCAGGTGCTTTTGGGCGTGCCACAATTCCTTGTCCAGGCCGGAAAGCGGCGAGCCGCGATAGCCCGAGATGAAGCCCGCGGTGTTCAGGCCGTTGGCGCGGTCGCGGTCGCGCTGAATCATCGGCAGACGGACCAGCGCCTGGACGCCGGAAAGGAAAACCTGCCCGCTTGGCGCGGTGTATTTGTCTTCCAGGGTGATCTTGGACGTGATCGACATGGCGCACCTCCCTGGTTGGCAGGTGGGAAGCCTGTGCGCGGGGGCAAGGGGGAGAGATAAAAACGCAACAAATTCAATCAGCCTGATGGCTTCTTGTAAGAAAGTTGCGGGGTTTTAATGAAAAAGGGGGGGTGATTTCCACGCCCAGGCAGGCTATACGAAGTCAGCCCGAGAAATCGGTTTGCCTGTAGAATTGGGATTGATCTGATGAGCGTGCTTTTGACCGGTGCCGCCGGCTTCATCGGCTTTCATACGGCGCAGCGTCTGCTGGCCCGTGGGACCAAGGTGGTGGGCGTTGACAGCCTGAACGCCTATTACGACCCGGCGCTGAAGGCCAAGCGTCTGGCGACGCTGGGCGAAAATCCCAACTTCACCTTCCTGCAGGCCGACATCGCCGACCGTACCGCCATGGCGGTGGTGGCCCAGGCCCATCCCGAGGTGACGTCCTACATCAACCTGGCGGCCCAGGCCGGGGTGCGTCACTCGCTGACCGCGCCGCACGACTACACCCACTCGAATGTCGAGGGGCATCTGGTCATGCTGGAACTGGCCCGCGCCAACCCCAATTGCCGGCATTTCGTCTATGCCAGCTCGTCCTCGGTCTATGGGGCCAACACCAAGCTGCCGTTCTCGGTGGAAGACCGGGTGGATCATCCCATCTCGCTTTATGCCGCCACCAAGCGCGCCGGCGAGCTGATCAGCCATTCCTATTCCCACCTGTACCGCATTCCCACGACCGGCCTGCGGTTCTTCACCGTCTACGGCCCGTGGGGGCGCCCGGACATGGCGGCCTATCTGTTCGCCCAGGCCATCCTGGCCGGCAAGCCGATCACCGTGTTCAACAACGGCGACATGCGTCGCGACTTCACCTTCATTGACGACATCGTCTCGGGCGTGGTCGGCGTGCTGGACAACCCGCCCGGTGACGACGGAGTGGCGCCGCCCTACCGGCTTTACAACATCGGCAACAACAACTCGGAAAAGCTGATGGACTTCATCGGCCTGATCGAGGATTGCCTGGGCCGCAAGGCCGAATACGACTTCCGCCCCATGCAGCCGGGCGACGTCAAGGAAACCTATGCCGACATCAGCGCCATCCAGCGTGATGTCGGTTTCGCGCCGACCACGCCGATCAGTGTGGGCGTGCCCAAGTTCATCGACTGGTTCAAGGCCTATCACGGCGTGTGATCCGGGTTTCACGTCAGTCAATGTTGACGCCGCTCTCTTTTCGGGGGCGGCGTTTTTGTTGCGCGAAAACCGTGCAGCAAAATAAGACTTATCAATGCGTTATAGCAAAGTGATGAGTCTCTTGAAGTGATGCGTGAGCATGGTTGCGGGCGTCAACTTGCGGGTGACGTCAGCGATACATCCCTTCCAGCACCTCGCCATAACGCTGGCGGATGACGTGGCGGCGGATCTTCATGGTCGGCGTCAACATCAGGTTGTCGGTGGTGAAAGGTTCGGCGACCACCTGATGGCGGCGGATCTTCTCGATGGTGGACAACTGGTTGTTGACGCGCTCGACGGCGCGGGCCACGTCGGCGGCGCCACAATCCTCGGCGGCGACGACCAGCGCCACCAGATGCGGGCGCTGGTCGCCATGGACCATGGCCTGGGCGATTTCCGGCTGCAGGGTCAGCAGGCTTTCCACCCGTTGTGGCGAGATGTTGTCACCGCCCGAGTTGACAATGATGTCGCGCTTCCTGTCGGTGATGCGGATATAGCCGTCCTGGTCCATCTCGCCGATATCGCCGGTATGCAGCCAGCCTTCGGCATCGATGGCCTGGGCGGTGGCGTTGGGATCGCGCCAATAGCCCTGCATCAGCACCTCGCCCTTGACCAGGATCTCGCCGTCCTCGGCGATGCGGACGCTGATGCCGGCCAAGGGCGGGCCGACGGTGTCCAGCTTGATCTTGCCCGGCGGCGAGCACGATATGGCCGGCCCGGCCTCGGTCTGGCCATAGCCCTGCAGGATGCGGATGCCAAGCGCGGCGAAGAAGCTGCCGACCTCGAAGGCCAGGGGGGCGCCGCCCGACACCAAAGCCTTCAGCCGACCGCCGAAACGGGCGGAAACCTTGCGGCGCACCAAGATGTCAAGGGTCAGGTTGACAAGGCGTTGCCAGGGCGACAGGGGCTGGCCGCGCAATTGGCGGGTGCCCAGGCCCAGCGCCGTCATGAACAGCTTTTCCTTGATGCCGCCCTGGCGCCGCAAAGCCCCCAGGATGCGGCCGCGCATGGTCTCGTACAGGCGCGGCACGGCGGTCATGATGGTGGGCTGGATTTCGGCCATGTTGGCGGCCAACTGGTCCAGTCCCTCGGCATAGGCGATGCTGGCGCCGATGGACAGCGGGAAGATCAGGCCCACCGTGTGTTCATAGGAATGGGACAAGGGCAGGAAGGACAGGAAGACGTTGTCGTCCAGCCCTAAGGGCGCCAGCAGGGCCTGGGCGCCGACGCAATCGGCCAGCAGGGCGCCATGGGACAGGGTGACGCCGCGCGGCGCCCCCCCGGTGCCCGAGGTGTGGATGACGCAGGCGACGTCGCCGCGCTGCAGCTGGGCGGCGCGGGCCCGCATGTCGTCCTCGGTGCCGACCCCCATGGTCAGGACCTGATCCCAGGCCACCACGTCAAAACCCGGCGCTTGCGACAGGCTGGGCATTTCCAGGCAGATCAGGGTGGGGGGCGTGCTGGCGCGGGCGGCGGCCTGCAACAGGCGTTGCGTCAGCTCCAGGGTTGACGCGATGACGAAGCGGGCCTGGGCGTTTTCCAGCACGTGCAGATGGTCGGAAACCGTGTTGGTCACATAGGCCGGCACGGTGATGCCGCCCGCCATCATGATTCCCAGGTCGGCGATGGCCCATTCGGGGCGGTTTTCCGAGACCAGCATCACCCGGTCGCCTGCCGTCAAGCCCAAGCGCGCCAAGCCGCCGGCCAGACGCAGGACGTGTTCCTCGGTCTGGGTCCAGCTCAGCCACTGCCAGTTGCCGCCGGTCTTGGCGCCCAACAGCGGGCGCGGCCCCAGTCGTCTTGTCTGGTCCAGGAAAAGCGCGGGTATGGACGCGATGGTGGCGCAATCGGCGGACATGTCATCTCCCTTTGGCTCTTGATCCCGGCCAAATCGCGCCATCTTATAGGGGCACGTTAAGTCTACCCATACCGTTTCGTGGGACAGGAGTCACCCAATGAGCACCAAGAACGCCGCCGCCGAACTGGGCAATCTTCCCGAATGGGACCTCAGCGACCTTTATCCGGGGCCCGATTCCGTGGAACTGGCGGCCGATTTGGATAAGGCGGAAGCGGCGGCCAAGGCCTTTTCCCTGGCCTATGACGGCAAGCTGGCCGAGATTTCCGGCGACGATTTCGGCGCCGCCATCGCCGAATACGAACGCATCGGCGAGATCATGTACCGGGCCATGTCCTACGCCCAGCTGTACTATGCCGGCGACCAGACCGATTCCGACCGCGGCCGTTTCCACCAGGGCATCCACGAACGCGTCACCGACATCTCGTCGCACACCTTGTTCTTCACCCTGGAAATCAACCGTCTGGAAGATCCGGTGCTGGAAGACAAGCTGAAGTCCGCCAAGGCCGCCCATTACGGCCCGTGGCTGCGTGACGTGCGCGTCTTCCGCCCGCACCAATTGTCCGACGAGGTCGAGCGCCTGCTGCACGACAAGTCGGTGGCCGGGCGTTCCGCCTGGAACCGTCTGTTCGACGAGTCCATGGCGCGGCTGCGCTTTCCCATCGGCGGCCAGATGGTGACCTCGGCCGAAGCGCTGCACCAGATGAGCGACCCCGATCAGGCCAAGCGCAAGGAAGCCGCGCTTTCCCTGGGCCAGGTGCTGACCGAGAACGCGCCCCTTTTCGCCCTGATCACCAACACCTTGGTGAAAGACAAGGAAATCGAGGACAAGTGGCGCAAATACGCCCGCCCGCAATCATACCGCAACCTGTCCAACCAGGTGGAAGACGAGGTGGTCGACGCCCTGGCGGCGGCGGTCAAGGGCTGCTACGGCCAGTTGTCGCACCGCTATTACGCGCTGAAGGCCAAGTGGTTCGGCGTCGACAAGCTGGATTACTGGGACCGCAACGCGCCGTTGCCCAACGTCCCCGATCAGGTCTATTCCTGGGAACAGGCTCGCGACACCGTGCTGGGCGCCTATGCCGAATTCAGCCCCGACATGGCCAAGGTGGGAAGCCGTTTCTTCGACGGCAACTGGATCGACGCCCCCGTGCGTCCCGGCAAGTCGCCCGGCGCCTTCGCCCATCCCACGGTGACCACGGCGCATCCCTATCTGCTGGTCAACTACCAGGGCAAGGTGCGCGACATCATGACTTTGGCCCACGAACTGGGCCACGGCGTGCATCAGGTGTTGGCGGCCAAGCAGGGCGGGCTGATGGCCGACACGCCCTTGACCCTGGCGGAAACCGCCTCGGTGTTCGGCGAGATGCTGACCTTCCAGGCCATGCTGAAGGCCCAGACCGACCCGGCGCGGCGCAAGGCCATGCTGGCCGGCAAGGTGGAAGACATGCTGAACACGGTGGTGCGTCAGGTGGCGTTCTATCAGTTCGAATGCCTGGTCCATGACGAACGCCGGCGCGGCGAACTGTCGCCGGAACGCCTGGGCGAATTGTGGATGAGCGTGCAGACCGAAAGCCTGGGCCCGTCGCTGCGGTTCGACGACGGCTACAAGGCGTTCTGGACCTATATCCCGCATTTCGTCCACACGCCGTTCTATGTCTACGCCTATGCCTTCGGCGACTGTCTGGTCAACTCGCTGTACTCGGTCTATCAGGGCGGCGCGCCGCAATTCGCCGACAAGTACCTGGACATGCTGCGGGCCGGCGGCACCAAGCGGCACCAGGAATTGCTGGCCCCCTTTGGCCTGGATGCGTCCGACCCGGCGTTCTGGCGCAAGGGCCTGGACGTGGTGGTCGGCTTCATCGACGAGTTGGAACAGATGTAATGATGCGTTCGGGGAAAAGTACACCGAGGCGAAGCCGAGGGACTTTTCCCCGGGCTAGGCCTTCGCCCCCAACATTTCCTTCAGCCGGGCGATTTCACTGGATTGGTAGCGGATGCGCGATGCCATCACTTCCAGCAGCTTGACGGCGATGATGTCGCTTTTTTCCAGCCGCGCCAAGAAGTCGGCGCCCTTGATGATCACCACTTCCGACGGTTCCAGCACCATGGCCGAGGCCATGCGCGGCCGGTCGTCCAGAACCGCCATCTCGCCGATGATGTCGCCGGGCTTGGACAGGTCCAGGAACAGTTCGCGGCCGTCATTGGTGCATTTGGAAATCTGCACCAGACCGTCGTCCAGGACATAGCATTCGCCGTTGCTGGCGTCGCCCTGGTGGAACAGGTATTCGCCCGGCCGCAAGGTGCGGCGGGCATGGTTGGCGGTGGTGGTGGCTTCCAGCGGACGCTTGCCGGCCATGCTGTTTTGGACGCCGCGCAATTGTTCGACGGCGTCGGCGATGGAATTGTCCTGGCTCGACGAATTGCGCAGGTTGCCGGCGATTCGCTGGGCCATGGGGCGCAGGTCGTCGGTTTCCGGCAATTCGGCTAGGGTCTCGATCATCACGGCGGCGCGTTCGGCGTCGTCGGCGCGGCACAGCGCCGCTTCGCGGAAGGCGCCGAACGACCCCAACAGCGAGCCGGCCCCGTTGTTGTTGTGGATGGCGCGGGCCACATGCATCAGCCGGGCGGTGGCGAAGTTCTCGACCTTGATCACCCCCTTGGGCGACAAATAGGCTTCCGACGGCGACAGGCACAGACCGCTTTGGCCGATACGCTGGCTCAGTTCGATCAGCGACAGCAGGCGCACCATGGCCCCGGCGGCGAAGGTCGTGGAAATGTTGGCGACCCGCTTGGGCAGGCGGCTGAGCGACAGGCCTTCGGAGACTTCCGACACCACATAGATGCGCTTGTCGTCCTGCAGCATCTCTTCCGCCTGAAGCACGCTGGGATGGGTCGAGGCGCGCGCCTGCTGGACGTCGGCTTGCAACAGGGCCAGGGTATAGCCGGTACCGGGGTGGTCCAGCAGCGACTTTTCCACGCCGACCACCGACACCATGCGGTTGGCCTTGGTGTCGTGACAGACGGCGCGGACGAAGCCTGCGTCGCCGGTGCTGGACTGCACGCGATAACGATCGAACAGCGTGCCGGGCAGCAAGGGCACCTTTTCGTTCATGGACTCCTCCCCAGATTGCGGGCACCATGATAGGCACGCGCCCACGGGTTGGCGAGGGGCTTGGGCTTGACCTGAAAAGGATATGCACATGGTTTGGCGTATTGGGGGGGCGCTTGCCGTCCTGCTGGTTGCCGTTCCGGCCTGGGCCGGTCCGGTGGGCACCATCAAGAACGCGTCGGGCGACGCCAGCGTGCTGCGCGGGCCGCAGAAACTGGCCGCCACCCCCGGCCTGGACCTGGAACAAAACGATTCCATCGTCACCGGTGCCGACGGCTCGGTGGGTTTGACGCTGCGCGACAACACCACGCTGTCGGTCGGGCCGAAGACCACCATGGGTCTGGACGAGTTCGACTTCGAACCGGCGTCCGACCGCATGAAGCTGGTGACCTCGGTGGCGCGCGGCACCATGATGATGACGTCGGGGACCATCGCCAAGCTGGCGCCGGAAAAGGTGTCGGTGGTGACCAAGTCGGGAACCGTCGGCGTGCGCGGCACCCGCTTCGTGGTCAGCGTGGAAGAATGATCAAGCTGCGTCATGCCGCCCTGGTGGTGGCCCTTGCCGTTCTGGCCGGGTGTTCCCGTCCGGCGGCCTATGTGGTCCTGCTGGACCAGCCCGACCGTCCCGGCAGCGCCGTGACCTTCACCAACCAGGCCGGTACCCAGCTGGTGGACAAGCCCGGTTCGGGCACCGGGGCCGACCGTGCCGATGCCAAGCCGGTCGAGGTCTTCGCCGTCACCGAAAAGGACCTGCGCGACCGTTTCGGCCGCGCCATCGACTCGCAGCCCAGCATGCCCAAGTCGTTCATGCTGTATTTCCAGTTCCAGTCCACGGAATTGACGCCGGAATCCAAGGCGTTGCTGCCGTCGGTCCTGGACGAGGTCAAGGCGCGTCCGGCCCCCGATCTGTCCATCATCGGTCACACCGACGGCCTGGGCGATGCCAAGTACAATTACGACCTGGGGCTGAAGCGGGCCAACGAGGTCAAGTCCATGGTCACCGCGCTCGGCATCGAGCCACGGATGATCGAGGTGACCAGCCACGGCAAAAGCAACCCGCTGGTCCCCGAAGCTCCGGGCAAGGCCGATCCGCGCAACCGCCGGGTGGAAGTGACGGTGCGTTAGGCGCCGTTACTTCTCGCTTAAGACCACCCGGGTTCCGCTTTCCCCGGCCTGCAACCGCTTCAGATGGAAGGCGGCCAGCGGGTCGGTGGGGGCCAAGGCCGCGAAGTCCTCAATGGCCGCCGGGTTTCCGGCGGCCATTTTTTCGTAAGCCGCCAGATAAGCCGGGCGTTCGTCGTCCGGGGGCAGGGGCTCATAGGTCAAGATCGCCTCGGTCTTGCCTTTCAGCACCAATTCGCCCACCGGACGGCCATGAAAGTCAGGACAGCCGGCAACGGTGCTGGCGGCGACGCAGATGCGGGTGCCCAGGTGACGGTTCACCGTTTCCAGCCGGGCGGCGGCGTTGACCGCGTCGCCCAAGGCGCGATAGTCGGAAATGCTGCCGCCGCCGATATTGCCGATGGTCACCGTTCCAGTGTTGACGCCGATGCGGGTCAGGCCCAGCGCATGGCCTTTTTCACGCATCTTGGCGATGTAATCCTGGCTGAAGCGGTCCATGTCCAGCGCGCAGGCGACGGCGCGGGCGGCGTGGTCGGGCTGTTCGACCGGGGCCGAGAACATCACCGCCACCGCGTCGCCGACGATGCGGTCCAAGGTGCCCTGATGGCGAAAAGCCACCCGGACCATGCCGTCGATATAGCCGTTCAGCACTTCGATCAGGGTGGCCGGGTCGGATTTTTCCACCAGACTGGTGAACCCCGCCAGATCGGTCATGACAAAGGAACATTCCCGCCGTTGGCCGCCCACCGCCAGGGAATCCGGGTTGTCGATCAAGTGGCTGACCAGATTGGGCGAGATATAGCGGGCGAAGGCCCCCTTGATGAAGGCGCGTTCCGACTGGTCCTGGCGATGGCGGATCAGCGCGGTGACGGAAAAGCCGATCAGGGCGCTGGCCATGGCCGGCAACGGGTCGGTCAGCAGTCGGCCTTCCAGGAACAACAGGACCGAGCAGGTGGCCAGCACCACCAAGGTGGCCAGCACCACGCTGCCTGCGGCCAAGGGCGGCATGCCGGCGGCGGCGGCCACCAGCACCAGTCCGGCGGCCAGGGCCAACAGGGTCTCGATGCCTTCGGCCCAGTCGGGACGCTGCAGCAGGCTGCCCAGTTGCATGCTTTCGGCGGCTTCGGCGTGCATCACCACGCCGGGGACGATGTCGCCGCCAGGGGTCAGGCGGACGTCCAGCAATCCCTTGGCCGAGGCGCCGACGAACACCACATGGCCGGCGATGCCGTCCTTGGCGGCACTGCCGTCCAGGATTTTCCAGGCGGGGACGAAACGGTCGGGGCGGGGGGCGGTGTAATAAAGCCGCGCCGCCCCTTGGGCGTCCACCGGCACCCGCAAGGTGCCGATGGCGATTTCGGTGACGGCGCCGGTTTCGGCGGTCTTGATCAGCACGTTCTTCTTGCCCAACGCCACGCGCAGGGCTTCCAGCGACAGGGACGGCTGCATCTGGTCGTCGACGCGCACCAGCAACGGCACCCGGCGGATGATGCCGTCGCCGTCGGCGGTGAAGGCCACCGCACCGTTGCCCGCCGCCGCCTGCTGCAGGGCGGGCAGCGAGGGGACCGCATGGCCCAGGTCGGGCAGGGCGAGCAGCGGCGACGGTCCCGATTGCACGAAACGGGCCTTGGCTTCCAGGGCTTGGGGGCTTGGCTGGTGGCTGGCGGCGAAGGCGGTGACCACCCAGCCGCCGGCGATGGTGTCGGCCAGCACCTGATCGGGGTCGGGCAGGGCGGCCAGGGCCTGGCGGGTGGCGGCGGACAGGTTCCAATCGGCCGAGACCCGGGTCGGCGCCGTGCGGTCGGGCTCGGCCAGGATGACGTCCAGCGCCACCGAGGCGGCGCCCATGTCGCGCAAGCGGGCCACCAGTTCGGCCATCAGGTGACGGGGCCACGGCCATTGCCCCAACCGGGCCAGGCTTTCCTCGTCGATGTCGACGATGCGGACCGGCACCGGCAAATAGGGGCGCGGCCACAGGGTCTGCAGGGTGTCGAAGGCCAGGTTGTCCAGGCGCTGGCGCCATTGCGGCAGCGTCAGCAGCGCCAGGATGGCGGCCAGCAGCACCACCGTTCCCGCCATGGCCGCGTGAAATCTTGCTTTTTGTCTGCGGTTCATGGCTGTCATCCGCCGATTGTCATGCCTTTGCCGGCCGGCTTGCGTTACCCTGGCGGCGTGTGGACAGCATAGCCCAGCAATTGGCGGTTCACATCCCACCCGCATGGGCGGGAGGTGTCTGCCCGCCCCGGCTACTCAGAGGTCATAATGGGGCAACAGGGGCTCGCCAGGGGGGGAATTGTCGTGTAGGCAATCATCCATGGTGCGTCGCACAAAAGCGGTACGGAGGAATCTTAGTTCAGACTCCTCTGATGCAGCGCAATAAAAAAACAGGACCAGGGGCGTTTTCAGGTGTAATATTTCTCAAAACTCCTTGGCATCACGGCGTCTGCCGTGCATCCTGTTTTTCTAATATAGAGCGGCCCGTCTCTTGAGCAGGGGAATGACAATGAAGATCGCCATACCGAAGGAGCGTCGTGACGGGGAAACCCGCGTCGCCGCCTCGCCCGATACGGTGAAGAAGTACGTCCAGATGGGCTTCGAAGTGCAGGTCGAAGCGGGGGCTGGAAGCGGCGCTTCCATCGCCGATCAGGTCTACATCGATGCCGGGGCGAAGATCGCCGCCGACGCCGCCGAGGCTTTCAAGGCCGACGTGGTGCTGAAGGTGGCCCGTCCCACCGATAGCGAAATCGACCTTTTGCAGGAAGGTTCGGTGCTGATTTCGGCGCTGTCGGCGCTGACCAACAAGGACATGGTGGAAAAGCTGGCGGCCAAGAAGGTCACCGCGTTTGCCATGGAACTGGTGCCGCGCATCACCCGCGCCCAAAGCATGGACATCTTGTCGTCCCAGGCCAATCTGGCCGGCTACAAGGCGGTGCTGGACGGCGTGCATGAATTCAAGCGCGCCGTTCCCATGATGATGACCGCCGCCGGTACCGTGGCGCCGGCCCGTTTCCTGATCCTGGGCGCCGGCGTCGCCGGTCTGCAGGCCATCGCCACCGCCAAGCGTCTGGGCGGCGTGGTCTATGCCTTCGATGTGCGTCCGGCAGTCAAGGAACAGGTGCAGTCCCTGGGCGGCAAGTTCGTGGAAGTGGACGCCGATTCGTCGGATGCCGAGACCAAGGGCGGCTACGCCAAGGAAATGAGCGAGGAATACAAGGCCAAGCAGGCGGCCAAGATCGCCGAGACCCTGGCCAAGACCGACATCGCCATCTGCACCGCCCTGATCCCCGGCAAGCCGGCCCCGGTGCTGATCACCGAGGACATGGTGAAAGCCATGCGCCCCGGCTCGGTCATCGTCGACCTGGCGGTGGAAATGGGCGGCAACTGCCCGTTGTCGGAAATGGACAAGGTTGTCGAAAAGCACGGTGTCACCCTGGTGGGCCACGGCAACGTGCCGGCCCGTCTGGCCGTCGACGCCTCGGCGCTTTACGCCAAGAACCTGCTGAACTTCATCAGCCCGCTGGTGGACAAGGAAACCAAGACCCTGGCCTTCAACTGGGACGACGAGATCCTGAAGGGCGCCTGCGTCGCCCGCGACGGCCAAGTCGTGCACCCGGCCCTGGTCGGCTAAGGAGGAACCGCACAATGGATCCGAAAGATATTGTCGAGGGCGCGACCAAGCTCGCCACCGACGCCCAGGCCATGGCCGCCAAGGCGGCGACCTTGGCCCAGCAGGCCACCCAGCTGTCGGTGGCCACCGGTGACCATGGCACGGCCTTCATCAGCCTGCTGACCATTTTCGTGCTGGCCTGCTTCGTCGGCTATTACGTGGTCTGGCGGGTGACGCCGGCCCTGCATTCGCCGCTGATGGCGGTCACCAACGCGGTGTCGTCGGTGATCATCGTCGGCGCCCTGATCGCCACCTCGACCGACGGCGTCGCCGCCAAGGTCCTGGGTTTCCTGGCGGTCATCCTGGCGTCGGTCAACATCTTCGGTGGCTTCATCGTCACCCAGCGGATGTTGTCCATGTTCAAGAAGAAGCAGAAGTAAGGGGGCGACCGTGTCTGCAAGCTTGACGCAATTCGCGTATCTGGTCGCCGCCGTGTGTATGATCATGGCGTTGCGCGGCCTTTCCAGCCCGGAAACCTCGCGCGGGGGGAACACCTGGGGCATGGTCGGCATGGCCATCGCCATCATCACCACCGTGCTTACTCCGGACACGTCCTATGTCCTGATCCCGCTGGGCATCCTGATCGGTGGCGCCATCGGCACCATCGTCGCCAAGAAGATCGAGATGACGGCGTTGCCGCAATTGGTGGCGGCGTTCCACTCGCTGGTCGGTCTGGCCGCCGTGTTCGTCGCCGGTGCGGCGCTGTCGGCGCCTGACGCCTTCGGCATCGTCGCCCCTCAGGGCGGCATCAAGATGGGCTCGTTGATCGAGATGAGCCTGGGCGTGGCCATCGGCGCCATCACCTTCACCGGGTCCCTGGTGGCGTTCGGCAAGTTGCAGGGTCTGGTCAGCGGCAAGCCGCTGCAATTCCCCATGCAGCACCCGCTGAACGCGGCCTTGGGGCTGGCCATGGTGGTGCTGATCGCCATCTTCTCGGTCTCGGGCGGTTCGGTTCCGCTGTTCGTGCTGATCACCCTGATCGCCCTGGCCTTGGGCTTCCTGTTGATCCTGCCCATCGGCGGCGCCGACATGCCCGTCGTCGTCTCGATGCTGAATTCCTATTCGGGCTGGGCGGCGGCCGGTATCGGCTTCACCCTGGGCAACCCGCTGCTGATCATCGTCGGCGCCCTGGTGGGCTCGTCGGGCGCCATCCTGTCCTACATCATGTGCAAGGGCATGAACCGCTCGATCTTCAACGTCATCCTGGGCGGTTTCGGCGGTGAAGTCGCCGGTCCGGCCGGTGGTGGCGGGGCTGGTGGCGACAAGGCGGTCAAGGCCGGTTCGGCCGACGACGCGGCCTTCATCATGAAGAACTCGTCCAAGGTCATCATCGTTCCCGGTTACGGCATGGCGGTGGCGCAGGCCCAGCATGCGTTGCGTGAAATGTGCGACCTGCTGAAGGCCGAAGGCGTGGACGTGCGTTACGCCATCCATCCCGTCGCCGGCCGCATGCCCGGTCACATGAACGTGCTGCTGGCCGAAGCCAACGTGCCCTATGACGAAGTCTTCGAGTTGGAAGAGATCAACCACGAATTCGGCACCGCCGACGTGGCCTTCGTCATCGGCGCCAACGACGTCACCAACCCGGCGGCCAAGACCGACACCGCCAGCCCCATCTATGGCATGCCCATCCTGGACGTGGAAAAGGCCAAGACGGTGCTGTTCATCAAGCGGTCGATGGCGTCCGGTTACGCCGGCGTCGACAACGAACTGTTCTTCCGTCCCAACACCATGATGCTGTTCGGCGACGCGAAGAAGGTCACCGAGGAAATCGTCTCCGCCTTGGGGTGACCCTTGCGGTACGAAACATCAGGACGCCGTCCCTGCAAGGGGGCGGCGTTTTGCTTTGCTGCGCCTTAAGTTGCAAGGGATTCTGCCGTTTAGGCGGCTATTTGGAATGGCCCTGAAGGCCTATAGTGCGCAATGGAAGTGTAGTGCTTGCAGCGAGGCGAGACGTTGACCAATGGAACCCCGGTCTCTACCTGTTCGCAGTTGAAATCCATGTCGCCGTGGTCCGAAGCCGCCGAGCGTTTCTTCGAACTCAGCCAGGATTTGCTGTGCATCGTCGAATCCTCGGGCCGATTCGTGCATCTGTCGCGGTCGTGGCAGGATTTCCTGGGGATTCCCTTGTCGGAATTGATGAGCCGGCACTTCATGGACTTCGTCCATCCCGATGACATCCCGGCGACGCAAGAACAGTTCCACAAAGTCGGCCAAGGCATGGGCGTCAGCGGTTTCACCAACCGTTACCGCGGCCGTGGCGGCATTTATCGCCATCTGTCCTGGCGGTCGTCGCCGCCCGACGGCGACGGCATGATCCACGCGGTGGCCCGCGACGTCACCGACGAACGTGCCAACCTGGACGCCCTGGCCCAGGAACGGGCCCGGTTGCGGGCGATCATGGACAGCATCGCCGACCTGGTGTTCATCAAGGACAACGATTTCCGCTATCTGGGCTGCAACCCGCCCTTCGCCGAGCTCATGGGGCATTCCGAAAGCCAGTTGCTGGGGCACAGCGATTTCGATTTTTTTACGCCCGAACTGGCGCAGTTCTTCCGCGACAACGATCAGGCCATGCTGCGTACCATGGCGCCGCGCCGCAACGACGAATGGCTTGAGTTCCCCGACGGGTCACGGCGGCTTTACGATACCCAGAAAATGCCGCTGATCACCGCCGACGGCAAGTTGGCGGGCTTGGTGGGCGTCAGCCGCGACATCACCGAACAGACGCAATTGCGCAGTCAGGTCGAGTTCCTGGGCGCCCTGGTCAACCGCAGCCGCGACCCGCTTTACTGCCTGGATCCGGCGACGGGGTTTTCCTTCGTCTACGTGAACGACGCCATGTGTCAGTTCCTGGCGACATCCCGTGACGCCGTCATGGCGTCTTCCTTCGTCACCTATTGCCCGGACCTGGGCGGCGGCGGGCTGCAGGAAATGTGGCGGCTGTGCGGGACGGGTGCCCCCATGGTGCTGGAAACCGGCATGCACCGGGCCGACGGAACGGTGATTCCAGTGGAAATCTCGGTCAGCCGGGTCCATCACCAGGGCCAGGATTACGCTGTCGGCTGGCTGCGCGACCTGACCGCGCGCCATGTGGCCGAGCGTCAACTGCGTCAACGGGAAGCCTTGTACCGGGCGTCGGTGGAAGCGGCAGTGGACGGCTTTTGGCAGGTCAGCCGCGACGGTCTTATCCTGGACGTCAACAGCGCCTATTCGCGGATGTCGGGCTATGGTCTGGCGGAATTGCGCGGCATGCACATTTCGCAACTGGAAGCGGACGAGCAAAGCGAGGACGTGGACATCCGCATCCAACGGCTGTTGCTGCAGGGGGCTGAAACCTTCGAGGCGCGGCACCGTCGCAAGGATGGTTCGCTTTGGGACGTGGAAGTCAGCGTGCTGTATTCCGACCTGGATGGCGGCCGCTTCTTCGTCTATCTGCGCGATCTGCGCCGTCGCCGCCGGGCCGAACTGCTGTTGCGGGCCCGGCTGAAACTGGCGGAAATTTCCCGCGACAACGACATCGACCAACTTCTGAGCGAAGTGCTGGACACCGCCGAACGGTTGACCGCCAGCAATATCGGTTTTTTCCACTTCGTTGATCCCGACCAGACCAGCCTGCGCCTGCAGGCCTGGTCCACCAACACCTTGCGGAACATGTGCACGGCCGAAGGCAAAGGTCAGCATTATCCGGTGACCCGGGCCGGGATTTGGGCCGAATGCCTGCGCCAGGGGCGGGCGGTGATCTGCAACGACTACGATGCCGCCGAGGGCAAGTGCGGTCTGCCGCAAGGTCACGCCCCGGTCACCCGTCTGGTGTCGGTGCCGGTTCCCGGCGAAGGCGGGTTCGGCGCCGTCATCGGTGTCGGCAACAAGGCCGAGGACTATGACCAGGACGACGTGGACATTCTGGTCGAGCTGTCGACCATGGCCATGGACATCGTCAACCGGGTACGCGCCGACATCCTGCGCCGGGACATGGCCGCCGAACTGGAACGCGCCGCCCAGCAATGGAGCGCCGCCATGGAAAGCTTTCAGGGCGGCATCGCGCTTTTGGACAGCGAGCATCGGCTGTTGCGGGCCAATGCCGCCTTCTTCACCTTGACCGCCATCAGTCCCATGCAAGTCGGCGATACCTTGGGCGGGCTGTTTTCTTCCAATGAACAGGGGGTGAACCCGCTGTTGGCGGCAGGGGATGCCGAAACCGTCCTGGAGGCAGGCGATCCCGGCAATCCGTCAAGACGGCCGCTGGAAGTGCGGATCACGTCGATCCGAGGTCCCGAAGGTCAAGTGGACGGCCGGGTGGTGTCGCTTTACGACCTGACCCGCCTGCGCGAACAGGAATGCCGTCTGGACGGCATGGTCGCCGAACTGACCCGCAGCAACGCCGAATTGGAACGTTTCGGTCAGGTCACCGCCCACGATCTGCAGGAACCGACCCGCCGTCAGGTTCTGTTCGCCCAGTTGCTGCAACGCAAGCTGGGGGACGGCCTGGACAAAGATACCCGGCAATATCTGGATTTCATGATCTCTGACGCCCTGAAGATGCGTGACATGGTCCGCGCCCTGAATGTCTATCACCGCGCCGGACAAAGCCTGCACCCCATGGAGGCGGTCGAGATGGATCGGGTCGCCGCCGACGTCATCGGCTCGCTTTCCGACGAGATCAACCAAAGCAACGCCCGGCTGGTCATGGCGCCCTTGGGTGAAGTGGTGGGGGAGCGGGCTCGTCTGCATCTTCTGCTGCTCAACCTTTTGGGCAACGCCTTGAAGTTCCGTCACCCCGGACGACGGCCGAAGATCAGCCTGTCGGCGGTCGACGCCATGGACGAAGGGGGCATGGCCGAATTCAGCATTGCCGACAACGGTATCGGCATTCCCGAACAATACCGTTCGGGCATGTTCACCTTGTTCAGGCGCATGGATGCCAGCCATGGCAGTGCGGGCATGGGGCTGGCCCAATGCCGGCGTATCGTCGAAGACATGGGCGGCCGCATCTGGCTGGAAGACAACGAACATGGCGGCACCACCGTCAAGTTCACCTTGCCGCGGCAATGAAAAGGGCGGGAGCTGATCCAGAGCCGTTGGGACTAGGTGTGTTTGAGGGAAGCCCCGTGTCAGGCATAGCGCCGGATATGGGGCTTTTCATTTGCCAAAGATTTTTTCGTCATGGCCGGGCTTGACCCG
>MKVK01000007.1 GCA_001898825.1 Magnetospirillum sp. 64-120
ATTCGCAGTTATCGGCCTTTGGAATTCCTCATCATCCGCTCCACCGTGTTGGCCCGCTCAAGTGTCGCCTTCAGGCTGCTGTCGCTAACCTGAGTGTAGATCTGTGTTGTCGCGATGCTGGCGTGACCCAGCAATTTTTGGACGAACCGAATGTCAACGCCGGCCTCAATCAATTGGGTCGCAGCGGTGTGTCGTAGCATGTGAGGCGTCACCCTGCGCTCTATTGAGGCGCGCTCAGCCAGAGCGACCAATGCTCGGCGAAGTCCCTGGGCGGTCTCGGGATTGCGATCACCTTTCAGCAATAAGTGGTCGTGGTCAGGGCGCATCTTTTTCCGCGCGCGGAGATACGCCGCTAGCGTCCTCAGAGCGTGCCCAGAAGGAAGGTAGACCTTACGCTCGCGATTTCCCTTTCCACGAACCACGATCGTTCCTTCGGAGGCATCAACATCCCCCACACAGACCGCCGTAAGCTCCCCCACGCGTAGCCCGGTTGCAAACAAGGTGATGACGGCAAAGTGAAGCAGAATGGCCTGGAGATCCCCTGACCGAGCTTCCTCTTCTACTGCAATTAGCAACCGTCGAATTTCATCCGCCGTGAGTGCACGAGGGAGGCGACGGGGAAGACGAATGGTCAGATCCAGCCGATGGAAAGGACTCAGGTCAATTACCTCGTCCCGCTCAAGCCAATGGAACATTACCTTCAGAGCGGCCATCCGTCGTTTGACCGTGGTTTCTTTCAGCCCCCCATCATCAAACAAGGCCCGGGCAAAATCTCGCAGGATGTCACGTGTAATTGTGCCGATGAAGCGCTCACCACCAGCAAATGCCGAGAATGCAGCGAGATCTACGGAATAAGCGCGCAGCGTATGTGGGGATAAACGTTTTCCCACCCGGCAATGGTCGAGGAAACGGCAGATTGATGTTTGGAGTGTGATCGACATGTCTCTGTAGCTACGTTGGCCTAAGCGACGGGGATAGTTGACGTGGAATACATCTCCACGCTTCGCTTAGCGACCAACAAAGAGAGCATGGGCTGCGAGTGACATAGATTCCGAACAGGAACCCGATCAATTTTTCAGCCAGATAGGACTCACTCGTCCGAGGCGCTGCTTGCCAACCGTTATGGCGATTCACTGGTGCACTCGGCGACACATTCCGCCGATCACGAGGGCGGCCGAAGGAACTCAACTGGCTCCACCTGCAAGGCAACGGCCAGCCTCCCGAGAACCTTGAGGCTTACGTAGAACTTTCCCTTCTCGATCTGGCTGAGATAGCTCCGGCTCATCTCAGCCTCCAAGGCAAGCTCGTCCTGTGACCAGCCTTTGGCATGGCGCAATCGGCGCAGATTGGTTGCGAACAGTTGCCTGAGATCCATTCCCACATGGCAACCGCCTTGCCCCGTTCGCGCACCTCGATATATTGAACAAAATGCACTCACCACCCAAAAGGAGACATCATGAGGAAACTTATTGCCTGCGCCATTGCGCTCACCATCGCGGCCTGCACCTCCACCTCTGGCACAAACATCAGTGAGGATCACCTCGCAGAGTTAAAGCAAAAGAAGGCAACGGTTCAGGATGTCGTGGCGCAGTTCGGGCAGCCAAACAGCAGCCAATTAATGCCAAACGGCGAACGCATCCTTGTGTATATCCAGTCAAAGGTTCGCATGGATCCCAAGGCGGCCATTCCCCTTGTTGGCCTCTTTGCAAACGACTCTGGCTATTCGACAGCCTCAGCAACGCTCACTTTCGGAAGCGAAGGCAGCTTGCAGAGCCATTCGACGCAAAACACGAACTACGGCGGAGGGACCAAATAAGTTGCGGAACGTTCCAGCCTAAAGCCAAGAGCGACTTCCAACGGGTGGGGGTAGCTCCCAGCTCCACCTGGCGCGGTGTGATGTCCTCCGCGGCCTATGGCCGCCAAAAACGCCACATACATAAAATGCAAAAAAGAACGGAGGGGAGTTGGACCGAGATCACACCACGCAATAACGTACAAATAATTTTTACACAAAATTAAACATCTAATAAAAAAATATGAATAATAACATAATAATGAATAATAATAGTTATGCATTAAATTCACACAGCTGAAATAGATAAAATGGAAAGAAGGGATTAACAATAAAAGCTCCCACAAAAATGACGAATCATTCAAAAATTCAGAACAACTAAGTTTTTTAATGAAAAGTTCTGGACATCATGACGCGACTTCCGATACCCCCTTTGTCTGAATACGTACGGAGGGAAGTGCCATGATACAAATCTCGACCTAACAAGACGCCCCAAAACAGAAAAACCTCACCGCTGTAACGGTGAGGCCTATCTGTTTTGCTCGTCTTTGACCGCATCAAACGATCTCGACCATCTCTGCATGAGAGAACTACTAGCCCTCTCTACATGCCAGATCGCGGGGTCTCTTTCAAGGCCTGAGTGACAATGCTGTCATTCAGAAGGAGGACTCATGTCTGAACGCACCATTTTGTTCCATTTACTAAACATCCGCGCCGGCCTCGACGAGGAGGCGATTTGCATGGGAAACGCCAGCAACAACATCCTTGGAACGCGGGCCTCATCTCTGGAGGCGGATGTCATATGGCGCACTACCAGTCCCTCATCGGCAAGCCGTCGCCCTTCCCTCCGGGGGCGGGTATCGGTGCGAGGGGCGCTCGTTGACAGAATGAACGGGCGTGAATTGGTTTTCGAAAGCCGTCTCGAACGCGGACTGGCCGAAATGCTGATGGCGCGGCGAGATATCAGAGCAATTATCGATCAACCCCCTGCGGTGAAGTACACGACCGCCGATGGGCGGACACGCTCGCATACCTTCGACTTCCTCGCCATCACCACCAATGGGATACGGCTGGCAATCGCAGTAAAGCCGGCAGCAACGGTGGAGCGAAGCGGGATCCAAGAAACTCTGGACCGCATCCGCGAACAGGTCGGCCCTCGGTTTGCCGACGCCTATCTCCTGCGGACCAACCAACACATAACGCCGGACCGGATTTACAACGCCGGCCTCATTCTGCGCAGCCGCCGGTGCCGCAATGAAAGCGATATCGACACTGTCTGGGCGATCGTCGGCAACCTGGCGGGCTCCTTCCGGGCCGCAGACGTCGTCATGCACTCGAAGTTAGGTGCTCGCGGCTTCAGCGCCCTGGTTTGCCTAGTTGACGACGCTCGACTTGAACCGGTCGCCGGTCGCATCGGTTACCTCACGTCCTTGCGCCGCGTCTCCGGGCAGTAAGGGGATCGACCATGACGAACACAGCAATCGCCCACCTGCCCGAGACTGAGGCGCCCAGTTATCGGTTCGATTCAGCAGACCGGATTCAGATCGACGGATCGGATTACGCGCCGGTCTCCAGAAATAAGTTTGGCTATGTCTTGAAGCACCTTGGCGAGGATGGCGGCTTAACCATCTCGATGGACCATACCGAGATCGAGGAACGCATTAAACGGGGAACGCTCGTTGTCCACCGGGACTGGTACGATCCCCGGAGAGCAAATCTACGTCTCCAAAGCCCAGCCCCACTCCTCTGCGATCTACCGGAGAAAGAGCAACGGATCATCCTATGGCGTATCGAATTTTGCGAGCGGTTCCTGCGGATGGAAGCCTCTGAACCGACTGTTAGTCGGGCAGACGAAGCAATGCGTCCAGCCATAGTCCGCATCCAAGATGACCTGCTTCGTCTCGAAGCAGCCCGCCAGGGAAAGCCGCGCCGATGCGGGCGAAAAACCGAGCACTTCGACCCGCCATCGCCACTGACCTGAGACCGAAGTTTCCTCCAGTTATGGGTGGAGTCCGGTGTGGTTTTGATGCCCGAAACGGGTGGTGATGGCAAGCAGGGCTGGGGCATGCCCCAGCCCTGCTT
>MKVK01000008.1:0-10998 GCA_001898825.1 Magnetospirillum sp. 64-120
TCCTTCATCCTGCTGAAGGTCATCGACATGGTCATCGGACTGCGCGTCACCCCCGACGAGGAACGCGAAGGTCTGGACCTGTCCCTGCACGGCGAATCCATCCACTAAGTCAAACCGTGGATGTTGTGGCAAGGGGGGCGCGGCGAAAGCCGCGCCCTTCCTTTTTATCACACGTGGTCTTGGCGCCATTTCCCCATGGGCGTGGACAACGGAATGGGTTAGAACAAAGCCCATGTTCAATGCACAGCTCGACCAACTGACCGATTATCCGTTCCAGCGGCTGACCGACCTGCTGGGCGGACCCGCCACCCCTGATTCGCTGGTCATGTCCATCGGCGAACCGCAGCACCGCCCACCGGCCTTGGTGGCCCAGGTTCTGGCGGAACAGGCTGGGACCTGGGGAAAATATCCGCCCGCCAACGGCAGCCCCGATTTCCGCGCCGCCGTGGTCGAATGGCTGAACCGGCGCTTCACCCTGCCCGCCGGCATGGTGGACCGGGACCGTGCGGTGCTGCCGGTGGCCGGCACCCGCGAGGCTTTGTACCTGATCGCCCAGACAGTGATCACGCCGGGCCAGGGCAAGCCTTTGGTGTTGTTGCCCAACCCGTTCTATCAGGTCTATGTGGGCGCCGCGGTGATGGCCGGGGCCGAACCTTATTTCGTGCCCGGCCATGACGGGCCGGTCTCGGTCCCCGATTTCACCACCCTGCCCGATGACGTGCTGTCGCGGGTCAAGCTGGCTTATCTGTGTTCGCCGGCCAATCCGCAGGGCTCGGTGGCGGACATGGACCTGCTGATCCGCAATATCGAACTGGCGCGGCGCTGGAACTTCGTGTTGTGCGTGGACGAGTGCTATTCGGAAATCTGGGACCGGGCCGAACCGGCGGGGGCTCTGACCGCCTGCGCCCAGCTGGGGGGCGCCATGGACAACGTCATGGTCTTCCATTCGCTGTCCAAGCGGTCCAGCGTTCCCGGCCTGCGCTCGGGTTTCGTCGCCGGCGACGTCGCGTTGATGGCGGCTTTCGCCCGTCTGCGGTCCTATGGCGGGGCGGCGACGCCCATGCCCATCCTGGCCGCCGCCGCCGCTTTGTGGCGTGACGAGGACCATGTGCGGGAAAACCGCGACTTGTACCGCGCCAAGCTGGATCTGGCGGAACGCAAGTTGGGTAACCGTTTCGGTTTCACCCGGCCGGCCGGCGGGTTTTTCCTGTGGCTGGACGTGGGCGACGGCGAAAAGGCGGCCCTGGAATTGTGGAACAAGGCCAAGATCCGGGTTCTGCCCGGCAAGTACCTGTCGCGCGGCGATGTGGGTGACCGTTACATCCGTGTCGCCCTGGTGCACGATCTGGAGACGACCGAGCGGGCGCTGACTTTGATGGCGCAGACGCTTTAGGGGGGATGATGGCCGCGGCCAAAAAGGGGGTACAAAAGCAAAGCTTTCTGCCCAAGGGCACCGTGCCGGCCTTGCGTCGGCTGGTGGCCCGGCTGGGCGGCTTGGCCTTGACCTCGGTGGCGGTGATGATCGGCGCGGCCCTGGTGACCGCCGATCCCCGCGACCCTTCGTTCAATACCGCCGTCGACAGTCCGGTGAACAATGCCCTTGGCCGTTTCGGCGCCGCCATCGCCGACCTGCTGGATCAGTTCTTCGGTTTGGGGTGCTGGTTGGCGGTGTTGATCCCCGCCGCCTGGGGCCTGCGCATCCTGATCAAGGCCGAACCGCCCCGCCTGTGGGGTCTGCGGGTCGCGCTTTTGCCGGTGGTGGTGGTCATCTGGTCGGTGGCCTTGGCGGCGCTGCCGTTGCCGCGCCTGACTTTCCTGGCCATCGGTCCCGGCGGCGCCTTGGGCAAGGTCATCGTCACCGCCTTCGTGGCGCCCAACGTGCCGCCGCATATGCTGTGGGTGGTGGGCAGCGCCTGTTTGGGGGTGGCTTTCTTCGCCTCGATCTTCGCCCTGGGGCTGTCGCCCTCGGATTGGGCCAGTTTGGGCAAGGTGGGGCGCAAGTCCTTGCAGGCGGCCGGCAGCGCCGCCGGCACCTTACGCAGCAATCCCGATTCCGCCCGGCGCGAACCGTCGGTGACGGTGACCAGCGGCCGTTCTCCCCTGGCCCGGCCGGCCCCCAAGGTTCTGGACGACGACGACCGGGACGACGCGGATTTCCCGCCGCCGCCGCAACTGGACGACGACCAGGACGACGACGAACTGGAACACCTGCCGCAATATGGCGCCCTGGTGGAACCCAAGCGGCCGCCGCCGACCGCCGGCAAGCGGGAAAAGGCCGCCCGTCAGGGCACGCTGGACCTGGGGGGGCCGGTGGGGCCGGGTTACGACCTGCCGCCCTTGGGGCTGCTGACCCCGCCGCCGGAACAGAACCACGCCATGCTGTCCCAGGATTCCCTGGCTCAGAACGCCAAGCTTTTGGAAAGCGTGCTGGAAGATTTTGGCGTCAACGGCAAGGTGGTGAAGGTGCGCCCCGGCCCAGTGGTGACCCTTTACGAGTTGGAACCGGCACCGGGCACCAAGACCAGCCGCGTCATCGGTCTGGCCGACGACATCGCGCGGTCCATGTCGGCGTTGTCGGTACGCATCGCCACCATTCCCGGCCGTTCGGTCATCGGTATCGAGTTGCCCAATTCGCGACGCGAGGTGGTGTTCCTGCGCGAGTTGCTGGCGTCCGAGGCCTTCGAGAAGGCGGCGGCCAAGCTGACCTTGGTGCTGGGCAAGGATATCGGCGGCGCCCCCGTCATGGTCGACCTGGCCCGCATGCCGCACCTGCTGATCGCCGGCACCACCGGTTCGGGCAAGTCGGTGGCGGTCAACACCATGATCCTGTCGCTGCTGTATCGGCTGACGCCGGAAGAATGCCGCCTGATCATGATCGATCCCAAGATGCTGGAACTGTCGGTCTATGACGGCATCCCCCACTTGCTGGCCCCGGTGGTCACCGAGCCGGGCAAGGCGGTGGTGGCGCTGAAATGGGCGGTGCGCGAGATGGAAGACCGCTATCGCGCCATGAGCCAGCTGGGGGTGCGCAACATCGCCGGCTACAACCAGCGTCTGGCCGAAGCCCGCGAACGCGGCGAGCAATTGACGCGGACGGTGCAGACCGGTTTCGATCCCGACACCGGCAAGCCCATCTATGAAGAACAGCTTCTGGAGCTGAAGGCGCTTCCCTTCATCGTGGTCATCGTTGACGAAATGGCCGACCTGATGCTGGTGGCCGGCAAGGATATCGAGGCGGCGGTGCAACGTCTGGCCCAGATGGCGCGTGCCGCCGGCATCCATCTGATCATGGCGACGCAGCGTCCGTCGGTGGACGTCATCACCGGCACCATCAAGGCCAACTTCCCCACCCGCATTTCCTTCCAGGTCACCAGCAAGATCGATTCGCGCACTATCCTGGGCGAGCAGGGCGCCGAACAGCTGCTGGGCCAGGGTGACATGCTGTACATGGCGGCCGGCGGCCGTATCACCCGCGTCCACGGGCCTTTCGTGTCCGACCAGGAAGTGGAAAAGGTGGTCGAGCATCTGCGCAGCCAGGGCGAGCCCCTGTACGTGGAAGCGGTCACCGAGGAAGAGGAAGGCGGCGAGTTCGGGGCGCCGGGGGCCAGCGGCGGCGGCTCGGGCGACGACCTTTACGACCAGGCGGTGGCCTTGGTGGCGCGCGAGGGCAAGGCCTCCACCAGCTTCATCCAGCGGCACCTGCAGATCGGCTATAACCGTGCCGCCCGTCTGATCGAGCGCATGGAAGCCGAAGGCGTGGTGGGCAAGCCCAACCATGTGGGCAAGCGCGAGATTTTGGTGCGCCAGACCCGCGACGATTACTAAATTCCGCCATCATCGTCGCTTAAACCGATGATACTGGCTGCAAGGAGACTTCCACCCGTGTTCAACCGTCGCATCGTTCTGGCCCTGATGGCGTTGCTGGCTTTGGCGCCCGCCGCCCAGGCCGCCGGCCCGCGCAAGCCGCTGTCGGACCAGGACAAGGCCGATATCGCCCGCGCCGAAACCTATATGAACGGCGTCACCACCTTGAAGGCGCGGTTTCAGCAATATGCCCCCAACGGCAACATCGCCGAAGGCACCGCCTATTTCTGGCGTCCGGGCCGCATGCGGCTGCAATATGATCCGCCCTCGCCGTTGCTGGTGGTGGCCGACGGGTCTTTCCTGATCGTCCACGACCGGGAATTGGGCGAACCCAGCTATATCCCCCTGAACTCGACCCCGGCTGGTGTGCTGGTGCGCGAAAACGTGCAGCTGAACGGCAAGGATCTGTCGGTGACCAAGGTGACGCGGGCGCCGGGCGTGCTGAACATCGGGCTGGTGGAAAGCGATGATCCCGGCCAGGGCGAGCTGACCCTGGTGTTTTCCGAATCACCCTTCCAGCTGCGGCAATGGCGGGTTTTGGACGCCCAGGGAAACCTGACCACGGTGTCGCTGTACGACAGCCAGAACGGGCTTGCCCTGGACCGCTCGCTGTTCGAGTTCAAGGACCCCAAATTCGCCAGGCCCAAGTTGAACGACGGCTGACAGCCATGTGTCATATGCATGGCTGAATTGCGACTCGTCCCATAACAACCGCACGTTCCATTGACCACTTAAGGGGTTAAGCGGCCATGCCGCAACGGCCATGGCCGGTGGGGATGGTTTCCCCTGCCCTCCCCACGAGACGCTCCGCGACGGAGTGGTCCCCCCGGGCGCCCGACACCCCCTGGTCGGGCGCCCACTTCTTTTCAGGATAGGCCGCGCAGCGGCCGGCGCGCCCGACACCCCCTGGTCGGGCGCCCACTTCTTTTGGGCAATGCCATTTCGTCCCAAGCTGGAATGATGTTAAAACGCGCCACCAAGCCAGCAAGGGGAAAACGTCGTGCGTGTCGTCACCTGGAACATCAATTCCGTTCGCCTGCGATTCGACCTGTTGGCCCGGGTGGTCCAGACGTTGAACCCTGACGTCATCTGTCTGCAGGAAATCAAGGTGGTGGACGAGCTGTTTCCCGCCGATGCCTGCCGTTCCTTGGGATTCCCCCACATCGCCTTTCACGGCATGAAGGGCTATAACGGCGTCGCCATCTTGTCCAAATACCCGCTGCGCGACGTCCAGACCCCGTCCTGGTGTGGCCGGGACGACCGCCGCCACATTCTGGCGCGGCTGGATCAGGCGGAAATCCATTGCTTGTACGTGCCGGCCGGCGGCGACATCCCCGACCCCGAACAGAATGACAAATTCGCCCACAAGCTGGATTTCCTGCGTCAGGTGACCGATTGGCTGGCGACCACCTACACGCCCCAGGACAAGCTGGTCCTGGTGGGCGACCTGAATATCGCACCGTTGGAAACCGACGTGTGGTCGCATAAGCAGCTGTTGAAGATCGTCAGCCATACCCCGGTCGAGGTCGATTTGCTGAACCGCATGCAGGCCAGCCTGAACTGGGTGGATTCCATGCGTCAGGTGATTCCGCCCGATGAAAAGCTGTTCACCTGGTGGAGCTATCGTTCGCCCGATTGGCAAAAAAACGATCGTGGCCGCCGCCTGGACCACGTGTGGGTGACGCCGCCCTTGGCCGACGCGGTCGGCGAAGTCCAGGTGCTGCGCGAGGCACGGTCGTGGGACCAGCCATCGGACCACGTTCCGGTGTTGGTGGAACTGAAGATTTAGCTTTTGGCGTTTTCGGCCGGGCGTTCCCAGCAGGCGGGAAAGCGGTCTTCCTGATATTTCGCCAAGGTGGTGGCGACGATCACCGGCAGGACGAAGGCGGCCAGCCACAGCCATTTGGATTTTTTGAACAGGCTCAGCAGGGCGCCGACAAAGGCGGTGCTGGTCATGGCCAACCAAGCCAGACCGACGATCTCGAAGTCTTTTTCCAGGCAGGTGCCAAAGGGCTGGCCGTCGCGGATCTCGGTCTTCAGCCCGGCATCCAAATGCAAGGCGACAAAGGCGAACAGGGCCAGTTCCACCGCCAACAGCAGCAACGAAGCCCAAAAGACGACGGGTCGGTTCACGGGACAATCCTCCAGGGTCGCCCTGTTCTATCTCACTGGTGTCGGTCCTGCCCCGACTTTGGTCAAGTCAGGATCGACCGGGAACCACCCGGCGATAGGACAGCGCTTCCGCCACCTGCAATCGCCCGATCCCATCCAGCCCGGCCAGATCGGCCAAGGTGCGGGCCACCCGCAACACCCGGTGATAGCCGCGTGCAGACAGCCGCATGCGTTCGGCGGCTTCGGTCAGCAAAGCGCGGCCGGCGGCATCGGGGGCGGCCAAACGTTCCAGCGCCTCGCCGTCCAATTGCGCGTTGCAGCTGACGCCCAAGCCGCGTCCGCGCTCGGCCTGGATGGCACGGGCGGCGGCGACACGGGCGGCCACCTGGGCCGATCCTTCCGCCGGCGGCGGCAGCGACAGATCGGCGGGGCTGACGGCTGGAACCTCGACGTGCAGGTCGATGCGGTCGAACAAGGGGCCGGAAATCTTGTTCTGGTATTCGGCACCGCATTTGGGCGCCTTGGCGCAGGCTTGCGCTGCGTCACCCAAATAGCCGCAGCGGCACGGATTCATCGCCGCCACCAACTGGATGCGGGCGGGATAGACCACGTGGGCGTTGGCGCGGGCCACGCTGGCGCGGCCGGTTTCCAAGGGTTGGCGCAGGGCTTCCAGGGCACCGCGCTGAAATTCCGGCAATTCGTCCAGGAACAACACGCCGTTATGGGCCAGCGAGATTTCCCCCGGCTTGGCCCGCGCCCCGCCGCCCACCAGGGACGGCACGGAGGCGGAATGATGGGGGTCGCGGAACGGGCGTCGGCGCAGCAGCCGACCTTCGGCCAGTTGTCCGGCCACCGAATGGATCATGCTGACTTCCAGCGCCTCGGCGGCTTCCAAGGGCGGTAACAGGCCGGGCAGGCGGGCGGCCAGCATGGACTTGCCCGATCCGGGTGGACCGATCATCAACAGGTTGTGACCGCCGGCCGCCGCCACTTCCAGGGCGCGTTTGGCGCTTTCCTGGCCCTTGATGTCCTTCAGGTCAAGGTGATCCGGATCATCATTTTCCAGGCGTGGCTCGGGCCGGGCCAGCACCTGGGTGCCCTTGAAGTGGTTGATCAGCGCCAACAGCGACGGTGCTGCCAGGACCTCGACCTCGCCGGCCCAGGCGGCCTCGGGGC
Organism: Magnetospirillum sp. 64-120; assembly: GCA_001898825.1. Taxonomy (GTDB): domain Bacteria; phylum Pseudomonadota; class Alphaproteobacteria; order Rhodospirillales; family Magnetospirillaceae; genus Magnetospirillum. The sequence goes on from MKVK01000008.1 coordinate 7,153, forward strand.
CTTGGACGGCGGGGCAGATCAACCCCTTGCCCGCCGCGTTGGCGGCGATGGCCGCCGGCAGCACTCCGGACACCGCCGCCAGCGACCCGTCCAGGCCCAGTTCGCCCAAAGACACGTATTCCGCCACCTCGTCGGCCGGCAACACCCCCATGGCGCCCAACAGGCCCAAAGCGATGGGCAGATCGAAATGGCTGCCTTCCTTCAGCAGGTCAGCCGGCGCCAGGTTGACGGTGATTCGTTTCGGCGGCAGTGACAGGCCCAAAGCATTGAAGGCGGCGCGCACCCGTTCGCGGCTTTCCCCCACGGCCTTGTCGGGCAGGCCGACGATGGTGAAGGCGGGCAGGCCGTTGGATACCTGGACCTGGACGTCGATGTCCAGGCAGTCGATGCCGGAAAAGGCGATGGTCGGGGCGCGGGTGGTCACTTAAAGGAGATCTTCATACGGCTTGTGTCTTCTTACGTGTAGCCGTTGGCCACGCAGGACGAAAGAGATTTGTATGCAGCCTTTCATCAGGTCACATGGCCGGTTTAGCGGGATGTAATTCGGCCTTGGCTGGATTATCCTTTCCGTTCGGCCGCGTTTGGCCGGCACCAAGCGGATGGAAACACATGCGTTTTCCCGGCTACGCGTTGGAATTGGGATCGCTGGCCGCCTGGGCTGTCCTGGTGGCGTTGTCGTTGTGGCACAATCTGGCCCTGCTGGATTCCCAAGCCCGCGAAGTGGCGACGGCGCGGGCGCGGATGTTGTTTTCCGTGGTCGAAACGACCCGGCTGTGGAATGCCCGCCATGGCGGTCTTTACGCCCCGGTGACCGAGGACTCGCCGCCCAACGAATGGCTGGTCGACCCGTTGCGGGACGTGGACATCGCCGGTCGGCTGTTCACCAAGATCAATCCCGCCTACATGACCCGGCAGGTGTCGGAACTGATGGACCGCCGTGGTGGGCTGTCGTTCCGTCTGACCAGCCTGAAGCCCATCCGTCCGGGCAACGCCCCCGATCCTTGGGAAGCCAAGGCGCTCAGCACCTTCGAGCAGGGTAAAAGCGAAGTGCTGGAGCGGGTCCGCACGGATCAGGCGGACCAGTACCGCTATATGGGACGGCTGCTGGTGGAAGAAGCCTGCCTGCACTGCCACGCCAACCAGAATTACAAATTGGGCGAGGTCCGGGGCGGCATCAGCGTCACTTTCGACGCCGCCCAGGTGCTGGCCGAGATCAACCCGCAAAAGCAACAAACCTTCGTGCTTCATGGGGTGGGCTACGTGCTGCTGGCGGGGGCGACCTTGGCCTTCTTGACCTGGCTGCGCGCCGGCTGGCGGCAATTGGCCCAGGCCAAGGCCGAACAGGAAGCCATGGTGGCGGAACGGACCCGGGAACTGTGCCATGCGGTGGACGATCTGGCGCGGTCCAACACCGAATTGGAAAACTTCGCCTATGCGGTGTCCCACGACCTGCAGGAACCGTTACGGATGATCGGGTCCTACGCCCAGTTGATCGACCGGCGTTATGGTGGTCAATTGGACGATGACGGGCGGGAATTCCTGGGTTTCATGACCGGCGGCGCCCAGCGCATGAAGCAAATGATCGACGATCTGTTGGCCTATTCCCGCGCCGGGCGCACCGAGATCAATCCCCAGCCGGTGGCGCTGGAACGGGTGTTGGAAGCGGCCCTGGCCAACCTGACCGCCGCCTTGCAGGAATCCCAGGCCCAGGTCCTGCGCGACGGGACCTTGCCGGTGGTGGCGGGCGAGGCGTCCATGCTGGCCCGCGTGCTGCAAAATCTGGTGGGCAACGCCCTGAAATACCGTCATCCCGACCGCCCGGCCCAGGTTTCGGTCTCGGCCCGACCCCACGCTCAGGGCTGGGAAATCCGTGTCGGCGACAACGGCATCGGCGTGCCGGCAGCGGCGAGAGAGCGTATATTCCAGGTATTTCAACGTCTTAATGTGAATTCAGCGATTTCCGGAACAGGTGTCGGCTTGGCCATCGCCAAGAAGATCGTCGAACGCCATGGCGGGCATATCTGGGTCGAGGACAACCAGCCCCACGGCACGGTGTTCTGCTTCACCCTGCCGGCTGTCATCCCGGTGGATGTTCCAGGGTCGCAACAGCAGGCGGCCGCCAACTGAAATCGCAGTTAGCGGCCGCCTTCATTCGCAGTTAAAAAGACTAAGCCGTTGGAATGTCAGAGGTCGTGGCCCGGCGCAGCTCGATGGCGTCCCAAATTTGCGCCTCGATGCAAACATCGTCGAAGCGGTCGATCTCTTGGATACCGGTGGGCGAGGTGACGTTGATCTCGGTCAGGTAGTTTCCGATGACGTCGATGCCGACGAAAATCAGCCCCCGCGCCCGCAGGGTCGGGCCGATGGCCTCGCAGATCTCGCGGTCGCGGCTCGTCAGTTCGGCCTTCATGGCCCGGCCGCCCACATGCAGGTTGGACCGGGCCTCGCCGGCCTGGGGCACCCGGTTGACGGCGCCGGCCGGCTGGCCGTCCACCAGGATGATGCGTTTGTCGCCCTGGCGCACTTCCGGCAGATAGGCCTGGACGATCACCGGTTCGCGGTAAAGCTGGGTGAACATCTCCAGCAGCGAGTTCAGGTTTTCGTCGTCGGGCTTGACGTGGAACACCCCGGCGCCACCGTTGCCGAACAGCGGCTTCAGCACGATGTCCTTGTATTCGGCGCGGAAATCCATGATGTGGCGGCGGTCGGTGGTGATCAGCGTCGGCGGCAGCAAGCCGGGGAAGTGCGTAACCAGCAGCTTTTCCGGGGCGTTGCGCACATGGACCGGATCGTTGACCACCAAGGTGCGGGGATGGATATGTTCCAGCAGGTGGGTGGCGGTGATATAGGCCATGTCGAAGGGCGGGTCCTGGCGCATCAGCACCACGTCCATGGTGGCCAGATCCACCAGTTGGGCGTCGCCGAAGCTGAAATGGTTGCCCATCTCGCGGCGCACTTGAACCGGGCGCACCCAGGCCAGCACGCGGCCGTTCTTCAGGGCCAGGTCGCTGGGCAGGTAATGGAACAGGGCGTGGCCGCGTCGCTGCGCTTCCAGCGCCAGGGCAAAGGTGGAATCGGCGTTGATGTTGATGGATTCCATGGGATCCATCTGGATGGCTACGGCTAGGCTCACCTTTTCCTCCTTGGGCCTTTCAACGCATGCGGCCGCGGATTTCCGCCAGCAGTTGCTGGCCACGGCCACGGGCGATGGCATTATCCTCGCGTTGGATGAATTGTTCCAGGGCGGCGGCGGCACCGGGCAGGTCTTCCAGGCGCAACCGCATCAATCCGGCCTCGCGCCACAAGCTGGCTTGGCAGGGGGCGAACAGCAGGGCGCTTTCCACCAGGGCCAGGGCCTGGTCCAGGCGGCCGTTGCGCAGATGGTGCATCTTCAGGCTTTGCCGCCAGCGCAGCAGCAACTGGCGATGGCTGAGCGGCTGAAAGAACGCCGGGTCCAGTTCGGCCTTGGGTCCGGAATCCAGCTTGTGCAGAAAGCGCAGGGCGGCGCTGTCAAGAATGCGGCCTTCGGCGCATTCGACGATGACCCGCCCACCGGCCTGGTCGTTCAGGCGGATCAGCCCGTGCATGGGAAAAGCCAGCATCTCGATGTCCAAGCCGGCACTTTGCGCCACGCAGACCCACAACAGGCAAACGGTGTCGGCGCTGGCCCGGCGGTCACGCAGCAGACCACTGATTTCGTGCCCTTCCCCGCTTTCTCCGCCGACGCCATAGCGGTGCTGGCCAACCAGGACGTCCACCAGGGCGGCGGCCATCTGCGCCGCGTTCGGTTTGACGAAGGCGGCGGTGCGGACCTGGTCGGCCAGTTGGTGGATTTCGTCGCCATCC
>MKVK01000008.1:11007-216605 GCA_001898825.1 Magnetospirillum sp. 64-120
CGCCGGGGGTCGGTCTTCAACCGCACATAGCTGATGACGTTCTTCACCGCCGACACTTCGCGGGCATGGCCGATGACCCGGTTCAGTTCGGTGTCGGACTGGGCGATGCCCAACAGGTAGACGGTGCCGTTGGTGACGTCCACGGTATAGTTGATGTTGCTGATTTCCTTGTCGAACAGCATCCGGCTTTTGATTTCCTGCTGGATGCGCACGTCGCGGGCACCGTCGATGAAGCCGCTGGAATCCTGGACCAGGATCTCGTTGTAGACCTCGCGCACGCCGGCCACCTGCCAGGTCAGGTTGACCGCGTCTTCGCGCACCTGCTCGGTGGGAACCAAGCCGGTCAGCAGCACCCGGCCTTCGCTGATGGCCAGGGTCACCTTGGAAAACATGTCGACGTTCTTGCGGAACCAGGCTTCGTTGATCTCGGCGCGGATCTTGGCGTCCTCGGCGGCGCCTTCGATGCCACGTTCTTCCGATGCGGCGACACCGGCGGTGGCGCCGGCGCCGATGACCATGCCGACACAGCCCGACAGGGCGGTGGACGCCGCCAGCAGGGCGGCCAGGGTAAGGGCGGGGCGAAGTCTCACGGGCCTGATCCTTTCCTTTGCGATGCGACGACCTTAGCTTTGGCCGCTTGTCCTCTCAAGCATCCATCCGCCATGCGTCGGAAATGTGGCATGGCCAACGCCCCGGGCTGACCAGGATGACGTCGAAGCGCATGGCGCAGCGTTGCAGATGGGGATGGGCGGCGACGAAGGCCTGGGCACCCCGGGAAATGCGGCTTCGTTGGGCCGGCCGCAGGGCGTGGGCGGCGCTTTCCTGATCGGCCCGCGCCTTGACCTCGACAAAGGCCAGCAAGTTGCCGCGCCTGGCGACGATGTCGATTTCCCCGGCGCCGCTGCCGCGCCGGCTGGACCAGCCCCGGGCCAGGATGGCGAAACCCTTCAGCCGTAGCCACCAGGCGGCGACGGTTTCGGCCCGCTTGCCGGTGCGGCTGCGTTCGCTCACCCGTTGTCGCCCATGCGGAACAGCTTCAACGCCAGGGCGTAGACGTCACGGCGAGGAAAGCCGGTTTCGGCGGCAACCAGGGCAGCGGCGTCCTTGATGCGCGCGCCTTGGTCCACCACTTGGCGCAGGCGGGTTTCCAGGTCGGCTTCGCTGGGGGCGGCGGCGGCGCCGGGCGGCGAGACCACCACCACCACCTCGCCCTTGGGCGGGTTGTCGGCGTAGCGTCCGGCCAGGGCGAACAGGTCGCCGCGCGCCACTTCCTCGTGCAGTTTGGTCAGTTCGCGTGCCACCACCGCGTCGCGGTCGCCCAACACCGCCACCATGTCGGCCAGGGACTCGCCCAGCCGGTTGGGCGATTCGTAAAACACCAAGGTGGCGGGGATGGCGGCCAGTTCACGCAACGCGGTGCGCCGGGCGGCCGCCTTGTTGGGCAGGAAGCCGGCGAACAGGAAGCGGTCGTTGGGCAGCGCCGACAATTGCAGCGCGGTCAAAGCCGCCGAGGCGCCGGGCAGCGCGGTCACCGCCACGTTCTCGGCGACGCAGGCGCGGACCAGACGATAGCCGGGGTCCGACACCAGCGGCGTTCCGGCGTCGGACACCAGGGCGATGACCGCACCCTGTTTCAGTTTGGCGATCAGCTCGGGCCGGGCTTTTTCCGCATTGTGTTCGTGATAGGGGATCAGCGGCCGGTCCAGCCCCAGGCGGGTCATCAGCTTGCCGGTGACGCGGGTGTCCTCGCAGGCCACCCAATCGGCGGCACGCAGGGTCTCGACGGCACGAAAGGTGATGTCACCCATGTTGCCGATGGGGGTGGCGACCAAATACAAACCGGGCGCCGGTTTACTTCGGTTGCGCAAATGTCTACCCTCGGCTTCGCAATCCATCGCCTGATCGGAGATTTGCGGTGCGTCGTCTTGTCGCTGCCCTGCCATTGATATCGGCCCTGCTGTTAAGCGCTTGTGCCCAGACAGACTTACCACCGTGGTTGAACGGAACCAAGCCCGCCCCGCAGACGGCACCGCAACCGGTGCCGCAAACACGTCCGCAGGTGCAGATTCCCACCCCGGCTCCGACGCCTGCACCCGCTCCGGTTCAAGCGGCGCCGCTGCCCCTGCCCCTGCCGGTGACCGGCTTCGCCGGGCGTGACGAAATCCGCGCCGTGTTGCTGGCGCCGCTGTCCGGTCCTTATGCCGCCTGGGGGCAGGCCATGTCCAACGCCGCCCAGCTGGCGTTGTTCGACGTGGCCGACCAGCGGCTGAACCTGATTCCGCTGGATACCAAGGGGACGCCGGAAGGCGCCTTGCTGGCCTTGGAACAGGCCCGTACCCAAGGGGCCGACATCATCTTGGGGCCGGTTTTCTCGGCCGAGGTCAAGGCGGTGGCGCCCCAGGCCCGGCAATGGGGCATTCCGCTGGTCAGCTTCACCACCGACCGCACGGTGCTGGGACAGGGCGTTTATACCCTGGGTTTCTTGCCCGAATCGCAGATCAGACGGGTGGTGACCCACGCGCGCGACCAGGGCAAGCAGCGTTTCGCCCTGTTGGCGCGGTCCGACGAATACGGCCAGGCGGTGGCGGAAGCCTTCCGGACCGTGGTGCCGCAAATGGGCGGGCAAGTCACCAAGGTGGAATATTACGACCCCCAGGCCAAGGATATCAGCCAACAGGTCCGGCGCTTCACCGAAGCCGATTCGCGCACCCGTGGCCGTGACAGGAAAGACGCCAGCCCGGTGCCGCCGCCGCCTTTCGACGCGGTGATGATCGCCGACGAAGGCACCCGTTTGCGCACGGTGTCGTCGCTGGTCACCTATTACGAGGTGGACATCGATAAGACCCCGATCCTGGGCACCATGTTGTGGGACGACCCGCGCCTGGCCGCCGAGCCGTCGCTGCAGGGCGCCTGGTTCGCAGCACCCTCGGCCGAGTCCTATGCCGAATTCGAACGGCGCTATGCCAGCGCCTTCGGCAGCCGCCCGCCGCGTGCCGGCACGCTGCGGGCGTCCTTGGCCTATGACGCCACCGCCTTGGCCGCCACCTTGGTCCGTCAGAACCTGGATTATTCGGCGGCGACCCTGACCAATGCCGGTGGCTTCGCCGGCATCGACGGCCTGTTCCGTCTGCGTGCCGACGGTACCAACGACCGGGGTCTGGCGGTACGTCAGATCGCCAAATCCGGCCTGACCGACATCGCCCCGGCCCCCACCAGCTTCGCCCAGCCGGGGATGTAGCCGTCTGGTGGGTGCTAGAGCGGATTTCGAGTAGGCGAAATCATGCCGCAATCCGCGACAAGCCTGCGCGGCGCCTGAGCGGCCCCGGTACGGGGCGCATCATGCAAAGCAGAGCGGATTTCGAGTAGGCGAAATCATGCCGCAATCCGCTCTACGGAATCAGGATGTCGGCCATGGCGATGATGGAATCGGCCACTTCCTTGATGCGGCGGCTCTGGCTCATGGCGGTCTTGCGCAACAGGTCATAGGCCTGCTGTTCGGTCAGGCCGCGATGAGTCATCAGCAGGCCCTTGGCCTTGTCGATGGTCTTGCGTTCGTTGATGGCCAGCCGGGCGGTTTCCAGTTCTTCGGTCACTTGTTGCAGGTGGCGGAACTGGGTTTGCACCAGATCGACCAATGAGCGCCCCAGTTTGGGGCTGATGCCGTCGGCCGACAGCACGTTCATGCCCGACTTGGCGGCATCGGCGATCAAGCCTTGGTCCGCTTGGCCGATGACATAGACCGTGGGCGCCGACTCGCCCTGGTCCGGGTGGGGCAGGCTCACATGGGCGTCGTGGTCGTCCAGATCGGCGCGGGCTTCGCCCAGCTTGGCGGCGCACAGGTCTTGCAGGTCGGCGTCGATGCGCACTTCCACCGCATACATGGCGTCCAGGCGGGTGGTGGCGTGGTCGAACCAAGTGCGGCTGGACAGCCCGCGCAGTTCGCGGTCAGGCCCGGCGATGACCGCCGCTTGGCGCAGCTGGGCGAACTCCGCCCGTTCCGGGGCCTCCATCACCTGCTCGAACTGACTGACCAGGCCGGGCGCGGCGAATTGGGCGAAAATCTGGAATGACCGGGCCTGGGCGTCGATCAGCTTCAGCAGACGCTGATGTTGGGCTGCGGTGAAGCGCCCGGCGGAAAAGCCGGCTGCCGTGGTGGCGCGTTCCTGGCCGGCGAATTCCTTGCCCTGCATGAAGTTGAACATGGCCACCAAGGCCCGCGATATGGCGGGATCGGCATTGGTGTCGGATGCTTCGAACACCACCGCCAACAAGCCGGCGATGACGTCGACGAAAAATTTGGTGGCATCCTCGGGGTTGACCTTCAGCGTCGCCACCCGGTGGCGGATTCCTTCCAGGGCGTCCAGGGCGTGCAGGGCATAGGCGATGCGGCCGAACACCCGGGGCGCGAACGATGTGGTGGGGGCCGAAGCCTCGAACACATCGAATAAGGAACGCAAGGTCTGTTCGGCGCGGCTGGAATCGGCCGATGCCACTTTCAGCCGTTCGGCGAATTCCTGACCGCGCGAGCCCAGATAGACATTGGTGATGCCGCGTTCCCGCTGCAGGAAATGGATCAGCGCGCTGATGGCGCCGACCAGTCCGCAGACGGTCACCAGTTGTTCAAGGTCGCGCACCCGCAGCCGTTTGGCCGCCAGCATGAAACGGATCGCGGGGACCGAGGTGATGGATGAGGATGCCGGCGCCATGTTGCTTGTACCCGAGGGAACGGTCTGGTCGATCCGCAAACATCGTGCCAGCCAGAAAGGCGCCGGAAGCAAGGGATTGCGGCCCCTTCCCGATCCTTTAATTCATGATTGCCGAAAAAATCGGCACGCCTTGCTTAAACCTCTCGCACAAAGAAAAAGCCCCCGGATGTCTCCGGGGGCTTTATTTATCAATCGACTAGCGTCGTTTAGCGCACGTAGACCTGGACCTCGCCGGTGTTCACCGCCGGGCTGGTGGTCTGCGACACCCGGATACGGTTGGCCGGCAGACCCATGTTGGTCAGCGAGCGCACCACCGATTCGGCGTTGCGGCGGACATTGGTGGCGCCCAGCGCTTGGGCGCCGGGGGTGGAACCGGTGGGAGACACCGCGACCACGTCGAAGGACGCGCTGGGACGACGGTCCAGGGCGCCCTTGACGGCGGCGTAGAGCGCGGTTTCGTAGTTCACGTTGGCGCGGTCGAAGCGGATGGTCACCAGGGCCATGTCGGACGAACCGACCATGCCGCGCGGCGCGGCCATGGGGGCGTCATAGGCGGCCGGCATGGCGGCGGCGGCGCGGCCATTGGTCAGAGCCGAGCTGTACAGCTGACCGTTCTTGATGGCCACCGCCAGGGTGTTCAGGTTCTGGCGTTCGTTGGCCACATAGGATTGCTGACGGTTGACGTCGTCGGACAATTCGGTCAGCAGACGTTCCACCAGCACCACGGTGCGGTTGGTTTCGTCTTCCAGGATGCGCAGCTGGCGATGGTCTTCGTCGACGGCGCCGGACAGCTGGCGGGCGGCGCGCACCGATTCCAGCAGATAGGCGGCCATGGCCGAGGAATTGGTCACCTCGTTGGCCAGACGGGTCATCTTGAGGACGTCCTCGTTGATGCGGTCCAGCTCGCCTTGCGCGGCGTTCCATTGCTGGTTCAGGATCGGGTTGCCCGGGGTGGTGCCCACCTGCAGGCGGGCGTTGATGGCGGCCACGGTGCCGTGATAGCGCTGCGAATCCTGCACCGTGTCGGTTCGGATGCCCTGCAGCGCCATGTTATGACGGGTCAGCATGTCCTGCAGCGCCCCCAGGTCGCCACGCAAGGACGTCACCTTGTTGCCGACGAAAGTGCCGGTGGCGACGCCGTTGGTCACGCCGGGCGCTTCGAAGTTGCTGGATCCCAGAGCCGGGGGGTTGCCCGCCGGCTGAGTGGTCTGGACGGTGCCGGACGTGGGAAACAGGGTTTCCTCGGCGAACGAACATCCGCCTACCAGGATCACCGCGCAAAGCGCCGCGGCATGGGTCGTCTTCAGGGCCATTGGGACTGCTTACCTTTTTGTTCGCCAGAACGGATACACCCGCCGGGACGGCAAAACTAGATTCGTGAGGTTATTTTTTTGACTTGCCCCCGCGCAATTGTGGCGGATTTTACGCAAACGCCCATCCCCCCACAAGCCGTATTGTTGCCGCAATGGCGGGTGCGGGGCAGAAAAACAAAGTTTTCTTCCCTGAAAAAACATGCTTGCGGGGCCATGTCAGTTTGTGTATGTTCCGCTCCCTCGCTGGGGGGCAACTTCCGGCGGATACGGCGAAGCACCCGTAGCTCAATTGGATAGAGCACCAGACTACGAATCTGGGGGCTGGAGGTTCGAGTCCTTCCGGGTGCGCCACCGCCGACGAAAACAGGCCTCCTTGCCAAAGGGTGGCCTTTTTTCTTGTCTGAACCGCTGGCCGACAGGATGCGCGCCCGTGTTCACTCCAAGCGATGATTTTCTGGCCCGGTCCGCCGCCGCCGCCTTCGCGCCCCTTTCGCCCAAGCCCAGCCAGGCCGACGCTTGCGCCGCCCTGGATCAGGTCTTCGCCCTGGCCGAACAATCATGGCAGGCGCGGCGCACCAGCCTGGATTACCTGCGTTCGGCGCCGGCTTCCGCCTGCCGGGCCGGTTGCGGCTGGTGCTGTCACCAACAGGTGGGCGTCACACCGCTGGAAGCCGTCCGCATCGCCGTTTATCTTCAGGACCAGCCGCCGGAGCTGTCCGAATCCCTGCGCCAAGTCAACGCCCGGACCAAGGGGATGAGCACCGGCCAGCGGGCCGAAAGCCGTCTGGCCTGCGCCTTTCTTTCGCTGGACGGCAATTGCCGCATCTATCCGGTACGGCCGCTGCGCTGTCGCGGTCTGCATTCCATCGACGCTTCTTTCTGTGCCGCCTCGCACCAGGACCCGGCGGGCATGCGGGCCAAGCTGGAAGCCGGCCAGTTGCGGCCGGTCTATCTGTCGGTGCCGGAAGCCATCTTCGATTCCGCTCTTTCGGGCGTGTTGATGGCGTTGAAAAAACTGAAGATGACCCTGGTGTCGCTGGAACTGCACGCCGCCGTCTGCGCTTTGCTCGACGACCAGAAACTGGCGCAGCGCTGGCTGGCCGGCGCCCGTCCCGACCGCACCCTGGCCCTGGTTCCCGACAAACGCTGAGCGGCTGCCGCGACGGGTGGGCCTGACTTACGTCAAACCTTACCCAGCGGTAACGTGGAATCCTGTGCCGGTCGCGATATATAGTTCGCTGTTTTCGCACCTGTCGGAACGACACCAAGAGATCGTCACCATGCACCGGTTCGCCAATCCCGCCCGTTTCCTGCGCATCGCCGCCATCATCCAGCCCTGGGCCATGGCCGTGGCCGCGCTAAGTTTCGCCGCCGGGCTGTGGTTCTCGCTGTTCGCGTCTCCCGCCGATTACCAGCAGGGCGAGACCGTGCGCATCATGTACATCCACGTGCCGTCGGCCTGGATGGGCATGTTCTGTTATACCGCCATGGCGGTGTTCTCGGCCATGGGACTGATCTGGAAACATCCGCTGGCCGATCTGATGGCGCGGGCCACCGCCCCCGTCGGCGCCGCCTTCACCTTCATCTGTCTGGTCACCGGTTCGCTGTGGGGCAAACCCATGTGGGGCACCTGGTGGGTGTGGGACGCGCGGCTGACCAGCATGTTGATCCTGTTTTTCCTGTATCTGGGCTACATGGCGCTGGCCGACGCCTTCGACGATCCGGAACGCGGTCAAAAGGCTGCCGGCATCCTGGCCCTGGTGGGCGTGGTCAACGTGCCCGTCATCAAGTGGTCGGTGGATTGGTGGAACACCCTGCACCAGCCGGCCAGCGTGGTGAAGATGGGGGGACCCGCCATCGACGCCACCATGATGGTGCCGCTGATCCTGATGGCGGTGGCGTTCAAGGCCTATTGGATTTTGGTGCTGATCTTCCGCACCCGTTCGGAAATCGCCGGCGCCAAGTTGCGCACCCTGCGCATGGCCCAGGTCCACGCGGCCGGACAAGCGGAGTAGACGACATGGACAATCTTTCCGCTTTTTTCGCCATGGGGGGCTATGCCGGTTATGTGTGGCCGACCTACATCCTGGCGGTGGTGGTGATGGCCGTCTTGCTGATCGCCTCGGTCCGCTCGGCACACGCCAACGAACGCGATCTGGAGGCGGCGCAAAGCCTGCGGCCCAGTCGTCGCCGCCGCAACAACCCGTCCGCAGCCAGCGCCGAACCCGGCGCTGAAGAGGTGCCGCAAGCATGACCCGCAAGAAACGCCGCCTTTATTTCGTCATCCTGGGCCTGTTGGCCGTGGGCGCCGCCGCCGCCCTGGTGCTGTCGGCGCTGCGCCAGGACATCGTCTTCTTCTTCAGTCCCACCGAGATCATGGAAGCCAAGGTCCCCACCGAGGGGCGGCGCATCCGCCTGGGGGGACTGGTGGAACAGGGCAGCGTGGTCAAGGACGGCGCCACCGTGCGTTTCAAGGTGACCGACGGGGCCAACGCCCTGCCTGTGGTCTATGAAGGCCTGCTGCCCGACCTGTTCCGGGAGGGCCAGGGCGTGGTCACCGAAGGCCGCATGGGCCAAGGTGTCTTCGTCGCCTCGGAAGTGCTGGCCAAGCACGACGAGAACTATATGCCCAAGGAAGTGGCCGAAAGCTTGAAGAAGTCCGGCCATTGGCAGGGCGAGCACCCCGAACAGGTGCAGAAATAGCCCGCCCCCGCGCTAGGAGTCTCCGATGATCGCCGAAATCGGCCATTTCGCCCTTATTCTTGCCCTGGCGGTCGCCCTGATCCAGGCCACCGTGCCGCTGATCGGAGCCGGTCGCGGCAACGCGTCCTGGATGGGTCTGGCGGGTCCGACCTCGGCGGCCCAGATGGCTTTGGTGTCCATCAGCTTCGCCGCCTTGATGCATGCCTACGTCACTTCGGACTTCTCGGTGATGAACGTGGCCCAGAACAGCCATACCGACAAGCCCATGCTGTACAAGGTGGCCGGCGTCTGGGGCAACCATGAAGGTTCGCTGCTGCTGTGGATCACCATCCTGGCCATTTTCGGCTTCGCGGTGACCCTGTTCGGCCGCAACCTGCCGCCGGGCCTGAAGGCCCGGGCCTTGTCGGTCCAGGCCATGATCACGGTGGGCTTCCTGCTGTTCATCTTGTTCACGTCCAATCCGTTCGACCGTCTCGACCCGCCGCCTTTCAACGGCCAGGGGTTGAACCCGCTGCTGCAGGACCCCGGCTTGGCCTTCCATCCGCCGCTGCTGTATTTGGGCTATGTGGGCTTTTCCATGGCGTTTTCCTTCGCCATCGCCGCCCTGATCGAAGGCCGCGTCGACGCCGCCTGGGCGCGCTGGGTGCGCCCGTGGACCCTGGCCGCCTGGGTGTTCCTGACCTGCGGCATCGCTTTGGGCTCGTGGTGGGCTTATTACGAATTGGGCTGGGGCGGCTGGTGGTACTGGGACCCGGTGGAAAACGCGTCCTTCATGCCGTGGCTGGCCGGCACCGCGCTGTTGCATTCGGCGGTGGTGGTGGAAAAGCGTGACGCGCTGAAAAGCTGGACCATCTTGTTGGCCATCACCGCCTTCGGCCTGTCGCTGTTGGGCACCTTCCTGGTGCGTTCGGGCGTCATCACCTCGGTCCACGCCTTCGCCACCGACCCGGCGCGCGGCGTGTTCATCCTGGGCTTGCTGGTGGTCGCCATCGGCGGCTCGTTCCTGCTTTACGCCCTGCGCGCTCCGTCCCTGAAGATCGGCGGGCTGTTCGCGCCGCTGTCGCGTGAAGGCACTTTGCTGCTGAATAACGTGCTGATGGCGACGGGAGCCGGCACCGTGCTGCTGGGCACCCTTTACCCGCTGTTCGCCGACGCCTTGAATTTGGGCAAGGTGTCGGTGGGGCCGCCCTTCTTCAATTCGGTATTCCTGCCGCTGATGGTGCCCATGGTGCTGGCCATGGGGGTAGGACCGTTGATGAGCTGGAAGCGCGGCGATCTGGCCGGCGCCTTGGCCCGGCTGAAGATCGCCGCGGGTCTGTCCATCGTCGTCGCCGTCGCCACCTGGGTATTGCAGGGCGGCAGCCTTGGCCCGTGGTGGGCGGCCGGCGGCATGGCTTTGGCCTGTTGGCTGTTCCTGGGAACCGCGACCGAACTGGCTGAACGGACCCGGCTGTTCCGGGTGCCGTTCGGGCAATCCTTGTCGCGTCTGGGCAAGCTGCCGCGTGCTGCCTGGGGCATGACGTTGACCCATGCGGGTCTGGCGGTGTTCATCGCCGGGATGACCGCGTCGTCGGCGTGGAAGTCGGAATCGGTGCAGTCGCAGAAGATCGGCGAAACCATCACCGTGGCCGGTTATGCCTTCACCCTGAAGGATGTCCAGAACGTCCAAGGCCCCAATTACCTGGCCAGCCGCGGCACCTTCGAGGTCACCAAGGACGGCAAGGCTTTCGCCGTCATGCAGCCGCAGAAGCGTCAGTACAAGATGCCGCCCATGCCGACCACCGAAGCGGCCATCCAAACCACCTTCCTGGGCGACGTTTATGCCGTCATCGGCGACGAAAGCAGTGAAGGCGGCTATGTGACGCGCCTGTACTTCAACCCGCTGGTGGTGTGGATGTGGTTCGGTACCGGCATGATGGTGGTGGGCGGTCTGGTGTCGTTGTCCGATCGCCGCCACCGTGTGGGGGCGCCCAGCCGGGCGCGTGTTCCCGCCAATTCGGTAAGGGCCTGATCCATGCGTCGTCTGCTTTACTTGGCTCCGGTGGCCTTGTTCGGGGTGTTGGCCCTGTTCTTCCTGAAGGGCCTGACCATGAACCCGCGTGACATCCCGTCGGTTCTGATCAACCGTCCGGTCCCCGAGATGAACCTGGCGCCGCTGCCCGGTCGGGGCGAGGACACCGGCCTTGCCACCGCCGACCTGAAGGGCCGGGTGTCGCTGGTCAACATCTATGGGTCGTGGTGCATCGCCTGTGTGCAGGAACACCCCTTCCTGGTGAAGATCAAGCAGATGGGCATCGTGCCCATTCACGGCATCGACTGGCGCGACGACCCCGCCGAAGGGGCCAAGTGGCTGAAGAAGCACGGCGATCCCTATGACCGCGTCGGCGTCGACCCGGCACCGGGCCGCACCGCCATCGACTTTGGGGTCACCGGGGCGCCCGAGACCTTCGTCGTCGATAAGGCCGGCATCATCCGCTACAAGCATATCGGCCCGGTGAACCAGGACGTCTGGGACAACACCTTGCTTCCCATCATCAAGGAACTGAGCAAATGAAGCGTCTGGCCATCGCCTTGATGCTGTTGACGGCGGCCCCTGCTTGGGCCGCCGACCCGTCCGAGATGCTGAAGGACCCGGTTCTGGAAAAGAAGGCCGAGGATCTGGGGCACGAACTGCGCTGTCTGGTCTGCCAGAACGAATCCATCGAGGATTCCAACGCCGATCTGGCCCGTGACCTGCGGGTCATCGTGCGCGAACGTATCGCCAAGGGCGAAACCCCCGATCAGGTCAAGCAATACGTGGTCGACCGCTATGGCGACTACGTGTTGTTGAAGCCGCCGTTCAAGGTCACCACCCTGGTGCTGTGGCTGGGTCCGTTCGCTTTGCTGCTGCTGGGCGGCTTCGCCGCCTTCGCGGTTTTCCGCCGTCGCGGCACGGCCGCCGGCCAACCCCAGGCCGCCCCCCTGTCGGCCGAGGAAAAACGCCGTCTTGATGCCATGTTGAAGGATAATGGCCAATGATCTGGGTGATTTTCGCTGGCCTGACCTTCGCCACCTTGCTGATCGTGCTGGTGCCGTTCCTGAAAGCCAAGCCGGTGGCGCAAAGCCGGGCGGAATACGATTTGACCGTCTATCGCGACCAATTGGGCGAAATCGACACCGAACTGGAACGCGGTACCCTGTCGGCCGACCAGGCGGAAGCGGCGCGCACCGAGATTCAGCGCCGTATCCTGGGCTTAGGCGCTATCGGCAAGAATACCGGTGCCGCCTTGGGCAAGCCGTGGCGCATGGCGACCATCGTCGCCCTGGTGGTGCCGCTGGTCGGTTTCGGCGTTTACGTGACCCTGGGTCATCCCTTCCTGCCCGACCAGCCTTATTCGGCCCGCGCCGAGAAGATCAAGGAGATGCAGGACCAGGGCGAGATGATCCGCACCATGGTCGCGTCGCTTTCCGCCAAGCTGGAAAAGAACCCCAATGACGGCAAGGGCTGGGCCATGTTGGGCCGATCGCTTCGGGTGATGGGGGAGCGGGACAAGGCCATGGCGGCGTTGCGCAAGGCCGTGGCCCTGCTGCCCGCCGACACCGAAAGCCGCATGGAACTGGCCGGCCTGTTGCTGCAGGACATTCCGCAAGGCGCGGTGCTACCCCCGGAATTCGTCACCCTGATGCGTCAGGTGCTGGCCGTCGATCCCAACAACATGGATGCCCTTTATTTCTCGGGCATCGCCGCCATGCAGATGGGCGACACCGAAAAGGCCCGCGATCTGTGGACCAAGGTGATGGTCCAACTGCCGGAAGGCGAGGACAAGACAGAGATCAAGAAACAGATCGACGGCTTGAAATGACGAAAGGCCGCCTCTCCGGGCGGCCTTTTTTATTCCAAAGCCTGCCTGAGCGCCGCCGAGGTGGCCCAGGGCGCCAGCGGCAGGCAGGCGGCCAGCATGGCGCCCAGGATCAGTAGATGGGGTTCCGCCGACAGGCCCTGGACGGCGGCGTCGATGGCGCCGACGCCGAAGATCAGCACCGGGACGTAAAGCGGCAGGATCAGCAGCGACACCAGCACGCCGCCGCGCCGGGCGCCCAGCACCAGGGCGGCGCCGATGGCGCCGATCAGCGACAGCACCGGGGTGCCCAGCAGCATGGTCAGCATCAGGACAGTGAAACCGTCGGAATTCATGTGCAGCAACACCGCCAGGATGGGGGCGGCGACCAGCAGCGGTAAGCCGGTGGTCAGCCAATGGGCCAGCACCTTGCCCATCACCACCACCATCAGCGAGGTCGGCGTCAGCACCAGCAATTCCAGCGATCCGTCCTCGTAATCCGCCTGGAACAGCCGGTCCAGAGACAGCATCGAAGCCAGCAGCGCGGTGACCCACAGCACGCCGGCGGAAACCCGTTCCAGGATGCCCACCTCGGGGCCGATGCCGAAGGGGAACAGCACCACCGTCAGCACGAAGAAGGTGACCACCATCAGACTGTCGGACCCCTGGCGCAGGGCCAGACGCAGATCACGACGCACCACCTCGAAGAATCGGCTCATTGGTCGTCGTCCTCGTCGGTGATCACCGAAAACTCGTCCAGATGCAGGGTGCGGGCGCCGGGCAGGTCCACGTCCTGGTGGGTGGACAGCACCACCATGCCGCCCGCCGCCCGGTGTTCGGCGAAGATGGTTTCCAGCACCTTGATGTTGGCACGGTCCAGCGCGGTGGTCGGCTCGTCCAGCAGCCACAAAGGCGACGGCGCCGCCAGCAGGCGGGCCAGGTTGGTGCGGCGCTTTTGCCCGGCCGACAGCATCTTGCCGGGAATGTCGCGCAGGTGGGCCAGACCGAAGCGGGCCAGGGCGGCGTCAACCGCACCCGCCGCCCGGCCGGCATGGGGTTCGTGCAGACGGGCCCAGAAACGCAGGTTCTCGGCCACCGACAGCACCGGCTTCACCGCGTCGTGGTGGCCGACATAATGGGTGCGTGCCGCATGCAGTTCCGGTTCGTCACGCAACGCGGTCTGCCCCCAGGCCAGCTTCCCGGTGGTCGGCTTCAACAGCCCGGCCATCACCCGCAAAAGCGTCGACTTGCCCGATCCGTTGGGACCCAGCAGCATCAGCGCCTCGCCCGGGGCCACGGAAAAATCCAAACCGGCGAACACCGCGCGGCCGCCACGGATGCAGCCCAAGGCGGTGCCGGTGAAAGGGGGAAGCGATTCGGTCGTGCTCATGGTCCTGGTATGGCAGAAATCCATGCTGGGCGAAAGTGATGAAGATCAAGCCATTGGCCGATCCCACCCGCTGCCGGGTGGTGTATGCCCCACCCGAGTGGATAGTTCAGACTGGACTCAAACTGAAAATTATGCTGTAAGCGCAGGCTGTGAAGTCCCATATATATACGCCAACCGGCGACCGCGTTTTTGGCCGCCATCGTTTCCCCCTTTTTGCGGAGGTCATCCGTGCTTGAAGCCTATCGCCAGCATGTCGCCGAACGTGCCGCCCTCGGGATTCCGCCCCTGCCGCTGTCGGCCAAGCAGACCGAGGAACTGGTCGCCTTGCTGCAAAACCCGCCCAAGGGGGAAGAGCAGGTCCTGGTCGACCTGATCACCCATCGCGTGCCCGCCGGTGTCGATGACGCCGCCCGCGTCAAGGCCACCTTCCTGGCCGAAGTTTCCGCCGGCAACGTCAAGTGCACCCTGATCGACCGGGTCAAGGCCACCGAATTGCTGGGCACCATGCTGGGTGGCTTCAACATCCAGCCGCTGATCCGTCTGCTGGGCGACGCGGTTTGCGGCAAGGCCGCCGCCGAGGGCCTGAAGAAGACGCTCTTGGTGTTCGACTATTTCCACGACGTCAAGGAATTGGCCGACAAGGGCAACGCCGACGCCAAGGACGTGCTGCAGTCCTGGGCCGACGCCGAATGGTTCACCAGCCGTCCCGAAGTGCCCGAAAGCCTGACCGTCACCATCTTCAAGGTGACCGGCGAAACCAACACCGACGACCTGTCCCCGGCGCCTGACGCCTGGAGCCGTCCCGACATCCCGCTGCATGCGCTCGCCATGCTGAAGAACCCGCGTCCGGGCATCACCCCGGAAGAAGCCGGCGTTCGCGGCCCGGTGAAGTTCCTGGAAGATTTGCGGGCCAAGGGCAATCTGGTCGCCTATGTGGGTGACGTGGTCGGCACCGGCTCGTCGCGCAAGTCGGCCACCAACTCGGTCCTGTGGTTCACCGGCGAAGACATCCCGTTCGTCCCGAACAAGCGTTTCGGCGGCGTCTGCCTGGGCACCAAGATCGCCCCGATCTTCTACAACACCATGGAAGACGCTGGCGCGCTCCCCATCGAACTGGACGTCAACCAGATGGACATGGGCGACGTGGTCGAGCTGCGTCCCTATGAAGGCAAGGCCCTGAAGAACGGCCAGGTCATCGCCGAATTCACCGTCAAGTCCGACGTGATCTTCGACGAAGTCCGCGCCGGCGGCCGCATTCCGCTGATCATTGGCCGTGGCCTGACCGCCAAGGCCCGCGAGTCCCTGGGCTTGGCGCCTTCCACCCTGTTCCGCCAGCCCCACGCCCCCGCCGACACCGGCAAGGGTTTCAGCCTGGCCCAGAAGATGGTCGGCCGCGCCTGCGGTCTGCCGGAAGGCAAGGGCGTGCGTCCCGGCACCTATTGCGAACCGAAGATGACCACCGTCGGTTCCCAGGACACCACCGGCCCGATGACCCGTGACGAGCTGAAGGACCTGGCTTGCCTGGGCTTCTCGGCCGACATGGTCATGCAGTCGTTCTGCCACACCGCCGCTTACCCGAAGCTGGTGGACGTGCAAACCCACCGGACGCTGCCGGAATTCATCTCGACCCGTGGCGGCGTCGCGCTGCGTCCGGGCGACGGCGTCATCCATTCCTGGCTGAACCGCCTGCTGCTGCCCGACACCGTCGGTACCGGCGGCGACAGCCACACCCGCTTCCCCATCGGCATTTCCTTCCCGGCCGGTTCCGGTCTGGTGGCCTTTGCCGCCGCCACCGGCGTTATGCCGCTGGACATGCCGGAATCGGTGCTGGTGCGCTTCAAGGGCGAATTGCAGCCCGGCGTCACCCTGCGTGACCTGGTCAACGCCATCCCCCTTTACGCCATCCGCCAGGGTCTGCTGACGGTGGAAAAGAAGGGCAAGAAGAACGTCTTCTCGGGCCGTATCCTGGAAATCGAAGGTCTGCCCGACCTGAAGGTGGAACAGGCCTTCGAACTGACCGACGCTTCCGCCGAACGTTCGGCCGCCGGCTGCACCGTGCGTCTGAACAAGGAACCGATCATCGAGTACATGCGCTCGAACATCACCCTGATGAAGTGGATGATCGCCGAGGGCTATCAGGACGCCCGCACCTTGGGTCGCCGCATCAAGGCCATGGAAGCCTGGATCGCCAACCCCAACCTGCTGCAGCCCGATGCCGACGCCGAATACGCCGCCGTCATCGAAATCGATCTGGCCGACGTGCGTGAACCCATCGTCGCCTGCCCGAACGATCCCGACGACGTCAAGCTGCTCTCCGAAGTGGCCGGCGACAAGATCGACGAAGTGTTCATCGGTTCGTGCATGACCAATATCGGCCACTTCCGTGCCGCCGGTAAGGTTCTGGACGGCAAGAGCGACATCCCCACCCGCCTGTGGATCGCTCCGCCGACCAAGATGGACGCCCTGATCCTGACCGAGGAAGGCTATTACGGCGTGCTGGGCAAGGCCGGCGCCCGCATGGAAATGCCCGGCTGTTCCCTGTGCATGGGCAACCAGGCCCAGGTGCGCAAGGGTTCCACCGCCATGTCCACCTCGACCCGTAACTTCCCCAACCGTCTGGGCATCGACACCCGCGTTTACTTGGGTTCGGCCGAGCTGTCCGCCGTCTGCGCCCTGATGGGTAAGATCCCGACGGTGGCCGAATACATGGAGCAGGTGAACGTGGTCAACGCCAAGGCCGCCGACATCTATCGCTACATGAACTTCGACCAGATCGCCGCTTTCCGCGACGTGGCCGACAAGGTCGCCGTTTAATCGACGGCCTGGTTCAAAAGCGAAACCCCCGCCGGGCGACCGGCGGGGGTTTTGTTTGAAGTGTTGGTCTTACGGCCCGTGCCGGGCCCGCTCTGGCGCCGTGCGGGCTTATCCGCCTCTATACTGGGTCACAGCTTGGTGGAGGCCAGTTTCTCGGCCGCCAACTTTTCCGCCGCCAGACGTTCCGAGGTGGCCAAGGCTTCACGACGGCGCTTATCCGCCTCGACCTTGTCGTGCTGCATTTTCTGGATATAGGGCTTCATGCGCAGGTCGGATTGGATGATGTGGTCCACCAGCCATTCCTTCAGGAAGGCTGCCAGATCACGCACCATGCGGTCGCGGGCCGGCCCATCCGGGGTCTTGGTGTACTCGCCGACGATCATCGACAGCTTCTTCAGCACGTCGCGGTGCGAGCGGCGGTGGCTGTCGTAATAGGGATAGCGCACCGCCAGCTGGATGTCTTCTTCTCGCTTGAAATGCTCGCCGGTGTATTCCACCAGACCCAGCAAAACCCGGGCGATCCGCTTGTGGTCGATATGTGGCCCGGTCATCGCCGCTTCAAAAGCGTTGATCAAATCCACCAGATGCCGATGATCGGCATCGATGGTGGGATCACCGGTATTCATGGCATCGCGCCAGGCAATGGTCATGTGTCAAAACCCCCGTGGATGGTTTCGCAACCCGCATGCAGGCTGTGGAATCATCACACAAATCAACCAACGGGTGGCCTGCTTGTCCCGGAATTCCGTCATGCGGATTTCTGGGGCAGGGGACACCGGACTATCCGTCCCGCCCTTCATCCCATACGGAGTTTACCTGATGCCCGGCCCCGGTTCCAACAGTCGAATACCTCCAAGGCATACATCCATAAGCAGTATGAAACGTGAAGGAGCAGGCCAATGATGGCCGGTTCGCACATCGCCGTGGGGGCGGCGCTGTGGGCGGTGACCGCACGGGCCGCCGGTCTGGAAGCGGCCGAGCCCCAGGCCCTGGGAGCCGCTGCCCTGGGGGCGCTGCTGCCCGACATCGATCACCCGCAATCCTGGGCCGGGCGCAAGATGCGGGTGATCTCGATCCCGTTGTCGCTGGTGGTTGGCCATCGCGGTGTCACCCATTCCGCCTTGGCCATTCTGGGTTGCCTGGCGCTTTTGGCGGTGATGGGGGTGGGCTGGCTGGCCGCCCCGGTGGTGGTGGGCTATCTGTCGCATCTATTGGCCGATTCGCTGACGCCGTCCGGCGTCCCGCTTTTGTGGCCCAACAAGCGCCGCTTCAGCCTTAACCTGTGCCGCACCGGATCGGTGGTGGAAATCGTCCTGGTGATGGCGATCGTCGCCGCCGGCGGCTGGGCCGCCGGCATCGACCTGTCGCACCTGCCCAAGCCGCGCCTATAAGATTTTGCAGCCTTCCTCGAAGGTCAGGCGGGGATTGCGCGGATAGAGCTTCGTTGCGTCACCGTAACCGATATTGATGAGGAAATTGGCCTTGATCGCGGTGCCGGCGAAAAACGCCTGGTCCACCTGGGCTGCGTCAAAGCCGCTCATGGGGCCGCAATCCAGTCCCAGGGAGCGCAGGGCCAGGATGAAATAGCCCGCCTGCAGGCTGGAATTGCGGAACGCCGTCGCCTCGATCAGGGGCTGGTTGCCGACGAACCACGAACGGGCGTCGGCGTGGGGAAAGGCCTTGGGCAGGTTTTCATAGAATTCCAGGTCCTGGCCGACGATGGCGGTCACCGGCGCCGCCATGGTCTTGTCGACGTTTCCCGGCGCCAGGGCCGGGCGCAACCTTTCCTTGGCCTGGGCCGAGGCGACGAACACCACCCGCATGGGCTGACAATTGGCCGAGGTCGGACCCAAGGCGGCGCGGTCCCAGGCTTGGCGCAACAGCGCGGGGTCAACCGCTTTGTCCAGCCAATGGGAATGGGTGCGACCAAAGGTGAACATTTGTTCCAGTAGCAGGGTGGTCATGGGCCGTCTCCTGTCGTACAACTATTTCCTTATTCACGGACCGGCGAAGTTCCGCCGGGCCTTCAGAGGATCATATCAAGGTGCCGCGCTGTTTGGGGAAAATCGCTGCGTTGCTTGGCTGGCTGGCCCTGACGGGTCCGGCCTGGGCCGCCGATTCCGCCGTGGTGTTCATGTATCATCGCTTCGACGACCAGCGTTTTCCCACCGCCAACACCCGTCTGGACCAACTGGACGCCCATATCGCCGAACTGAAGACCGGCGGTTACACCGTGTGGCCGCTGCCCCGCATCGTCGAGACGCTGAAGGCCGGGCGGCCGTTGCCCGACAAGACGGTGGGCCTGTCCATCGACGACGCCTGGAGCACCGTCTATCGCAACGCCTGGCCCAAGCTGAAGGCCGCCGGATTGCCCTTTACCCTGTTCGTGGTCACCGACGAAACCGATCGCGGCGGCGCCGAATACATGAGCTGGGAGCAGATCCGCGAGATGGTGCAAAGCGGTTTGGTGACCATCGGCAGCCAGGGTGCCGGCCACCCCCACATGCCGTTGATTTCCCAGGCCAGCGTCGCCGACGATCTGGCCCGCGCCGCCGATCGCTTCAAGGCCGAATTGGGAAGCGTGCCCAAGCTGTTCGCCTGGCCGTTCGGGGAAATGAGCCGCGAGGCCGAGCGCGAAGTCCGCGCTGCCGGTTATGAAGCGGCCTTCGGCCAGCATTCCGGCCCTGCCTGGTTCGGCACCGATCCGTATTTCCTGCCGCGTTTCGCGCTGAACGAAACCTATGGCGAGATCGAGCGCTTTCGCTTGGCGGCACGCACCATCGCGTTGCCGGCGGTGGACGTCACCCCGTCCGACCCGAAACTGACGGTCAACCCGCCGCTTTTCGGCTTCACCCTGGCCCAGGACGTGCCCGGTATCGAACTTTTGGCCTGCTATGCTTCGCACGAGGGTAAGGTGTTGGCCGAAGTGCTGGGGCCGCGGGTCGAAGTACGCATGCAGAAAGCCATTCCCCAGGGCCGTGGCCGCCTGAACTGCACCATCCCCACCCTGGACGGGCGCTGGCGCTGGTTCGGCTGGCAATTCACGGTGAACTGAGCCTGGACGATCAATCGTCTTCGGAAAATTTGTCTAGATCCAGCGATTGCGGTCCGTTGGCATCCTGGCCCGGGGGCGTGACGGTGATTTCCGGCAGGGTCAAAAGCGACGCCGAACGGGTGGCCGCCAGGGTGCGGAAGGTCACGGTAAAGGGCAGAAGGCCGGCCTCCATGTTGCCGACGAACAGACCGCAGCCCCGGGAATAACCGGTGCCGGTGGCGAATTCCATGCGATAGGTGCCTTCCGGGATGTTGCCCACCGCCAAATGGTACGTTGCCGGAATGAAATACGAGACCACGGTGGTCCCGGTGGTGGTCTTCAGCTTGACCACCGCGTCGAAGCGGCCTTCGTTATGGATCATCAGCCGATGCTCGCCGCTGGCGCGACGCATGAGCACTTCGCCGGGTTCGGGTCGCGCTCCCTTGTTGGCCTCGCACCAATCTTGCTTATGCCGCGCCCCGGTGCCGGCATAAAGACCGCGCCGCGACACCCAGCCGATGATCCCCGACGGCGTGCGCACCTGGGCCCATTCGGGATCGGGGGAATCCAGAATCTGCACGGTGGTGAAACGATCCAGCAGGGTCAGGACCGGCGCCCCATCCAAAGGGGCTTGGCGCAGCTTCAGGTCGGGCATGGCGACGTGGCGGATGTCGCCGACCAAAGCCGGTTGGACCGAGATGCCGGCCGACGTGGCCACCGGTTGCTCCCACGGCTTGGTCAAGCCAAAGCCCAATAGGCCCAAGGCGGCCGGCAGCACCAACAACGGCAGGCCTTGGGCGGCGAAGACGCCACCTTTCCACGGTGCCCAGCGGTCGCGCAACTTGCGGGTGGACTCCTGGGTGGCTTGGCGCAGAACCTGGACCTGTCGTTTGTGAACCGACAGGCGGGCGAAACGCGCCGCCTGGTCGGTCAGCCCGCGCGCCAGGTCGGTCTCTTCCAGATCCAGGAAGGCGCGGGCCTGACGGATCAATAGCCGGGCATTCTGGTGACGCGGCTTGGTGCCGCCGAACAGATTGCGGAACAGCGCGACGGGGGTCAACAGCACCCCCATGGGCGACCACCACCCCCAGGCCCAGGTCTGGGTGCTGGCCCGGGCGGCGGCGACGTCGGCGCAGTCCCGGCAAAAAATTCCCTCGTCCCGGATCCAGCGCGACCACACCAGGTAACTTTTTACCTGGTGGAAGATGACGTAGCGCGGTTGGGCGGTGACCTTGCCGCAGCGGGAGCAGGCGAAGGGCGAAGACGGGTAATCCTCGCCGTCCTCGGTCAGCGGGTGCACACCCGTGGCGTCGTATTCCGCCCGGCGAAGCACGTCCTGCAACACCTTGTAGGCTTCGACAAGTCGTTGAAATTCAAGGCGAGCCGATTCGGTGGGATTGCGGTCGGGATGGACCTTCTTGACCCTGGACCGATAGGCGGCACGGATGGATTCCATGTCGGCGCCGGGCGCCAGACCAAGGATCGCGTAATAGCCTTTGGGGTCCTGGGAAAGGGTCGAATTCATCGCTTTGGTCTTGGACGTTGCGCGAAAGCCCTGCAATCGCCATGCCGGGCCCTGTGCGCAAACTTAGCGATGATTGAGTTCGTCCGCCACCCGGGTCAAGGATTGGATGATCCGCCCACGGCTGTCGGCGTCGGCACCGCCATGACGGATCAGGAACTGCTCGAGATCCTGACCCGATTGACGGCCGAACAGATGCCCGTCGCGCACCAAAACCCAATCACGCAAGACTTGGGCGGCACTGTCGTGGCAGCCATCGCAATGGGCTTGGAATTCCGGTGTCGTCTGGACCTGGGCGGTCAACATCGCCCGCAGGGCAGCGATCTGGGGGGCGCTATAGCCACCATTGTGGACAACCAGATATTCGGCCACCGGACGGCCGCTGGCCTTGCCCATCAACTGGTCGTTTCGTATTTCTAACGATGATCTGGCGAAATCCCCGGCATGGCCGTGGCAGGCTCCGCATTGCCCATCCCACAAGGCGTGCAGGTCTTCGGCGGCCGCCGGCCCGGCCAGCATTACCAACAGCAGGACGCAACGCCCGATCATGGCTGCATGCCACGCCGCTGGTCGGCCGGCGGCAATTGGGATTGGGCGAAGGTGTCGAACATCCAATTGGCGACCAGACGCAAATCGTCGTCCGTCAGTTCGGGGAAGCTGTCGCCGATGGCCGGCATCAGGCCGAAACGGCTGACCGCCATGGCGTCGACCGCTTTGGCTTCGGCGGGGGCCTTGATGAAATCCACGACGCGGGCGACGAAGGCGGCACGCTGGCCACCGACGGCATCGCGGACATGCACCGCCATCATGTCCATGGGTGGCGCCACCATTTCATCGCGCCGCGCTGGATCGCGATGCTTGAAATGGCAGGTGGCGCAGGCCGCGTCGAACACGGCCTGACCATCCTTGGCCCATCCCGTCACGGGCAGACCGGCCAGCAGCACAAGGATCAGGAAAGCAGCTTTCATGACGTCACCTCGGCATTTGCGGCCAGTCTGAGCCGTGTCTGCCGCCGTCACCGTGACGGCAGGCAAGGACAGGCGCCCACCCTTATTCAGCCGCCTTGTCGGCCACGTGCTGGTCATAGGCTTCCACCGCCAGACCGCCATACATCAGGGACGGCCCGCCGCCCATGTAGACGGCCATGCCGATCACTTCCATCAATTCCTCACGCGTGGTGCCCAGATCACGGGCGGTGCGGGTGTGGAAGGTGATGCAGCCGTCGCAGCGCGCCGCGATGGCGATGCCCAGCGCCACCAGTTCCTTGGTCTTGGCATCCAGGGCGCCGTCGGCGCAGGCGGCCTTGGCCATGGCCGAGAATCCCTTCATCACTTCCGGGATGCCGCCACGCACCTGACCGACCAGGGCCGACAAATCCTTGGCCAGATCGGGCCAGTTCTGGGTGCTCATGGGCTGAAACTCCGTTGTTTGATGCGATGGCGCTAATATGATGGTCCAAGAAAGAAAGAGAAATGCCCAACGCGCATGGGCGCTCAGCGTCTTTGGCGGAAGAAGTCGCGCAGGATTGCCGCCGCTTCCACTTCGTGCAATCCGCCCACCACTTCGGGATGGTGATGGCAGGTGGAGCGTTCGAACACCCGCGCCCCGTGCTCGACCCCCCCGCCCTTGGGGTCGTAGGCGCCGAAATACAGTCGCCGCAGCCGGGCGTGGGCGATGGCGGCGGCACACATGGGGCAGGGCTCCAGGGTGACGTAAAGATCGCAGTCTTCCAGACGCGGCGATTTCAACAAGGTGCCTGCGGCGCGGATCACCTGGATCTCCGCATGCGCGGTGGGGTCGGACAGTTCTTCCACCCGGTTGCCGTTGGCGGCGATCACCTTACCGTCCTTCACCAAAACGGCACCCACCGGCACCTCGCCGCGGGCAGCGGCGGCCAGGGCTTGGTCCAGGGCCTGTTTCATGAAGTCGTCCATGGCCCCACATCTAACACATTGCCGCCACGGGCGCAGGGCACTATGAAAGGACCCGGAAACACGCAAAGGCATTCCATGCAGCACAGTCCCGTCATCGGCATCACCTTGGACAGCGAGGAACCGGGGGGGTATTCCAAGTTCCCGTGGTACGCGCTGCGCCAGAACTACTGCTCGGCGGTTGCCGCTGCCGGGGGGTTGCCGCTGCCCTTGCCCCATCTGCCGGACCTGGCCCAGGCTTATCTGGACCGGATCGACGGCCTGATCGTCACCGGCGGCGCCTTCGACGTGGACCCGGCGCTGTTCGGTGATTCCACCCGCCACGACACCGTGGTGTTGAAGCGGGACCGCACCCGTTTCGAATGGGCAATGATCACGGGCGCGCTGGATCGCGACCTGCCGATCCTGGGCATCTGCGGCGGCCAGCAACTGCTGAACGTGGTTCTGGGCGGCACCCTGATCCAGCACATTCCCGACGAAGTGCCCGATTGTCTGGCCCACGAACAGCCCAATCCCCGCGACCAGGCCGGCCACGACGTGGCCGTCGTGCCGGGCAGCCGGCTCGCTGCCATCACCGGCAGCTTGCGCATTCCGGTCAACAGCGCCCATCATCAGGCGGTCAAGACCGTGGCGCCCGGCTGCGTGGTCAACGCCCGGGCCGATGACGGGGTGATCGAAGGAATCGAGGAGCCTACGCGGAAATTCTGCATCGGCGTGCAATGGCACCCGGAATTCACCATTTCTCCTGCTGACTCGGCGCTGTACCGCGCTTTCATCAAGGCCTGCCGTCCATGAGCGAAGAACAAGACAAGACACCCGAAGACAAGGCCCCCGAGGACAAGGAACGTATCGCCAAGCGCCTGGCACGCGCCGGCATCTGTTCGCGTCGCGACGCCGAAAAGCTGATCGCCCAAGGCAAGGTGGCGGTGAACGGCAAGGTGCTGGACACCCCCGCCTTCCTGGTCGGTCCCGGCGACCGCATCGTCGTCGATGGCCAACTGGTCCCCGAGGCGGAAAAGGCCAGGGTATGGCGTTATCACAAGCCCGCCGGGCTGGTGACCACCCACCGCGACCCCCAGGGCCGCGCCACGGTGTTCGAAAAGCTGCCCGAATCCATGCCGCGCGTCATCTCGGTCGGGCGTCTGGATCTGAATTCCGAGGGCCTGCTGCTGCTGACCAATGACGGCGAGCTGGCCCGCTCCCTGGAACTTCCCGCCGCCGGCTGGGTGCGGCGCTATCGCGTGCGCGTCCACGGCCAGATCGACCCGGAAACCCTGGTACCGCTGGAAAAGGGTCTGATGGTGGACGGGGTCAAATACGGCCCGATCAAGGCCATCCTGGACCGTCAGCAAGGGTCCAACGCCTGGCTGACCATCAGCCTGAAGGAAGGCAAGAACCGAGAAATCCGCCGGGTGATGGACCATCTGGGCTGGCCGGTCAGCCGCCTGATCCGCGTGTCCTATGGCCCGTTCCAGTTGGGCAGCCTGCCCGAAGGCGGGATCGAGGAGGTGCCGGCCAAGATCGTCAAGGACCAGCTGGGCGGCAACAAGCAGGATGGCGGCGGCTGGGCCAAGACCGCCGAAGACGAACATCCCAAGCTGCCGCACAAGAAACCTCATGCGAATCGTCGGCGGTAAGCACAAGGGGCGGGCGCTGAAGGCCCCCGACGGCCGTGTGGCACGCCCCACCGCCGACCGCGCCCGCGAATCGCTGTTCAACATCCTGGCCCATAGCGAATGGGTCGATCTTGACGGCGCCCATGTGGTGGACTGCTTCGCCGGATCGGGCGGTCTGGGGCTGGAAGCCCTGTCGCGCGGCGCCGCGTCCGTCACCTTCGTGGAAAACCATCCGTCGTCCCTGGCCGCCATCCGCGCCAATCTGGACCTGTTGAAGGAACGGGCCGACATCATCCGCGCCGACGCCACCCGCTTGCCCCCGGCCAAGGCGCAATGCGATCTGGCTCTGGTGGACGCGCCTTACCAAAAGGATCTGTCGGCGCCCTGCGTCACCGCCTTGGCAGCAGGAAACTGGCTGCGCGACGGTGCCTTGGTGGTGGTGGAAGTGGCGGCCAAGGAAGACTTCCTCCCGCCCGCCGGTTTCGAGGTGGTGGACAGCCGCGTCTATGGCGCGGCAAAGTTGATTTTGTTGCTTTACCGCGCTTGATTCGCCTGATCAACGCGCCATATTGGCCGCAACGTGTATTTTTCCCTAGCCACGAGGTAGGACAATGGCCTTCGGTTCCGATCGTAAATACATGACGTCCGCGCAGGCAGACGCCGCGCAGATCGACGTCGGCCTGCGCCAGTACATGCTGAAGGTGTACAACATGATGGCCCTGGGCCTGGGCCTTACCGGCCTGGTGGCCCTGTTGGTGGCCAACAACCCGGCCATCTTCAGCCTGTTCTTCCAACGCGGCGCTAGCGGCGCCATCGGCCCCAACCTGCTGGGCTGGGTGGCGCTTTTGGCCCCGGTGGGCTTGGCCCTGTGGCTGAGCTTCCGCATCCACGCCATGCGGGCGTCCTCGGCGGCGACCATGTTCTATGTCTATGCCGGCCTGATGGGCATCTCGCTGTCCATGTACCTGCAGATCTATACCGGCGTCAGCGTGGCGCGGACCTTCTTCATCACCGCTTCGGCCTTCGCCGGCCTGTCGCTGTGGGGCTATGTCACCAAGAAGGACCTGTCGGGCTTCGGCAGCTTCCTGATCATGGGCCTGTGGGGTTTGATCATCGCCTCGCTGGTGAACATCTTCCTGCAAAGCTCGATGATGGACTTCGTCATCTCGGCGGTGGGTGTGCTGCTGTTCGCCGGCCTGACCGCCTATGACACCCAGAAGATCAAGGAAATGTACTTCGAAGCCGATGATGGCGAGACCGCTTCCAAGAAGGCGATCTTCGGCGCCTTGACCCTGTACCTGGACTTCATCAACCTGTTCATCTACCTGCTGCGCTTCCTGGGCGACCGCCGCTAAGACGCCGCCGAAACAGCAAACCCCGCCAAATCGCTTTGGCGGGGTTTTTGTTTGTTAGACCGTCTTGGCGTCGAACAGACACAGATCGCGGATACAGCAACGCTCGCATTCCGGCTTGCGCGCCTTGCACACGTAGCGGCCGTGCAGGATCAGGAAATGATGGGCGTCGCGGCCCCAGCGGGCCGGCGTGATCTTCAGCAGCCCTTCCTCGACCTCCAGCACCGTCTTGCCTGGCGCCAGGCCGGTACGGTTGCCCAAGCGGAAGCAATGGGTGTCGACAGCGATGGTGGGATGGCCGAAGGCGATGTTCAGCACCACGTTGGCGGTCTTGCGCCCGACGCCGGGAAGTGCCTCCAACGCGGCACGGTCGTCGGGGACCTGACCATTATGTTGGGCCAGCAAAATGCGCGAAAGCGCGATCACGTTCTTGGCCTTGGTCTTGTAAAGGCCGATGGTGCGGATGGCCTGGGCCAGCTTTTCCTCGCCCAATTCCACCATGGTGGCCGGATCGCGCACGGTGGCGAACAACGGCCCCGTCGCCTTGTTGACCCCGGCATCGGTGGCCTGGGCCGACAGCACCACCGCCACCAGAAGCGTATAGGCGTTGACGTATTCCAGGTCGCTTTTCGGATTGGGCCGTTCGGCGGCGATGCGGGCGTAAAGCTGGTCGGCCTGGGCGGCGGTCAGGGTTCTCGGCTTCTTGGTCTTGCGGGTGGTCATCGGCCTATACCAACAATGTCTCGATTTCGGGGCGCCGTGCCGGCGGGAACAGATATTCGTCCGCCGGATCATGCATGGCATGGCGGCGTTTCGCCAGGGTGCGGCTGCCTACCGCATAGCAATAGGCGCAGCCATGGGGACAGGTGTCATAGGTGCCGATGTCGCGGCTTTCGTGGCAGCGGCAATCGGGACGGTTGCCCTTGACCTTGGCGGTGATGGAACGCGGCTGCCCCCAGTGGCGGGCCACGTCCTCCAACCGTCTGGCATCGACGCAAGCGGCCAAGGGCAGTCCCACATCCTGGCTGCAGGCGGTGAGTTTGATGCCGGCTTCCGCCGCCAAGGTCTTCAGATGCAGGGCCAGCCGGCGCTTTTCCGGCCAATCCGGGTCAGACCAGACGAAATCCTCGGCCCGGGCGGCGGCATCCATGTTGCGGGCGGTCTTCTTGTAGATGGTGGCGAAGGACACCACGCATTCGTCGACGATGCCGGCCAGGGATTGGGCCAGACGGCCGAAATTATCCAGATGGAAGGATGCCGGGGTCAGGCTGGAGAACACCACCGGGTCATAGCGCCAGACCACCGATGCCGGGCCATAAACGGCCGACAGACGCCCGATTTCCGCCACTGCCCTTTTCGTTTCCACAACAGAGCGATCCAGTGCCCGGGGATAGCCCAGTACCGTGTGGCTGACCACGAAGGGAATGCCGGCGTCGCGCACCATGGCCAAGGCGTCGGCGAAGGGGGTGGCGTTCCTGGTCCAGAACACGAAACCGTCCACAGTGTCCCGCAGCGGCACCACAGAATCCGCCCCGCCATAGGGGTTGACCACGCGGGCAAAACCGGCACGAAAGCGGTTTTCGAACCACTTGGCGTAAAAAGCGGGGATATCGGTGCGATAACTGGCCGAGATGATCATGATTGCCGTGTTGCGGTCTGCCAACTCCACCCTATATAACCCGGCGTAAGGCGTGTGTGTGCGCCTTCCGGATTATCCAAGGGGGTTCCGGCGGTTGCCGCCCTGATTATAAGGGACCACCGGAACCGGCCAATACGAATGAGGACGACATGAGCAAAGTCATCGGTATCGATCTGGGCACCACCAATTCCTGCGTTGCGGTGATGGACGGCAAGAACGCCAAGGTCATCGAAAATGCCGAGGGCGTGCGCACCACCCCCTCCATGGTCGCCTTCACCGATTCCGGCGAGCGTCTGGTCGGTCAGCCGGCCAAGCGTCAGGCGGTGACCAACCCCACCAACACCCTGTTCGCCATCAAGCGTTTGATCGGCCGTCGTTTCGACGATCCGATCACCAAGAAGGACATGGGTCTGGTTCCCTATCACATCGTCAACGGCGACAACGGCGACGCCTGGGTCGAGTGCGGCGACAAGAAGCACAGCCCCAGCCAGGTTTCCGCCTACATCCTGATGAAGATGAAGGAAACCGCCGAGGCCTTCCTGGGCGAAAAGGTCACCCAGGCGGTGATCACCGTCCCCGCTTATTTCAACGACGCCCAGCGTCAGGCCACCAAGGACGCCGGCAAGATCGCCGGCCTGGACGTGCTGCGCATCATCAACGAACCCACCGCCGCGGCCTTGGCCTATGGCATGGAAAAGAAGGGTTCGGGCGTGATCGCCGTCTATGACTTGGGCGGCGGCACCTTCGACGTGTCGGTGCTGGAAATCGGCGACGGCGTGTTCGAGGTGAAGTCCACCAACGGCGACACCTTCCTGGGCGGCGAAGATTTCGACAACCGCATCATGGATTACCTGGCCGACGAGTTCAAAAAGGAGCAGGGCATCGACCTGCGCGCCGACCGTCTGGCGCTGCAGCGCCTGAAGGAAGCCGCCGAAAAGGCCAAGTGCGAGCTGTCCTCGGCCATGCAGACCGAAGTCAACCTGCCCTTCATCACCGCCGACGCTTCGGGTCCCAAGCACCTGAACATCAAGCTGACCCGCGCCAAGCTGGAAGCCCTGGTGGAAGACCTGGTCGCCCGCACCGTCGAGCCCTGCAAGGCCGCTTTGCGCGATGCCGGCCTGAAGGCCAGCGAAATCGACGAAGTCATCCTGGTCGGCGGCATGACCCGCATGCCCAAGATCCAGGAAGTGGTGAAGGAATTCTTCGGCCGCGAGCCCCACAAGGGCGTCAACCCCGACGAAGTGGTCGCCATCGGCGCCGCCATCCAGGGCGGCGTGCTGAAGGGCGAAGTCAAGGACGTGCTGCTGCTGGATGTCACCCCGCTTTCCTTGGGCATCGAGACCCTGGGCGGCGTGTTCACCCGCCTGATCGACCGTAACACCACCATCCCGACCCGCAAGTCCCAGGTCTTCTCGACCGCCGAGGATAACCAGACCGCGGTGACCATCCGCGTGTTCCAGGGCGAGCGTGAAATGGCCGCCGACAACAAGATGCTGGGTCAGTTCGACCTGATGGGCATCCCGCCGGCGCCGCGCGGCGTGCCGCAGGTGGAAGTCACCTTCGACATCGACGCCAACGGCATCGTCAATGTGTCGGCCAAGGACAAGGCCACCAACAAGGAACAGCAGATCCGCATCCAGGCTTCCGGCGGCCTGTCCGACGCCGACATCGAACGCATGGTCCGCGAAGCGGAAAGCCATGCCGCCGACGACAAGAAGCGCAAGGAAACGGTGGAAGCCCGCAACCAGGCCGACGGCCTGATCCACACCACCGAAAAGTCGCTGAAGGAATTCGGCGACAAGGCGGAAGGGTCCTTGAAGTCGGAAATCGAAGCCGCCATCGCCGATCTGCGCGGTGTCATGGACGGCGAAGATGCCGAAGTCATCAAGGCCAAGACCGAAGCGCTGATGCAGGCGTCCATGAAGCTGGGCGAAGCCATGTACAAGGCCCAGGAAGCGGCCGGCGGCGAAGCCGCTGGGGGTGAAAGCGCCCAGGCCGGCGGTGACGACAAGGTCGTCGATGCCGACTTCGAAGAAGTCGACGGCGACAAAAAGGGCAAGTAAGTCCTGACGTCAAAGCGGCCCGCCCCCTAAAAGGGCGGGCCTTTTGCTCCATCAGTGAAAAACGGCACCGTTATGAGCAAGCGCGACTATTACGAGGTCTTGGGCGCCGAAAAGGGCGCCTCGGCCGACGAGCTGAAGAAGGCCTATCGCAAGCTGGCCATGCAGTACCATCCCGACCGTAACCCGGATAACCCCGACGCGGCCGAGAAGTTCAAGGAACTGAACGAGGCCTATGACGTCCTGAAGGACGAGCAGAAGCGCGCCGCCTATGACCGCTTCGGCCACGCCGCCTTTGATGGCGGCATGGGTGGCGGCGGCGGCCGGGGCGGTTTCGATTTCGGTGGTGGCGGCGGCGGATTTTCCGATCTGTTCGAGGAAATGTTCGGCGATTTCATGGGCGGTGGCCGGCGTGGCCAGGCCAGCGGGCGCGGCTCGGACCTGCGCTTCAACATGGATATCAGCCTGGAAGATTCCTTCACCGGCAAGACCACCACCATCACCATCCCGTCTTCGGCGCCGTGCGATTCGTGCAACGGCACCGGTGGCAAGGACGGGTCGCAGCCCACAACCTGCGGCACCTGTCACGGTCACGGCAAGGTCCGGGCCCAGCAGGGGTTCTTCACCATCGAACGCACCTGCCCGACCTGCCAGGGTATGGGCAAGGTGATCAAGGACCCGTGCCGGGTGTGTGGCGGCCAGGGCAAGGTGCGCAAGGACAAGACCCTGTCGGTGACCATCCCGGCCGGTGTCGAGGACGGCACCCGCATCCGTCTGGCCGGCGAGGGCGAGGCCGGCATGCGCGGCGCGCCGCCCGGCGATCTTTACATCTTCCTGACGGTCAAGCCGCACCGCTTGTTCCAGCGCGACGGCGCCAACATCTATTGCCGAGTGCCCATCCCCATGACCATCGCCGCCTTGGGCGGCTCGGTGGACGTGCCGACCATCGAAGGCACCATGACCAAGGTCACCATTCCGGCGGGCACCCAATCGGGCAACCAGTTCCGCCTGAAGTCCAAGGGCATGAGCGTACTGCGCAGCCCGGCACGCGGCGACATGTTCATCCAGGCCATGGTGGAAACCCCGGTCAACCTGACCGACCGCCAGAAAGAGCTGTTGAAGGAATTCGACGAAGCCGGTGACAAGGACGCCAGACATAACCCTGAATCCGAAGGATTTTTCGCCAAGGTGAAGGAATTGTGGAAGGATTTGACCGAGTAGGCAGGAGAAAATTTGCTGCATGACACGGTGGGGTTCGCTACTTTTGGTGCGCTATCCTGTTGAACGGTCAGACACGAGGTCTTTATGGAAAAAGGGGTTATATCGGAGCTAAAAAGGACGTTCGAGCGCGCTGCACATGAGGCGAGCGGGGTCGAATACTGGATGGCGCGAGAACTCCAGGTACTTCTCGATTATGGCAAGTGGGACAACTTTATAGTTGTAATCGAGAAGGCCAAAGCCGCGTGTGAGGGTTCAGGACAACCTGTTGAGAACCATTTTGCCGACGTCGGGAAAATGGTCCAACTGGGCTCAGGCAGTGAACGTGAAATTAGAGATTTCATGCTCACTCGATATGCGTGTTACCTGATCGCTCAAAATGGTGATCCACGCAAAGAATCCATCGCGTTTGCGCAGACCTATTTTGCTCTCCAGACCAGAAAACAAGAGGTTCTGGAAGAGCGAATCCAATTAATGGAGCGCCTCGAGGCTCGTCAAAAGCTAACGTCAACAGAGACAGAACTCTCAAAAAATTTGTTTGAACGCGGCGTTGACAACCAAGGGTTTGCGCGCATTCGAAGCCAGGGAGATCAAGCCCTTTTTGGCGGAAACAACACGGGAGGAATGAAGCGGAAGCTCGGAGTTCCTTCGAATCGTCCCTTGGCGGATTTTCTTCCCACGATCACGATTAAAGCGAAAGATCTCGCAACTGAAATTACAAATTTTAACGTCAAAAAAGATGACTTGCACGGGGAAACAAATATAACACGCGAGCATGTCAAAAATAATAGAGATATCAGAACTCTTTTAGCAAAGAGTAATATTATTCCAGAAGACCTTCCACCGGAAGAGGATATTAAAAAACTTGAGCGCAGGGTAAAGGCTTCGGAGAGAAAGTTGATAGATAGCACGAAATCTCTTGAAAAGATTGATGATACAGATAGCTAGCCGTATCTAAATTTTTCAGAACTGGCTAATGTCGTGCTCTTGAACCCCCACGGGTCATGCGCATATCATCTGCGCATGACCCGTGGAGTGCTGTCCATGAACGCGGCAACCAAAAAATCCTGCAATGTCAGCATCAATGCCGAGCTGCTGACCCAGGCCAAGGCCTTGGGCATCAATCTGTCGCAGACCCTGGAAGCCCAGTTGGAAAAGCTGGTGCGCGAGGCCCGCGCCAAGCAATGGGCCGAGGAAAACCGCGAAGCCATCGAAAGCCAGAACCGCTGGATCGAGAAACACGGTCTGCTTTCCGATCATTACCGGTTCTTCTGATGGCCCAGTTCGATGTTTACGCCAATCCGGTCAAGGACATGGAAGGCGGCGCCCCCTTCGTGGTGGACGTGCAATCCGAGCAATTGGCCGGTCTGCCCACCCGCATGATCGTGCCTTTGGCCACCCTGGATGACTTCCAACCGCTGCGCCATCTCAACCCGCTGATCGAGATCGATGGACAGCG
This sequence comes from Magnetospirillum sp. 64-120, assembly GCA_001898825.1. Classification (GTDB taxonomy): domain Bacteria; phylum Pseudomonadota; class Alphaproteobacteria; order Rhodospirillales; family Magnetospirillaceae; genus Magnetospirillum. Next base: position 43,583 of record MKVK01000008.1, read on the forward strand.
ACTGGCCCTGATGATCCAGTTCATGGCCGCTGTGCCGCGTCATATACTGGACCACCCCGTCACCAATCTTGCCAATCGGCGGAACGACATCGTCGCCGCCCTGGACTTCCTGTTCACCGGCATCTGAACCTTGGAGAAACACACATGAAGATCGGTATCGTCGGCTGCGCCGGCCGCATGGGACGGATGTTGATGAACGCCGTGATGGATGCCGAAGGCTGCCAGCTTTCCGGCGGCACCGAACGCCCCGGCTCGTCCCTGGTCGGCGTCGATGTCGGTGAATTGCTGGGGCGTGGCGCGGTTCAGGCTTTTGTCGGCGAAAACCCGTCGGCGCTGTTCGCCGCCTCTGACGCGGTGATCGACTTCACCGCGCCCGCCGCCACCCTGTCGCATGCCGCCTTGGCCGCCGAGATGGGCAAGATCCTGGTCATCGGCACCACCGGGCTGTCCAAGGATGACGAGGCCAAACTGGCCGAAGCTGCCCAGAAGACCACCATCGTCTACGCCCCCAATTTCAGCGTTGGCGTCAATTTGCTGATGGCGCTGACCGAAAAGGCCGCCGCCATCATGGGTGACGATTACGACATCGAGATTGTCGAGATGCATCACCACCACAAGGTGGATTCGCCGTCGGGCACCGCTTTGGGCCTGGGCCGTTCGGCGGCCAAGGGTCGCGGCGTCGCCCTGGAGGAGGTGTGGCGCAAGACCCGCGACGGCATCGTCGGCGCCAGGCCCAAGGGCGAGATCGGTTTCGCCACCCTGCGCGGCGGCGACGTGGTCGGCGACCACACGGTGATGTTCGCCGCCGATGGCGAGCGGGTGGAACTCAGCCACAAGGCGTCGTCTCGCGCCGTCTTCGCCAAGGGGGCGGTGCGCGCTGCCCTGTGGGCCAAGGACAAGGGGCCGGGTCTTTATTCCATGCGCGACGTTTTGGGTCTTTAAGCCCCCCGACAGGGCAATGTCGGGTTGGTGTCGTGGCGCCGACCCGGCTGTTTCGCCAGATTTCCCCGCAAAGGTGGAGACCGACAGGTGGCGGACAACATGGGCAGCCAAATCCGCGCGTTACGCTTGGAACGCGCTTGGTCGCAGGAACAGCTGGCGGAAATCGCCGGCCTCAGCGTGCGCACCATCCAACGCCTTGAACAAGGTCAGCCGGCATCGCTGGAAACCACCAAGGCGCTGGCGGCCAGCTTTGATGTCCCCGCCTCGCGCTTCCAACCGGACAAAAGCGAGGGAGAACCCGCCATGAGCACCGCTGATATCGCCACCGCCAATCCGTGGAGCGGCTTCAAACACCATCTGGCCGTCTTTGTCGTGGTCAATGGTGGCTTGGCCGCTTTGAACCTGTTGAACCAACCCAGCCATCTGTGGTTCGTCTATCCGCTGGCCGGCTGGGGCCTGGCCTTGGTTGTTAAGGCCATTCGTCTCAAAACCGGCTGATCTTCCATACGGTCCGCCCGGCATCGTCGGCCACATACAGCGACCCGTCAGGGGCGGCGGCAATGCCCACCGGCCGGCCCCACACCGCGTGCGGGCCGGTCATGAAGCCGGTGGCGAAGGCTTCGTAATGGCCGACCGGCTTGCCGTCCTTGAAGGGAACGCGGGCCACCATATAGCCGATGGGTTCCGACCGGTTCCACGACCCGTGCAGGCCGACAAAGGCATCGCCACCGGAAAAGGCCAGCCCCAAAGGCGCCGAATGCGCCCGGAACAGCAGATCGGGGAGGCGGGCAGCCGCCACCTTGTCCGGCGCCTTGGCCGCCAAACCAGGCTGAGGATTGGCTCCCAGATAGGCATAAGGCCAGCCGTAAAAGCCGCCCGGTACCACCTTCGTCAGGTAATCGGGCACCAATTCGTCACCCAGGCCGTCGCGTTCGTTGACCACGGTCCACAGGTCAGTGCTGCCGGGACGGAACGCCAGCCCCACCGGATTGCGCAGGCCGCTGGCGAAGCTGTGCCCACCGCTGCCATCGCCGGCAAACACCCGGATGGTGGCGCGGGGTTCGGCTTCTTCTTCCACATTACGACGTGACCCGATGCCCACATAAAAGCGTGAACCGTCGGGATCCAGGGCCAAGCTACGCGTACTATGACCACGATCATCTCCCAGGGCGCCATCCGGGGTGACTTGGCGGCGGTTCGTCACCTTGTCCTGACCGGCCAGCCACGCAAGCGCCCACACCGCCTTGGTGTCGGCCACCCAGATTTCACCATCGCGTTCAGCCAACCCGAAGGGTTCGTCGAAACCGCTGGCCAGGGTCGTGCGTTTGTCCGCCACGCCGTCACCATCGTCGTCCACCAGCCGGGTCAATTTGTCGAAACGTTGTTCCGCCACCAGGACCGAGCCATCCGACAGCACCAGCAGGTTGCGCGGATGGTCCAAGCCCTCGGCGAACAAGCGGGCGGTCCAGCCGGCAGGCACCCGCAGACCGGCCCCCGCTGGGCGGGGAACCACATCGGCCGGATTGGCTGAAGACGGTGTGGCATAGGGCGCCGGCAGGTCATCCAGACGCACTTGGAAACGGCTGCCCGGGGCGGGGTCGGCGGCGAAAGCAGCCAGCGGAACCAGGGACAGCAACACGGTGGCAAGTTTGCGCATGGCGTTTCCTTCAACGAAAAGGCCCGCTGTTTCCAGCGGGCCTTGATCATCATGCGTTGGTGTCGACCTGTTCGCCGGGCGGCGTCTTGGGGCCGCCCTTGGACACGCCGACCAAGGCCGGGCGCAGCAGGCGTTCGTGCAGGACATAGCCCTGCTGCATGACCATCACCACCGTGCCTTCCGGCTGGCTGGCATCTTCCATTTCCATCATCGCCTGATGCAGGTTGGGGTCGAAGCGGCTTCCCATGGCCTGGATCAGCTTGATGCCATAGCGTTCCATGGTGGTCAGCAATTCGCGCTCGGTCATTTCCACACCCACGGTCAGGGTGTTGGCGATATCGTTGCCTTCTCGCGCCGTGGCCGGCACCGCGTCCAAAGCGCGACGCAGGTTGTCGGCGACGCCAAGGACGTCCTTGGCGAAATTGGACACCGCGAACTTGGCCCGGTCCTCGGCCTGCTGTTCCAGGCGGCGCCGCACGTTCTCGGTGTCGGCGCGGGCGTAAAGAACCTCGCTTTTCAGCTTGGCCACTTCCGCTTCAAGCTCGGCGATGCGGGCCTCGGGGCTGATTTCCTCGGCCGGGGCCGGGGCGTCCGGGGCGGGCGTTTCCGCGCCTTGTTCGGGGGTCTGTTCCTCGCTCATGCCTTTGTTTCCTTAAGAATTATCCGATCAGGCGGCCGACCACCTTGGCAGTGTAGTCGACCATGGGGATGATACGGGCGAAATTCAGCCGTTGCGGGCCGATGACGCCAATGGCGCCGACGATCTGTTCCTGGGAATCGCGGTAAGGGGCCACGATCATGGAACAGCCGGTGACGCCGAACAGCTCGTTTTCCGAGCCGATGAAAATCTGCACCCCTTCGGCCATGGTGGCCAAATCCAACAGGCGCAGGAATTGTTCCGAGGTTTCCAAGGCCGAGAACAGGCCGCGGATGCGTTCCAGATCCTCGACCGCGGTGACGTCGTCCAGCAGATGGGACTGGCCGCGTACGATCAACGACGATTGCGTCCCTTCGCCCGACCAGGTGGCCAGACCGGCTTCCACCACCCGGGTGGTCAGTTCGTCCAGGATGTGGCGCTGGCGGTCCAGTTCCGACTGCACCTGATCGCGCACCTGATCCAGGGTCCGCCCGGCCAAGCGGTCGTTCAGGAAATTGGCGGCTTCCACCAGGGCGCTGGGCTCGACTTCCGGCGGCAGGTCCAGCAGGCGGTTTTCCACCATGCCGTCTTGCGTCACCAGCACCACCAAGGCGCGGCCCCGGCCCAGCCAGACGAAGTCGATCTGCTTCAACGCCCGCTGAATCTTCGGCGCCACCACCATGCCGGCGCAACGCGACAGGCCGGACAGCGTGCCGATGGCCTCGCTCAGCACCTGTTCCATGCTTTTGCCCATGGATTGGCAGCGCATGTCGATGGCGGCCCGTTCGCTGTCGGGCAGGCCGCCCACTTCCAGCAGGCCGTTGACGAACAGCCGCATGCCGGCTTGGGTCGGCAGCCGCCCGGCCGAGGTGTGGCGGGCGTAAAGCAGGCCGGCGTCTTCCAGGTCGGCCATGACGTTCCTGATGGTGGCCGGCGACAGCGACACCCCCAGCCGGCGCGAAAGCGTACGCGAGCCGATGGGTTCGCCGGTCTGCACATAGGCCTCGACGATCTGGCGAAAGATCTCTCGCGAACGTTCGTTCATCTCGGTGATGACAGGGCTTTTGCCGCGCATTGTCGCCTGTTTCCAAATCCCACGCCGAAATCTAGTGAGGCTTCGCCATCCCGTCAACGTGGGGGGTTCCCGGAAACCGCGTGAAAGGCTAGGGTGCGGGCCAATTACCCACCGTCACAAGGACCCTTCATGTCCCATCGTCCCTCGGGCCGCGCCCTCGATCAATTGCGCCTGGTGCGTCTGGAAACCGGTTTCTCGCGCCATGCCGAGGGCTCGTGCCTGGCCAAGTTCGGCGACACCCACGTGCTGTGTACCGCCAGCGTCGAGGAACGTGTCCCGTCTTTCCTGCGCAATACGGGCAAGGGCTGGGTCACCGCCGAATACGGCATGCTGCCGCGTTCCACCCACACCCGCACCGACCGCGAAGCCGCCAAGGGCAAGCAATCGGGCCGGACCCACGAAATCCAGCGGCTGATCGGCCGCTCCTTGCGCGCCGTCACCGATCTCGCCGCCATGGGCGAAATGCAGATCAAGCTGGATTGCGACGTGCTGCAGGCCGATGGCGGCACCCGCACCGCCTCGATCACCGGTGCCTGGGTCGCGCTGTACCTGGCCTTCCAAAAGCTGGTGGATGCCGGCAAGCTGGCTGCCGTGCCGCTGATCGACAACGTCGCCGCCGTGTCCTGCGGCATCTATGAAGGCGAAGCGGTTCTGGATTTGGATTACCCCGAGGATTCCTCGGCCCAGGCCGACGCCAATTTCGTCCTGACCGGCACCGGCGGCATCGTCGAAGTCCAGGGCACCGCCGAGGAACGTCCGTTCAGCCGCGCCCAGTTCAGCCAGTTGATGGAACTGGCGGAAAAGGGCGTCACCGAGTTGGTGCGCTTGCAGAACCAGGCGGTGGGCAAGGAATGAGCCGCAAGTTTCCCGGCGGCACGCTGGTCATCGCCAGCCACAATGCCGGCAAGGTGCGCGAGATCGGCCAATTGTTGGCCGGTTTCGACGTCCGGGTGGTTTCTGCCGGTGATCTGGGTCTGCCCGAACCGGAAGAGACCGGCACCACCTTCGTCGCCAATGCCGAATTGAAGGCCCTGGCCGCCGCCCAGGCCGCCAACCTGCCGGCTTTGGCCGACGATTCCGGTCTGGCGGTGGATTGCTTGGGCGGTGATCCCGGCATCTATTCCGCCCGCTGGGCCGGACCTGCCAAGGATTTCGCCGCCGCCATGGAGTTGGTGCATACCAAGATGGGTGACGCTGCCGATCGCGGTGCCCGCTTCGTCTGCGCCCTGACGCTGGCCTGGCCCGACGGCCATGTGGAAAGCTTCGAAGGGGTGGTGGAAGGCGACATCGTCTGGCCGCCGCGCGGTGCCAACGGCTTCGGTTATGATCCGTTCTTCCTGCCGAAAGGTGGGACCCTGACCTTTGGCGAGATGGAAGCCCAGGCCAAGCACGCCATCAGCCACCGGGCTGATGCCTTCACCAAATTGGTGGCGGCGTGCTTCGCGTAGAACGGAGCGAGGCGCAGCCGAGGGACTGGCGCATTGAGCGCCCGGCGCCTGAGGGGCAAACCATGACCGCCCCTGGGTTTGGTGTTTATATCCACTGGCCGTTCTGCCTGTCCAAATGCCCTTATTGTGACTTCAACAGCCATGCCGCCGCCACGATCGACCAGGACCGTTGGCGGGCGGCGCTGTTGCGGGAATTGGACCATTACGCCGCCTGGAAACCGGGCGAGACCGTCACCTCGATCTTTTTCGGCGGCGGTACCCCCAGCCTGATGGACCCCACCACGGTCCAGGCGCTGATCGAACGGGTTGCCCGACATTGGGCCGTCGATCCCATGATCGAGATCACCTTGGAAGCCAATCCTTCCACGGTGGAAGCCCAGTCTTTCCGCGATTTCTGTTCTGCCGGCGTCAACCGCCTGTCCCTGGGCGTCCAGGCCCTGAACCAGCGTGACCTGAGCTTCCTGGGCCGCCGTCACGACGTGGCCGAGGCCCTGGCCGCCCTGCAGCTGGCGGCAAAGACCTTTCCCCGCTTCACCTTCGATCTGATCTATGCGCGGCCCGGGCAAAGCCTGGAAGCGTGGCAGGCCGAGCTGAAACAGGCGCTGTCCCTGGCCGGTGACCATTTGTCGGCCTATCAGCTGACCATCGAGGAAGGCACCGCCTTTTACCCCATTCACGAACGTGGCGAGTTCCAACTTCCCGACGAAGACCTTGCCGCCGAGATGTTCGCCGTCACCCGGGCGCTCTGCGCCCAGGCCGGCATGCCCGCCTATGAAGTGTCCAACCATGCCCGGCCGGGCCAGGAAAGCCGCCACAACCTGACCTATTGGCGCGGCGGCGATTACGTGGGCGTCGGTCCCGGTGCCCATGGCCGGCTGAATAATCATGCCACCCGCCAACACCGCGCCCCCGACATCTGGCTGCGTCGGGTGGAAGAACACGGTCACGCCACCCAGGTGGCCGACCTGCTGGACGCCCGGACCCGGGCCGAGGAATTGCTGATGATGGGGCTGCGCCTGACCGGCGGCATCGATGCCGGCCACTTCCAGGAACAATGCGGCCTGGATTTGTGGCAGGTGGTCGACAAGAACGCTTTTGCCCTGCTGGAAGGCGAAGGACTGATCCGGCGCACCGAACATGGGCTGGCCGCCAGCGAGGCGGGCCAATTGCTGCTCAACTCCCTGACCGCCGCGTTACTGGGCTGAAACCCCGTCAGGTGATGGCTTCGATCTGTTCCTTGGTCAGGTTTCCGGGGATGATGGTCAGCGGCACCCGCAGCTTGCCCATGAACTTGCCGGAAAGCGCGGTGACCAGCGGGCCGGGGCCGCCCGGGCCGGTGTCGGCGGCCAGATTGAGGACCGAGATCATCGGTTCCTCGTTGATCAGGTTGATCAGTTCCTCGCGCGGGTTGCCTTCGCGCACGTAAAGTACCGGCAACTGGCCCGACAGGTCGTTGACCTCGGTGGCCAGGCGTTGCAGCAGCGCCTCGGCGTCCTGGCGGGCTTCTTCCCGCATCAGCTTGCCGATCGAGGCGAAGTGCTGGAACTCGGTCGGCTCGATCACCCGCAGCAGCGCCACGCGGCCGCCGGTATGGCGGGCGCGGCGGCACGAGAACATCAGCGCGGCGCGCATTTCCTCGGTGTCGTCCACCACCACCAGAAAGACACGGCCCAGGCCGGTTTGCGGATCGGACATGGCTTGTCTCCGTTGCTTATTTCTTGAACGCGACCGCCGCCAGCCACCCCGCCGCCGCCGCCAGGGCGATGGCGATCAGGCCATAGGCCGCCGCTTGTTGATGGGCAAAATCGAACACGTCGGCGCCGATGCCGATCTTCGAGATCACCAAAGGCGTGGTCTGGGCGCTGACCACGTCGCCGTCCTGCATCAGGTAGACTTCCACCAGATAGGTGCCGACCGGCACGTTGGCGGGAAAATGCAGTTCGGTGCGAAACAGGCGGTGGCTCATGAAACCGATCTGTTCCACCTTCTCGCCATAAAGCCCCTTTTTCTGCTTCAGCCGCATCAAGGCGTCGCGATAGGTGGCTTGATCGGCCCCGCTATCACTGGTGTCGATGGACAGATCCAGATGATCAAGGCCGATCTGGTGGCGATCCAGCACGGCGGTCGGGGCGATTTCGGTCAGCGGCCGGGTGCTGGCGACGCGATAGAAACTGGGAGCGGCTTCCACCTGGGCGTTGCCGGAATTGATCCAGATGCCGGCCTGACGATCCTTGCGGCGGATGATTTCCGCCTTGGACGGCCCGCGCACCACCACCACCACCTCGCCCTCGCCGTCGACGGCGCCGAACAGCAACACGTCGGTGCCGGCGAAGCCAGTGGTGATGGCGACCAGATGCTTGGACAAATCGGCGACCAGCGGATCGGCGGCGCGGGCCGGAGCCGTCGCCATCGACGCCAAAGCCAGGAACAGGACGACAAGCATGCGCATCAGTGCTTCCCCCCGGCGCCCAGGGTGAACATTTCTTCTGGGGTGGTGATCAGGTCGACCCCCAGCTTGGCGCACACCGCCAGCACGATGATCGCCAGCAGAACGCGCAGTTGTTCACCCTTCAGGCGCACTGACATCTTGGCGCCCACCTGGGCGCCGATGACGCCTCCCAGCAAAAGCAGCAAGGCCAGCACGATGTCCACCGTAAAATTGCGGGTGGCGTGCAGGAAGGTGGAATTGGCGGTGACGAAGATGATCTGGAACAGCGAGGTGCCGACCACCACCGAGGTGGGCATGCCCAGCAGATAGATCATCGCCGGAACCATGATGAAGCCGCCGCCCACGCCCATGATGGCGGCCAGCACGCCGACCAGCAGGCCCAGGCTTAGGGGCAGTACGGCGCTGATGTAAAGCTTGGATCGGCGAAAGCGTACCTTGAACGGCAGGCCGTGGATCCAGGTGTGCTGGTGCAGCTTCTTGCGCCCGGCGCCGCTTTCGGTCATCCGCTTGCTTTTGACCAGCGACTGGACGCTTTCGACGAACATCAAGCCGCCGACGATGCCCAGGAACACCACATAGCAAAGGGCGATGACCAGGTCGACCTGACCCAGGCCGCGCAGCCATTTGAACAATTCGACGCCGCCGAACGAACCGACGAAGCCGCCTGCGGTCAGGATCAGCCCCATCTTGATGTCGACGTTGCCGCGCCGCCAATGGGCCAGCACGCCCGAGACCGATGACGCGACGATCTGCGCCGCTTCGGTACCCACCGACACCGCCGGCGGAATTCCCAAAAAGATCAGAAGCGGCGTCATCAGAAAGCCGCCACCGACGCCAAACAAGCCCGACATCAAGCCGACGCCGCCGCCCAGGCCCAGAATCAGGAACACGTTCACGGACATTTCCGCGATGGGAAGATAGATCTGCATGGCCTCCCGCCCCTCTTTTTTAGACAGGCGTGCACGCGTCTGTCGGCGTGCTTCGTTAAACTCTTTTCATCCTTTAACGAACCAAGCGCAACAAATATTTCAATGTTCTCTAATGTTCCTTGGTGTTCAAGGCGTTGGACAGCGCCGCCAGCTTGGCTCGGGCCTGCAGCAGACGGAAACCGTGATTGGCCAGATGGTTGGCGAACAGGGCGGAATTCTCGCCCGCCGCCATCACCCACAGCGGCCGCTGCGCCGCTGCCTGACGCAACGCCGTCAGCATGGTCTGCCAGTCGTCCCCCAGATTGTGCTGGGCGATGACGGCGGCGAAATCCCAGCCCAATTCCCGCAGTACCAGCGATTGGGCATAAGCGCGGCCCTTGGCTTCGTAGAACAAGTTGTCGGCCTGGGTGTCCAGCAACGCCCAGCCGGGTTGTTCCATGTGTTGGTCGAACTGTGCGATGACCGCGTCCATGTCGGCGCCCATGCCGTTCAACAGCGCCGCCAGGGTGGCGGCGTCGCGGGGATACTGGCTGTCGCCGTCGGCCAGACGTTCGTTGAAGCCTTCCAGGTTGCGCGCCGCCAGCCGGTATTGCTTTTCCGACGAGGCGGTGGGCATCCAGGCGCTTTTCAGGTCGAACTTCCAGATCGAGCCGGGATATTTCAGCAAGCCGGCGGCGCGGCCCAGTTCGACGTCGCGTTCGCCGTTATCCAGGCTTAAACCGGCCAGCCGGTCGGTGAAGCGGGCGATGGCGGCGACGATGCCGGTCTGATAGGCGGCCATGTCGTCCAGCAGGGCGGACGGCTTGAAGATGGGATCGTTGGCGACCCATTTGTTTTCGTCCACTTCGCGCAGGATCAGCTGCGCCGCCATGGCCACGGCCCGGCTTTGCGACGGCTCGACCGCCTTGGGCTGGGCGTCGGCGTCATCGTCGATGACGTGGGCCACGCCCATGCCGATGCCGTAATACAGCACCAAGGCCACCGGCAGCACCGGCAGCAGCCACAGGGCACGTTTTTGCAGCGCTGACCAATCCATGATCAGGGCCTAAGGAAGCCGACGATGTCATAGACATCGCGGATGATGGGTTCGGCGATGGCGTTGGCCCGCTCGGCACCTTTTTTCAGGATGGCGTCGATATGGCTGGTGTCGTCCATCAAGCGCTTCATCTCGGTGTTGATGGGACCCAGGACGGATACCGCCAGGTCCACCAGCTCGGCCTTGAACTCGCTGAACTGGCGGCCGGCGAACTGGGCGGCCACGTCCGCCTTGTCGCGGTCGGACAGCGCCGCGTAGATGCCCAGCAGGTTGGACGCCTCGGGGCGGTCTTCCAGGCCTTCCAGGGTGTCGGGCATGGGGAACAGGTCGGTCTTGGCCTTCCTGACCTTCAGCGCGATGGTGTCGGCGTCGTCGGTCATGTTGATGCGCGAATAATCGCTTTCATCGGACTTCGACATCTTCTTGGCGCCGTCGCGCAAGCTCATGACGCGGGTGGCGGCGCCGAAGATCAGCGGTTCGGGCAGCGGGAAGAAGTCCACGCCGTAATCGTTGTTGAACTTCTGCGCGGTGTCGCGGGCCAGTTCCAGGTGCTGCTTCTGGTCTTCGCCGACGGGGACGTGGGTGGCCTTGTAGACCAGGATGTCGGCGCTCATCAGGTTGGGATAGGCGAACAGGCCGACGGAAGCGTTTTCCTTGTGCTTGCCGGCCTTTTCCTTGAACTGGGTCATGCGGTTCAGCCAACCCATGCGGGCGACGCAGTTGAAGATCCAGGCCAATTGCGCGTGGGCCGGCACGGTGGACTGGTTGAACAGGATGTTCTTTTCCGGGTCGATGCCGGCGGCGATCATGCCGGCCGCCACCTCGCGGGTGTTGCGGATCAGATCCTTGGGGTCCTGCCACACGGTGATGGCGTGCTGGTCGACCATGCAGAAGATGCATTCATACTGGTTCTGCAAGCGCACCCAATTACGGATGGCGCCCAGATAATTGCCGAGATGAAGGTTTCCGGTGGGCTGAACGCCGGAAAAAATGCGCTGCATGGATTACGTGCTCCAGGTTTGGACCCTTGATGGGTTTCAGCTATTCCTAAGGCATCGCCGTGTCAAGAACGCTGGCGTTTCAGCATGCCTTTAAGCTCGCTCCAGCGGATGGCGCCGGTCGCTTGCGCCAGGATGCCGAAAAGTGCGACGCCGCCGCCCACCATCAGGGCCAAAAGCGCGCCGCGCACGGCTTCCGAGCCTTCGGTGATCAGGGGTTCCAGTCCCCAGGCGGCGGCCCCTTCGGCGCAGGCCATCAGCGCCGAGGCGAAGACGATGCGTCCGGCCTTGGTCTTCAGGCGGTCGTCCAGATTGAAATAGCCACGCTTTCGAAGCGTCAGGGCCAGCAGGGCGACGTTCAGCCAGGCCGAGGCGGCGGTGGCCAGCGCGATGCCCACCTGGGCCAGGCCCAAAGGCCATAAAGCCAGGTTGAAGACGATGTTGGCGATCATGGAAATGGTGGCCAGCTTCACCGGGGTGGCGGTGTCTTCGCGGGCGAAGAACGCCGGGGTCAGGCACTTGGCCAGCACATAGGCCGGCAGACCCAGGGAAAACGCCGCAAGCGCCCCGGCGGTGGCGATGGTTTCCGCCGGCCCAAAGGCGCCGCGCTGGAACAACACGGTGACCAGGGGAACCGAAAGGACGGCGATGGCGGCCATGGCCGGCACCGTCAGCAGCAGCGAGAATTCCAAAGCACGGTTCTGGCTGTAATCGGCGTTTTCATCCTGACCGGCACGAATCTGGCGCGACAGGATCGGCAACAAAGCGGTGCCCACGGCGATGCCGACCACGCCGAGCGGCAGTTGGTTGACGCGGTCGGCGTAGTACAGGTACGACACCGCACCTTCCGCCACCATGGACGCGATCATGGTGTCCACCAGCAGGTTGACCTGATAGATGCCGGCACCGACCGCGCCGGGGACGATGCGTTTCATCAGCAATTTGACCTGACCGTCCAGATGCGGCAGGCGCCAGGCCAGCAACCAGCCGGCCTTGTTCAGGGAAAACATCAGCCAGACGAATTGCAAGATGCCGGCGATGGAGGTGCCGATGGCCAAAGCGTGACCCGAGGTCTCGGTGATGGGCGTCAGCCCGACCAGCGCCGCCATCAGGGTCAGGTTCAGCAAGATGGGAGTGCCGGCGGCGGCGGCGAAGCGGCCCACCGAATTCAGCACGCCTGATTGCAGCGACACCAGGGAAATGAACAAAAGATAGGGAAAGGTGATGCGTGACAGTTCGGCCGCCAGTTCCATCTTGCCGGGAACCGCGTCGAAGCCCGGCGCGAAGACGTAGATGGCCCAGGGCATGACCATTTCCATCACCGCCACGAACAGGGCCAAGGCCACGGCCAGCACGGCGAAGGCGTTTTCGGCGAAGCGCTTGGCCGCCGCCTCGCCTTCGCTTTCCAGTTTGCCGGCGAACAGCGGCACGAAGGCGGCGTTGAAGGCGCCTTCGGCGAACAGCCGGCGGAACAGGTTGGGGAACTTGAAGGCGACGAAGAAGCAATCGGCCACCATGCCGGCGCCCAGATAGTTGGCCACCAGGATGTCGCGGGCGAAGCCGGTGACCCGGCTGCCCAGGGTGAAGCCGCCGATGGTGGCGATGGAACGCAGCAGGTTCATCGTCTATTGCGCCGCCTTGGTTTCAGCGTCGGCCGGGTCCTGCAGGGCCTTCAGCAGGCCGTCGCGGATCTGTTCCAGCTTGCGTTCGTGCTGGACCTTCAGGCCGAAGATGTCTTTCACGTAGAAGACGTCGACCACTCGCTCGCCATAGGTCGAGATATGGGCCGAGGCGATCTGCAGGCCGGCCTGGGTCATGGCCGAGGTCAGGGAATACAGCAGACCGGGGCGGTCGCGGCCGTTGACCTCGATGACCGTGTGCGACGACGACGCCTTGTTGTCCAAGATGACGCGCGGCGCCACCTTGAACACGTGGGCGCGGGCCGGCAGCTTGCTTTTGCGCGCCGCCAGTTCCTTGTCCAGGCGCATGCGCCCCGACAGCACCTGTTCGATCACCGTGGACAGCTTGGCCAGTTTGGACGGCGTGTCGAAGGCGGCGCCGTCGCTTTCCTGGATCCAGAAGCTGTCCAGCGCCATGCCGTTGGCCAAGGTCACGATCTTGGCGTCGACGATGTTGGCGCCCGACACCGCCATGGCGCCGGCGATCTGCGAGAACAGGCCGGGATGGTCGCTGGTGTAGACGTTGATTTCGGTCACCGATCGGAACGAATCGACACGGGATTCGATGCTGAGCGGGGCGCCGCGGCTTTCGGCGTCGCGCACCAGCCGGGCATGGCGGACATGGGTGGCGGTGTCGAAGCTGGTCCAATAGGTGGGATAGCCGCGGGCCAAGTGGGCGTCGATATCCGAATCCGGCCAGCCTGAGGTCAGCAATTCCTGGCGCAGCGCCGCCTGCGCCGCCTTGACCCGGTGTTCGCGGGCGGTGGCCATGCCGCCCAGCATCAGTTCTTCCGACCGCTGGTAAAGCTCGCGCAGCAGTCCGCCCTTCCAGCCGTTCCACACATTGGGGCCGACGGCGCGGATGTCGGCGACGGTCAGGATGACCAGCAGGCGCAGGCGTTCCGGGCTTTGGATGGCGGTGACGAAGTCGGTGATGGTTTGCGGGTCGTCCACGTCGCGCTTGAAGGCGACGCGGCTCATGGTCAGGTGTTCGCGCACCAGCCAGGCCACCGTTTCGGTCTCTTCCTCGGTCAGGCCGAAGCGCGGTCCCAGCTTCAGCGCCACCTCGGCCCCCAGAACCGAATGGTCGCCGCCCCTGCCCTTGGCGATGTCGTGCAGCAGCACCGCCATGTAAAGCGCCTTTCGGGACGACACCTTGTGGATGATCTGGGTGGACAGCGGCGCTTCTTCCTCCAACTCGCCCTGTTCGATGGCGTGCAGGATGCCGATGGCCTGGATGGTGTGCTCGTCCACCGTGTAGACATGGTACATGTCGTATTGCATCTGCGCCACGACACGGCCGAAATCGGGGATGAAGCGGCTTAAGACCCCGGCTTCGTTCATGTGACGCAGCGCCACTTCCGGATTCTTGCGGCTGGTCAGGATGTCCATGAACAGCTGGTTGGCCACGGCATCCTGACGCAGGGCGGTGATGCGCTTCAGGTTGCGGTGGATTTGCTCCAGCGCCTTGGGGTGGATGTCGATGCCGTGTTCCAGCGACACCTGGAACAGCCGGATCATCGCCACCGGGTCCTTGGCGAACTGGTCGTCGGCGGCGACGTTCAGGCGGTCGCCGTCAACCACGAACCCGGCGACGTTGGCGCGCTTTAAGAACAAAAGCTTACCCAGCCGCAGGCGCGGCTTGCGCTTTTGCTGTTCCTCGGCCAGGGCGCAGAACAGCCGGGTCAGGTCGCCCACGTCCTTGGCCACCAGGAAGAAATGCTTCATGAAGCGTTCCACGCCCCGGGTGCCGGCATGGTCGGTGTAATTCATGCGGGCAGCGATTTCCGGCTGCACGTCGAAGGTCAGGCGGTCCTCGGCCCGTTCGGTGACGTAGTGCAGGTGGCAGCGCACGGTCCACAAGAAGGCCTGGGCCTTGACGAAGCGCTTGCGGGCGTCCTTGGACAAGACGCCCTTGTCCACCAGTTCGTCGATGGTTTCGACCCGATACAGGTAACGGGCCAGCCAGAACAGGGTGTGCAGGTCGCGAAGCCCGCCCTTGCCTTCCTTGACGTTGGGTTCCAGCACATAGCGGGTGTCGCCCATGTTGGCGTGCCGCGCATCGCGTTCGGCCAGCTTGGCTTCGACGAATTCCTCGGCGGTGCCGGATATCACTTCGTTGGCGTAACGGTTTTTCAGGTCGAAATAAAGGGGCTGGTCGCCCCACAGCCAGCGCATTTCCAACAATGCGGTGCGGATGGTCAGGTCGGTCTTGGCCATGCGCACGCATTCGTCCGCCGACCGCGTGCTTTGGCCGACCTTCAGCCCCATGTCCCACAGCATGTACAAAACGTATTCGACGATCTGTTCATGCCAGGGCGTGCGCTTGTAAGGGGTCAGGAACAACAGGTCGATGTCCGATTGCGGGCTCAGCTCGCCACGGCCGTAACCGCCGACCGCCACCAGGCTCATGGCTTCGCCGCTGGTGCGGATGTTTTGGGGGAATTCGTGGGTGGCGGCGAAATCGTGGACCACGCGCACCAACTGGTCGATCAGGAAACAGTTCTCGCGCACCGTCTGGGTGCCGTCGCCGTGTTGGTCGAAACGCTTGCGCACTTCGGCCCGGCCCTGGTTCAGCGCGTCCTTGAACACGCCCAGGATGGCGCCGCGCCGCTTCAGCTTGGGCAGGTCGGATGCCGCCACTTCGTCCAGGCGGGCCATGACGGCGCGGCGGTCGAAGATTTCGCGTTGGCGGACGATCTTTGTCATTCTGGCTTACCGGTGCTGCCGAGGCGGGATGCGGAGTATAGGCCCCAAGAACCAAGCGGTGCCACCCGTTTTGGCAATGCCGTTTGCTTGGGCAACTCTGCCTAGCCCTTGCGCAGGTTTCTGAGGATCAGCCACAGCAACAAGGCCGGGATGCCGATTTCCAAGGCGATCAGCAGCCATTTTCCCATCATAGCAGGGATTTCAGCTGATAAAGCAGGTCCAGGGCCTGCTTGGCGGTCAATTCGTCGGGGTTGATCTCTTTCAGCTTTTCCTCGGCGGCGGAAGGTTGGGCCGGGGTGGCGGTGGCTTTCGGCTTGGCCAGGGCGGCGAACAGCGGCAGATCGTCGGCCAACTTGGCCACGGCGCTGCCCTGCTCGCCCTTTTCCAAGGCGGAAAGCACTTCTTCCGCCCGCGCAACGACCGCTGGAGGCAAGCCGGCCAGCCGGCCCACATGGATGCCGTAGGAACGGTCGGCGGCGCCTTGCGCCACTTCGTGCAGGAACACCACCTCGCCCTGCCATTCCTTGACCCGCATCTGCCGGCACGACAGCTGCTTCAGCCGGCCGGAAAGCGAGGTCAGCTCGTGGTAATGGGTGGCGAACAGGGCGCGACACGAATTGACCTCGTGCAGGTGTTCGACCACCGACCAGGCGATGGAAAGACCGTCGAAGGTGGCGGTGCCGCGGCCGATTTCGTCCAGGATGACCAAAGCGCGCGGGCCGGATTGGTTGAGGATGGCGGCGGTTTCCACCATTTCCACCATGAAGGTGGAGCGTCCGCGGGCCAGGTCGTCGGCGGCGCCGACGCGGCTGAACAATCGATCGACCACTCCCATGTGGGCGGACCTGGCCGGGACATAAGCGCCCATCTGCGCCAGGATGGCGATGACCGCGTTCTGGCGCAGGAAGGTGGACTTACCGGCCATGTTGGGGCCGGTGATCAACCACAGCCGGTTGCCGGGCGACAGGTCGCAGTCATTGGCGACGAAGCTGGCGGAATTGGCGGCCCGCAGCGCCGCTTCGACCACCGGATGGCGGCCGCCGTCGATTTGGAAGGTCAGGCTGTCGTCCACCAGCGGCCGGCACCAATCCTCGGACACCGCCAGTTCGGCCAGGGCAGCGGCCACGTCCAGCGCCGCCAAAGCGCTGGCGGCCTGGGCGATTTGGGGCGCGCGGCTGGTCACCTCGGTGACCAATTGTTCGAAGATCTGCTGTTCCATGGCTAGCGCCCGGTCGGCGGCGCCGGTGATCTTGCCGGCCAGCTCGATCAGTTCGGTGGTGGTGTAGCGCGCCGCGTTGGCCATGGTCTGGCGGTGGATGAAGGTCTCGTCCAGCTTGTCGGCCTGCTTGGCCGGTACTTCGATGTGGTGGCCGATGATGTTGTTGTGGCGGATCTTCAAGGCACTGATGCCGGTTTCCTCGGCATAGCGTCGTTCCAGGCGCATCAGATGGGAATTGCCTTCGGCGCGCAGGCTTTTCAGCTCGTCCAGGCCAGGATTGAACTCGGCCCGCACGAAGCCGCCGTCACGGGTCAGAAGCGGCAAGTCTTCGGCCAGCGCCCGGCTCAGGATGTCGCCCAGGGTGGAATGTTCGCCCAGATCGGCGGCTGCCTTGGCGATGGCGGCGGGCGGCGCGTCAAGCGCCGGGCGGGCCAGGGTTTGGCGCAGATGGGGAATTTCCGCCAAACCGTCGCGGATGGCGGCCAGGTCGCGCGGGCCGCCGCGTCCCAGGGACAGGCGGGACAGGGCGCGCTCCATGTCGGGGCAGCGCTTCAGCGCGGCGCGGATGTCGGCGCGCACGTCTTCGTGTTCGACGAAGAATTCCACCGCGTCCAGGCGTCGGGCGATGGCGGCGGGATCGGTCAAGGGTGCGGCCAGACGGGCGGCCAGCAGGCGGGCGCCGGCCCCGGTCACCGTGCGGTCGATGGTGGCCAGCAGCGATCCCTTGCGCTCGCCCCCCAGGGTTTCCGCCAGTTCCAGGTTGCGCCGGGTGGCGCCGTCGATTTCCATCACCGCGCCCTGGGCCAGCCGGCGCGGCGGGTTCAGGCGTGGCAGCTTGCCCTTTTGCGTCAGCTCGATGTAATCCACCAAGGCGCCGCCGGCGGCCAGTTCCGCACGGCCGAAGGCACCGAAGGCGTCCAAGGCGCCGACGCCATACAGCGCTTCCAGCCGCTTGCGGGAATTTTCGGAATCGAAACGGACGCTGGGCAGCGGGGT
The DNA here is from genome assembly GCA_001898825.1 of Magnetospirillum sp. 64-120. Lineage (GTDB taxonomy): Bacteria > Pseudomonadota > Alphaproteobacteria > Rhodospirillales > Magnetospirillaceae > Magnetospirillum. The sequence goes on from MKVK01000008.1 coordinate 61,357, forward strand.
CAGCACGGCTTTCCACTCGGCCCAGACGTCGGAAAGCTCGGGTTGGCCCAGCAAACGTTCAGGCACCAGCAATTCGCCCGGGTTCAGCCGTGCCAGGGCGGCGGCCAGAACCGTGGGCGCCAAGGGCTGCATGGCGAAGTCGCCGGTGGAGACGTCGACCCAGGCCAGACCCATGGTGCCGCCGGCTTCGGCCAGTGCCGCCAGATAATTGTGGGACCGCGCGTCCAGCAGGTTGTCTTCGGTCAGCGTGCCGGCGGTGATGACGCGCACCACGTCACGCGCCACCACCGATTTCGAGCCGCGCTTCTTGGCTTCGGCCGGGTCTTCCATCTGTTCGCCGATGGCCACCTTGAAGCCGGCGCGCACCAGCCGCGACAGATAGGCTTCGTAGGACCTGACCGGGACGCCGCACATGGCGATGTCCTCGCCCAGATGCTTGCCGCGCTTGGTCAGCGCGATGTCCAGCGCGGCGGCGGCCTTGACCGCGTCGTCGAAGAAAAGCTCGTAGAAATCGCCCATGCGATAGAACAGCAGACAATCGGGATGCGCGTTCTTGATGGCCAGGTACTGGGCCATCATGGGCGTGGCGTCGGCGGGAATGGCGGCTTCGGTCACGGGCGTCGCTTCGGTTTCAAGGTTGCGGCAGGCAAGTTATCACGTGGGAGCGTGGGCGCAACCCGCCCCTTTGCAACTGGCTTTGGTTGGCGCACAATGATTCCCCCCGATGCTCAACAGGAGGGGGCCTTGAGCGCCACCGAGAACCATTTTCCCACCGCCCGCGAGGTCGTGGGAACCTTCGCCGACCGTGACCATTTCCAGCAAGCCGTGTCGCGTCTGCTGGCCGACGGCTTCACCCGCGCCGACCTGTCGGTGCTGTCGTCGCACGATTCCCTTGACGCCACCTTGCCGGCCAGCAAATGGAAGGACGCCTTGGTGGCGGTGGCCGGCGACATCAAGTACGAAGGCCCGCTGGTGGCCGCCGGCCTGATCGCCCTGGCGTCCGGCCCGGTGGGTGTGGCCATCGCCGCCATGGTCGCCGCCGGCGTCGGCGGACTGGCGGTCAAGGAAGTGCTGGACGAGGTGTCGGCGCTGCCCAATTCAAGCGATTTCGAACGCGCCCTGGAGGCCGGTTCCGTCATCTTGTGGGTGATGGTGGCCGACCAGTTGGGCGAGGAAAAAGCCAAGAAGGCGCTGGCTGAAACCGGTGCCGCCAACATTCATGTGTTCAACCGCAAGGGCCGCTGAACAGGCCCAATTCCGGGAACGTCCTCGATATCATGAGCAATTCGTCTTCCAACCGTAATGATTCCGGCGTCCAGTCGACACTGGAACGCGAAACCCTGTTGATGCACGCCTCGGGCCGTCCCGGCAAGATCGAGGTGGTGCCCACCAAGCCGATGACCACCCAGCGCGACCTGTCGCTGGCCTATAGCCCGGGCGTCGCCTTTCCTTGCCTGCACATCGCCCGCGACCCGTCGCTCGCCTATGACTACACCGCCAAGGGCAACCTGGTGGCGGTGATCTCCAACGGCACCGCCGTCTTGGGCCTGGGCGACCTGGGCGCCCTGGCCGGCAAGCCGGTGATGGAAGGCAAGGCGGTGCTGTTCAAGCGCTTCGCCGACGTGGATTCCATCGACCTGGAAGTCGACACCCGCGACGTGGACGAATTCGTCAACTGCGTGCGCTTTCTGGGTCCGACCTTCGGCGGCATCAACCTGGAAGACATCAAGGCGCCGGAATGCTTCGTCATCGAAAGCCGCCTGCGCGAGATCATGGACATCCCGGTGTTCCACGACGACCAGCACGGCACCGCCATCATCGCCGCCGCCGGTCTGATCAACGCCCTTGACCTGACCGGGCGCTCGCTTTCCGACACCAAGGTGGTGGTCAACGGCGCCGGCGCCGCCGCCATCGCCTGCGTCGAGCTGATCAAGGCCGTGGGCGTCCGCCACGAAAACGTGCTGCTGTGCGACACCAAGGGCGTCATCTATCAAGGGCGCACCGAGGGTATGAACCAGTGGAAGTCGGCCCATGCGGTGCCCACCGACGCCCGCACCCTGGAACAGGCCATGGACGGCGCCGACGTCTTCCTGGGGCTGTCGGTCAAGGGGGCGGTGACCGCCGAGATGGTGCGCGCCATGGCGGCGCGGCCCATCATTTTCGCCATGGCCAACCCCGACCCGGAAATCACCCCCGAAGAAGTCCGGGCCATCCGCGACGACGCCATCGTCGCCACCGGGCGGTCGGATTATCCCAACCAGATCAACAACGTGTTGGGTTTCCCTTATATCTTCCGCGGTGCCTTGGACGTGCGGGCGCGCACCATCAACGAAGCCATGAAGATCGCCGCCGCCCGCGCCATCGCCCAGTTGGCCCGCGAAGACGTGCCCGACGAGGTGGACGCGGCTTACGCCGGCCGCCGGCTTCGTTTCGGCCCCGAATACATCATCCCGGTGCCGTTCGATCCGCGCCTGATCGCCACCATCCCGCCGGCGGTGGCCAAGGCGGCCATGGATTCCGGAGTGGCGCAAAAGCCGATCATCGACATGAACGCCTACGCCAAGCAGCTGTCGGCGCGTCTGGACCCGACGGCGGCCAGTCTTCAGGCCATTTCCGAAAAGGTCCGCGCCAACCCGCAGCGCGTGGTCTTCGCCGAGGGCGAAGAGGAAAAGACCATCCGCGCGGCGCTCGCCTTCCGCAACGCCGGTTTCGGCACGCCGATCCTGTTGGGCCGCGAGGAACAGATCCACGAAACGGTGAAGGCCAGTGGCCTGCCGGCGGGCTTGGAAGGTCTGGAAATCATCAATGCCCGGCTGTCCCATCGGCGCGAGCATTATACCCAGGTGCTGTACCAGCGCCTGCAGCGCCAGGGCCTGCTGATGCGCGACGTGCAGCGTCTGGTCAACCAGGAACGCAACATCTTCGGCTCGCTGATGGTGGCCGAAGGTGACGCCGACGCCATGGTGACGGGTCTGACCCGCAATTACTGGCAGGCCTTCGACGAGATCAAGCGGGTGGTCGACCCGGCGCCGGGCGAGGTTCTGCTGGGCCTGACCATGCTGATCGCCCGCGGTCACACGGTGTTCCTGGCCGACACCACCGTGCACGAGACGCCGACCGCCGAACAACTGGCGGATATCGCCCAGCAAAGTGCCGCCAAGGCCCGTCAGATGGGGCATGAACCGCGTGTCGCCCTGCTGTCTTATTCCAATTTCGGCAATCCGGTGTCGCATCCGTCGGAACGCATCCGCGAAGCGGTGGCGATCTTGGATTCGCGCCGCGTCGATTTCGAATATGACGGCGAAATGGCCGCCGACGTGGCCTTGGACGGCGAGCTTTTGAAGCTTTATCCGTTCTGCCACCTGTCGGGTCCGGCCAACGTGCTGGTGATGCCCGGCCTGCATTCCGCCAATATCAGCGCCAAGCTGATGCAGAAGCTGGGCGGCGGCACCGTCATCGGTCCCATCCTGATGGGGTTGGACAAGCCGGTGCAGATCACGTCCATGGACGCCACCGTCAACGACATCGTCAACATGGCGGTTCTCGCCTGTTACGATGCCATGAGAAGTTAACGGATGAAGATGCGGACAGCCTGTTATGCTGGCTGTCCGCTTTTTCCGGAAGGGTCCATGAGTCGTCGTTTCACCCCGCCCCGCCTGGTGCGTCGCGCCATGGTCCTGTCCCTTCCCACCTTCCTGGTGCTGGCCGGTCTGGTCATCACCCGCAACATGCACGTGCTGACCGCCCTGGCCCTGTGGGGGCTTTGCGTCCTGGCGCTGGTCTGGCTGATCCGCCCCGGCATGGTGGACGCTGCCCGGGTGTCGCTGTGGGCGCGCAATCTGGCCGCCGGTGGCGAAAGTCTGCCGCCGCCGGTGACGCCCGATACCCCCATCGAGGAAATCGCTTCGTCGGTGGCGCAGTTGCGCCGGGCCTGGCAGGCCCGCCAGACCGAACTGGCGGTGTTGGCCAAATGGAACGAAAGTCTGTTCGAGAACCTGCCCGACCCGCTGGTGCTGCTGGATCCCGACCGTCGGGTGGTGAAGTTCAATCAGTCGGCGCTTTCGGTCTTCGGCCGCGACATCACCGGCCGCGACCTGTCGGTGGTTCTGCGCAATCCCAAGGTTCTGGAAGCTGCCGACCAGGTGCTGGCCGGGGCCCAGGCCCGCGACGGCGCTTTCGACCTGCCGGTGCCGGTGCCAAGGTCGTTCCAATTCCGCATCGAACGTTTGGGACCGTCGCCGGCCAGTGACGCGGTGGCCGTGCTGGCGTTGAACGACCTGACCACCTTGAAGCGCATGGAACAGATGCGCGCCGATTTCGTCGCCAATGCCAGCCACGAATTGCGCACACCGTTGGCGACGCTGTTGGGTTTCATCGAAACCCTGCGTGGCCCGGCCCGTGACGACGTCGAGGCCCGGGACAAGTTCCTGGGCATCATGTACGACCAGGGCTCGCGTATGGCGCGGCTGGTCAACGATCTGCTGTCGCTGTCGCGCATCGAGCTGAACGAGCATACGCCGCCGGCGGAAAGCGTCGATTTCGGCCGCATCGTCCAGGCCGGAGCCGATGCCCTGATGCCGCTGGCGGCGCCGCGCAAGATGGAACTGAAGGTCACCATCGACGAACAGGCCCGCCACGTGGTCGGCCAAAGCGACGAATTGGCGCAGCTGGCGCAGAACCTGATGGACAACGCGGTGAAATACGGCCGCGACGGTACGGCGGTGGAAGTCACCCTGTCCCGGGCCGAACGGCTGCCGGCTTCGGCGGGACCGGCGCTCCGCGACGGGCCGGTGGTGGTGTTCTCGGTGCGCGACCATGGCGACGGCATCGGCAAGGAACACCTGCCGCGTCTGACCGAACGCTTTTACCGGGTGGACACCGCCCGATCACGCACCTTGGGCGGCACGGGCCTGGGCCTGGCCATCGTCAAGCACATCGTCAACCGTCACCGCGGCACCTTGGTGGTGGAATCCGCCATCGGCCAGGGCTCGACCTTTTCGGTTTACTTGCGCGGGACCCTGGATCAGGCGGTTTCGTCGGTGGTTTCGATTTCCGGCGCCAGATTGTAGCTGCCGCAGCCGCCACATTGATAGACCACCGGGGTCTCAAGCTTGGACAAATCCATATTGTGAATCATTTTGCGTCCGCAATGACCGCAGAAATAGTCGTGGCCGCCTTTGCCCACGGTGGAAACGCCGGTGTTGAAGACATTGCGGGCACCGATTTCGTTCTCGGTGATCGGGGTCAGCATGAGCTCGGCCATTGTGATCCTTGGTGCGTTGTGGGTTACCAGGCGGCGACGGAACCGTCGGCGCGGGGATCGGCGGCTCCTTCCAAGGTGCCGTCGGCGCGGCGGATGACCATGCCGGCGTGGCCCAGGGCGGAATCGAAATCCCTGGCCTGCTGTATATCATGGCCGGCCTTACTCAATTCTTGCAGCAAGGCCGGGTCGAAGCGGCCTTCCACCAGCAGGCCGCTGGGGGCGGCGCCATCCAAAGAGCGCCCCAAGGCGAAGCGCGGGGCGGCGACGGCGGCTTGCGGGCTTTCCCCGAACAGAACGGTACGGGTGAACAGTTGCGCCTGGATCTGCGGCTGGGAATCACCGCCCATGCTGCCCCACACCAGGGTGCGGCCGTCCTTCAGGCGGGCCAGGGCCGGGGACAAAGTGTGGAAGGGCTTGCGGCGCGGTTCCAGGGAGTTACGGTGCTCGGGGTCCAGCGAGAACGAGAAGCCGCGATTGTGCCAGACGATGCCGGTCTGCGGCAGGGTGACGCCGGACCCGAAGGCGTGGAACAGGCTTTGGATGTAGCTGACGGCACGGCCCTGGCCGTCGATCACCCCCAGCCACACGGTGTCGCCGTCACCGGCTTGTCGGCCCCAGGGGGTGGCTTGCGCCGGGTCGATTTCCTCGGCCAGGGCGTCCAACATGGGGTCGGTCAGATAGGTGGTGGCGTGCACCGACATGCGATGCGGGTCGGTGACGTGGGCGTCACGCACCCGATAGGCCTTCTTGGTGGCTTCCACCAGACCATGGACCCAGGCGAAATCGCCGGATTTTTCCACGCCCAGGCGCTGGAACACCCCCAACAGGATCAACGACGCCAGCCCTTGGGTCGGCGGTGCGGTGTTGAACAACGTGCCGGACGGCAGGGCCAGGGACAGCGGACGGCGGCGCATGGAACGATGGCGGGCCAAATCTTCCGCCTTCAGTGGTGAACCGGCGGCCTTCAGGTCGTCGGCGACGGCGCGGGCCACTTCGCCGCGATAAAAGTCGTCCAGGCCGCGTTCGGCCAGACGGTCCAAGGTGTCGGCCAGGGCCGGCAGGGTCTGGATGGATCCCACGGTCGGAACTTTGTTCTTGTTCAGAAACAAAGCCGAGAAACCAGGGGCTTTGCGAAGCGCGGCCAGATTGCGGGTCGTGCACAGGGCTTGGTGATTGGTGACGGCGAAACCTTGGCGGGCGTAATGGGTGGCGTCTTCGAACAGGCGTTCCAGCGGCATGCCGCCGCCCCAATGGCCCGAGACGTCCAGCGCCGCCTGCCAGCCCGAAACCACGCCGGCCACGGTGTTGGCGGCCAGCGGTCCCTTGGCGGGAACGGCCTTGAGGCGGGCGGACTTGTAAAGGTCCAGGTCGACCTTGGCGCCCGAAGCGCCCGAGCCGTCGATGGATACCGGCGGCTTGCCCGGTTCGGCGATCAGCCAGAAACCGTCGCCGCCCAGGCCGTTCATGTGCGGATAAACCACGGCCAGGGTCGAAGCGGCGGCGATGGCCGCCTCGATGGCGTTGCCGCCCTCGCGCAGCACCGACAACGCGGCTTGCGAAGCAAGGTGGTGCGGGGTCGAAACCATGCCGCGCCGGGCCATGGGGGTATTCAGCATTTCCCATCCATCTTCATGTGACCGTGCTGATTTTGCGTCAACCTTGCTGTCCCGTCCAGTATATTGCCCGATCCGGCTTGGCAAGACGGGGCAGGCCAGTGTGTAATGTTCGACCCTTTTTCCCGGAGTCCCCCGATGACCCATGATTACCGCCAAGCCAAGACGCTGATCCTGTCCTGGCAGGACATGCACCGCGACGCTTGCACCCTGGCGGCCATCCTGCGGGAAAAGGGGCCTTTCCACGGCATCGTGGCGGTGGCGCGGGGCGGTCTGGTGCCGGCGGCCATCCTGGCCCGCGAACTGGACATCAAGCTGGTGGAAACCGTGTGCATCTCGTCCTATGACGACCGCAGCCAGGGCGAGATGGAAATCCTGAAAACCCTGGCCGAGGACGGCCGGCACTGGCTGGTGGTGGACGACCTGGTGGATTCGGGCGCCACCGCCAAGGTGGTGCGCGCCATGCTGCCCGACTGCCATTACGCCACCCTTTACGCCAAGCCGGAAGGCGAGGCGCTGTGCGACACCCATGTGGCGCGGCTGGAACAAGACGTCTGGCTGGTCTTTCCGTGGGAAGCGAGTCCCACCCCATAAATCGCCACAATCAGCGGCGATAACCCTTATTCCTCGCCGGCGTTCAGCACGGTGCGGGCTTCGTGTTCGTCGATCTGGTGCAGGTCGTTCATGTGGATTTCCCAATTGTCGACGAATTCCGCGACCGCCAGGGTCAGACATTCGTCCAGGCTTTTGCCGGTATCGGCCGCCAGCGCCTCAAGCCGTTGCTTCAGCTCGGTCGACAGGGTGACGGACAGGGTTTCCATGAACATATCCTTTGGTTATGGCCGCATCGCCCAGGGGAAGGCAGCATACAGACAAGCTTGGCCACATGCCAGTTTCGAGACCGCCTTGCCCCGTGGTAGAAACCGCCATGACCAATAAGCGCCCCCCTGACCTGATCGTCGATCCCGCCGACCGCCTGCGGCCCAGTTCCTATGACGACCGTCCACGGCCCGGCCCGTCCGCCGCGCCGCCGCGCAAGACCAGGGCCGCCAAGCCAAAATCGGAAAAGCCGCAACGCCCCAAGAAGGCGTCGGGCGGCGGCAAGAAGGGCGGCTGGGGCCGGCGCTTGTTCATGTGGGGGGCGACGCTGGCGGTATGGGTGGTGATCGCCCTGGCCGGGGTGGTCGCCTATTACGCCCACGATCTGCCCGACATCGATCAGGTGACCGCGCCGACGCGCCGACCCAGCGTGCAGTTCCTGTCCACCGATGGTCAGGTTTTCGCCGCTTTCGGCGATCTTTACGGCGAATCCCTGGATCTGTCGGAAATCTCGCCCAGCATCTGGCAGGCGGTGCTGGCCACCGAGGACCGCCGTTTCTTCAGCCATTTCGGTGTCGACGTGCTGGGCCTGGCCCGTGCCGTCTTCGTCAACCTGCGGGCCGGGCACGTGGTCCAGGGCGGATCCACCATTACCCAGCAATTGGCCAAGAACCTGTTCCTGAAACCCGACCGCACCTTGAAGCGCAAGGTGCAGGAAGTGCTGATGGCGTTGTGGCTGGAAAAGCGCTTCACCAAGCAGCAATTGCTGACGCTTTATCTGAACCGGGTCTATCTGGGGTCGGGTGCCTATGGGGTGGACGCCGCCGCCAAGCGCTATTTCGACGTTTCCGCCCGCCGTGCCGGTCTTTATCAGTCGGCGGTGCTGGCCGGCCTGTTGAAGGCGCCCAGCCGCTATTCGCCGCTGAACGACCCGGAAGCCAGCCACAAGCGCGCCGTCGAGGTGCTGAACAATCTGGTGGAAGCCGGCTATATCGACCAGCAGACCGCCGACATGGCGGCGCTGACCGGTGCCGCCCAGGCGGTCAAGCGGCCGGTGCCGTCGGGACGCTATTTCGCCGATTGGGCGCTGTCGCGTCTGGACGACCTGTCGGAACTGGCGGGGCGTGACGTGGTGGTGCGCACCACCTTGGACCTGACCTTGCAACGCAAGGTCGAACAGCAGCTGCAGGCCCTGCTGAACGGCCCAGGCGCCAAGGCCAATGCCGGACAAGGCGCGGTGGTGGTGCTGAGCCCCGATGGCGCCATCCGGGCCTTGGTCGGCGGCAAGGATTACGACGACAGCCAGTTCAACCGCGCCACGCAGGCGCTGCGTCAGCCCGGATCGGCCTTCAAGCCCTTCGTTTATCTGGCGGCCATGGAACAGGGTCTGGCGCCGCAAGACGTCTATGACGACGCGCCCATCAAGTTGGGCAATTGGTCACCCGGCAATTATAACGGCCGGTTCGAAGGCCCGGTTACCCTGCACCACGCCTTCGCCCATTCCACCAACACGGTGGCGGTGCGGCTGATCGAAGACATGGGGCCGGCCCGGGTGGTCACCATCGCCCACAAGCTGGGCATCACCGCGCCCTTGGGCAAGGATGCGTCCTTGGCCCTGGGGACCAGTGAAACCACGTTGCTGGAACTGACCCAGGCCTATGCGCCCTTCGCCAATGGCGGCTATGGCATCACCGCGTTCGGCATCGAAAGCGTCACCAGTCCCGACGGTCAGGTCTTGTGGACCCGTCAGGGCGGTGGTGTCGGCAAGGTGATGTCGGACCAGGCTTTGGCCCATATGCACGAAATGATGAGCGCGGTGCTGACCGAAGGCACCGGCAAGGCGGCAAGGCTGGACCGTCCGGCCGCCGGCAAGACCGGCACCACCCAGGATTACCGCGACGCCTGGTTCATGGGCTACACCGCCGATTACGTGGCCGGCGTGTGGCTGGGCAACGACGACCAGCGCAACGAGATGAAAAAGGTCACCGGTGGCGGCCTGCCGGCCCAATTATGGAAAAGCGTGATGATGGCGGCGCATCAGGGCGTTCCCGTCCATCCGCTGCCGACTCCCGATCTGACGCCGCCGGCCATGGTCGACACCGAAGGCACCGCCGGGGGCGTGATTGTCGGGGGCGGTGGCGAGGGCGGCAACCCCATCCGTGCCCTTGGCAACGCCATCGACGATTTGCTGGGGTCGCTGTTCGGACGCTGACCATGGGCGGGCTTGCAATCCAAAGCATGGCTGACCACTTGCCATAAGTTAGGGTCGTGAGTATGGGAGCCGGCCATGTCGGGTCTCAGCCAGTGGTTCCATGATCTGTGGCGTAAATCCTTTGCCGTCCATCCGCGGCGCAAGCCCAAGGCGTCGCGTGACGGTGCCGCGGTGCGGGCTTTGGTGGACCCCTTCATCCAGATGCTGGAGGTGTTGAAGCTGCGCCCCGACGGTGGCGTCGGGCGGGTGCGGGCGGTCTCGCTGGCCGATTTCCGTCAGGCCGTTGGCGACAAATGGCCGCGTCTGGCCGACAAGGTGTCCATCATCGTCGATCGGCTGATCCGTGCCCGTTTGGGCGAAGCCAACCTTTTCCGCCGAGTGGACGAAGAAACCTGGCTTTTGCTGTTTCCCAAGGTCAGCCCCGAACAGGCCCGTGCCTTGACGGTGGCGGTGGTCCAGGACATCAGCCGCCACCTGCTGGGGGAAGGCTGTGTCGGCGGCACCCGGCCGCTGGCCTTGGCGGCCCATGTGGATGCCGCCCAGCTGGCGGCGACCGATCCCCGGCATTATGCCCGCGTGCTGCGTCAGGCGGTGGACGAGGCGCGGTCCTTGTTCGACGACCGCGGCAACGGCTTGGCCGAAGACGGTCAGGGACACATCCGGGAAAGACTGTGGGGCGAGCGTCCCGCATCGCGGCGCCGGCCGCAAGCGGAATGGGAACCCATCCTGCGCCGCCTTGCCCGCCCCGACCCGGACGAGCCGTGGAAAGGGGTGGGGCCGATCCCGTCCGACGCCAAGCTGACCTTGCTGTGGCGGCCTACCTGGGTGGCGCAAAGCCAGGCCATCGCCGCCTATTGCGCCCGCGTCGCCCGTGTCGACCATCCCGGTGACCCGCCGCTCGAGGGTTCGATGGCCTATCCCGACGGCGATCCGGCCACCGCCGAAACCATCGACCGTTTCGTCAGCGCGGCGGCGGTGCGCGACCTGATGCGGTCGGGTCCCGATGGCGGCTGCGCCATCATCCCGCTGACCTGGGCGTCGCTGGTGGGCGACCATCGGGCGGAACTGGCCTTTCCCTTCGCCGACATTCCGGCCGACATGCGGCGTCAGCGTCTGAAGGTGGAAATTTGCCGGATTCCCGACAGCGTCACCGCCGAACAGGCGCAGAACGTGGTGGCCGGCATGCGCCATCTGTGCGGCGAGGTGCTGTTGCGCCTGCGCCTGTCGTCTCCGTTGCTGCGGCAGGTGAATTGCCTGGGGGAAGCCAAGGTCGGCCTGGACCTGTCGGAATTGCGCGACGACCAGCGCATGGCCGACGACCGTCTGCTGGACGTGCTGGACCTGCTGCAGGTCAGCGCCGGCCAGGCGGGAGTGGGCTGTTACGTATGGAGCGCACGGCGCCGCAAGGTGGTGGGCGGCGTGGTCGATGGTGGTTTCGACATGGTCAACGGCCCAGGCCTGATGCGCGACGTCGCCCGCCCATCCATGGTGGTGCCGGCGCCCAAGGACCGGTTCGTGGTCTAGCGCAAAGGCTGCGAGCGGACGTTGCCCGACGGCGCGGGGGCGGGCGCGGAATAAGTGTTACCGCCCATGCCGCCGCCCATGGACGAAGGGACGGTGTTGGCGCGTGGCGCCACGGTCACGCGAACGGTCGATCCCCACATGCTGCCGGTTTCCACCTGCACGGTGGCGGCACGCTCGGCGCGGACATAGGTCATGACGCTGATGCCCGAGGTGGCGGCCATGATCGGTTCCCAGCCGAAGGCCGGCATCTGCTGCTGATAGAAGGCGGTGGCCTCGGGCGCGGTCTTCCACAATTTCATCACCACCCGGCCGGTCCAGCGGTCCTTGTCACCCAGGATCAGCGACCGTTCGTTGTCCATGGTGGCGCCGGACGGAATGGGAATGTCGGTCAGCAGGGCGAAATCGATCTGCTGCTGCGGGTCGCCGGCCTGGGTTTGCGGCAGCGACGTACTGGTGCCGCATCCTGCCAGAAACAGGGCGGCCATCAGCGGAACAGCAAGGCGGATCGGGCTTTTCATGGCGGCAAAGGTACTAAAAACCATACGCTCCCACAAGGGGCGGAGCGCCGACGCGCACAGCCATACTTTATTTTGAATCCAGCGCATATTCGGCCAGGACCTGATATTCCGCCCCTTGGGCATGCAGGTGCGACTGGTACAGGCAGACGTGATCCACGGTGAAGCTGGCGGCAAAGGGCGAATGGTGGCGCATGAAGGCGGCGATGCGGTCGGCGGGGGCATCCTTCAGCCAGGCCAGGGTGACGTGCGGGGTGAAATTACGCGTCTCGGGCTCCAGGCCGGCGGCCTGCGCCAGCCGCTCGATGCGGCTTTGCAGGGCGTCCAGCGCCGGGTTCGGCTCGGCGCCGACCCACAGCGCCCTGGGCTTGCGGCCGCCGAAAGTGCCGAAACCGCGCAGCCGGATGTCGAAAACCGGCGCCCGCAGGCCGCCCAATCGATGGTGCAGGTCCTCGGCCACGTCTTCGTCCACCTCGCCGGCGAAACGCAGGGTCAGATGCAGGTTGCGTCCCGCCACCCAGCGGGCGCCGGGAACACCGCCGCCCAGGGATTCCAGCCGCGCCGCCAGTTCGGCGGGCAGGGCCAGGCCGACGAACAGGCGGATCATGGTTTTTCGCCGCAGATCACCGTCAGTACTCCGGTATAGCCGTAAAGGCGTTGACCGCTGATCTCGCCATTGGCGAAAAAACCGATCAGCGGCACCGACTGGCCCAAAGCCTGACGGACACGGCTCAGCTCGAGGCCGCGTTCCCCGAACATATGTTCGCCGCGGCCGATGCAGGTGACGTAAAAGGCGGCCAGCGGCGGGCGGCCGTCCAGGCGGCGGCGGACGTCGTCCAGCATGCGGTCCAGATCGGCCCGGGCGGCGGCGGGGTCGCGGCGCACGAACAGCAGTTTCTGGCCGACGGTGATCTCGTCCCCCACCGCCAGCCAGCCCTTGGCCGGGTCCAGTCCCAGCAGGGTGCGCACCGAGTAGTCGCCGCGATCCGATCCTTCCACCGGCAGCGCCACATGGATATAGCCGGCGGCACGGCTGGGATCGCGGGCGATCAGTTCGCCGACATCGGCTTTGAACACCTCGATGGCCGGTTTGCCGTCCAGATTGGCGACGACGTTGCCCCAGCCCTCGCCCACCACATGGACCGGGCCGATGGGGGTGCAGCCTTGGGTCAGGCCGGTGACCACCGGGATGGACGCGCCCAGCAGCAGACCGGATACGGCGCCGGGCAGCACGACACCCGCCACCTGGGTCGGGTGGTCGTTGGTGGACACCAGTCCGCCCACCAGAAAACCGATGCCGTCGGCCAGGGATTCCAGCAGCCCAGGCAGGCCGGCATGGCGGGGATCGCCATGGATCAGCGCCAAAGCCGGACCGTGGGCCATGGCCCACGTGCCCAGCCGGGCCGAGAAATCAGCGGCGTCGGCGCTGGAAAACACCTGGAATCCGTCTTTGGGCAGGTTGCCCAACAGCACCGCCATGGCGCCGCCGTCGCGGATTTCCTGGGCTCCGGCACAAAGACCGGGGACGGCGGCGCCGACCCAGGTTTCCACCCGCGTGGTTTCGCGCAGGAAGGTCAGGATGGATGGAAGATCGGCGGAAAATATTTCGGTAACGTAAATAATGCCCAGATTGGCGTTGCCTTGCGCCGCGCCCAGCCGTTCCAAGCAGGATTTGGCCGCCAGCCCCCAATGGTCGGCCACCGCGTGGGCGGAAACGAAGAACGGTCTCATGGACGCACCTGATCCAGCAGCTTTTCCACCGTCGGCATCATGCGCCCGACGATGATCGCCACTCCTTGGGCGGTGGGATGCAGGCCGTCTTTTTGATTGAGCGCCGGATTGGCGGCGACGCCGTCCAGGAAGAACGGATAAAACGCCACCTTGCGCCGTTCGGCGACACGGGCATAGGCGCCGCGAAAGGCTTGGCCGTAATCGGGGCCCAAATTGGGCGGCGCTTCCATGCCGGCCAGCAGGACCTTCACCCCGGCGTTTTGCAGCTTGGTGACGATGGCGTCCAAATTGGCTTCCATCTTGGCCGGATCCAGACCGCGCAGTCCGTCATTGGCCCCCAAGGCGACGATGGCCGTCTGCGGTTTGTCGGCCAGGGCCCAATCCAGGCGCGCCAATCCGCCGGCCGAGGTGTCACCCGACACCCCGGCATTGACCACGCGGACAGCGCGGCCCTTGGCCTGCAAGGCTTTTTGCAATTGTGACGGAAACGAATCGGTCGCGGGCAGGCCATAGCCGGCGGTCAGCGAATCGCCCAGCGCCAGCAAGGTCACCGGAGCGGCGGCTTTTGTGCTTGCGTTGACAAGTGCCGCCATCGCGCCATATGCGACCAAAGATCCCTTGATGAAAGTCCTGCGCCGCATGAATGCATCCTCTGGTCAGCCGCTGGTTCAGCTCAGCGGTGTCACCCTCAACTTGGCGAGCTTGGCCGGACAGGTCAACGTCCTGCGTGGCGTCGATCTGGAAATCGCCGCCGGCGAGACCTTGGGGGTGGTAGGGCCGTCGGGCTCGGGCAAGTCGTCACTGCTGATGGTGATGGGCGGGCTGGAACGGGCCAGTTCCGGTAGCGTGCGGGTGGCGGGCCACGACTTGTCCGGCCTGTCCGAGGACGGCTTGGCCCGGTTGCGTCGCGACCATGTGGGCATCGTCTTCCAATCCTTCCAGCTGATCCCCACCATGACGGCCTTGGAAAACGTTGCCGTGCCGCTGGAACTGGCCGGCATCGCCGATGCCCTGGACCGGGCCGAGACGGAATTGCGCGCCGTCGGACTGGGCCATCGGCTGGACCATTATCCCGGCCAGATGTCGGGCGGCGAACAGCAACGCGTCGCCCTGGCCCGCGCCGTCATCGCCCGGCCGCGCCTGTTGCTGGCCGACGAACCCACCGGCAACCTGGACGGCGCCACCGGGGCGGAAATCACCGAACTGATGTTCGACCTGCATGCCCGCCATGGCGCCACCTTGGTGCTGATCACCCATGATCCCGCCCTGGCGGCCCGTTGTGGGCGCGTGGTGCGGCTGGCCGACGGCAAGGTGGTGGCGTAATGGGCATGGCCTGGCGCCTGGCCCGGCGTGAACTGCGCGGCGGACTGAAGGGATTTCGTATCCTGGTCGCCTGTCTGGCCCTGGGGGTGGCGGCCATCGCCGCGTCCGGGTCATTGAAGGCGGCGTTTCACCGGGCCTTGGCCGAAGATGCCCGCGCCATCCTGGGTGGCGACGTGGAGTTGCGCCAGTCCTATGAACCGCTGACCGCCGACCAATTGGCCCTTCTATCTCGTTACGGTTCCGTTTCAACGGTGTCGGACATGCGGGCCATGGCGCGGGTCGGCGAAAAACGGCGTCTGGTGGAACTGAAAGGCGTGGATGCCACCTATCCCCTGGCCGGCAACCTGCGCACCCAACCGCCCTTGCCCATGGCGCAGTTGTTGGAACGCCGCGACGGCATGGCCGGGGCGGCGGCGGACCCCCATCTGCTGGACGCCTTGGGAATCGGCCTGGGGGATCGGGTGCAGGTGGGGAATGCGGCTTTTCAGATCAGGGCCGTCATCACCGCCGAACCCGACCGGGTGGCCAACGCCTTGTCCTTTGGCCCGCGCCTGCTGGTGGCCCAGGACGGCATCGCCGCCACCGGACTGGTGATGCCCGGCAGCCTGATCCGCTGGGGCACCCGACTGGCCCTGGCGCCGGGCGCCGATTTGGCCCAGGTGCGGGCCGATCTGGCGCAAGCTTTCCCCGACGCGCCGTTTTCCTGGCGCGACACCAGCGAAGCCGCCCCCGGCCTGGACCGTATTCTCGACAATCTGGCGGCTTTTTTGACCCTGGTCGGGTTGACGGCGCTTTTGGTCGGCGGCATCGGTATCGCCAATGCGGTGAAAGCCTATCTGGACGGAAAGCTGGCCAACATCGCCATCCTGAAAGCGCTGGGGGCGCCGTCGCGGCAGATTGGTGCCGGTTACGGTCTGCTGATCGGCTCTTTGGCCCTGTTGGGGATCATCCTGGGTCTGGCGGTCGGTGCCGTGGCGCCGTGGGCACTGGTGCAAATCGCCGGCGAATCCCTGCCCTTGGCGGCCCGGGTCGGGCTTTATCCGCTGCCTTTGATGCAGGCCACGGCCTTTGGCGTGCTGACGGCGGCCACCTTCGCCTTGTGGCCTTTGGCCCAGGCGGCACGTGTCCCGGCGACAGCGTTGTTCCGGTCTCGCATCGAGCCTTTGAGCGGGCGACCTTCGGCTTTCATGCTGACGGTTCTGGCGGTTTCCGCCCTGGGGCTGGCCGCTTTGGCGGTGCTGGGCGCCGACCGCCGCGATTTGGCCGCCGTCTTCGTCGCTGCCGCCTTGGCTTTGTTGGGGCTGTTCCGGGGAATGGCCTGGGGGGTGTCACGGCTGGCCGCCCTGGCCAGCCGGCAACGGCGCGGTGTCTGGGCGCGTCCGGCGGCACGGGTGGCCCTGGCCAACCTGCACCGGCCGGGCTCGTCGGTGGTGTCCATGGTGCTGTCGCTGGGTTTGGGGCTGACCGTACTGGTGACCATCGCCCTGATCGAGGGCAATCTGGCCCGGCAATTCGGCCAGACCTTGCCGGCCCGGGCGCCGAGCTTCTATTTCATCGACCTGCAGCCCGATCAGGCGGATGAATTCGACGCCTTGGTTCGTGCCGTTTCCCCGTCGGCCGAGGTGGAAAAGGCCCCCATGGTGCGTGGCCGCATCACCCATATCAAAGGGCTGGCCGCTGAATCGGCGGAAGTGGCGCCCGAAGTGCAATGGGCGCTGCGCGGCGATCGCGGCCTGACCGCCGCCGCCAAACAGCCCCCCCATGCGGTGTTGGCGGCGGGCCAGTGGTGGGCCGCCGACTATGCCGGTTCGCCCTTGGTGTCGGTGGATGCCGGCCTGGCCAAGGGCATGGGCTTGCAGGTGGGCGACACGCTGGCGGTCAACGTGCTGGGGCGTGAACTGAATTTGACGGTGGCCAATCTGCGGCAGGTGGAATGGGCCAGCCTGAACATGAATTTCGCCCTGATCTTGTCACCCAACGCCCTGGCCGGGGCGCCGTTCATCCACATCGCCACCGTCCATGCCCCCGAGGCCCAGGAAAACGCCGTGGAGCGGGCCGTCAGCGACGCGCTTCCCAACGTGTCGGCCATCCGGGTCAAGGAAGCCCTGATCCAGGTGCGCGCCATGATCGACAACGCCGACCTGGCGGTGCGTCTGGCTGGACTGGTCACCCTGGCGGCCGGCGCCTTGGTGCTGGGCGGCGCGGTGATGGCCGGCCACCGTCGCCGCGTGCGCGAAGCGGTGATCCTGAAGGTGTTGGGCGCCAGCCGGGCCGAGCTGTGGCGGGCCTGGATGCTGGAATTCGGCATCGTCGGCGCCGTCACCGGCCTGGCGGCGGCGGGTTTCGGCTCGGCCGCCGCCTGGGCCATCCTGGTCCACGTCATGCGCGCCGACTGGACCTTCCTGCCCGGTTTGACCCTGGCGACGCTGGCTATCTGCATCATTGCAGCGCTGATGGCGGGGTTCGCAGGCGCCTTCGTGGCGCTGCGCCGTCCTGCTGCCCCGGTATTGCGCGAGGAGTAACCCAATCTTGACGAGTCCGCGATATCATCCAACATAAGAGGACAAGGCGGTGCCACGTTCTTGGGACAGGGCCGCCGATACCGGGTGCCGAAAGGGCCCGATCACTCTCTCGCTCAGATCCCGAGGAGGAGAACCCATGAGCCGTATGTCCGCCTTCAATTCCCCGCTTTTGTTGGGCTTCGACCATTTCGAGCGCGTGCTTGACCGCGTCGCTAAAAGCCAGGGCGAAGGCTATCCCCCTTACAACATCGAACAGATCGGCGAAAACGGCCTGCGCATCACTTTGGCCGTGGCGGGCTTTGCCATGGATGATTTGGCCGTCGGACTGGAAGACAACCAGTTGATCATTCGCGGCCGCCAAGGCGAAGACGATCCCAGCCGCATCTTCCTGCACCGCGGTATCGCGGCCCGGCAGTTCCAGCGCGCTTTCGTGCTGGCCGAAGGCATCGAAGTGCAAGGCGCCACCCTGGATAACGGCCTGCTGCACATCGATTTGTATCGCCCGCGCCCCGAACCCCGGGTCAAAAGCATTCCCATCAATGGCGGGTCCCGCAGCCAAATGGGCGAAACCGGCCCACGCACCATCGACGTGGCCGACGAGGATGTCCGCCGTGTTCACTCCAAGGCCAGAACCGGCCAGTAACGGAGGTCTGAAATGAGACACGAATTCGATCACGATCCGCTGCCGCCGCTGACCCACAGCATGAGCGCCGCCGATTTCGCCGCCTGGGGCACCCCTGGTCTGGCCTTCGTCAAGCGCGTGGTGGTGGACAACGAAACCAGCTGGTCCATCCACGCCGCCGACGGCACCAATATCGGCCTCGCCCCCAACCGCGAAGTGGCCATGGCCGCCATCATCCAGCACGAACTGGAACCGGCCAGCGTGCATTGACGCTTCCCCTCCGCCATTGCCGGGCTTGACCCGGCAATCCCATGCGTGGACCCCCGGATCAAGTCCGGGGGTGACGGATAAAGAAAAAGGCCGGCATTTCTGCCGGCCCTAAAGAACGAAGTTTTGTGGGTCTTACAGCCCGTACTTTTCCGCCATCACCGGGTCCTTGGCGGCAACCACCCGGGCCAGGTCGACGATGACCTTGGCCTGCTTCCAGGTGGCGTCGTCCTGCATCTTGCCGTCGATCATCACCGCGCCGGTGCCATCGGGCATGGCGTCCAGGATCTTCTTGGCGAACTTCACTTCCTCGGCATCGGGGCTGAACACCTTCTTGGCGATGTCGATCTGGCTGGGATGCAGGCTCCAGGCGCCGGCGCAGCCCAGCAGGAAGGCGTTGCGGAACTGCGCTTCGCAGGCCGGGCTGTCCGAGAAATCACCGAACGGGCCATAGAACGCCTTGATGCCGGCCGATTGGCAGGCGTCGACCATCTTGGCCACGGTGTAATGCCACAGGTCCTGCTGGAACAAGGTGCGCGGCGCGTCACCGGCGGCATCTTGCAGCACGCCATAGAACGGATGGCCGCCGCCGACGCGGGTGGTCTTCATGCCACGCGACGCCGCCAGATCGGCCGGGCCCAGGCTCATGCCGTGCATGCGCGGGGACGCTTGGGCGATGGCGGCGACGTTTTCCACACCCAGCGCGGTTTCCAGGATGGCGTGGATCATGATCGGGCGCTTGACGCCATGCTTGGCCTCCAACTGGGCCAGCAGTTGGTCCAGATAATGGATGTCCCACGGGCCTTCCACCTTGGGCAGCATGATCACGTCCAGCTTGTCGCCGGCTTCCGCCACCAAGGTGGTGACGTCATCCAGGAACCAAGGCGAATTCAGGCAGTTGACGCGGGTCCACAAGCCGGTGCCGCAGGACGCGTCCCAGGCCTTGGCCACTTCGACGAAGCCGGCGCGGGCCGCTTCCTTGGCATCGGCGGGAATGGCGTCTTCCAGGTTGCCCAGCAGAACGTCGACGTTCTTGGCCATGTCACCCGCCTTGGCCCGCATCTTTTCCACATGCGGCGGGAAGAAATGGATCATGCGTTCCAGCTTCACCGGCAGCTCGCGGTAAGGCGCCGGCGCGCCGATGGCCAGCGGCTCGAAGAACTTGCGGGGCGGCTTGATGGACATGATGCGCAATCCTCTTTCGGCAAAAACGAATTGGACGCAATAATGATGCGTCATACTGCGCCGCACAAGAGGAATGTTTCGGCCTACCAGCCCCGCTTCAACCCATGGACGATGTCGGCGTAATCGGATTCGCTGTCGGGGCACAGCACGCCGTGGCGGATCAGGAAGTCCAGGATCACCAGATTGACGTTGAACTTGAAGTCCTGGGTGGTGCGCACGCGGTGTGCCACTTCTTCCACGTCCATCAGGGTGAAGTGCTCGACCTCGCCGTCGGTGTTGTGGGGGGTGAAGCCCTTGGGCACTTCCAGGTCATAGCAATACATGACGTCGGGTTTCAGTCCCCATTGGTCTTCCAGGCAATAGGAAATGGCGCCCACCGGCCGGGCGGTGCGGGCCAGGGCCTCGGGGATGTCGGCTTCCTCGGCCGCTTCCTTGACCAGATTGTCCATCAAGGACAGGTGTGCCGGCTGGCCACCGGCCACCAGGTTGTCCAGCTTGCCCGGCGCCACCGCCTTGTCCACGGCGCGTTTGGCCACCCACAATTTCAGTTTGGTGCCGTCACGGACGAAGCCGTTGACGTGGACGCCGAAGGCGCGCACCCCGAACAGGCTGACGACGCCACGATCCACCGTCATCAAGGGCGTGTCGGAAAACCGGCGGGCGACGCGATAGCGTTCGCCGCGCAACGAGGGCGTCTTCCATTGTTCGGCCAGTTCCTGGCACACCCGGTCCACCGCCGCCGAGCGGTCGTCGGGCGCCGCCAGTCGCGGATGCAGGCCGACCATGTCTTCGGACACGGCGAAGGTGTCGGCATGGTGTTCCAGGTGCCAGGCGACGTCGCCGCGCACCCAGCCCACGTGTTGGCCGGCCACCACCAAGGGGCGGAAACGGTCCAGATCGTGCCGGTTGCAGGCGTGGATGTGATCAAGAAAAGCCATGGCGCAAGGAAAACGCAAAGCGCACAGCGCGGTCAAGGGCATCATGGCTGTCCCTTGGGGTTCGCATGGGTCTGCACAACCAACTCTTGGGTTGTCGGAAAAAACCGGCACTTCATGACCGAATTACCGATTTTTTCTTTGAATTTTCAGGGTGCTAGACTTCTTGCCAAGAATGGACGTAAACACAGCCAGCGGCTATACTCCGCGCCTCTCGGGGTTGAGACAAAAGGTTTCTGGAGGAAAAAGATGAGCGAGTTCGCGAAAAAGACCCTTGCCGATTGGGATGCGCTGGCGTCCAAGGACTTGAAGGGCGCGTCGCCGGAAACCCTGAACTGGGAAACCCCCGAGGGCATCGTCGTCAAGCCGCTTTACACCGCCGCCGACCTGGAAGGCCTGGAAGCCCAGGACACCCTGCCGGGCTTCCCGCCGTTCCTGCGCGGGCCGCGTGCCACCATGTACGCGGCCAAGCCGTGGACGGTGCGCCAGTATGCCGGTTTCTCGACCGCCGAGGAATCCAACGCTTTCTACCGCAAGAACCTGGCCGCCGGTCAGCAGGGCATCTCGGTGGCCTTCGACCTGGCCACCCACCGTGGCTATGACAGCGACCATCCCCGCGTCGTCGGCGACGTGGGCAAGGCCGGCGTGGCCATCGATTCCGTCGAAGACATGAAGATCCTGTTCGACGGCATCCCGCTCGACAAGATGTCGGTGTCGATGACCATGAACGGCGCCGTTCTGCCCGTGCTGGCCGGCTATATCGTCGCCGCCGAGGAACAGGGCGTTTCCCAGGACAAGCTGTCTGGCACCATCCAGAACGACATCCTGAAGGAATTCATGGTCCGCAACACCTACATCTATCCGCCGGGCCCCAGCATGCGGATCATCGCGGACATCATCGAGTACACCTCGAAGAACATGCCCAAGTTCAATTCCATTTCCATTTCCGGCTACCACATGCAGGAAGCCGGCGCCACCGCCGTGCAGGAACTGGCCTTCACCCTGGCCGACGGCCTGGAATACGTGCGCGCCGCCCTGGGCCGTGGCCTGAAGATCGACGATTTCGCCGGCCGCCTGTCCTTCTTCTGGGCGATTGGCATGAACTTCTTCATGGAAATCGCCAAGATGCGCGCCGGCCGTCTGCTGTGGGCGCGGATCATCAAGCAGTTCGACCCGCAAAAGCCCAGTTCCATGGCGCTGCGCACCCACTGCCAGACCTCGGGCGTGTCCTTGACCGAAAAGGACGCCTACAACAACGTCATCCGCACCACCATCGAAGCCATGGCCGCCGTGCTGGGCGGCACTCAGTCGTTGCACACCAACGCGCTGGACGAAGCCATCGCCCTGCCGACCCCGTTCTCGGCCCGCATCGCGCGCAACACCCAGCTGATCATCCAGGAAGAGACCGGCATCCCGCATGTGGTCGACCCGCTGGCCGGGTCCTATTACGTGGAAAGCCTGACCAACGCCCTGGCCGAGGAAGCCTGGAAGCTGATCCAGGAAGTGGAAGAGCTGGGCGGCATGACCAAGGCCGTCGAATCCGGCATGCCGAAGATGAAGATCGAGGAAGCCGCCGCCCGCCGTCAGGCCCGCATCGACCGTGGCGAAGAAGTGGTGGTCGGCGTCAACAAGTACCAGCCCGCCGAAGAAGCCCCCATCGAGATCCTGGATGTGGACAACGCCAAGGTGCGTGAGGCCCAGATCGCCCGTTTGAAGCAGATCAAGGCCACCCGCGACCAGGCCAAGGTGGACGCCGCCCTGGCCGCCTTGACCAAGGCCGCCGAAACCGGTGAAGGCAACCTGCTGGAACTGGCGGTCAATGCCAGCCGGGTGCGCGCCACCGTCGGCGAAATCTCGGACGCCATGGAAAAGGCCTTCACCCGTCACCGCGCCGTCAACCGCACCATCTCGGGCGTCTATGGCGGCGTCTACAAGGATGACGCCGGCTTCGCCCAGTTGAAGGCCGACATCGACGCCTTCGCCAAGGAAGAAGGCCGTCGTCCGCGCATGCTGGTGGTCAAGATGGGCCAGGACGGCCATGACCGCGGTGCCAAGGTCATCGCCACCGCCTTCGCCGATATCGGTTTCGACGTTGACGTCGGTCCGCTGTTCCAGACCCCCGACGAAGCCGCCCGCCAGGCCATCGAGAACGACGTCCACATCGTCGCCGCCTCCTCGTTGGCTGCCGGTCACAAGACCCTGGTTCCCCAGCTGATCGAGGAACTGAAGAAGCAGGGCGCCGGCGACATCCTGGTGGTCACCGGTGGCGTCATCCCGCAGCAGGATTACGACTTCCTGTACAAGTCGGGCGTCGCCGCCGTCTATGGCCCGGGCACCAACATCCCCAAGGCCGCCGCCGAGATCCTGGAATTGCTGAAGAAGCGCAAGTCCGCCGCCTGATCCGGCGATTCCGTCGCGTAAAAGGCCATCCGGGTGATCCCGGATGGCCTTTTTGTCGTTGTGGCCGCATGATGCCCCCAGGGATGGCACTGCAACGGGGGTCCATAGCGATGAAATATCTTCTTTTTGCGGCCATGCTGTTGATTGCTCCGGCGGTTCAAGCCGCTGAAACCGTTCCGGTCGGCATGGCGCCGGTACCGGTCGATGGCCCAGCCATCGTCGATGTGGCGGGCAAGGCCCTGACCCTGGCCGCCATCGAGACGCTGCCGCTGCGTCAATCGCGCATGGCCAATCCGTGGTCGCCCGACGGGGCGGTGTGGGTCGGGGTGCGGCTGGTGGATCTTCTGGCGGCTCAGGGGCTGGCGGGGCGCGAGGTCGCCTTGCGGGCAAAGGACAACTACACCATTCGCCTGAAGCCCGCCGACATCAATGGCGATGAACCGCTGCTCGCCACCCGGATGGACGGCAAGCCCCTGGATCCGGCCACCACCGGCCCGTTGATGCTGCTTTGGCCGGCCCAGGCGGAAAAGGTGATGGCCAAGACGGCGCCGGACGCCAACTGGATTTGGGGCATCGTCGAGATCAAGGCGGCGAACCGTTAACAGGCTGCGGGCCGCGAAGCGGGGATTTCCGTTCGAGCGGAAAAGTCTTTAGGACAAGGGCGCGGCCTTGCCGCGGCCCGTCAGCTCGTCGAAGCAACCCCGTTCGTCCAGGGGCTGGGTGCCGCGCATGGCGTAATGGGCGACGACCTGACGGCCGTCATCTTCATAAAGAAACAGGTCCAGGGTGCAGACGCGGCCGCGATACTGCCAAATCTCGGCCGGGGCGTCGCGACGGGTGAAACCCGGGCGGCCCAGTACCGATTTCACCTGGGTGGTGGTCAAGCCCTTCAGCCGCGCCGGTTCGCTCAGGCCGCCGGGCAGGGCCGCCAATTCCCCCGACTTCGTTGCCGAAGCGGAAGAATCCGTACCGGAAAATCGCCCCGCCACTTGCGGACCTCCGGCTGTCTGCGGGTTGCCGCCACAGGCGACCAGCAACAACAGAGGCGACAGCAACGCAAGACGGGACAGGCGCATGGGAACCACCGGGGGCGAGGGAACGCGGCGATTATAGCGGATTTGCTCGCATCCGCAACGTTTCCGCCACATGGGTCATGAATGCGGTGGCGATGACCGGTGCCGCCAGGTTCAAGATGGGAACCGAGAACAGAAGCGCGATGACGATACCGGCGCTCCACACCCGGCCCAGTTGGGCCCGGAACAACGCCCGCATGGCCATGGGGTCCAGGCGGCGCGCCGCCGCCAGCTCGAAATATTCCCGTCCCAGCAGATAGCCGTTCAGGGTCACCGCCAGCACCACGGTCAGGCCGGTGATCAGCAAGATTGCGTAAACCGGCAGTGCCGCCAGGTTGACCACGATGGTCAAGCCCAGGAACCGCAAGGTGCCCAGCACCACTTCGGACACGGGCTGCACCCGCGCCGGGGCCAGATGGGGATAATGGCGGCGTTCCACTGCTTCCGCCACGCCGTCCAGCATGGGCCCCATGATGGTGGTGGCCAAAGCCGGGAAGAACAGGATGGGCAGGACCAGGGCGGCGGCGCCGACGGCCAGGTCGGTGCTCCAATCGGCCCAGGCGTTGGTGAACAACGACACGTTGGCCAGGACGGTCCAGATGATCGCCACCAAGGTCACATAGGCCGCCAAGGCCCCGGCGATGCCCCATTTCAGCACCCGCGACAGCCGGGGGTCGGACAATTGGGCGAAGGCCTTGAACAGCGAGCCGATCATCGGAAAAATCCCCTTGCGTCCATGACGTTGTAATGAAGAATCGGTTTTTTATTGTTCCTGAGCGGCGCGCCGCTATACTGCGCCGCGAAAACGGGTGGGCTGGACGCAGCCCCATGACCCATATCGCGCTCAAGAGCAAGAGATCAAGAGAATGGCGGATACTCGCTTCCACGTGGCCGGCATCGGCAACGCGATCGTTGACG
The DNA here is from genome assembly GCA_001898825.1 of Magnetospirillum sp. 64-120. GTDB lineage: Bacteria > Pseudomonadota > Alphaproteobacteria > Rhodospirillales > Magnetospirillaceae > Magnetospirillum. Next base: position 86,279 of record MKVK01000008.1, read on the forward strand.
TGCTGGTCCACGCCGACGACGCCCTGCTGAACCAGCTGGGCCTGACCAAGGGTGTGATGACCCTGATCGATTCGGTGACCGCCGAAACCATCTATGAACAGCTGCCCCCCGGTGTCGAATGTTCGGGCGGCTCGGCCGCCAACACCATCGTCGGCGTCGCGTCGCTGGGCGGCAAGGCCGCCTATGTGGGCAAGGTCAAGAACGACCAGCTGGGTCAGGTGTTCCGTCACGACATCCGCGCCGCCGGCATCACCTTTGAAACCGCGCCCGCCGAAGACGGCAATTCCACCGCGCGCTGCTTCGTGCTTGTCACCCCCGACGCCCAGCGCACCATGCTGACCTATTTGGGTGCCTGCGTCGAATTGACCCCCGACGACGTGGACGAAGCGCTGATCGCCGCCTCGGAAGTGACCTATCTGGAAGGCTATTTGTACGATCCGCCGGCCGCCAAGCGCGCTTTCCTGGCCGCGTCGTCGGCTGCCCACAATGCCGGGCGTCTGGTGTCGCTGTCGCTGTCCGACCCGTTCTGCGTCGATCGCCACCGCGCCGACTTCGCCGAATTGGTGGCCAACCACGTGGACATCTTGTTCGCCAACGAAGCCGAGCTGTGCTCGCTGTATCAGACCGACGATTTCGACGCCGCCATCCGCGCCTCGCGCGGGCATTGCAAGGTGGCCGCCATCACGCGGGGCGCCAAGGGCTCGGTGGTGGTCAGCGGCGATGACACCATCGTCGTCGGTGCCGACAGCGTCGATCAGGTGGTGGACACCACCGGCGCCGGCGATCTTTATGCGGCTGGTTTCCTTCACGGCTTCACCCAAGGCCGCGACTTGGCCAGCTGTGCCCTTTTGGGCGGCATCGCCGCCGGCGAGATCATCTCGCATTTCGGTGCCCGTCCCGAACGCCCCCTGGCCGAACTGGCCGCCGCCAAATTTGGCGTCCCCTCTCTCTGATCCGACTGAACGAACGAACCCATGGAACTGCGCAACATCGCCATCATCGCCCACGTTGACCACGGCAAGACCACCCTGGTTGACGCCATGCTCAAGCAATCCGGCACCTTCCGCGAAAACCAGCAGGTCGCCGAACGCGTGATGGATTCCAACGACCTGGAAAAGGAACGTGGCATCACCATTCTGGCCAAGTGTACCTCGGTGGAATGGAAGGGTGTCCGCATCAACATCGTCGACACCCCCGGCCACGCCGATTTCGGCGGCGAAGTCGAACGCATCCTGTCCATGGTGGACGGTGTGGTGGTGCTGGTGGACGCCGCCGAAGGGCCGATGCCGCAGACCAAGTTCGTCACCGGCAAGGCGCTGGGCCTGGGCCTGCGCCCCATCGTCGTCGTCAACAAGGTGGACCGTGGCGACGCCCGTCCGCATGAAGTGCACGACGAATGCTTCGACCTGTTCGCGGCGCTGGACGCCAACGACGACCAGCTGGACTTCCCCACCTTGTTCGCCGTCGGCCGTGACGGCTGGGCCGCCGAAGCCCCGGAAGGCCCCAAGGACAATCTGGAACCGCTGTTCGACCTGATCCTGCGCCATGTGCCGCCGCCGAGCCGCGACCTGGACAAGCCGTTCTCCATGCTGGCCACCACCTTGGAAGCCGATCCCTATCTGGGCCGCATCCTGACCGGCCGCATCGCCACCGGCGTCTTGAAGCTGAACCAGGCCATCAAGGGCATCAACCAGGACGGCTTGGTCGAACAGTTCCGCGCCTCGAAGATCCTGTCTTTCCGCGGCATCGAGCGCGTGCCGGTGGAACAGGCCGAAGCCGGTGACGTCATCTGTCTGGCCGGCATGACCAAGGTCACCGTCGCCGACACCATCTGCGCCACCGAAGTGGACGAGCCGCTGAAGGCCCAGCCCATCGATCCGCCGACCCTGGCGATGATCTTCTCGGTCAACGACAGCCCGCTGGCCGGCACCGAAGGCGACAAGGTGACCAGCCGCGTCATCGGCGCCCGCCTGTTCCGCGAAGCCGAATCCAACGTCGCCATCCGCATCACCGAACAGGATTCCCGCGACGCCTTCGAAGTGGCCGGCCGTGGCGAATTGCAGTTGGGCGTTCTGATCGAAACCATGCGTCGCGAAGGCTTCGAATTGTCGGTGTCGCGTCCGCGCGTGCTGTTCAAGACCGAAAACGGCAAGCGCATGGAGCCCATCGAGGAAGTCTTCGTCGACGTCGACGACGAATTCTCGGGCGCCGTCGTCGAAAAGATGACGCTGCGCAAGGCCGAGCTGACCGGCATGCGCCCCACCGGCGGCGGCAAGACCCGTATCACCTTCCTGGCGCCGTCGCGCGGCCTGATCGGTTATCACGGCGAGTTCCTGACGGATACCCGCGGCACCGGCCTGATGAACCGCGTGTTCCACGGCTACGCCGAATACAAGGGCCCCATCGAAGGCCGCCGCAACGGCGTCTTGATCTCGAACGCCAGCGGCGAATCGGTGGCCTATGCCCTGTGGAACCTGGAAGACCGTGGCCCGATGTTCATCGGCGCCCAGGTCAAGGTCTATGAAGGCATGATCATCGGCGAGCACTCGCGCGGCAACGACCTGGAAGTCAACCCGCTGAAGGCCAAGCAGCTGACCAACATCCGCGCTTCCGGCAAGGATGAAGCCGTGCGCCTGACCACGCCGCGCAAGATGAGCCTGGAACAGGCCATCGCCTACATCCAGGACGACGAGCTGGTGGAAGTGACCCCCAAGTCCATCCGCCTGCGCAAGCGTCTGCGTGACCCCAACGAGCGCAAGAAGGCGCAGCGCGCCGCCGAAGAGTAAAAAGTCAAACCCCTGGAGCTCTTGCCCCAGGGGTTTTTTCTTTCTATATCTCGGTCATCAACCCGGCGGGGACGACCCCGCCTTGCCATGGGTTCACTGGGGACGGCCCCGTCTTGGACGGAGGGTTCCATGGCGTGGGTCGCGTTGTTTTTCGCAGGCCTTTTGGAAGTGGCTTGGGCCTTGGGGCTGAAGGCCAGCGAGGGGTTCACCAAACCTGTGATCTCGATCATGACGGGGGCGGCCATCATCGCCAGCCTGGGCCTGTTGGGCGTGGCCGTCCGCACCCTGCCGGTGGGCACCGCTTATGCGGTGTGGAGCGGCATCGGCATCCTGGGGACCACCGTGATCGGCGTGTTGTTCTTGGGGGAATCGGCCAACATGGCGCGGCTGGCTTGCATCGCCCTGGTGGCGGCCGGCATCGTCGGTTTGAAGCTGACCCATTGAATGCTCCCTGGGCGGCTCGCTTTAATCCGAGTGTTTCGCTTGGGTTTACAAACTTGACAGCCAGCCCTGTCAGGTCCATTTAGCAAGGGTGAGTTTCCGCCCCGTGATCGCGAGGATTTGATGTTCATCCAGACTGAAAATACCCCCAACCCCTCTACCCTGAAGTTCCTGCCCGGCCGTGAAGTGATGGCCTCGGGGACCGCTGACTTCGCGTCGGCCGAGGATGCCGCCCGCCGTTCGCCGCTGGCCGCCAAGCTGTTCGAGATCGAAGGCGTCGCCTCGGTGTTCCTGGGGGGCGACTTCATCACCGTCGGCAAGACCGATGCCGCCACCTGGAGCAACGTCAAGCCGCTGGTGCTGTCGGGCATCATGGACTTCTTCGGCGCCGGCCTGCTGCCGGTGATCACCGAAGGCGGCGAAAAGGCGGCTTCCGGTGAAGAAACCGATGTCGAGCGCCAGATCCGCGAATTGCTGGACACCCGCGTGCGTCCGGCGGTGGCCCAGGATGGCGGCGACATCATTTTCCGCTCGTTCGAGGACGGCATCGTCTATGTGCATCTGCAGGGCGCCTGCTCGGGCTGCCCCAGCTCGACCGCCACGCTGAAGCACGGCATCGAGAACATGTTGAAGTATTACGTGCCGGAAGTGGTGTCGGTGCAGGCGGTCGACTGACCCCCAGCCAGACCCATCTCGGTCCCGCCATGGCGGAATCCGGCACCAAATCCTCGGTGATCGCCCTGCTGCCGCCCTTGCTGGCGGTGGCGGGGCTTTACGCTTTGGTGGCCATCGGCATTGATTCGCCGCTGTGGCGGTCCTTGGTGCGCGGCGAGCCGGTGGGGCTGGAAACGGCTTTGACCCTGGACGAGTTGACCCAGGCGGCGGCGCTGAACACCGCGCTGTCGCGCATGGATTACCGGCTCGAGCGCGTTGCCGCCGGTGCCGCGGTGCCGCCGCTGTTCCTTAACAGCGTGCCTTCCGATCTGGACGTGCTGGCCGAAACGGACACCAAGAAGCGGGTATTCCTGCGGCTGATGCTGCCATTGATTCTGGTGGTCAACGAGGACGTCGCCGAGGATCGAGCCCGTCTGCAGGCCATGGCCAGCGGCAAGAAACCCCGTGACGACGGTTGGCTGGCCGAATTGGCCGAACGCTATCAATCGCCATCCGCCGAACCTGCCGCTTTGTTGCGTCGGGTGGACGTGGTGCCGCCGTCTTTGGCCTTGGCGCAGGCGGCCGAGGAATCGGGCTGGGGAACGTCCCGTTTCGTCCGCGAAGGCAACAATCTGTTCGGTCAGATCGGCGGCGACATCGTCCCCCAGGACGACCAAGCCGGCCCGGCCATGGCCAGTTTCGATTCACTGCACGAAGCGGTCCGCGCCTATGTGCTGAATTTGAATTCCCATCGGGCTTATGAAAACCTGCGCAAGGTCCGCGCCCAGATCCGGGCGCGCGGCGCCTTTCCCGACGGCCATTCTTTGGCCGGGGCCCTAGGGGCCTATTCCGAACGCGGACCGGCTTATGTGGACGGCATCCGCGCCCTGATCCGCCATAACGGATTGCTGCGGTTCGACCATGCCAAATTGGGCAAGCAAGGAATCCTGAGTTAGGGCATTTTCACGAAAAAACCCCCGCCAGCAATGCCGGCGGGGGTTTTCCGATCAGGCGAAGTCCAGAAGCTTACTTCTTGGACTTCTTTTCGGCCTTCTTGATGCCTTCTTCGATGATGGCACCGGCCTCTTCCGGACCCTTCCAGCCCAGGCACTTGACCCACTTACCCGCTTCCAGGTCCTTGTAGTGGGCGAAGAAGTGCTCGATCTGCTGGATCAGCACGCTGGGAAGGTCTTCGTACGACTTCACGTCGTCGTAATAGGGATGCAGCTTCGGATGCGGCACCGCCAGGATCTTTTCGTCCTGGCCGCTTTCGTCTTCCATCAGCAGCACGCCGATGGGGCGGCAGCGCATGACCGAACCGACGGCAACGCCGTGCTTGCCGACCACCATCACGTCCACCGGGTCACCGTCTTCCGACAGGGTGTGCGGGATGAAACCGTAATTGGTGGGGTAGTACATGGCGGTGTGCAGGAAGCGGTCCACGAACATGGCGCCCGAATCCTTGCAGATTTCGTACTTCACCGGTTCGCCGCGCAGCGGGATCTCGATGATCACGTTGATGTCGGTGGGCGGGTTCTTGCCGATGGGGATCTTCTTGATGTCCATTTTTTATGGTCCTTGTTGCCTTGTCAAAGCGACCTCGGGGTCCAAATACCCTAAACCAAGGTCTCGCGCCACTGCCGCGTGCGTGATATTGCCAAGACAGACGTTCAATCCGGCCTTGAGATGGGGGTCTTGGGCCAAAGCGGCGGTCCAGCCGTGGTCGGCCAGGGCCAGCACGAAGGGAAGCGTGGCGTTCCCCAAGGCGAAAGCGGATGTGCGCGCCACCGCGCCCGGCATGTTGGTGACGCAGTAATGCACCACGCCGTCGTGCACATAGGTGGGTTGGGCGTGGCTGGTCGGGCGCGAGGTGGCGATGCAGCCGCCCTGGTCGATGGCGACGTCGACGATCACCGAACCGGGCCGCATGGCGGCGACCATCTGTTCGGACACCAGTCGCGGCGCCGCCGCCCCCGGCACCAGCACGGCACCGACCAGCAGGTCGGCCTGGGCGCATAGGGTTTCGATGGCGTCCAGGGTGGCGAATCGGGTGTTGATCCGTCCGCCGAACACTTCGTCCAAATGGCGCAGACGGGGCAGTGACTTGTCCAGGATGGTGACCCGCGCCCCCAGCCCCATGGCCATGCGGGCCGCGCTGGTGCCGACCACGCCGCCGCCCAGCACCACCACATGCCCGGGCGCTACCCCAGGCACGCCGCCCAGCAGGATACCAGCGCCGCCTTGTTCCTTTTCCAGGCAATGGGCGCCCACCTGCACCGCCATGCGGCCGGCGACCTCGCTCATGGGGGCCAAAAGCGGCAAGCCGCCCTGGGCATCGGTGACGGTCTCATAGGCGATGGCCACACAACCCGATTTGATCAGGGCACGGGCCTGATCGGGATCGGGGGCCAGGTGCAGATAGGTGAACAAGATCTGGCCGGGACGCAGCAGGCCGAATTCGGCGGGTTGCGGTTCCTTGACCTTGACGATCATGTCGGCATTGGCGAAGACCTGGGCCGCGTCGGCGGCGATTTCGGCGCCGGCGGCCCTGTAAACGTCGTCACTGCAGCCAATGCCGGCCCCGGCGCCCGATTGCACCAGCACCTGATGGCCGTGATGGACCAGTTCCTTCACCGCCGCCGGCACCAAGCCGACGCGATATTCGTGGATTTTGATTTCTTTGGGAACGCCGACACGCATGGGGACCCCCATTGGGCTGTTCTTTTCGTAAAGAATGATCCTAAGCGGGGGCGGGTTCAACCTGACGCCGCATCCAGAGCAACAAAATCAGGCCCGGCACGGCGACCATGGTCGAGACCAGGAAGAAATCGACCCAGCCCAGCTTCTGGGCGATCACCCCGGTGGAGGACGCGATCAGGGTGCGGCCGACGGCGGCCAGGGACGACACCAGGGCGTATTGGGTGCCGGTATAGGACAGACTGCACAGCCCCGACATATAGGCGACGAAGGCGGCCGAGCCCAGGCCGCCTGAAAAGTTCTCGACGGCGATGGTCAGCGTCAGGGCGGCGACGTTGTGGCCCATCACCGCCTGCCAGGCGAACATCAGGTTGGACGCCATCTGAAGCACGCCGCACAGCAGCAGGCTTTTGAACAGGCCAAGGCGCGCCACCATGACGCCGCCGACGAAGGTGCCGGCGATGGTGGCGGTGAAGCCGAAGATTTTCGACACCGAGGCGATCTCGTTCTTGGAAAATCCCATCTGCACATAGAAGGGATTGGCCATGACGCCAGCGAAGGCGTCGCCCAGCTTGTAAAGCAGGATCAGCGCCAGCACGGCGACGATCATCCATCCCTGGCGGCGCGCCATGTCCAGGAAGGGGTCGGCCACCGCGTGGCGCACCCAGCCCATGAAACCGGGCGGCGGCGGCGGCAATTCGCCCTTGGGCTCGGGGTTGAACAACACGGTCAGCACGCCGATCCCCACCAACACCGCCATGGCGGCATAGGTGACCGCCCAGGATTGGCTGAACTGGGCCAGATACAGGGCACCGGCGCCGCTGGTCAGCATGGCGATGCGGTATCCCGCCTGCACGGCGGCCGCACCGGCGCCATATTGTTCGGCATCCAGGATTTCCACCCGATAGGCGTCGATGACGATGTCCTGGCTGGCCGAACAGAATGCCACCAGCACCGCCAAGGCCGCCGTCACTTCCGGCCGGGCCACCGGATCGTTGGCGCCCAGGGCGATCAGCGCCGCGATCAGCAGGAATTGGGTCAACAGCATGAAGGCGCGGCGGCGACCAAACAGCTTGGTCAGCACCGGCAGGCGCACATGGTCGATCAACGGCGCCCAGGCGAACTTGAAGATGTAGGGGGTTCCCACCAGCGAGAAATAGCCGATGGTGGCCAGGGACACCTGCGCCTCGGCCAGCCACAGCGCCAGGGTCGAGCCGGTCAGCGCCAAGGGCAGGCCGCTGGAAAAACCCAACAGCAAGATGGTCAGGATGCGGCGGTCGCCATAGACCGCCAGCGCCGCCTTCAACTTGTCCATGAGTGCCCTTCGCACAAGGTGGGAAGGCCAGATTGAGCCGCCACGGTTAACGAGCCGCTAAAACTGATCCAGTTCCGCATCCCAATAAAGGAAGTCGCTCCACGATTGGTGCAGGAAGTTGGGGGGGAAGGCGCGGCCGTTTTCCTGAAGTTGGAAATTGCTGGGCTCGATCGGCCAGTGCAGCAGCTTCATCCCGGCCTGGGCCAGCAGTTTGTGACCTTTTTTCAGGTTGCACGGCGAACAGGCGGCGACCACGTTGGACCAGTTGGTGCGCCCGCCCAAGGCCCGGGGGATGACGTGGTCGAAGGTCAGGTCGTGGGTGACGAAGGGTTCGCCGCAATATTGGCAGGTGAAGCGGTCGCGCAGGAAGACGTTGAAGCGGGTGAAGGCCGGACGGCGGGCGGCGGGGACGTATTCCTTCAGCGAGATGACGCTGGGCAGGCGCATGGACCAGCTGGGCGAGCGGATTTCGCGGTCGTATTCCGACACCACGTTGACGCGGTCAGAGACGACGGCTTTCACTGCCTCTTGCCATGACCAAAGAGACAGCGGGAAATAGCTGAGCGGCCTGAAATCCGCGTTCAGCACCAGGGCGGGAAAGCCTGAGTCTACACTCAATAGCACCTCCATCGGCCGTTACCACAAGATAGTGGTTTTGGAGGCGCAAATCCATCCCCGTCCCGATGACGGTTCAGGGAAGAATTCTTTTCATTGGTCCCTCAGGCGCCGGGCGGTGGGCCTCCGCCCACCTTGGCTTACGCGGCATAAGCCGCGCGGCCGCACTTGCGGCCGTGATTCGGCACGGGACTATTGTGGAAGCGGCAGGCCGAAGGATTGGCGCAGGAAAGCCGTGGCCAGGGCCAGTCCGGGACCGTCGATGGAATGCTCCAGATCGGGGCGCATTTCCGCCAGAACCGGAATGCCCACCGTGACCAAGGCGGCCTCGGCGGCGGCCAGGCTGGCCGGGTTGACCACCGGGTCGGCGTCGCCATGGATCAGCAAGACACGCGGGCGGGACTGGATTTCATCGGCCAAGGTCTCGGCGGCGACCACCGCACCGGAAAAGCCGACGATGGCGGCGCAGGACTTGGTCCGGCGCGGCCCCACATGCAGCGACATCATGGTGCCCTGGGAAAAGCCGATCAGCGCCAGACTGGACTCATCCAGGCCGTATTCCGCCAGCTTGGCGTCGATGAAGGCGTCCAGGATGGGGGCGGTGGCGCGGATACCCGCCGCCAAGGCCGGCCCCGACCGATCCTGCAGGGAAAACCACTGGCGGCCGAAGGGGGCCATGTCATAGGCGAAGGGCGCGTCGGGCGAGATGAACACCGCGTCGGGCAGCATGGGGGCGATATAGGGCACCAGCCCGAACAAATCCTCGCCATTGGCCCCCACCCCGTGCAGCAGGATCACCAACTGCTTGGCGGGACCGCCGGAAGCGGGCGGGGCGATGTGGATGTTGTCGATGGCGGTCATGGCTTTCCTGCAGGTGGGGGGCGCACAAGTCAGCGATTATGGTATGGTTCGCGCCATGAACCAAGCCGCTTCGGTCACCACCCGTTTCGCCCCCAGCCCCACCGGGCTGTTGCATCTGGGGCACGCTTATTCGGCGGCTTTCGCCCATCACCACGCCCGGGTCTCGGGCGGGCGTTTCCTGCTGCGCCTGGAAGACATCGACGCGGGGCGGTGCCGGCCGCAATTCGACGCCGCTATCTTGGAAGACCTGGCCTGGCTGGGCCTGGACTGGGATGGCGAGGTCCGCCGTCAGTCCCGGCATCTGGACGAGTACCGCGCCGTATTGACCCGGCTGGAGCTAAGGGGCCTGCTGTATCCGTGCTTTTGCACCAGGAAGGACATCGAGGCGGAAATCGCCCGATCGGGACATGCCCCGCATGGACCCGACGGGGTCCTGTATCCGGGGATTTGCCGTTCTTTGCCGGCGGCCGAGCGCCAAGACCGCATGCAAGCCGGCCAGCCCTTCGCCCTGCGCCTGGATATGGCGGCGGCGGTGGCGCAGGTGGGGCCGCTTCACTGGCGAGATTTAGATGAAGGCATGCAGGTGGCGCAGCCGCAAATGTTCGGCGACGTGGTGCTGGCGCGCAAGGACACCCCCACCTCCTATCATCTGGCGGTGACCTGGGACGACGCGTTGCAGGGCGTGACCCTGGTGACCCGTGGCCGCGACCTGTTCGAAGCCACCCATGTGCACCGGCTGTTGCAGGCGTTGCTGGATTTGCCGGTGCCCGATTATCGCCATCACGGGCTGCTGACTGACGAAAGTGGCCGACGCTATGCCAAGCGCGACCGTTCGCTGACCATCGCCTCGTTGCGGGCAAGCGGGCATTCGCCCCAACAGGTGCGGGCGCTGGCGGGATTTGATAGTCTGTCGCAACAACACCCCTAGGGAAGGAAGCCCATGACCGAGGAAGCCGACGGCCAGCGCCACAAGGAAAAGATGGCCAAGAAAAAGGCCAGCCGCGACAAGCTGATGGCCAAGAAGCAGGGCGAGAAGGGGTTGCTGATCGTCCATACCGGCCCCGGCAAGGGTAAGTCCAGCGCCGCTTTCGGCATGGCCATCCGTTGCGTCGGCCATGGTTTCAAGGTGGGTATCGTCCAGTTCATCAAGGGCGCCTGGGACACCGCCGAACGCCGGGTGCTGGAAGGTTTTCCCGATCTGGTCACCTTCAAGGCCATGGGCGAGGGCTTCACCTGGGAAACCCAGGACCGCGAACGAGACGTCGCCGCCGCCGCCCGCGCCTGGGAGGTGGCGGCCCAGATGCTGGAAGACGAAACCATCCGCATGGTCATCTTGGACGAAATCAACGTGGCCCTGCGCTACGACTATCTGGACCTGGACAGGGTTCTGGCCGCCGTCGCCGCCCGCCCCGAAGGCCAGCACGTGGTGATGACCGGGCGCAACGCGCTGCCGCCCTTGATCGAGGCCGCCGATCTGGTCACCGAGATGACGCTGGTCAAGCACCCTTTCCGATCGGGCATCAAGGCGCAGCCGGGGGTGGAATATTAACCATTTTCTAACCCGCTTGGTGCAACCCGTTCAGGGGATGGGTGCCGTGCCGGAGGTCTTGCCATGATGTCACGCCTGTTCGCTTCAATCCTGGCCTGCTTCCTGGTCGCCACCATGCCGGTTCGGGCCGAGGTGGTGACGGACCAGACCCTGTTGGTCAACAAGGCGGCCACCACCGTCGAACGTCTGATGCGCGACGCCAACCTGCAAGGCGACCTGCGGGCCAAACTGTCCCGGGCGCGCGCCGTGCTGGTGGTGCCCGACCTGGTCAAGGGCGGGTTCATTTTGGGGGCGGAATATGGCACCGGCGTGCTGTTGACCCGCGATGCGAACGGCCAATGGTCGGGACCGGCTTTCTATTCGGTGGCCTCGGGATCCTTGGGATTGCAGATCGGGGTCCAGGACGCCGAAAGCATCTTCGTCATCATGAGCGACGCGGGCTTGCGCGCCGTGATGGAAAACCGCTTCAAGGCCGGGGCCGACGCGGGGGTCGCCATCGCCCATGTGGGGGCCGGCGCCGAGGCTGCCACCACCACCAATGTGGGCGCCGACATTTTCGCCTTCAACAAGGCGGTGGGCGCTTATGGCGGCGCGTCGCTGGAAGGCTCGGGCATCTTGCCGCGCCATTCGTGGAACGCCGCTTATTATGGGGGCAATCCGACGCCCCAGGACATCGTCATCGCCCGCCAACTGGACAATCCGCAGGCCAATCTGCTGAAGGACCGCCTTGGCCAATAAGCCCATCCGCGCCCTGATGTTCCAGGGCACCGGTTCCGACGTCGGCAAATCACTGCTGGTGGCCGGTATCGCCCGCGCCCTGGTGCGGCGCGGCCTGAAAGTGCGCCCGTTCAAGCCGCAAAACATGTCCAACAACGCCGCCGTCACCGCAGATGGCGGCGAGATCGGCCGGGCCCAGGCGCTGCAGGCCAGGGCTTGCGGGGTGGCGCCCAGCCGCCACATGAACCCGGTGCTGCTGAAGCCGCAATCGGATGTGGGCTCGCAGGTGGTGGTGCAAGGTCAGGTGCTGACCAATGCCGGGGCCAGGGATTATTACAAGCTGAAGCCCAGCCTGATGCCCAAGGTGCTGGAAAGCTTCGCCCAAGTGGCCGAGGGCGCCGACATGGTGCTGGTGGAAGGGGCGGGTAGCGCGGCGGAAGTCAACCTGCGCGCCGCCGACATCGCCAATATGGGCTTCGCCGAGGCCGCCGACCTGCCGGTGATCCTGGTGGCCGACATCGACCGCGGCGGTGTCATCGCCAGCATCGTCGGCACCTGGAACATCCTGCCGCCCAGCGAACGCGCCCGACTGAAGGGCTATGTGATCAACAAGTTCCGGGGCGATCCCAGCCTGTTCACCCCGGCGCTGGATATCATCGCCCGCCATACCGGATTGACATGCCTGGGCGTCATCCCGTGGTTCGCCCAGGCCAGCCTGCTGCCGCCGGAAGATTCGGCCTCATTACGTAACAAAAACAAAGCTGGCGGCATCAAGGTCGCCATTCCGCGACTGCCGCGTCTGGCCAATTTCGACGATTTCGATCCGCTTAGCGCCGAAGACGATGTCAGCGTCGATTTCGTCGAGGCGGGGCGGGCGCTTCCCGGCGACGCCGATTTGGTGATCCTGCCCGGTTCCAAGGCCACCATTCCCGATCTGGAATTCCTGAAATCCCAGGGCTGGGACATCGACATCGCCGCCCATTTGCGGCGCGGCGGCATGGTTTTGGGCATCTGCGCCGGCTATCAGATGCTGGGCCGCAGCGTTGCCGACCCCTTGGGGGTGGAAAGCCCGGCCGGGTCGGTGATCGCCGGCTTGGGCCTGTTGGCGGTGGACACGGTGATGGCGGGTGACAAGGTGTTGCGCTCGGCCAGCGGCACCGACAGCGCCGGTCATGATGTTCAGGGCTATGAAATGCATATGGGCCGCAGTCAGGGTGACGATTGCGCCCGGCCGTTCCTGATGTTGGACAGCCGCCCCGACGGCGCCATCTCGGCTGATGGTCGGGTGATGGGTTGCTACCTACATGGCTTGTTCGCCTCGGATTCCTTCCGTTCGGCGCTGTTGGCCGGGCTGCGTCAGGGGCGGCAATCGGATTTGGCCTATGAGTCCCAGGTGGATCGGGTGCTGGACGAATTGGCCCGGCACCTGGAAAGCCATGTGGACATGGATGCGCTGCTTAGACTTGCGCCCACCACACCAGGGTAACCAGCCCGGCATTCATCAGGCAGGCGGCGGAAAACAGATGCAGCGCCCGGTCGATATCGGCAAAGGTGGTGCGCGCCCGGCCCTGGCCGATCCATTTCTGATCCACCACCAGACCGGGATATTTGCGCGGCCCCCCCAAGGCCAGACCCAGGGCGCCGGCCATGGCGGCCTCGGGCCAGCCGGAATTGGGCGACGGATGGTGGCGGGCGTCGCGGAACATGGTGACCAGGGCCCGCCACGGATTGCCGCGCGCCGCCACCAGGGCGGCCAGGGTGACGATCAGCCCGGCCAGCCGCGCCGGGATGTAATTCAGCACGTCGTCCAGCCGCGCCGAGGCCCAGCCGAAGGACCGGTATTTGTCGTTGCGATAGCCGACCATGGAATCCAAGGTGTTGACGGTCTTATAGACCAGGATGCCGGGCAGGCCGAACAGCGCGTACCAAAAGGCCGGGGCCACCACCGCGTCGGAAAAGTTCTCGGCCAGCGATTCGATGGCGGCGCGGCTGACCCCGTGTTCGTCCAGACTGGCGGGGTCGCGGCCGACGATGCGCGACACCGCGTAACGCCCGGCTTCCAGCCCCTTGTGCTGCAGGGCACGGGCGACGTCGTCCACATGCTCGAACAGACCGCGCTGGGCCAACAGCGTGGCGGCGACGAATACCTCGAACAGCCAGGCATGGGGCAGGACGCGGGCGACGAAGCTGATCACCGCGCCCACCAAGGCGGCGACCGACACCATGATCAGCACCAAAACCACACCGCGCTGCTTGCGGGATTTTTCGCCCCGTTCCGGGCGGTTCAGCTTGCGGTCCAGGGCGGCGATGGCCCGGCCGATGACCACCACCGGATGGGGGATCAGGCGGAACAGCCAGTTCATGTCACCCAGCACCGCGTCCAAGGCCAAGGCCAGGAACAGCAGGAACAAACCGTCGGGCGCATGGCCGAAATGGGTGAAGAAAGGCAGCATGGCCCGCACCATAGCGAAGTCACGAAACTCTTACAAATCGAAGCCGATGACCCTATAGTCCGCCACGCCCGGCCGGAGGCATGGACCAGCCGGCACGAAACCATAACGCTCGAAGGCAAGGACCAAGCGAATGACCCAAGAAAAGACCGGCGTGATGATCTGCGGCCATGGCAGCCGCGACGTGGAAGCGACCAAGGAATTCGATTCGCTGGCCCGCCACCTGCGCCAGCGTCTGCCGCAATACGCCGTCGAATCGGGTTACCTGGAATTCGCCCGTCCCATCATCAAGCAGGGCCTGGACGCCCTGAAGGAGCAAGGGGTCAAGCACGTGCTGGCGGTGCCCGGCATGTTGTTCGCCGCCGGCCACGTGAAAAACGACCTGCCGTGGGAAATCAATTCCTGGGCGGCGGAAAACCCCGGTGTCAACGTCGAGTTCGGCCGCGAACTGGCCATCGACCCCAAGATGCTGGCCGCCGCCCGCGCCCGTGTCGAGGAAGCCATCGCCGCGGCGCCGGGCACTGTGGACCGCAAGGACACCCTGTTGCTGGTGGTCGGGCGCGGCACCAACGACCCCGACGCCAATTCCAACGTGTCCAAGGTGGCGCGCATGCTGTGGGAAGGCATGGGCTTCGGCTGGGCCGAAGTGGCGTTTTCCGGCGTCGCCTATCCGCTGGTCAACCAAGCCTTGGAACGGGTGGTGCGTCTGGGCTATGCGCGGATCATCGTCTTCCCCTATTTCCTGTTCACCGGCATCCTGGTCAAGCGCATCTACGAATGGGCCGACCAGGCCCAGGCCGCCAATCCCAATGTGCAGATCGTCAACGCCCCTTACCTGAACGACCATCCCCTGGTCATCGACAGCTTTGTCGAGCGGGTGGAAGAGATCCTGAAGGGCGAAACCCACATGAACTGCACTTTGTGCAAATACCGCGAGCAGGTGGTGGGCTACGAAACCCAGGTGGGCGCCGTCCAGGCCGGCCATCACCACCATGTGCGCGGCATCGGCACCGACGAAGACCATGGGCACCATCATCATGACCATGGGCACGACCATCACCACGGTCACCATCATCACCATGATCACGACCATCATCATCACGACCACGACCACGACCACTGAGGCCCGGTCATGCTGAGCCCAGGTCCGGTCTTTGATGCCTATGTGATGGTGGATTGGAGCGCCGAATCGCGCCCCAAGACCGGTCCCGACAGCATCTGGATCGCCATCCGCGACCATGACGGGGTCGAAACGGTTCAAAATCCGCCCACCCGCGACCACGCCATGGCGGTGTTGGCGGACATTTTGTCCGACTATGCCGCCCGTGGACGTCACGTGCTGGTGGGTTTCGACTTCGCCCTGGGGCTGCCACGCGGCGCCATGACCCGGTTGGGCTGCAAGGACTGGCGTTCCCTGTGGCGGCGCCTGCGTTCCCTGGTGGGCGACAGCGCCGACAACGCCAATTCCCGCTTCGCCGCCGCCGCCCAGCTGAACCAACAGCTCAGCGGCGGGGCGGGGCCGTTCTGGGGGTGTCCCGCCAATGCCACGGGGCCGAACCTGACGGAAAAGAAGGCGGATTTCGCCGGATTGCCGGAAAGGCGGTTGGTGGAAACCCGCCTGCCCCGCACCAAGCCGGTCTGGCAGCTTCATTACAACGGTGCGGTGGGCAGCCAATCGCTGTTGGGCATGGCGCGCCTGGACGGATTGCGCCATCACCCCTGGCTGACGGAATTGACCCGCGTCTGGCCGTTCGAAACCGGGTTGAAGCCCATGGCCAAGGATTCCGACTGGCGGGTGTTGTTGGCGGAAGTCTATCCGTCCCTGTTGGCGGTGCAGCCCGGTGTCGGCGAGGTCAAGGACCGGGCGCAGGTCCTGGCCTTGGCCCGCCACTTCGCCAAACTGGATGAAGACGGCCGTTTGGCCGAACACTTCGCTGGCGACCAAAGCCTGACGGAAGACGAACGTTTGAGTGTCGAAACGGAAGAGGGGTGGATCTTGGGGGCCGGAAATCCGCAGAAAATCGACATTCATGACTGGATCAAGGACCCGGATCAGATTTATCGCAACTCGTTTGCCACCATCGGTGCCGAGGTGGATCTGGATTCCGTGCCCGCCGACATGCGCGATTTGATGGTGCGCGTCATCCATGCCTGCGGCATGACCGACATCGCCGCCGATTTGTCCTTTTCCGAGGGCGCGGCTGCTGCCGGGACTTTGGCCCTGTCGGGTGGCGCGCCGATCCTGGTGGACGCCGAAATGGTGTCGCACGGCATCATCCGCCGTCGCCTGCCCAAGAACAACCCGGTCATCTGCACGCTGAACGATCCAGCGGTGCCCGGCACCGCCAAGGCCCTGGGCACCACGCGGTCGGCCATGGCGGTGGATTTGTGGCTGCCCCATCTGGACGGCGCCGTCGTCGCCATCGGCAACGCGCCGACTGCGCTGTTCCGGCTGTTGGAACTGATGGAACAGGGTGCGCCGCGCCCGGCGGTGGTGCTGGGCTTTCCCGTCGGTTTCGTCGGTGCCGCCGAAAGCAAGGAAGCGTTGATCCAATCGGGCTTGCCTTACGTGGCGTTGCGCGGTCGGCGCGGCGGCTCGGCCATGGCGGCGGCGGCGGTCAACGCGCTTTCCGGGGGTCTGTCATGACGGTGTGGCTGAAAGTGGTCGGCATCGGCGACGACGGCTTGGCCGGGATCAGCCCCGCCGCCTGCGCTTTGATCGACGCGGCCGAGGTGCTGGTGGGGGGCGAGCGCCATCTGGCCCTGGTGGAAGGCGCCGACAAGCGGGTGTGGCCATCACCGTTTTCCCAATCCCAGGACATGCTAACTTCGTTACGGGGTCGCAATGTGGTCGTGCTGGCCTCGGGCGATCCCATGTATTTCGGCATCGGCGCCACTTTGGCCCGTTGGTTCGACCCGGCCGAGATGCTGGTAGTGCCCCACGCCGGGGCGTTTTCCCTGGCCGCCGCCGCTTTGGGGTGGGCGCTTCAGGATTGTCTGTGTCTGACCGTGCATGGCCGTCCCGTCGAGGCCCTGCATTTGCATCTGGCGCCGGGGCGCAAGCTGCTGGTGCTGTCGGAAGACGGCCAAAGCCCGGCCAGCGTGGCCCGCTTGCTGGAAAAAGCCGGTTTCGGCCCCTCGGAAATGGTGGTGCTGGAACATTTGGGCGGGACGAAACAGGCCATCCGTCGCGCCGCCGCCCAGACTTGGGTGGGGGAAACCGCCGACCTGAACGTCATCGCCGTCACCTGCCGGGCCGAGCCGGGGGCCAAGCTGTTGTCCACCATGGGTGGTTTGCCCGACGACGCCTTCGAGCATGACGGCCAGCTGACCAAGCGGGAAATCCGCGCCATGACCCTGTCCACCCTGGCGCCCTTGCCCGGTCAGACGCTGTGGGACGTGGGTGCCGGCTGCGGCTCCATCGCCATTGAATGGATGCGGGCCGGCGGTCAGGCGGTGGCCATCGAATCCCATGCCAAGCGCGCCGCCTCCATCGCCGTCAACGCCGCCCGTCTGGGGGTTCCCGGCCTTCAGGTGATCCAGGGGCATGCCCCCGATTCGCTGCCCTATTCCGATCCCGACGCGGTGTTCGTCGGCGGCGGCGTCTCGGCCCCCGGCCTGCTGGATTCCTGCTGGGCGGCCTTGAAGCCGGGCGGGCGTCTGGTGGCCAATGCGGTGACGGCGGAAGGCGAGGCGGCTTTGCAGATGTTCCATGCCCGTCACGGGGGCGAAATGATCCGCCTTGCGGTGTCGCGGCTGGCCCCGGTGGGCGGCTTCCACACCTGGCATCCCGCCATGCCGGTGACCCAATACAAAGGGGTCAAGGCATGACCGGCACCTTGTGGGGCATCGGCATCGGCCCCGGCGACCCGGAACTGCTGACCGCCAAGGCCATCCGCCTGTTGGGTGAACTGCCGGTTTTGGCCTGGCCGGCGCCGCTGGACGGCGACGGCATGGCGCGCACCATCGCCGCCTCTTACGTGCCGGCGGGCAAGGTGGAAATCCCCATCCGCCTGTCCTTCCGCCCCGAACGCGACGACACCGACGAAGCCTATGACAAGGCTGCCGCCGCCATCGCCGAACATTTGGCGGCGGGCCGCGATGTCGGCGTGCTGTGCGAGGGCGACCCGCTGTTTTTCGGCTCGTTCATCTATGTGCTGACCCGGCTGCGGGGGCGCTTCCCGGTCCAGGTGGTGCCCGGGGTGTCGTCGCCCATGGCCGCCGCCGCCATGGCGGTGCGGCCGTTGTCGTTGCTGGACGACGCGGTGGCCATCATCCCGGCGACCCGCCCCGACGCTTTGATCCGCGCCATGCTGGAACCGGCCGAAGCCGCCGTCATCATGAAGGTGGGCCGCCACCTGCCACGGATCAAGGCGTTGCTGGCCGGCATGGGCTTGCTGGAAAGCGCGGTGGTGGTGGAACGCGCCACGCTTCCCGATCAGCGCGTTCTGGCCTTGGCCGAAGCCGAAACCCTGTCTTATTTCTCTGTCATCTTGGTGCATCCATGATCGCTGTTCTTTGTGTCACCCCCGCCGCCCTGTCCGTCGCCCGCAAGGTGGTCGCCGCGTTGCCCGGCGCCCAATTGCATGGTCTGGTGGAACGTATCGACGGCGCCGACGTGGTGTTTTCCGACACCAAGTCCCATGTGGCCGAATTGTTCAAAGCCGGGACCGCCATCGTCGGCGTCTGCGCCGCCGGCATCCTGATCCGCGCCATCGGCCCGTATCTGGTGGACAAGCAGGCCGAGCCGCCGGTCCTGGCGGTGGCGCCCGACGGGTCCAGCGCCGTGCCCTTGCTGGGCGGGCATCACGGCGCCAACGAACTGGCGCGAAAGATCGCCGAAATCCTGGGCGGTCATGCCGCCATCACTACCGCAGGGGACCTGAAGCTGGGTGTCGCCCTGGACGAGCCGCCACCCGGCTGGCACGTGGCCAATCCCGCCGCCGCCAAGCCGGTGGCCGCCGCGCTGCTGGCTGGCGAGCCGGTGCGGCTGGAAGTGGAAGCCGGCGACGCCGGCTGGCTGTCGCATTTGACTTTCGCCGCCGACGCCGAGCCGGCGGTGCGGGTCACCGACCATGCGGTGATGGCCGAGGACCAGGAATTGCTGCTGAACCCGCCGGTTCTGGCCTTGGGCGTGGGCTGCGAACGCGATTGCGACCCCGCCGAGCTGGCCGGTCTGGTGCGTGACGTGCTGGAAGCCGATTCCCTGGCGCCGGGCGCCATCGCCTGCGTCGCCTCGGTGGATCTGAAGATCGATGAACGCGCCGTGCTGGACCTGGCGAAATCCTTGGGTGTTCCGGCGCGTTTCTTCACCGCCGCCCGCCTGAACGACGAAGCGCCGCGTCTGAAAAATCCTTCCGATATCGTATTGAAGGAAATCGGCTGTCCCGGCGTCGCCGAAGGTGCCGCCTTGGCCGCCGCTGGCGCGGATGCCCAGTTGGTGGTGGCCAAGACCAAAAGCAAGCGCGCCACCGTCGCCATCGCCCGGGCGCCGCATGCCATCGACGCCGCCAAAGTCGGCCGCGCCCCGGGCAAGCTTTACGTGGTTGGCATCGGCCCAGGCACCGCCCAGATGCGCAGCCCGGCGGCCAGCGCCGCTATCGCGGCGTCCAGCGATCTGGTGGGTTACGGCCTGTATCTGGACCTGCTGGGCACGGCGGCCGAAGGCAAGACCCGCCACCAAAGCGATTTGGGGGCCGAGGCCGACCGCGCCCGCATGGCGCTGGATCTGGCCGGTCAGGGTAAATCCGTCGCCCTGGTCTGTTCCGGTGATGCCGGCATCTATGCGTTGGCCACCTTGGTGTTCGAACTGATCGCGCGCGAAGCCAATCCGGCGTGGCGCGGCACCGAGATCATGGTGGTGCCCGGGGTTTCCGCTCTGCAGGCCGCCGCTGCTCGCGCTGGTGCGCCGGTGAACCACGATTTCTGCACCATCTCGCTGTCCGACCTGCTGACCCCGTGGGAGACCATCGAAAAGCGTCTGCAGGCGGCGGCGGCGGCGGATTTCGTCGTCTGCTTCTATAATCCGGTGTCGAAACGACGCCGCGACCAGCTGACCCGGGCCCGCGATATCCTGCTGACCGGCCGTCCGCCCGAAACCCCGGTGATCCTGGCCCGCCAATTGGGCCGGCCGGAAGAAAACGTCCGTTTCGTCAGTTTAGGTGAATTGCAGGCCGACGATGCCGATATGTTGACCATGGTGGTGGTGGGTTCCAGCGAAAGCCGCCGCATCACCTTCGGGGGCCGCGACTGGGTCTATACCCCGCGTGGCTACGCCAAGAAGCTGTAAGGAACAGGAAGATGACCGTCCATTTCATCGGCGCCGGTCCCGGCGCCCCCGACCTGATCACCGTGCGCGGCCTGAACCTGATCCGCAAATGCCCGGTTTGCCTTTATGCCGGTTCGCTGGTCCCCGCCGAAGTGGTGGCCGAGGCACCTGCCGGCGCCCGCGTGCTGGATACCGCGGCGATGAATTTGGACGAGATCATCGCCGAGATCGAGGACGCCGACGACCAGGGTCTGGATGTCGCCCGCGTCCATTCCGGCGACCCCAGCATTTATGGTGCCATCGCCGAACAGATGCGGCGGCTGGACCAATTGGGCATCGCCTATGACGTCACCCCGGGGGTTCCGGCCTTCGCCGCCGCCGCCGCCGCCTTGGGGTCGGAACTGACCCTGCCCGACGTCAGCCAGTCCATCATCCTGACGCGCACCGCCGTACGCTCCAGTTCCATGCCGGCGGGAGAGGATCTGGCCACTTTGGGCAAAAGCGGCGCCACCTTGGCCATTCACCTGTCCATCGCCAACCTGGCCCATGTGGTCAAGGAACTGACGCCGCTTTACGGCGCCGATTGCCCCGTCGCCATCGCCTATCGGGTCAGTTGGCCCGATCAGGCCTTCATCAAGGGGACTTTGGGCGACATCCGCGGCAAGGTCAAAGAAGCCGGGCTGACCCGCACGGCGCTGATCCTGGTGGGGCGTGTCCTGGGGGATGCGGAATTCACCGATTCGCGGCTTTACGCCCCGGATCACACCCATGTGTTACGTCCTGGTAAGGTTTGACAAAAAGCAGGGCGTGACGATTTCCGCCGCGCTATGATCGCCGCCATGAACTTGGATCTTCCCCCCTTTCAGCCCGGCAGCGTCTGGCTGGTCGGTGCCGGCCCCGGTGATCCGGGGCTGCTGACCGCCTTGGCACTGCACGCGTTGTCCCAAGCCGACGTGGTGGTGCACGACGCCCTGGTCGATGCGCGCATCGTCGCCTTGGCCAATCCGGCCGCCCAGGTGGAATCCATGGGCAAGCGCGGCGGTCAGGCCAGCCCCAAGCAGGACCAGATCACCGCCCGGCTGGTGGAACTGGCGCGGATGGGCAAGAAGGTGTTGCGCCTGAAGGGCGGCGATCCCTTCGTTTTTGGCCGTGGCGCCGAGGAAGCCTTGGTGCTGGCGGCCGAGAACATCCTGTTTCGGGTGGTGCCCGGCGTCAGCGCCGGCATTGGCGGTCTGGCCTATGCCGGCATTCCGGTCACCGCCAAGCAGTGCAACTCGACCCTGGCCTTTGTCACCGGCCACGACCAGGACGGCGACGTGCCCGATGGGTTCGACTGGGAGTCCCTGGCCCGTGGCGCCCAGGTCATCGTTTTCTACATGGGGCTGTCGAAAGTCGAAACGCTGGTGCAACGATTGTTGGCGGCGGGAAGACGGCCCGACGAATTGATGGCGGTGGTGTCCAAGGCGGCGACGCCCCAGCAACAGGTGCTGGAAACCACCTTGGGGAGCCTGGTGGCCGATCTGGCCGCGACCCCGTTGCCGGCGCCGGCGTTGCTGGTGCTGGGCGGCGTGGTGGGCTTGCGCCAGCACTTGCGGTGGTGGCAGCCATGAACGACGCCTTGATCGGGTTGGAATCGGGGCTGGCGGTGTGCCGGGTGGTGGTGGAAACCCACGGTGGGCTGCTGACCGGATTGTTCCTGACCGGGGTGATCGGCAGCCTGTCCCATTGCGTCGGCATGTGCGGGCCGTTCGTGCTGTCGCAGGTGGCGGCACGCCTGGAAAACCTGCCGGCGGACCGGATGAACGAATTCCGCCGCCTGACCGGTGCGGCGTTGATCCCCTATCATCTGGGGCGCGCCACCACCTATGGGCTGTTGGGCGCCCTGGCCGGCTGGGCCGCCGGCACCTTGGCGGGCGGCGGCGCCTTCCGTTACGTGGCCGGCGGTCTTTTGGCCCTGGCGGCGCTGTTCCTGCTGGGCATGGCGGTGCCGCGTCTGAAGGCGCTGCTGGGCGGGGGAGGCGGCGAATCGTGGTGGAGCCGTCATGTGGCGGGTCTGGCAAGACCGCTTTTCGCCACGCCCGCCGGCTGGCGCGGCTGGATGCTGGGGGTTCTGCTGGGGTTCATCCCCTGCGGGCTGCTTTACGCCGCTCTTTCGGCGGCGGCGGCCAGCGGCGACCCGCTGGCTTCGGCTTTCGGCATGCTGGCTTTCGCCGCCGGAACGGTGCCGGTGCTGATGGTGGTGGGCGGCATCGGCCATTTCGCCATCGGCCAGTGGCGCGAACAGATGTTGAAATGGGCGCCGCTGCTGCTGGTGGCCAATGCCGGCATGCTGGGTTACATGGCCTGGGCCTTGGTGGCCTGAGACGTCAACGGAGATGGCGATGAAGAAGAAATCCTCGGTCCTGGCTTTAGCCGCCATCCTGGTGGTGATCGGCATCGCCGTCGGCGCCCGTCTGCTGGTGTGGACCAGCGACGGCCACGCCACTGTCGGCGGCCCCTTCACCCTGACCGACCACAACGGCCGCGAAGTGACGCAAAAGACCTTCGCCGGCCGTTGGATGCTGATCTATTTCGGCTATACCTATTGCCCCGACGTCTGCCCCACCGCCTTGGGGGTGATGTCGGTGGCCCTGGACGGGCTCAGCCCGGCGGAACGGGCCAAGCTGGCCCCCATCTTCATCACCGTCGACCCCGACCGTGATCGGCCCGAGGTGCTGAAGGACTACGTCACCGCCTTCGCCCCCGACATGCTGGGGCTGGTGGGCACCGCCGAACAGACCAACGCCGCCAAGAAGGCCTTCAAGGTCTATGCGGAAAAGGCCAAGGGCGGCGACGGCGAGAACTATACCGTCGATCATTCGTCCATCCTTTATCTGATGGGTCCCGACGGAAAGTTCGTCCAGTTCTTCCCCCACGGCACCACCGCCCAGGACCTGCTGGCCGGCCTGAAGAAGCATCTGGACTGATATGCACGCCCCCGGCCTGATTCTGGCGGCGCCGTCGTCCGGCAGCGGCAAGACGTTGGTCACCCTGGGCCTGTTGGCTCATTTGCGCCGCCGTGGTATCCGCGTCGGTTCGGCCAAGGTCGGGCCCGATTACATCGACCCGGCCTTTCATGCCGCCGCCACCGGCCGGCCGTGCCTGAACCTTGATTCCTGGGCCATGACGCCCACGACCCTGGGCGGCTTGGCCCAGGCCGCCGGCCAGGATGCCGACCTGGTGGTGTGCGAAGGGGTCATGGGCCTGTTCGACGGCGCCGACGTGACCCATGGGCAAAGCGACGGCAGTACCGCCGAGATCGCGGCGCTGACCGGCTGGCCGGTGGTGCTGGTCATCGACGCCCGCGGCATGGCCGGGTCGGCGGCCGCCGTTCTGGCCGGCTTCGCCCGCCTGCGTGACAAGGTGAAGGTCGCCGGGGTGATCTTCAATCAGGTGTCGTCGGACAAGCACCGCCGCATGATCGCCGCCGCCTGCGCCCACGCCTGCCCAGAGGTGGCGTTGCTGGGCTTCATGCCGCGTCTGGAAAAACTGGTGGTGCCCAGCCGCCATCTGGGGCTGGTCCAAGCCTGTGAACATCCCGATCTGCCGGCTTTCCTGGCTGCTGCCGCCGACGCCGTGGGCGGCCATGTGGACGTCGCCGCGCTTCAGGCGCTGGCGCGGCCGGCCGCTTTGTCCGGGTCCCATCCCTGTCCGCTGCCGGTCTTGGGGGGGCGCATCGCCGTGGCCCGCGATCAGGCTTTCGCCTTCGCCTATGCCGGGGTGCTGGAAGGCTGGCGGCGCGCGGGGGCGGAAATCCGTTTCTTTTCGCCTTTGGATGACCAGACCCCCGATGGCGACGCGGTCTACTTGCCCGGCGGCTATCCGGAACTGTTCGCTGGCCGGCTGGCCGCCAACAATCGTTTCCTGGACGGGGTGCGTCGGGTGGCGGATCGGGGCGGCGCGGTGTTCGGTGAATGCGGGGGCTTCATGGTGCTGGGGCGTTCGCTTCAGGACAAGGACGGCGCCACCCACGCCATGGCCGGATTGTTGCCGCTGGACACCAGCTTCGCCCAGCGCCGCCTGCATCTGGGCTATCGTCAGGCCGTCTTGCTGGCGGACGGGCCGCTGGGGGCGGCCGGCCAGGTTTTTCGCGGCCACGAATTCCATTTCGCCACCATCGCCGCCGAGGGGCCGGGCCAGGCGCTGTTCGCCGTCACCGATGCCGGCGGCGCCGCTTTGGGCCAAGCGGGATGGCTGGCCGGACGGGTGGCGGCGTCGTTCCTGCACCTGATCGACGCCGGGACATGATCAGGTCTTGATTTAACCCCCCGCCACCCCCCATATTTTGCACTGCACAAAGGACATGGTGTTTTTGGCAATTATATTAATTTAATTGCCTGACATGTCATTTTTGGGTAACAAAACTATCCGTTTGGTCAGTGGGCAGGGGCAGTCCTAATGCTTTATCACCTCCATGAGTTGCAGCACGCGGCTTTGGCTCCGGTCCGTCTGATGGCGGAAGCCGTGCAGGCCATGTACAGCCATCCCATGATGCCCATGTCCTATACCAGCTTCGGCCGGGCCATGGCGGCCGGCGCCGAATTGTTGGAACGGACCACACGGCGTTACCCCAAGCCGGCCTTCGACCTGCCCACCACCACCATCGGCGGCCAGGAAGTCCCGGTCCGCGAGGTGGTGGTTTACGAAAAGCCGTTCTGCAACCTGCTGCACTTCCAGCGCCAGACCGACCGCCGTGATCCCCGCGTGCTGGTGGTCGCCCCCATGTCCGGCCATTACGCCACGCTTCTGCGCGGCACGGTGGAAACCCTGCTGCCCGACCACGACGTCTACATCACCGACTGGATCGACGCCCGCGACGTGTCGCTGGATGCCGGACCGTTCACCTTGGACGACTACATCGACTACGTGCGTGAACTGCTGCACTTCCTGGGCGCCGACACCCACGTCCTGGCGGTGTGCCAGCCGTCGGTGCCGGTGCTGGCCGCGGTGTCGCTGATGGCCGAGGACAAGGACCCGCGCCAGCCCAGTTCCGTGGTGCTGATGGGCGGTCCCATCGACACCCGCATCAGCCCGACCAAGGTCAACAAGCTGGCTACCGACAAGCCGCTGTCGTGGTTCGAAAACCATGTCATCAACACCGTGCCCTTCGTCCATGCCGGGCGCGGCCGTCGGGTCTATCCGGGCTTCCTGCAATTGCAGGGCTTCATGAGCCTGAACCCGGAACGCCATGCCGGCGAGCACATCAACCTGTTCCACAATCTG
This sequence comes from Magnetospirillum sp. 64-120, assembly GCA_001898825.1. GTDB lineage: Bacteria > Pseudomonadota > Alphaproteobacteria > Rhodospirillales > Magnetospirillaceae > Magnetospirillum. The sequence goes on from MKVK01000008.1 coordinate 111,894, forward strand.
GTGCGCGGCGACGGCGATTCGGCGGAAAAGCACCGCGAATTCTATGACGAATACCTGGCGGTGATGGATCTGCCGGCCGAGTATTACCTGAACACCATCCAGAAGGTGTTCATCGAGCACCAGTTGCCCGAGGGCAAGTTCCATTATCGCGACCGTCTGGTGCGGCCGGACTTGATTCAGCACACGGCGTTGATGACGATTGAAGGTGAGAAGGACGACATTACCGGCATCGGCCAGACCGAAGCCGCCCACAAGCTGTGCTCGGGCCTGACCGAGGACATGCGCGTCCACCATGTCGCCCCCAAGGTCGGTCATTACGGCGTGTTCAACGGCCGCCGCTGGCGCGAGGAGATCTACCCCCATGTCCGCGACTTCATCCGGACCCACGACAAGCTTACCGTTCTGGCGGACAAAGGCCATGAACGAGTTGAGCCCGGCCGAGTGGGAAAGTCTGTGTGACGGCTGCGGCAAATGCTGCCTGCACAAGCTTGAGGACGAAGACACCGGCGAGATCCATTACACCAATGTGGCCTGCCGGCTGCTGAACACCGTGACCTGCGCCTGCAAGGACTATCCCAACCGGCGCGATCACGTGCCGGATTGCGTCCAGTTGGATGCCGGCAAGGTGGAGTCCTTGCATTGGCTGCCGTCCACCTGCGCCTATCGGCTGGTGGCGGCGGGCAAGCCCTTGCCGTGGTGGCATCCCCTGGTCAGCGGCAGCAAGGAAACCGTGCATCAGGCCGGCGCGTCGGTGCGCGGCCGCAGCATCACCGAAAGCCGCGCCGGTCCCCTGGACCGACACATCGTCACATGGCCGGCTTAGAAGACCTGGAAGTGGACGTGGACGGCCGCCCGGTGGCGGTCACGGTGCGCCGTTCGCCGCTGGCCCGGCGCATGTCGCTGCGGGTCGACGCGGTGCGCGGCGTCGTTCTGGTCCTGCCCAGTCGCGGCCGGCTGGCCGATGCCCGGCAATTTTTGTTGTCCCATGGCGATTGGCTGCGCCAGCGTCTGCAAAAGCTGCCCGATCGCCAAGCTTTGGGTATCGGCCAGACTGTTCCGCTGCTGGGGGTTGCGCATGCGGTGCGCCATCGTCCCGACACCAGACGCGGCGTGTGGGTGGAGGCGGGCGAAATCCATGTCTCGGGGCAGCCCGAGCACGCCTCGCGCCGGGTCGGCGACTTCCTGCGGGCCGAAGCCCGGCGGCTGATGGTGGTCAAGGCCCACGATCTGGCGGCGCGCATCGGCCGCAAGCCGTCGCGCATCACCGTCAAGGACACGGTGTCGCGCTGGGGGTCGTGCTCGGCCCAAGGCGCCATCGCGCTGTCCTGGCGGCTGGTGATGGCGCCAGGTTTCGTCTTGGATTACGTTGTCGGCCACGAAGTGGCGCATCTGGCGGAACTGAACCATTCCCCAGCCTTCTGGGCCATTGTGCAATCGCTGGGTGTGGACCACCATGGCGGTCGCGTTTGGCTCAAGGCGCACGGGGCGTCGCTACACCGGTTTCAGCCCTGATCACAAAATTATATTCTGCATAACAGAATTAATTCAATATTCTGGAATGCCTGTTGTCGTAGAGAGTCCTTGCTCATGGCCGCCGAAGTTAACCGTCCCGACCCCACCAGTTTCAAGGTCACCGCCTTGCTGACGGGGCTGGTGGCCTTCGGCCCGGTCTCCACCGACCTGTATCTGGCGTCGCTGCCCGACATGGGGCGCTATTTCGGCACCAGTGTCGAGATGGTGCAGATGACGCTGTCGGTGTTCCTGTTGGGATTCGCCGTCGCCATGCTGATCTATGGCCCGCTGTCCGACCGCTTCGGCCGGCGCCGGGTGATTTTGGGCGGCGTCGTCATCTATGTGGTCGGCTCGCTGGCCTGCATGGTGGCGCCGACCATCGAAGCCTTGATCGCCAGCCGCTTCCTGCAGGCGGTGGGCGCCTGCTGCGGGCCGGTGGTCAGCCGGGCGGTGGTGCGCGACGTCTATCCCCGCGAGCAGGCGGCCAAGGTGATGAGCTACATGGCCTCGGCCATGGCTTTGGCGCCCTTCGTCGCCCCCTTGTTGGGGGGCTGGTTCCACACCTTGTTCGGCTGGCGGTCCAACTTCATCCTGCTGCTGCTGTTCGGCCTGATCCTGCTGGCCGGGACCTGGCGCTGGCTGGGGGAAACCAATTCCCATCCCGACCCGCATGCGCTGTCGCCGCTGCGCATGGCCGGCAACTACCGCACGCTTTTGGCCGATCGTCAGGTCTTGGGCTATGTTGCGGTGGTGTCGACCACCTTCGCCGGCATGTTCAGCTTCATCTCGGGCTCCAGCTTCGTGCTGATCGACGTCTTGGGGCTGCCGCCGGCTTATTTCGGCTTTGGCTTCGCCGTGGTGGTGGCCGGCTACATGGTCGGCGGCTTCGTCGCCGGCAAATGGACCCAGCGGGTGGGCCTGGACCGCATGATCGGCTTCGGCGTCGCCGGTGTCGCGGTGACCGGTGGCGTCTGCATGACGTTGGCCTGGATGGGGGTGCAAAGCCTGCCGGCGTTGTTGCTGCCCTTGATGTTCTTCTTCATGGCGGGGGCCACCGTCATTCCCAACGGCAGCGCCGGGGCCATCGCGTCCCATCCGCGCATGGCCGGCGCCGCCTCGGCGTTGCTGGGCTTCGTGCAGATGGTCAGCGGCTCGGTGGCCGGCTGGATCCATTCCACCAGCTTCGACCATTCCACCCGGCCGTTGGCGACCTTGACCGGGTGCATGGGGCTGGCCGCCTTGGCGGCTTACTGGCTGTTGGTCAAACGGCGCGATCAGGCCGCCTGAGCAGCCCGCAGCGAGCGGTCGTCGATGGGCAGGTGCAACAGCGAAGCGACCACACCCAAGATGGCGGTGCCCATCCACATGACGTCGTAGGACATGGTGGCGTCATAGATGATGCCGCCCAGCCACGAGCCCAGGAAACTGCCCAGCTGGTGGGTGAAGAACACCACGCCGAACAGCATGCCCAGGTAGCGCGGACCGAAGACGCAGGCGATCAGGCCCGAGGTCGGCGGCACGGTGGACAGCCACAAAAGTCCCATGGAAGCGGCGAAAGCCAGCAGGGTCACTTCGTTCTTGGGGCCGAAGACGAAGGCGATGGTGAAGATGGCGCGCAGCAGGTAGATGGCCGACAGCACGTGCTTGGGCCGGTATTTCTGGGACAATTGGCCCATCATCCAGGTGCCGAAGACGTTGAAGATGCCGATAACCAGCAAAGCGGTGGCGCCGGCCCCCTTGCTCATGCCGCACAGCGCCAGGTAGCCGGGCAGATGCACGCCGATGAAGGTGACCTGGAAGCCGCAGACGAAGAAGCCGGCGGCCAGCAGGCGATAGCCGGGATGCTTCCAGGCTTCGCGCAGGGCTTCCTTCACCGTCAGGTCGGCGACCACCGAAAGCGCCGGGCGCGACGCCTTTTCCCCCTTGTTCAGGATGAAGGCCAAGGGGATCGAGGCCAGCGAGAAGGTGGAGAGGATCCAGATGGTCTGGGTGGCGCCATATGCCCCGATCATCCATTGCGATAGCGGAATCATCGCCATCATGCCGAACGACCCCAAGGCTTGCGCGGCGCCCATGGCGGAAGTGCGGTGCTGGGGCGCCACCGCCCGGCTGACCGGGCCGACCACCACGGAGAAGCTGGTGGCGGCCAGACCGAATCCGGAGACCACGCCCAGGCCGATGGTGGTCATGAGTGCGCCGCCTGACGCGGTCATGATCATGCCGATGCCAAAGGCCAGCGCCCCCAAGGCGGCGACGCGGGCGGCGCCCCAGCGGTCGGCGGCGGCGCCGGTGAAGGGCTGGAAGAACCCCCACATCAAGTTATGGACGGCCACCGCCAGGGAGAAGGTGGCCAACGGCCAGTCACGGTCCAGCGACAGCGGGCCGATCAACAGGCCCTGGCTTTGCCGTGATCCCATGGACACGCTCATCATGGCGGCGCCCGACATGAAGATGGTCAGGACGGCGGGGGTTAACCAGACGGGGCGGCGCATGGGCGGATCTTTCAAGCCGGGATTTATGTCAGCCTGACTCTAGGCAAGGCATGGGCGCTTGCGCAAACCAGAAAGCATAATCGGCCGAAATAAGAAAATCTAACGACCCAGGCCTTTGATATAGGCGGTGACGTCGTCGATTTCGCGGCGGTTCAGCGAAATGCCGCCCATGGGACGGGCATGGGGCTTGGACAGCGCGGCGCGGATGTCGGCCACCGAACGGCGGTTGGCGATGGTCTTGAAGGTCGGCGCATCGGACCGTTGCTCGATGTGGCAATCGGCGCACCAGCGGGCGGCCAGTTCGGCGCCGTTGTCGGCCGAAGGCGGCAAGGCTTCGGCGGGGCCAAGGTCGAAACCCAACAAAACGGCCATGGTCACGGCCACCAGCAACGCCAACAAGCGCATCATTCACCAAAAATTCGGAAATCTTGGCGGCGAAGATGGAGTCTCCGCTGCGCTGCGGCAAGAAAAAATTTGCTCTCACAATGATTTTGGTCAAGGGCCGCCCCGGCTCACCCCCGGGGCGGCAAAGACTGTTATTGTTTCGGACGGTTATCGATAACCCGTTTGGCCTTGCCCATGGACCTGGGGATGGAATTGGGGTCCAGCACCCGGATCTTGGTGCTGATGCCGATCAGGCTTTTGATGTGGCCGGACAAGGTCTTGGCGATGTCGCCGATGGCGGCGTCGTCCAGGAACATTTCCGGGCGCGGTTCGACGTTGATCACCACCTGGTCCATGTGGCCGTCGCGGCTGACCTCGATCTGGTAATGGGGCGACAGGCGCACGTCCTTCAGCATCTGTTCCTCGATCTGGGTCGGGAAGACGTTGACGCCGCGGATGATCAGCATGTCGTCACTGCGCCCGGTGATCTTGTCCATGCGGCGGAACGACCGCGCGGTGCCGGGCAACAGCCGGGTCAGGTCGCGGGTGCGATAGCGGATGACCGGCAGCCCTTCCTTGGTCAGAGTGGTGAACACCAATTCGCCCTGTTCGCCGTCGGCCACCGGGTCCCCGGTTTCCGGATTGATGATTTCGGGATAGAAATGGTCTTCCCAGATATGGGGGCCGTCCTTGGTTTCGATGCATTCATTGGCCACGCCCGGTCCCATCACCTCGGACAGACCGTAAATGTCCACCGCGTCGATGCCGGCGCGCTTTTCGATTTCCTCGCGCATGGCCCCGGTCCACGGCTCGGCCCCGAAGATGCCCAGCGCGATGGAGGAATCGCGGGGGTCCAGGCCCTGGCGCTCCATCTCGTCCAGCACCACCAGCATGTAGCTGGGGGTGACCATGATGATTTCCGGCTGGAAGTCGCGGATCAGCTGAACCTGCTTCTCGGTCTGGCCGCCCGACATGGGGATGACGGCACAGCCCAGACGCTCGGCGCCGTAATGGGCGCCAAGGCCGCCGGTGAACAGGCCATAGCCATAGGCGATCTGCACCTTGTGGCCGGGACGGCCACCGGACGCGCGGATCGAGCGGGCCACCACATTGGCCCAATTGTCGATGTCGTTCTGGGTATAGCCGACGACGGTGGGCTTGCCGGTGGTGCCGGAACTGGCATGGATGCGGACGATCTTGTCCATGGGCGTGGCGAACAGCCCGAAGGGATAGGTCTGGCGCAGGTCTTCCTTGGTGGTGAAGGGGAACTTGGCCAGATCGGCCAAGGTCTTCAAATCGTCGGGATGCACGCCCTTGGCGTCGCATTTGGCCCGGTAGTGGGGCACGTTGTCATAGGTGTGACGGACCGACCATTTCAGTCGTTGCAGCTGCAGCGCGGTGATTTCGTCGCGGCTGGCGATCTCGATGGGGTCCAGCATGTCGCGCGTCGGCGGGATCAGGCGTTTGCTCATGGTGAATTCCTCCCGGTGTTTCTTTTGTTTGTTTTGTCAGACGCGTTCGATGACGCTGGCGATGCCTTGGCCGACACCGATGCACATGGTGGCCAGCGCCCGCTTGCCGCCTGTGCGGCGTAATTGGTAGGCGGCGGTGGTGATCAGCCGCGCCCCGCTCATACCCAAGGGATGACCCAGCGCGATGGCGCCGCCATTGGGGTTGACGCGGGCATCGTCGTCGGCCAGCCCCAGATCGCGCAGCACCGCCAGACCTTGGGCGGCGAAGGCTTCGTTCAGTTCGATCAGGTCGATGTCGGCAAGCGTCAGCCCCAGGCGGGCCAGCAGCTTCTTCGACGCCGGCGCCGGCCCCATGCCCATGATACGCGGGGGCACACCGGCCACCGCGCCGCCAACCACCCGGGCCAGCGGCGTCAGACCGTGGCGCTTGACAGCGTCTTCATTGGCCAGGATCAGGGCGCAAGCACCGTCGTTGACGCCCGACGAGTTGCCCGCGGTCACCGATCCGCCCTGACGGAACGGCGCCTTCAGCTTGGCCAGGCCTTCCAGCGTGGTGTCGCCACGCGGATGTTCGTCCTTGGTCACCATCACCGGCTCGCCCTTTTTCTGCGGCACAGGGACGGGAATGATTTCGTCATCGAAACGCCCCGCTTCCTGGGCGGCGACGGCCCGCAACTGGCTGCGAAGCGCGAAAGCATCCTGGTCGGCGCGGCTGATGTTGAAATCGGCGGCGACGTTTTCGGCGGTTTCCGGCATGGAATCGGTGCCGAAAGCCTGGTGCATCAATGGGTTGACGAAGCGCCAGCCGATGGTGGTGTCATAGACCGCGTTGTCGCGGGTGAAGGCCGATGTGGCCTTGGGCATGACGAAAGGCGCCCGGCTCATGCTTTCGACGCCGCCGGCGATCAGGATGTCGGACGCACCGGCTTGAATGGCCCGCGCTGCGGTCAGCACCGCGTCCATGCCCGATCCGCACAAACGGTTGATGGTGGTGCCGCCGATACCGATGGGCAGGCCGGCCAGCAGCACCGCCATGCGGGCGACGTCGCGGTTGTCCTCGCCGGCCTGGTTGGCGCAGCCCAGGATGCAGTCGTCCACCGCGTCCCAATCCACTTTCGGGTTGCGGGCCATCAGCGCCTTCAGCGGGATGGCGGCCAAGTCGTCGGCACGGACCGAGGACAATACGCCACCGTAACGGCCGATGGGGGTGCGCACGGCGTCGCAGATGAACACGTCAGACATGCTTGGCGATCTCCTCTTCCGGCACGACGTGGCCCGACACCATCCGCGATTGGCCGCGGAACAGGGCGATGACGTCGCCGTTCTGGTTGCTGACCGTGACGTCGTACACGCCGTTGCGTCCGGCCAGATGGGTTTCCACCGCTTCCGCGATCAGTTCGTCGCCTTCGCGTCCGGCGGACGGATAGACGATGGAACAGCCGGCGGCGACGGCGTTGGTGTTGTAGGAATTGCAGGCATAGGCGAAGGCGGTGTCGGCCAGGGCGAAGGAATTGCCGCCATGCAGGCTGCCGTGGCCGTTCAGCATTTCCTTGCGCACCACCATGCGCGCCTTGGCATAGCCGGGGCGGATTTCGGTGATGGTGATGCCCATGGCATGGGCGTTGTGGTCCCTGGGATACATGAAGTCCAGAACCAATTGTGCGATCTTCTGGCGCTTGGCGGCGTCAGTCATGGAAGCGTCCTTTCGCGAAAACCAGACGGCGCAGATGGGCGGAAGCGCGATAGCGGTCCTCGCCATAAGTCCGCGCCAGATTGTCCAAAACCGTCAGAACCCGGGCCAGACCGATGCGTTCGGCCCAGGCCAGCGGCCCCAGGGGATAGTTGACCCCCTTGGTCATGGCGACGTCGATGTCGGAAGCGCTGGCGACACCCTGATAGACGGTGTCGGCGGCTTCGTTGGCCAGCATGGCCACGGTGCGCATCACCGCCAGTCCGGGGACGTCGGCGAATACCGACACCGACAGGCCCAAGGCCTGGAAGAAGCCGATGGCGCGATCACGTGCGGCGGCCGAACATTGCCCGGCGGCGGCGATGGCGATGCGCTTGGCCGGGCACCAATCCAGCGCCAGATCGAACAGGACCAGATCATCGATGCCGGTGGTGGCGGCCACTTCCGAGGCGGTGCGGCCGTCGGTCAGCATCAGGGTGACGCCATGCAGGTCGATCATGCCGGCGCCGCCCATGCGGGCCAGGGTCATGCCCGCCTTGGCCGCCAGATCGGCCAGGGCCGAGGCCGGTCCCAAATCGCCAAGCACATCCAGGGCGGCGGGGGCCTGGCAAGGGGCGGCGGTGGCGGGCAGCGGCTTTTCCGCCCCTTCGGCGTAATCATAGAAGCCGCGACCGGTCTTCTTGCCCAGCCAGCCGGCTTCCACCAGATCCTGCTGCAGCAGGTTGGGCAGGAAACGCGGATCATTGAAATAAGCCGCGTGGACCGACCGGGTGACGGCGAAGTTGACGTCGTGGCCGATCATGTCGGTCAGCTCGAACGGCCCCATGCGGAACTGTCCGGCGTCACGCAGCACCGCGTCGATGGTGGCGATGTCGGCGGCGCCTTCCTGGGCCAACCGCATGCCCTCGGCATAGAACGGCCGGGCGACGCGGTTGACGATGAAGCCGGGCGTGGACTTGCACAGGACCGGAATCTTGCCCCAGGCGCTGGCGGTGTCGGCGATGGTCTGGGCCAGATCGTCCGGGGTGGCCAAGCCCTTGACCACTTCCACCAGGGCCATGATCGGCGCCGGGTTGAAGAAATGCATGCCGACCATGCGGGCCGGGTTCTTCAGTACCGAGGCCAAGGCGGTCAGCGACAGCGACGAGGTGTTCGACGCCAAAATGCAGTCGGCGCCGGTGATGGCTTCCAGGTTGCGGAACAGCTCGTGCTTGACCTCAAGCTTCTCGACGATGGCTTCGATGACCAATCCCGCCGGGGCCAGTTGCTCCACAGCGTCGCAGACGGTGATGCGGTCGGCGATGGCGGCGGCGCGGTCGGCATCCAGCTTGCCCTTATTGGTCAGCTTGGCCAGTGCCGCGACGATGCTGGCCTTGCCCCGAACGGCTGCGCCGTCGAAGGCGTCGTACAGCAGGACCGGATGCCCCGATTGCGCCGCGACCTGGGCGATGCCGGACCCCATGGCGCCGGCGCCGACCACGGCGACAACGGCGGTGGTGGAAAGGGCCGCCATCTTATTGACCCTTGAAGTCGGGAACGCGCTTTTCCATGAAGGCGGCGACGCCTTCCTGGTAATCGCTGGTGCGGCCGGCCAAGCGTTGCAGGTCGCGTTCCAGGTCCAGTTGCTGGTCCAGCGTGTTGGTGGAGCTGGCGGCCAGCGCCCGCTTGATCAGCGCCAAGCCCTTGGTGGGCTGGGTGGCCAGATGGGCGGCGAGCTTCCCCGCCTCGGCCATCAACTGGTCGTCATCGACGCATTTCCAGATCATGCCCCAGGCTTCCGCCTGTTCGGCGCTGACCTTGTCGCCCAGCATGGCAAGTGCGGTGGCCCGCGCGTGGCCGACCAGACGCGGCAACGTCCAGGTGCCGCCCGAATCGGGGATCAGGCCGATCTTGCAAAACGCCTGGATGAAGCTGGCGGAACGGGCGGCCAGCACGATGTCGCAGGCGAAGGCCAGATTGGCCCCAGCCCCGGCGGCGACGCCGTTGACGGCGCAGATCACCGGCATTTCCAGATTGCGCAGGGTGCGGACCAGCGGGTTATAGCGCTTTTCGATGCTTTCCCCCAGATCGGGGGCATCCGTCCCCGGCGCCACGGCGCGGTCGGACAGGTCCTGGCCGGCGCAGAAACCGCGCCCGGCTCCGGTCAGCAACAGACAGCGCACGTTGTTGGCCGGATCCTGGACCTGCTTCAATGCGTCCTTCAGTTCCGCATGCATGTCGGTGTTGAAGCTGTTCAGCCGGTCGGGGCGGTTCAGCGTGATGGTGGCGACCGAATTGGCGATCTCGAACGAAATGGTGTTCATGGGGTCACAGTCCTTGGAATTGGGCGCGGCGCTTTTCGCGGAAGGCGGCGACGCCCTCGCGGAAATCGGCGGTGGCGAACAGGGCGGCAAAGCATTTGCGTTCGTGCATCAATCCGGCTTCCAGGCCGGATTCGAAACTTTTCAGCACCGCTTCCTTGGCGGCGCGCACCGCCAGCGGCGGCTTGGCGGCGATGGCCTCGGCCAGGGCTTGCACCCGTTCCAGCGTCAATTCGGGTTGACAGGCTTCCGCCACCAAGCCATGGGCCAGGGCGGTTTGGGCGTCGATCATCTCGCCGGTCAGCACCATGCGCATGGCCAGGGCCTTGCCCACCGCCCAGGTCAGGCGCTGGGTGCCGCCGGCGCCGGGAATGATGCCAAGGTTGATTTCCGGCTGGCCGAACTTGGCGTCCAGCCCGGCTATGATGATGTCGGCATGCATGGCCAGTTCGCAGCCGCCGCCCAGGCAAAAACCGTTCACCGCCGCGACGATGGGCTTGGGAAAGCGGCGGATGGCCGCCCAATATTTGGGGCGGGCGTCGCCTTGGATGGAAACGGCGTCGTGGGCCGCCAATTCGTTGATGTCGGCCCCGGCGGCGAACACCTTGGGGCCGCCGGTCAGCACGACGGCGCGGATGGCCGCATCGGCCTCGGCCGCTTCCAGCGCGCTGGCGATTTCCGCCAGGGTCTGGCTGCGCAAAGCGTTACGCGATTCCGGTCGGTTCAGGGTCAGACGCATGATATGCGCCCCCACCCGTTCAGCCCGGATGTCCGAAAACTGGTTCATCGGCTTGTCGCCTTCCTGTCCCTGCCCACCTTAAAAGCGATACGTAGTAGCGCCTAGACGTGGGTATTATTGAATTATGTTTGGAGGCGTTGATCGCCCCGTTCTTGCTTCCGCCTGCCTATAAAACCGCCAACTTCCCTAGGGGTTTGCGGCGTTTTCGAGATTTGGAAGAGATACAAAATTGGACTTCATTCTCCAAATCTGGTATCAAAAATCAAGAGCCATGGAGACGATCATCCACGAATGGCGAAAAAACACCGATTTCAGGGAAGGAAAAGCATGAGCCAGGATTTCTTCGCCACCCACCAAGCGACCTTGCAAGGGGCGCTGGACGCCATCGCCAAGCGTGGGTTCTGGTCTCCGTATCCGGAAGCGCCGTCGGGGCGCATCTATGGCGAAACCGCCGCCGCCGATGGCGAGGCCGCCTTCAAGGCCCGTCTGGAAAAGCCCTTTGACCTGAAGCAGCCGGGCACCAAGGCCATGGTGGGGGCGGAAGTCTCGCCGTTCGGCTTCGCGCTGGGCATCACTTATCCCAGCCCGGACGTGGACGCGGTGATGGCGGCGGCGAAAGCCGCGCTGCCGGCCTGGCGCAAGGCCGGCGCCAAGGCGCGGGCCGGGGTGTGCCTGGAAATCCTGCACCGCTTGAACCGCCGGTCCTTCGAAATCGCCCACGCCGTCCAGCACACCACCGGCCAGGCCTTCATCATGGCGTTCCAGGCGGGTGGCCCGCACGCCCAGGACCGTGGCCTGGAAGCGGTGGCCTATGGCTATCGCGCCATGGCGGAAGTGCCCGAACACACAGTTTGGGAAAAGCCCCAGGGCAAGGCCGATCCCTTGCGCATGGACAAGGACTACCACATCGTCGGCCAGGGCGTTTCGCTGATGATCGGCTGTTCCACCTTCCCGACCTGGAACGGCTATCCCGGTCTGTTCGCGTCCTTGGTCACCGGCAACGCGGTGGTGGTCAAGCCCCATCCCGGCGCCATCCTGCCCTTGGCGATCACCGTGGAAATCGCCCGTGACGTGCTGGCCGAAGCCGGCCTGCCCCAGGACGTGGTGCTGTTGGCCGCCGACACGGCGGATGCGCCGCTGGCCAAGGATCTGGCCTTGCGCCCCGAGGTCAAGATCATCGACTTCACCGGGTCTTCGGCTTTCGGCACCTGGCTGGAACAGAACGCCCGTCAGGCCCGCACCTATGCCGAAAAGGCCGGCGTCAACTTCATCGTCATGGAATCGGCGGACGACCTGAAGGCGGTGACCCGCAATCTGGCGTTCTCGCTGTCGCTTTATTCCGGGCAGATGTGCACGACGCCGCAGAACATCTTCGTGCCGCGTGGCGGCATCAAGGTGGGCGGCGAAACCGTGTCCTTCGACGAAGTGGCCGGGGCCATCGCCGGCGCTGTCGCCAAGTTCAATTCCGATCCCGAACGTGCCGTCGAGGTGTTGGGCGCCATCCAGTCGCAGGCCACCTGCGACCGGCTGGAACAGGCCAAGGGCATGGGCAAGGTGCTGCTGGAAAGCCGTGAAATCACCCATCCCGCCTTCCCTGGCGCCCGGGTGCGCACGCCGTTGATGCTGACGGCGGACGCCGCCCGGGGTGACGTCTTCACCCAGGAATTGTTCGGCCCCATTTCCTTTGTCATCGCGGTGGATTCCGCCGAAGCCGGTCTGGAACTGGCGACCAGGACCGCCAAGCAGCACGGCGCGCTGACGGCGTCGGTCTATTCCACCGACCCGGCCTTCCTGGCCAAGGCCGAGGATCTGTGCGTGGATGCCGGCGTGGCGTTGTCGGAAAACCTGACCGGCGGCGTCTTCGTCAACCAGTCGGCGGCGTTCTCGGACTACCACGGTTCGGGCGCCAATCCGGCGGCCAACGCGTCGTTGTGCGACAGCGCCTTTGTCGCCGAGCGCTTCCGCGTGGTGCAAGTGCGCCGTCATTCGGCGTGATATGCCATACTCGTCACCCCCGGGCTTGACCCGGGGGTCCATGGCGGCGCGGCCGCCTTTGGCGTGGATGCCCGGGTCAAGCCCGGGCATGACGATCATCTCAGGAGCAAGCTCATGCGTCCCACCGTCTATGCCATCGACGGCGTCGTTCCCGTGGTGGACCCCACCGCTTTCGTCCACCCCACCGCCGTGTTGATCGGCGACGTCATCATCGGCCCGCGGGCCTATATCGGGCCGCTGGCCAGCTTGCGCGGCGATTTCGGTGCCATCCGCATCGGTGCCGGCGCCAATGTGCAGGATTGCTGCGTCATGCATGCCTTTCCCGGCCAGGACGCGGTGGTGGAAGAAGACGGCCATGTGGGCCACGGTGCCATCCTGCATGGCTGCGTGGTGGGCAGGAACGCCCTGGTCGGCATGAATTCGGTGGTGATGGATGGGGCAGTGGTCGGTGAATGTTCCATCGTCGCCGCCCAATCCTTCGTGCGCGCCGGCGCCATCCTGCCGGCGCGGTCATTGATCGGCGGTATTCCGGCCAAGGTGATGCGGGAACTGACCGACCAGGACATTGCCTGGAAGTCGGCGGGCACCGCCGAATATCAACGCCTGACCGAACGTTCGCTGGCCACCATGGTGGCGTGCGAACCGTTGACCGAAGCCGAACCCAACCGCCCCAAGGTGGACGCCGGTTCAGTGGCGCCGCTGCATGTCACCAAGGGCGGCTAATACTTCACCCCGGTAAAGTACAGACCCTCGGGCGGCGCGGTGGGGCCGGCCGCCGATCGGTCGCGGGCCTCCAGCGCCTGTCTGACCCGCTCAGGCGTCCATTTGCCCTCGCCCACCAGTTTCAGCGTGCCCACCATGTTGCGCACTTGGTGGTGCAGGAAGGATCGGGCCTTGGCGACGATGCGGATTTCCTCGTCAACCTGGGTCACGTCCAGCACGTCCAAGGATTTGTCGGGGCTTTGCGCCTGACAGGCGGCGGCGCGGAAGCTGGTGAAGTCGTGGCGGCCCAACAGCAGTTGCGCGGCCTGGTGCATGGCTGCCGCATCCAGTTTCACCGCCACCCACCAGGCGCGGTCGGCGTCAATGGCGAGCGGCGCCCGCCGATTGACGATACGGTACAGATAAGACCGGCCCTGGGCCGAAAAGCGCGCATGGAAATCGTCACCCACCTGTTCGGCGGCGCGGATGGCGATGGGATGGGGCTTTAAGTGGAAGTTCAGGCCGCCCTGCACCCGGTCGGCGGTGAAATCCTTGGCCAGGTCGAAATGCGCCACCTGTCCGGTGGCGTGGACGCCGGCATCGGTGCGGCCGGCGGCGGTCACCGTCACTTCCTCGCCGGACAGCTTGAAGATGGCCTTTTCCAGTTCACCTTGGACGGATGGGCCGTTGTCCTGGCGTTGCCAGCCCACATAGGGCGTGCCGTGATATTCCACCAGCAGCTTGAAACGCGGCATGCTTCAGAAGTCCGAGCAGCGCCCGGCCTTTTCCCAATCGCCGAAACGGGTGGGTTCGGGGCCTTCCTGGCCGCCCACCTCTTCCGGGGTGATCGGTTCCGGCTTGGTTTCGGTCTTGGCTTCTTCGGGTTTTTCGTCGTTGCTCTTGTCGCTCATTTTCAATCCTATAACAGGCTGCCCTGGCGGACATCGTCCTTGCCTTTGGCCTTGGGCTTGGCGGCGCCGTGGCCGACCACCACGTCGGTCTTGCCGTCCTTGAATTCAATGCTCCAGGCAGCACCCGTCTGGGCGTCGGCGGCGCTGACCAGCTTGCCGTCGCCATCGCGCACCACGGCGAAGCCGCGATCCAGAACGTTCTTATAGCTATAACTTTCCAAAAGCTTGGCGCTTGCATCCAGCCGGCGCGCCTGTTCGGCCAGCAAGCGGGTCATGGATGGCGCCAGCCGTTGGCCCACCTGTTCCAGCTTCAGCGCCAAGCGGTCCTGACGGGCCTTTTCCGCCTGCAGCGCCGATTTCAGCGCGTGGCCCAGGCGGGTGGACAGGCTGTCCAATTGGTGCGCCTTGGCGGCCAGCAATTCACGCGGATGGCGCAACTGGCCGGACAGTTTGTCCAGATCGGCCTGACGGCGGTGCAGCAGGTTGGGTAGCGCCAGCCCCAGGCGCTCGGCGCGGTCGTCCAACTTCAGCCGGGCGTCGTCGATGACCCGGCGCGGATTGGGCAGCGCCCGGGACAGATGCTGGACCCTGATGCGGCGCTCTTCCAGGCCCCGGGCCATGGCACCCACCAGCCGGGCGGTGCAGTCGGCCACGGTGGCGACCAACTCGGCGCGGACCGGCACCGCCATTTCGGCGGCGGCGGTGGGGGTCGGCGCCCGCAGATCCGAGGCGAAATCGATCAGTGTGGTGTCGGTTTCGTGTCCCACGGCGCTGATCAGCGGAATACGGCTTTCGGCGGCGGCGCGCACCACCACTTCCTCGTTGAAGGCCCAAAGGTCCTCGACCGAGCCGCCACCACGCGCCACGATCAGCAGATCGGGGCGCGGCACGCCGTCCTGCGGGAAGGTGTTGAAGCCCTGGATGGCGCGGGCCACCTGCTCGGCGGCGCCGTCGCCCTGCACCGCCACCGGCCACAGCAGCACCCGGCGCGGGAAGCGGTCGGCAAGCCGGTGCAGAATGTCGCGGATCACCGCGCCGGTGGGCGAGGTGACGATGCCGATGACGGCGGGCAGGAAGGGGATGGGCTTCTTGCGGGCCTGCTCGAACAGGCCTTCGGCCGCCAGCTTGCGGCGGCGGTCTTCCAACAGCTTCAGCAACGCGCCCTGGCCGGCCAGTTCCATGCGCTCGACCACCATCTGGTATTTCGAGCGGCCGGGATAGGTGGTCAGCCGCCCGGTGGCGATGACTTCCATGCCGTCTTCCGGGGCCATGGCCAGACGGCCGGCCTGACCGCGCCAGCAGACCGCGTCCAGCACCGCGTCGGCGTCTTTCAGGGCGAAGTACAGATGGCCGGACGAATGGCGCTTGAAGCCGGAAATCTCGCCCCGGACCCGCACATGGGCGAAGGTTTCCTCGACCGTGCGCTTCAGCGCGCCGGACAATTCGGCCACGGAAAATTCAGGCACGTTGCTGCGTTCGTTCATGGTCGGGATCATGGCGAAGAGCGGCGATGATTGCAAACCCGCGTCACCGTGCTAAAACCGCCCGGTTCAGATTTATCGGAGTTGGTGCCATGAAGGTCCTGGTCGTCGGCGGCGGTGGCCGCGAACACGCATTGTGCTGGAAGCTGGCGCAGTCGCCGCTTTTGACCAAGCTGTGGTGCGCGCCGGGCAATGCCGGCATCAAGGACGTGGCCGAATGCGTCGCCATCAACGCCGAGGATGTGGCCGCGATCGTGTCCTTCGCCACGGACAACGCGGTCGACCTGGTGGTGGTCGGCCCGGAAGGCCCGCTGTGCCTGGGTCTGGCCGACGCGCTCGTCGCCGCCGGCATCAAGGTGTTCGGCCCCAGCCGGGCGGCGGCCGAGCTGGAAGGCTCGAAGGGCTTCATGAAGGACATCGTGTCCAAGGCCGGCATCCCCACCGCCTGGTACGGCCGCTTCACCGACATGGAACAGGCCAAGTCCTTCATCCGTGAAAAGGGCGCCCCCATCGTGGTCAAGACCGACGGTCTGGCCGCCGGCAAGGGCGTGGTCGTCGCCATGACCGTGGACGAGGCGCTGGGCGCCGTCGACGACATGATGGGATCGAAGGTGTTCGGCGACGCCGGCAACGAACTGGTGATCGAGGAATTCCTGGACGGCGAGGAAGCCAGCTTCTTCGCGCTGTGCGACGGCAAGACCGCGCTGGGTCTGGTGGCGGCCCAGGACCACAAGCGGGTGGGCGACGGCGATACCGGCCCCAATACCGGCGGCATGGGCGCCTATTCCCCCGCCCCGGTGGTGACGCCGGAACGCGAAGCCGAAGTGATGGAAAAGTGCATCCTGCCCGCCATCCGCACCATGGCGGCCGAAGGCAAGCCGTTCACCGGCGTGCTGTTCGCTGGCCTGATGTTCACCCAGGCCGGCCCCAAGCTGCTGGAATTCAACGTGCGTTTCGGCGATCCGGAATGCCAGGTGCTGATGGCGCGGATGAAGTCCGACCTGCTGCCGGTGCTGCTGGCCGGGGCCGAAGGCCGCCTGGATCAGGTGACGCTGGAATGGCGCGACCAATGCGCCCTGGTGGTGGTGATGGCCGCCGAGGGCTATCCGGGCACCTATAAGAAGAACACGGTGATCGGCGGCCTGGAACAGGCCAATGCGGTGGACGGCGTCACCGTCCTGCATGCCGGCACCGCGTTCAACGCCCAGGGCCAGGTGGTGGCCACCGGCGGCCGCGTGCTGGGGGTGACCGCCATCGGCGACACCGTCAAGCAAGCTCGTGAACGGGCCTATCAGGCGGTGGATTCGCTGCGATGGCCAGAAGGTTTCTGCCGTCGCGACATCGCTTGGCGGGCCTTGGCGCGTGACGACGCGTAAGGGGGCCAGCAACCGGGCCGCTGTGGGGCCGGAACTGTTGGCGGCGTTGAATGCCGGCGCCGAGCAAACCCGCACGCTGTCGGAAATGCTGGTGATGGATTTTGCGGTGCTGCTGGAAACCGTGGCGCCGCAAATCGATGCCGCCCCCTTGCGGATCGTCGCCGACCAGGGGGTCACCAAGCGGATGGAACTGGCCGGGCGGCTGATCGGGCCGTGTTGGCGCCAATTGGCCGGCCATGCTTCGGACACCGTGCGGGGCTGGGCGGCCTATGCCATCGCCGCCAAGGAAGGCTTGACCCTGGCCCAGCGGCTGGAACTGCTGCGGCCCCTGGCCGATGACCCGCATTTCGGCGTACGTGAATGGGCCTGGTTGGCGCTGCGCCCCCATGTGGTGGCTGATCCCCTGGAGGCGCTGGCCTTGCTGACACCATGGACGGCCGAAGCCAGTGCCAACCTGCGCCGTTTCGCGTCGGAAGCGACGCGGCCGCGTGGCGTGTGGTGCGCCCATGTCCGCCCCTTGCGTGATGATCCTGCCCCCGGCTTGGCCGTGTTGCAGCCGTTGCGCGGCGACGACCATCGCTATGTGCAGGATTCGGTGGCCAACTGGCTGAACGACGCCGCCAAGGACCATCCCGACTGGGTCCGCGGCGTGGTGGAATCCTGGCAGGGCAGCGCCAGCCCCTATGTGTTGAAGCGGGCGGCGCGTTCGCTTTAGGCCAGCCCCATCTCGGCCATCAACCAATCGCGGAACACCGCCACCTTGGGGGTGGACAGGTGGTTGGCCGGGCACACCAGATGATAGGCGTTGGACAGTGGTTGCGCCGGGAACAGGGCGACCAGACGGCCGTCCGCCAGTTCCTCGGTGACCAGGGTCTGCCACACCAGGGCGGCGCCCAGTCCCGAGACGGCGGCCTGGATCAGCAGGTTGGCGTCGCCGAACGGGCGCAGTTTCAACGGCTGGTCTGCCGTCACCCCCATGTTCTTCAGCCAGGCCGGCCAATCGGGATAGGTGGGGTCCCAGTTCATGCCTTCGTTGTGCAACAGCATCGCCGACAAAAGATCGGTGGGCTGGCGCAGGGTCTGGGCCAGACGCGGATGGGCCACCGCCACCACCATCTCGGCCTTCAGGCGTTCCACATAAAGGCCGGGATAATGGCCCGAGCCATAGCGGATGGCCACGTCCACGTCCTCGGTGTCGAAATCCACCAGCTTGGTCGAGGCGGCAAGACGGAAATCCAGGTCGGGATGCTGGGCCTGCAGGCGTTCCAGCCGGGGGATCAGCCAGCGGGCGGCGAAGGACGGCGGCGCCGAGACCACCAGCGGGCCGTTTTCACGACCCACCCGTAGTCTTTCTACGGCACGCTCCATGCGGTCGAAAGAATCGGTTAACAGCGGCAGCGCCGCTTCGGCCGGTTCGGTCAAGGTCACGCCGGCCGAGCGCCGGAACAGCTGAACCCCCAGGTAATCTTCCAGCAGTTTGATCTGCTGGCTGATGGCCGCCGGGGTGACGTGCAGTTCCTTGGCGGCGTCGGCGAAGGATTGGTGGCGGGCAGCGCTTTCGAAAGCCCGAAGCGAACGCAGGGGCGGGAGACGGCGGACCATTAGAATTCCTAAACGTCTGGCTCAGAAACACTCGTTTGAAAGCTTAACACGCACGGCGCAGGTTAACCCTGCGCAAGTTTTTCTGAAAGGGTTCCTGTCATGCGGTCCACCATGATCATGGCGGCTGTCGCCGCCGTTCTTTGGGGCGCCAATTTCAACTTGTCCCAGTTGGTGGTGCACGAGATGCACCCGCTGCTGGCCGGTGCCGGACGTTTCATCCTGGCCGCCGTGGTCATGATGGCGGTGGCGGGGCTGTGGCGTCACAAGGTGCCGCTCATCAAGCACTGGCGGGCGTATTTCGTGCTGGGCCTGGTGGGGATCGGCGGCTTCAACCTGCTGTTCTTCATGGGCATGGCCTCCACCTCGGCGGTGAACGGGGCGCTGATCATGGCCACCAACCCGCTGGTGACCTCGGCGCTGGCCGCCCTGTTCCTGGGGGAACGGCTGGGCCGCGTCCAGGTGATGGCCATGCCGGTGGCCTTGGCCGGTGTCGCCGTGGTGGTGTTGGGCGGCGGTGCCGGCCTGCATCTGGCCATGGGTGACGCGGCGATGATCGGCGCCAACCTGTCCTGGGCGCTTTACAACGTGCTGGTGCGGCGGTTGATGCCGGCGGAAAGCGGTGTTTCCAACACCGCCGGCATCATGACCATGGGCGCCTTGGTGATGGGCGCTGGCGGGCTGATGGTCGGGCTGCCTGCGCAGGCGCCGTCGGGCCAGGCCCTGGGGTCCTTGGCCTTCATGGCGGTGGGCGGCTCGGCGGTGGCCTATCTGCTGTGGAACGCCGGCATCTCGCGGTTGGGGGCGGCGCGTACCTCGGTGTTCCTTAATCTGGTGCCGATCTCGACCATGAGCATCGCCGCCCTGGCCGGTCATCCCCCCAGCATTACCCAACTGGCCGGCGCCGCCCTGGTGCTGGCGGCGGTGAGCGCGCCGCTGTGGTGGCCGAAGCCGCGGGTGGTCACAGCTTAGGCTCGACCTTCTCGCACGTTCCGTCCCAGCGCAGCTGGGTGTCGACGCGGGCGAAGCGACCGGTGACCCGGTCGATGCGGAACACCACCGTCGCCGGGCCTTGGGCTGGGTCGTAAAGGCCCAGCCCGTCGCGGTACGAGGTGACCCCGTAATGCTTGCCGCCGGTGGTCTCGACGGCGTCCTTGGCGGCAAGGTCGATGGAAAAGACCAAAGGCGGCGACATGGCGGGATCGCTGGCCTTGCAGGCCAGGCGCAGGATGTCGGATTGTTGAGCGGCGGCCGGCATGGTGGCGGCAAGCAACAACAGCGCGGCGGGGATCAGGCGGGGCATGGCGGACTCCGTTGGTTCGGCCAAGCTTATCACGCCCGGTGCCGGTGTTCACGATGCTTGCCAATACCTTGGTCGCGTTCCATCATATGACGGGATGACCATTTCGGGGATATCATGGCCGACCGCGAGCGCGACCGCTTCGTCGCCCTGGCCTTTTGCCGCGCCGACATTTTGTTGGAACTGAACGAAGACATGGGGGTGGTGTTCGCCGCCGGGGCCACGCCCCTGCTGCTGGGCGCCGGTCCCGACTCTTTGGTGGGCAAGCATTTCCTGGATCTGGTGGCCGACGACGACCGCGCCCTGGCCGGCGAAATGCTGGACGCCGCCCGCTCGCAGGGACGCATCGACGACGTGGTGGTCAAGCTGAACGGCGCCAAGCGCCGTCCCAACGTCGCCTTGGCCGGCTATCGGGTGCCCGATTTCGACAACCATTTCTTTTTGGCGCTGAAGGTCGAGCCGGCCTTTCAGGCGGAACGCCCGGACGAAGCGGAAATCAAGCGCGACGCCGCCACCGGCCTCTTGGACGAAGCGTCCTATGCCGCCCTGGCCGCCGACCGCGCCTTGGCCTTCAAGCGGGCCGGCGGGCGGCCGCAGCTGTCGGTGGTCAAGGTGGACGGGCTGGACAGCCTGAACAAGACCCTGGGGGCGTCCGACCGCAAGAAGGTGATGAAGGCGGTGGGCGACATCCTGAACCAGCATTCGCTGGGCGGCAACACCGCCGGCCAGGTGTCGAACGACAGCTTCTCGTACCTGCATCGCGACGACGTCGAGGCGGAAGAGATCGGCAACATGATCTCGAACGCCGCCAAGACTTTGTTCAATTCCGACCTCAAGACCCATTCCCACACCCTGGACGCCGACGGCGCCGGTCTGGCCGAACATCAGGTGGCCAAGGCCATCGCCCACACCATCCGGCGCTTTTCCGAAACCGGCCAGCTGGACAAGAAGAAAAGCATCGGCCAGGTGCTGAAGGGGCTGGTGTCCGACACCATCGACAACGTCGCCTATATCCGCAAGCTGGTGGCCAAGCGCGACTTCGACATGGCCTTCATGCCGGTCTGCGACATGCGCCTGGAACGCGTCCACCATTTCGAGGTGTTGACCCGGTTCCGCGACACCAGGCCGGGCGTGTCGCCCTATCACCTGTTCTGTCTGGCCGAGGAAGTGGGCATCGTCTCGGAACTGGATCTGGCGGTGGTGGACACCACCATCCGCACGGTGGCCGAGCTGACCCGCAAGGGCGGCCTGCTGCCGGCGGTGGCCATCAACCTGTCGGGCCAGTCGCTGGCGTCGCAGCATTTCGTCACCGAACTGCGCAAGCTGCTGGCGCGATCGGGCGTGCAGCCGCGCAAGATCATGTTCGAGCTGACCGAATCGGTGAAGGTCGAGGAACTGGCCGAGGTCAACGCCACCATCCAGACCTTCCGCCAGCGCGGCTTCCGCTTCTGCCTGGACGATTTCGGCTCGGGCGCCGCCAGCTTCGACTACCTGAACGCGCTGGACGTGGATCTGGTCAAGTTCGACGGCCCGGTGATCAAGCGGGCGGCGGCCAGCCAGAAAGGCAGCGACCTTTTGGCCTCCATGGCCCGCATGTGCGCCTCGATGGGGATCAAGACCGCCGCCGAGATGGTGGAAGACAAGCGGTTGGCCGGCCGGGTCTATCAATGCGGCGTCGATTTCGGCCAAGGCTGGCATTTCGGCAAGCCGGAACTTGATCCGTTCGTCTATGTCGACCGCTTCATGGGCGGTTTGTGATTCGGTCACAAATTGCGCAAACGGCGTTCATATCCCTTTGCTAGAAGGGGCGCGGGATCAATCCGCCTTCAGGGTCTGATGGGGTTCGACTGATGCTTACCCGCCAGGGATTGGGTATTCGCGCCAAACTGATCGGCATTTTCGTCCTGATCAAGGTCATCCCGCTGGTGTTCCTGGCCTGGTTCGCCTGGCAGGGGCAAAGCTGGCTGGCCGACAAGGTTTCCGCCAGCGTCGTCGGCATGGTGGTGCAGATGCGCGAAACCGCCGAGACGGTGGCCAACTCCACCACCTCGGCCGCCATCAAGGCTTTGGACGACGCGGCCCGCGAATCCATGGAACGGATGACCACCGACGTGGCGCGTTCCGTCGCCGCCTTCCTGTACGACCGCGACGCCGACATCGCCTCGGCCGCCCTGGTGCCGCCGTCGGAAGCCGAATACCGCCGTTTCCTGGCGGCGCGGACCCGCAACGTCGAACGCCATCACCCGTGGGTTCTGGCCCCTGACGGCAGCAAATGGGTCCCCGGCCCGGAAGCGACGCCGCGCTATGACCTGCCGCCGGCGACGCCGACCATTCCCGACCAGGCGCGCAACTTCAACTATCGCCATCCCGACGCCGTTGGTCTGGTCGAAGCCAGGCCGTTGTTCCTGGAAATGACTTTCGTCGGCCTGGATGGCCAGGAAAAGGTCAAGGTCACCACCTCGCCGCTGATGAACCCCCAATTGCGCGACGTGTCCCAGCGCCAGAACACCTTCATCAAGGCGGAAACCTATTTTCCGGCGCTGCAGGCGCTGAAACCCGGGGAAGTTTACGTTTCCGACGTCATCGGCGCCTATGTGGGGTCCCAGGTCATCGGCCCTTACACCCCGGCGGCGGCGCAGAAGCGCGGCATCGCCTATGCCCCCGACGAAGCCGGCTATGCCGGGGTTGAAAACCCGGTGGGCAAGCGTTTCCAAGGCATTGTCCGCTGGGCGACGCCGGTGGTCAGGGACGGCAAGGTCGCCGGTTGGGTGACCTTGGCGCTGGATCACAGTCATCTGATGGAATTCACCGACCACATCCTGCCCACCAGTGACCGTTACAGCCCCATCCCCGACGCCACCAGCGGCAACTACGCTTTCATCTGGGACCACAAGGGCCGTTCCATCGTCCATCCGCGCCATTACTTCATCGTCGGTTACGACCCGGAAACCGGCGACCCGGCACCGCCGTGGATGGATCAGGGGCTTTATGACGGCTGGAAGGCCAGCGGCCAGAAGCTGGTGGACTATCTGGCCGGGGTGAAGACCTTCGACGACCAGTCCTGGGACAAGAAAGGCGCCGTTCAGCAGGTCAAGGAAGGGCAATTGGGCCTGGATTGCCGCTATCTGAACCACGCGCCGCAATGCACCGGCTGGATGGACCTGACCCGGAACGGCGGGTCGGGCTCGTTCGACATTTTCTGGAGCGGGCTGTGGAAGCTGACCACGGCGGCGGCCATTCCCTATCGCACCGGCCAATACGCCGACAGTCCGCGCGGCTTCGGCTTCGTCACCATCGGCGCCAACGTGGACGACTTCCACCGCGCCGCCACCGAATCCAAGCAGGCGGCGGAAAGGGTGGTGGCCGCCCATGACAGCGCGCTGCAAGAACAGCTGGAAGCGGTGCTGACCCTGATCGGCGACCAGCTTCACACCATGACCCGGCAGTTGACCTTGTCCACCACCTTGATGGTGGCGCTGGTGATCGTCGTCGCCATTTGGATGGCGTCGCTCTTGACCCGGCGCATCACCACCGTGGTTCAGGGTATCCGCCGCTTCGAGGACGGCGACATGGCCTATCGTCTTCCGGTGCAAAGCAGCGACGAGATGGGCGCCTTGGCCGATTCCTTCAACGACATGGCCGACCGGGTGGGTGAATCCTTCCAGCGGGCCGACGAGGCGCGCAGCCGTGCCGAGGAAGCCAGCCGCATGAAAAGCGAGTTCCTGGCGTCCATGAGCCATGAATTGCGCACGCCGCTGAACGGTATCATCGGTTTCGCCGAGATGCTGAAGGACGAAGTCGAGGACGCGGATTCCCGCGAGAACGCCGAAATCATCGAAAAAAGCGGACGCCACCTGCTGGAATTGCTGAATGCCGTCCTTGACGTGGCCAAGATCGAGGCCGGCGCCATGACGTTGAGCCGCGAAAAGGTGGAAATCGCCCCGCTTCTGCGCGAAGTGGCGGCCATCCATCAGCCTTTGGCGGTCAGCAAGGGGCTGGAATTCACCGTCGAACTGGACCCGGCTTTGCCGGCCGTGGTCACCGCCGACCCGGTGCGGGTGCGTCAGGTGCTGCACAACCTGTTGTCCAACGCCGTCAAGTTCACCGCCAGCGGCTCGGTGCGGCTGCGGGTCCAGCATGAAAATGCCGACATCGTCCTGCGGGTCGAGGATACCGGGCCGGGAATCCCCCTTGAATTGCAGGGCAAGATTTTTGAAAAATTCCATCAGGGCGACGCTTTCCTGACGCGCGCGCATGGCGGCACCGGCCTGGGCCTGACCCTGGCCCGCCATCTGGTGGACCTGATGGGAGGAACGATGACCTTGGAATCGACCGTCGGCCAAGGCAGCCGCTTCGCCTTCACCCTGCCGGTGGAGCCGTTGGCATGAGCGGGCAGAAGCACGCTTTGGTCGTCGACGACAACGACGTCAACCGGCTGCTGGCCGAACGGCTGCTGGCCAAGCTGGGCTGGCGGGTGGACACCGCCGAGGATGGGCTGGCCGCCTTGGCCTGGATGCGGACCCAATGCGCCGATCTGGTGCTTTTGGACATTTCCATGCCGGGGATGAGCGGCGACGAGGTCTGCCGCGCCGCCCGCGCCGAAAGCCTGTGCGCCGGATCCAAGCTGGTGGCCTATACCGCCCATGCCATGCCGGAAGAAAAGGCGCAGTTCCTGGCGGCCGGCTTCGACGGCATCCTGACCAAACCCATTTCCAAATCCCATATGGTTGATTTGCTGATCAGCCTGGGGTTGGACCGATGATCGCCCGCCTGCTTGCCCTGCTGGTCCTGATCGTGCCGCTGACGGCGACGGCGGCCGACCGGCCAAATCCCATCCAGGTGCGCGAGATCACCCTGAAGGCCGCGGCGTATCTGAGCGAGCACGGCGTCGAGGACGCCCGCAAGGCGTTTCATGCCCAGGGCGATTTCCGCTTTGGCGAAATCTATGTCAACGTCATCGACCTGAACGGCGCCTGGGTGGTCTATCCGCCGGCGCCCAAGAACGAAGGCAAGTCGGTTCTGAACGTCACCGACAGCGACGGCAAGCTGCTGGTCAAGGAAATCATCAAGGTGGCCGAGGAACAGGGCGAAGGCTGGGTGGAATATCGTTGGCTCAACCCCGCCTCCAACCATATCGAGCCCAAGCTGACTTTCGTCAAACGCGTGCCCGGCAAGGACTTGATAGCCTATGTCGGCCTGTATCGCCCCTAAGGAACCCATCATGAGCGAAATGTTGGAACAAGCCATTTCCGCCGCCATCGCCGACAAGCTGGTGCTGGTGGTCGAAGACACCTCGTCTTCCCGTATCCTGGTCTCGGGCCTGGTCCGCGGCCTTGGCGCCCATCGGGTGGTGTCGGCCACCGACGGCAAGGACGCCCTGGCCAAGACCATCGACAAGGCCCTGGTGCCCGACATCGTGTTGTGCGACTGGGTCATGCCCAACATGGACGGGCTGGAATTGCTGACCCGCATCAAGGCCGACCACGGAAGCGTCAAGTTCATCATGATGACGGTGAAGACCGAGGCCGAGGCGGTGATCATGGCCCGTCAGCACGGCGTTGACGGCTATGTGGCCAAGCCTTTCACTCGCGACAGCCTGATGGCGTCCTTGGCCAAGGTGTTGGGCGTTTCCTGATGGCCGACTGGCGTCTGGCCCCGGTGGTGGATGGCGCGGTCACCGACCAGTTGCGCCGGGACCTGGACGAAGACGATTTCGTCCTGGTTCACCACGCCTTGGCCGACGACATCCGGGGCCGCATGGCCGAGTTGGCGGCGGCCCTGGCCCGGGACGATTCCGAGACGGCGCGCCGGGCCATCCATTCCCTGAAGGGGGCGGCGCTGAACCTGGGGCATCTTCGTTTGGGCCTGTTGTGCAGCCATCTGAACGACCGCGCCCTGGCCGCCGATTGGCCGACGGTCCGGGCCGCCCGGGACGACCTGGCCGCTGTCTGCCAGTTGTCCCTGGCCGCCCTGGGGCACGCGGGCCTTGCCTTTGGTGGGGATTCGTCTATAGTCCGCCGCTAGACACATTCTTGCTCCCCGGCCAAGAAGCTTAGCTGGAGGTTGGGATCGCAGGGTGGGCCATTGGCCCACTTTTTGTTTTTTCTAGGGACCGCTTTGGTCACGAGGCTTTTCGGGAATGGAACTTCATCAGCGTTTGGAAGCATTGTTCGGCCCCACCTTGGAGTCCATGGGATACGAGATGGTGCGGGTGATGTTCCAGGGCCGGACGCGCCCGACGCTCCAGGTGATGGCCGAACGCAAGGACGGCCGTCCCATGACGGTGGACGACTGTGCCGACATCAGCCGCTCCTTGTCGGCGCTGCTGGATGTGGAAGATCCCATCCAGGGTGCTTACGCCCTGGAAATCAGCTCGCCGGGCATCGACCGGCCGCTGACCCGTGGCAAGGATTTCGAGACCTGGGCCGGTTTCGAGGTAAAGCTGGAAGCGCTGGTCGGCGTCGATGGACGCAAGCGCTTCCGCGGCAAGCTTCTGGGGCTGGAGGCCGAGGCGGTTCGCCTGCTTGCCGACGGCCAGGAAGTCCAGGTGCCGCTTTCCGACATCAAAAGCGCCAAGCTGGTGCTGACCGATGAATTGATCGCCGCCGTCACCCGGGAGCAGGAAGACCCGGGCGCGGACCAACAGGGAAACGAATAGATGGAACGTATCGCCGCTCTGCCCCGCCCCGAACTGCTTCAGGTCGCCGATGCCGTCGCTCGCGACAAGGGCATCGATCGCGACGAGGTGCTGGAGGCCATGGAACAGGCTATTCAAAAGGCCGGCCGCTCCAAGTACGGGCATGAACACGACATCCGCGCCCACATCGACCGCAAGACCGGCGAGATTCAGCTGGCCCGCTTCATCGAAGTGGTGGAAGAAGTGGAAAACGAAGCCACCCAGCTGCCGCTGGCCCGCGCCCTGAAGAAGAAGTCCGACGCCCAGGTGGGCGACTTCCTGGTCGATCCGCTGCCGCCCATCGATTTTGGCCGCATCGCCGCGCAGACCGCCAAGCAGGTGATCGTCCAAAAGGTGCGCGACGCCGAGCGTCAGCGCCAGTTCAACGAGTACAAGGACCGCGTCGGCGAGGTCAGCAACGGTCTGGTCAAGCGCGTCGAATTCGGCAACGTCATCGTCGACCTGGGCCGCGCCGAGGCGTTGCTGCGTCGTGACGAACTGATCCCGCGTGAAACCTTCCGCACCGGCGACCGCGTGCGCGCCTATATCGCCGACGTCCGCCAGGAACCCCGGGGTCCGCAGATTTTCCTGTCGCGCACCCATCCGGTGTTCATGGCCAAGCTGTTCGCCCAGGAAGTGCCGGAAATCTATGACGGCATCATCGAAATCAAGGCGGTGG
This sequence comes from Magnetospirillum sp. 64-120, assembly GCA_001898825.1. Taxonomy (GTDB): domain Bacteria; phylum Pseudomonadota; class Alphaproteobacteria; order Rhodospirillales; family Magnetospirillaceae; genus Magnetospirillum. Next base: position 139,202 of record MKVK01000008.1, read on the forward strand.
CCCGCGACCCCGGTTCGCGTGCCAAGATCGCCGTGATCAGCCACGATTCCTCCATCGACCCGGTGGGCGCCTGCGTTGGCATGCGCGGTTCCCGCGTCCAGGCGGTGGTCGCTGAATTGCAGGGCGAAAAGATCGACATCATTCCGTGGTCGGGCGAATACGCCACTTTCGTGGTCAACGCCCTGGCCCCGGCCGAAGTGTCCAAGGTGGTGCTGGACGACGAAACCCACACCATGGAAGTGGTGGTCCCCGACGACCAGCTGAGCCTCGCCATCGGCCGTCGCGGCCAGAACGTGCGTCTGGCCAGCCAACTGACCGGCTGGTCCATCGACATCATGACCGAGGCCGAGGAATCGGAGCGCCGCAACGAAGAATTCCGTTCGCGTTCCAAGCTGTTCATCGATGCGCTCGATGTTGACGACGTGATTGCCCATCTGCTGGTGACCGAAGGCTTCACCACGGTGGAAGAAGTGGGCTACGTTCCGCTGGAAGACCTGACCGGCATCGAAGGTTTCGACGAGGACGTGGCCGCCGAGCTGCAGCAGCGCGCCCGCACCTTCCTGGCCGAACAGGACGAACGCTATGACGCCATGCGCAAGGATCTGGGTGTCACCGACGAAATGGCGGCTTTGGAAGGTCTGACCCCGGCCATGCTGGTCAAGCTGGGCCATCGCGAGATCAAGACCCTGGACGATCTGGGCGATCTGGCGTCGGACGAGCTGATCGACATCGTCGGCAAGGACGAGATGAACGAGGAACAGGCCAACGCGGTGATCATGGCCGCGCGTGCGCATTGGTTCGAGGAATAAGTCCTGGACCAGGACATGGAAGACGACGAAGACCTGCGGAAAGGACCGAACCGGCGTTGCATCGTCACCGGCTCGGTTCTTCCCAAAGAGCAATTGCTGCGGTTTGTCGTCGGGCCTGATAATATGGTCGTTCCCGACGTGGACGGCCGGCTTCCCGGACGGGGAATCTGGTTGTCGCCAGGGCGGGATGTGGTAAATACGGCAGTGACCAAGCGATTGTTCGCCAAGGCGGCGCGTCGCGCAGTGTCGGCGCCGGATGATCTGGCGGGTCTGATCGAACGGATTTTGCACCGCCGTTGTCTGGATGCCCTGGCTTTGGCCCGGCGCGCCGGACAAGCGGTGGCCGGCTTCGAGAAGGTCAAGGCCGAGCTGAAGTCCGGCCGTGTCGCCGTGCTGGTGCAGGCCAGCGATGCCGCCCCTGACGGGCGGGACAAGTTGAAGGCGTTGGCTCCCGGCGCCGTCGTGGTCGATCTGTTCGACGCGGCAGAATTGGGGGCGGTGTTCGGCCGCGACCACGCGGTTCATGCCTGTGTCGCCCCTGGCGGGTTGGCCCGCCGGTTGACGGCAGAAGCGGCCCTGCTGGGTGGTTTCCGTCAGGATCGAACGCCATGAAATGAATGAATCCCATGGCTTGGGCACCCGGCCCAAGCCTCGTCGTGAAAGAGTGAAGTCGGTTACATGAGCGATTCCAAGGATCAAGAGCGCAAGACCCCGCTGAAGCTGTCCTCTCCGGGCAAGCTTGAGCTGAAGAAGACCGTCGAGACCGGCCAGGTCCGGCAAAGCTTCTCGCATGGACGCTCGAAGGTGGTGACCGTCGAAGTGCGTAAGAAGCGCACCTTCGCCCCCGGTGCCGGTGGCGCCATGCACGAAGTGCGTGACGAAGCCCATGGCGCCGCCGAGGCCGAATTGGCCAAGGCGGTGGCGGTGGTCGAAGCCGCTCAGCAGGCCGCCAGCGCCCACGACCTGACCAACAACGAAAAGGCCGCCCGCGCCAAGGCGCTGGAAGTCGCCATGAAGGCCGAGGCCGAAGCCCGCGCCCGCGCCGAGGAAGAAGCGGTCCGCCGCGCCGCGGAAGAGGAAGAGGCCCGTGAGGTCGCCGAAGCGGAAGCCGCCGAGGCCGAGGCCGCCGTGGAAGCCGAGGTTTCCGAGCCGGCGCCTGCGCCCGAACCGGTCGCCGCTCCCGTCGCTGCGGCGCCTGTGGACGTTGCTCCGGTTGTTGCTCCGGCTGCTGCTGTTGCTGCCCCCGTTGCCGGTATTCCGGCCGAGCCGCGCCAGGGTCCGCGCATGACCGCGCCGCCGCCGGCCAAGCTGGCCCCCATGCCGGGCCGTCCGGCTCCGTCCACCGGTGCCGCTCCGACCACGACGGCGGAAGAAGACGAGGAAGAGCGCGCCAAGAAGAAGGCGGCTTTGCACAAGACCCCGCCGGTCAAGCGGGTGGACCAGCGTCGCCGCACCGGCAAGCTGACCATTACCGACGCCCTGTCGGACGAGGATCGCGGCGAACGCGGCCGTTCGCTGGCTGCCGTCAAGCGCGCCCGCGAACGCGAACGCCAGAAGATGATGCAAAAGGGCGCCGAAAAGGTGGTCCGCGACGTCATCATTCCGGAAACCATCACCGTCCAGGAACTGGCCAACCGTATGGCGGCGCGAGGTGGCGACGTCATCAAGTGCCTGATGCGCATGGGCGTGATGGCCACCATCAACCAGACCATTGACCCCGATACCGCTGAGCTGGTGGTCGCCGAGTTCGGCCACAACGTCAAGCGCGTGTCCGAAGCCGACGTCCTTGTCGGCCTGGAGGGTGAGGTGGACGAGGACGACGTGCTGATCAGCCGTCCGCCGGTGGTCACCATCATGGGTCACGTCGACCACGGCAAGACCTCGCTGTTGGACGCTTTGCGCGCCACCGACGTGGTCTCGGGTGAAGCCGGCGGCATCACCCAGCACATCGGCGCCTATCAGGTCACCATGAAGACCGGGTCGAAGATCACCTTCATCGACACCCCTGGCCACGAGGCGTTCACCGCCATGCGTGCCCGTGGCGCCAAGGTCACCGACATCGTGGTGCTGGTGGTTGCCGCCGACGACGGCATCATGCCGCAGACGGTGGAAGCCATCCGCCACGCCAAGGCGGCCGGCGTGCCGATCATCGTCGCCATCAACAAGATCGACAAGCCGGAAGCCAATCCGCAGCGCGTCCGCCAGGAATTGCTGCAGCACGATCTGGTCACCGAGGATCTGGGCGGCGACGTGCTGACGGTCGAAGTGTCGGCCAAGAAGCGCATGAACCTGGAAAAGCTGGAAGAAACCATCCTGCTGCAGGCCGAAATCCTCGACCTGAAGGCCAATCCCAACCGCGCCGCCCAAGGCACCGTGGTGGAAGCCAAGATGGAAAAGGGCCGCGGCCCGGTGGCTACCGTCCTGGTGCAGAAGGGTACGCTGCGGGTCGGCGACGTGTTCGTCGCCGGTGCCGAATCGGGCAAGGTGCGTGCGCTGATCGACGACAAGGGCAACCGTCTGGAAGAAGCCGGCCCGTCGACCCCGGTGGAAGTGCTGGGCCTGGACGGCGTGCCGTCGGCCGGCGACGACATCGTGGCGGTGGAAGACGAAGCCCGCGCCCGCGAGATTTCCGGCTACCGCCAGCGTGTCGAACGCGAAGCCCGTGCCAAGGCCGGGGCGCGAGGCACTCTGGAACAGATGTTCTCGGCCATCAAGGCGGGCGAAGCCAAGGAACTGCCGGTCGTCATCAAGGGCGACGTGCAGGGTTCGGTGGAAGCCATCATCGGCGCCTTGGAAAAGATCGGCAACGACAGCGTCAAGGTGCGCGTGCTGCACGCCGCCGTCGGCGCGCTTAACGAATCCGACATCACCCTGGCCAAGGCTTCGGGTGGTCTGCTGATCGGCTTCAATGTCCGCGCCAACCCGCAGGCCCGCGACATGGCGCGGCGTGACAACGTGGACATCCGCTATTACAGCATCATTTACGACGTCACCGACGACGTGAAGAAGATGCTGTCGGGCATGCTGTCGCCGACGCTCAAGGAAAACTTCCTGGGCTACGCGTCCATCCGCGAAGTCTTCAACATCACCAAGGTCGGCAAGGTCGCTGGCTGCATGATCACCGAAGGCATCGTCAAGCGCGGTGCCGGCGTCCGCCTGCTGCGCGACAACGTGGTCATCCACGAAGGCCATCTGGCGCAGTTGAAGCGCTTCAAGGACGACGTCAAGGAAGTCCGCGAAGGCTATGAATGCGGCATGTCGTTCACCAATTACGAAGATATTCGTGTCGGTGACGTCATCGAATGCTTCGAAATCGAGGAAGTGGCCGGCGTCCTGTAAGGGACCCGGTCGCCGCCTGCGGAGGACAAGACCATGCCCAGAGGCCAAAAGCCGCCGTCGCAGCGTCAGCTGCGGGTGGGCGAGGAGCTGCGTCACATCATCGCCGCCATCATCGAGCGTGGGGATATCCGCGACCCCGATCTGGCCGGCCGCGCCATCACCGTGACCGAGGTGCGGGTCAGCCCCGATTTGAAGAACGCCACCGTGTTCGTCGTCCCCTTGGGCGGCGGCGAGGTCGGGCCGATCCTGAAGGGGCTGAAGCGGGCACGTCCCTTCCTGCGCCACGAAGTCGCCCGTCAGGTGGATCTGCGCGTCGTCCCCGACCTGTTCTTCGAAGCCGACACCAGCTTCGACGAAGCCAGCAAGATCGACGCCCTGCTGCGTTCGCCCGAGGTCGCCCGTGACCTGGGGGCCAATGACGACGACGTCCGTCCCGGCGACTTCCGCGTCGGCGACGCCGCTGACGGCGAAGACGACGGCGAGTGACGCTGTTTGGCCCGTAAGCGCAAAGGCATCGCCATCGACGGCTGGCTGGCCATCGACAAGCCGGTGGGCATCGGTTCCACCAACGTGGTGGCCATGGTGCGGCGCACGCTGAACGCCGCCAAGGTCGGTCATGGCGGCACCCTGGACCCGTTGGCCAGCGGCATCCTGCCCATTGCGCTTGGTGAAGCCACCAAGACCGTGCAATGGGTGATGGACGGGGCCAAGACCTATCGTTTCACCGTCTGTTTCGGCCAGGCGCGCACCACCGACGACCTGGAAGGCGAGGTTTGCGCCACGTCCGACGTGCGTCCCGACGCCGCCGCCATCCGCGCCGTGCTGGGGCAATTCACCGGCGCCATTTCCCAGGTTCCGCCCATCTATTCCGCCATCAAGGTGGATGGCGAGCGCGCCTATGACCTGGCCCGCGCCGGCGAAGAGGTGGAACTGAAGGCCCGCACCGTTACCATCCATCGGCTGGACTTGCTGTCCATGCCCGATGCCGACCATGCCGAGTTCGAGGTGTTGTGCGGCAAGGGCACCTATGTGCGGTCCTTGGCCCGCGACATTTCCCAAGCCCTGGGCACGGTGGGGCATGTGACGTTTTTGCGGCGCGTCGCCTGTGGTCGCTTCACCCTGGAAAACGCGATTTCCCTGGACAATTTCACCAGTCTCGGGCAACTTTCCGCCCTTCGGGCTTATCTGCTTCCGATCGAGACCGCGCTGGACGACATCCCGGCGCTGGCCCTGACGGCGGCGGAGGCTCGGCGCCTTCAATGCGGCCAAGTCCTTTCGCTATCCCGATTGGAAAGTCGCTTCCAGGTGCCGGACAACGCCTCGGACCTGGTGGTCCGGGCCATGGACGGCTCCCGGTTGGTGGCGCTGGCGTGCATCGACCGCGACGAAATCCGGTCAGTGCGCGTTCTCAATCTCCACCCAAATGAATTAGGAGAAGACGATGTCGATTACCCCTGAGCGTACCCAGGAACTGATCAAGGAATTCGGCACCAAGCCGGGCGATACCGGTTCGCCGGAAGTCCAGGTTGCCATCCTGTCCGAACGCATCCGCAACCTGACCGAGCACATGAAGTCGCACAAGAAGGACTTCCACTCGCGTCGTGGTCTGCTGATCATGGTCGGCCAGCGTCGCCGCATGCTGGACTATGTGAAGAGCGTGAATGTCGGCCGCTACGAGCAGCTGATCTCGCGCCTGGGTCTGCGCAAGTAATCAGGTCCGGTTCAGTCGGCGTCGGAGCCCCGGTCAGTCGTTGTTGACGGTCGGGGCTCCCGTCGATTTTTTTATATCTGCGTGGTGATGCCAAAGGGCATCGGGATCGGCATCCGGCGATGCCTTTCGGTCTCACCACGCAAGGGCGCTACGTCGGCCATGGGGGTCGATACGGGCGCCGCATCAGGGCAATCCGGCCCGATGCTGTCTATAAGGATAACGTGATGAGCATGTTCAATGTCACCCGCAAGGAAATCATGTGGGGTGGACGCAAGCTGGTTCTGGAAACCGGCAAGATCGCCCGTCAGGCCGACGGTGCCGTCCTGGCCACCTATGGCGACACCTCGGTGCTGTGCACCGTGGTCGGCGCCAAGGCCCCCAAGCCTGGCGTGGACTTTTTCCCGCTGACCGTCAACTACCAGGAAAAGGCCTTCGCCGCCGGCAAGATCCCCGGTGGCTTCTTCAAGCGCGAAGGCCGCCCGTCGGAAAAGGAAACCCTGGTTTCCCGCCTGATCGACCGTCCGATCCGCCCGCTGTTCGTTGACGGCTATCGCAACGAGACCCAGGTGGTCTGCACCGTGCTGTCGCACGACCTGGAAAACGACCCCGACATCGTTGCCATGGTCGGCGCTTCCGCCGCGCTCACCATTTCCGGCCTGCCCTTCATGGGCCCCATCGCCGCCGCCCGTGTCGGCTACATCAACGGCGAATACGTGCTGAACCCGACCACCGCCCAGGTCAAGGAAAGCGACCTGGATCTGGTGGTCGCCGGCACCGTCGAAGGCGTGCTGATGGTGGAATCGGAAGCCAAGGAACTGTCCGAGGACGTGATGCTGGGTGCCGTCATGTACGGTCACCGCGAGTTCCAGGCGGTCATCAACGCCATCATCCAAATGGCCGAGACCTGCGCCAAGGAACCCTGGGACGTGGCCCCGCCGGCCCCCGAGGTCGCGGTGGTCGAAGGCAAGTTCAAGGATGCCGGCATCCCGGCTGAACTGGCCGAAGCCTACAAGATCGTCAAGAAGCAGGACCGCTACGCCGCCGTTGGCGAGGTCAAGGCCAAGGCCATGGCCTTGCTGAGCGAAGCCGCCGAGATCGCCGTCGCCGGCCCGATCCTGAAGCACATGGAAGCCGACGTCGTCCGCGGCAACATCCTGAAGACCGGCATCCGCATTGACGGCCGCGACACCAAGACCGTGCGCGCCATCGAAAGCCAGGTCGGCGTGTTGCCCCGCGCCCATGGTTCCGCCCTGTTCACCCGTGGCGAGACCCAGGCCCTGGTGGTCGCCACCCTGGGCACCGGCCAGGACGAGCAGATCATCGACGCGCTGGACGGCGAATACCGCGAACATTTCATGCTGCACTACAACTTCCCCCCCTATTCGGTGGGTGAAGCCGGCCGCATGGGCTCGCCCGGCCGTCGTGAAATCGGCCATGGCAAGCTGGCCTGGCGTGCGGTGCGCCCCTGCCTGCCGACCAAGGAAGCCTTCCCCTACACCATCCGCGTGGTGTCGGAAATCACCGAATCCAACGGTTCGTCGTCGATGGCCACCGTTTGCGGTTCCTCGCTGGCCATGATGGACGCCGGCGTGCCGCTGCCGCGCCCCGTCGCCGGCATCGCCATGGGCCTGATCAAGGAAGATTCTGGCTTCGCCGTGCTGTCCGACATCCTGGGTGACGAAGATCACCTGGGCGACATGGACTTCAAGGTGGCCGGCACCGAACAGGGCGTCACCGCGCTGCAGATGGACATCAAGATCACTTCGATCACCGAAGAGATCATGAAGATCGCCCTGGGTCAGGCGCGTGACGGTCGTATCCACATCCTGGGCGAAATGTCCAAGGGTCTGGACAGCGCCCGCACCGAGGTTTCGGGCAACGCGCCGCGCATCACCACCTTCAACATCCCGAAGGAAAAGATCCGCGAAGTCATCGGCACCGGCGGCAAGGTCATCCGCGAAATCTGCGAACAGACCGGCGCCAAGATCGACATCGACGACGACGGCACCATCAAGGTGGCCTCGACCGATTCGGACGCTGGCCAGCGCGCCATCGACTGGATCAAGGGCATCGTCGCCGAACCGGAACTGGGCGTGATCTACACCGGCAAGGTGGTCAAGGTCGTCGATTTCGGCGCCTTCGTGAACTTCCTGGGCTCGCGTGACGGTCTGGTCCACATCTCGGAAATCAGCCGCGAGCGCGTGGCCAAGACCGCCGATGTCCTGAAGCAGGGCGATTCGGTCAAGGTCAAGGTCCTGGGCTTCGACGACCGCGGCAAGGTCAAGCTGTCCATGAAGTGCGTCGATCAGGCCACCGGTGAAGACATCACCGCCCAGATCGAAGCCGAACGCGCCGAGCGTTCCAAGGACCGCAAGAAGAAGGACGACGCCGAGGACTAAGTCCCGGTTGTCATCCCGATCACGGAACGCGGGTCGCGCAAGCGGCCCGCGTTTTTGTTATTCTGGGGCATGCTGACCCTTCCCCCCGTCATCGGCCATCGCGGCGCCGCCGGGCTGGCGCCGGAAAACACCTTGGCGTCTTTCGACCTGGCTGCCGATCTGGGCTGCGCCATGGTGGAATTCGACGTGCGGCTGTCGGCCGATCAGGTGGCGGTGGTGTTCCATGACGATACGTTGGAGCGCTGTACTGGCGCCAGTGGTCCGGTGGCGTCGCGGACAGCCCATGACTTACAAGCCTTGAACATCCCCACCTTGGCCCAGGTGCTGGAATTGTGTCTGCGGCGTAATCTGTTGGTGAACATCGAGATCAAACCCGACCGCGGGACCGAGGTCGCCACGGCGCGGGCCGCTCTGGAGACCGCCGGTGCCCAGTGGCCGTCGGACCGTGTGCCGCCCCTGGTCTCCAGCTTTCGTCGTCCGGCTTTGGCGGTGGCGCGTGAAGTGGCGCCGCACTGGCCGCGAGGCTTGCTTTACGGCCGTTTGCCGCAGGGTTGGCGGCGGCATGCTGAAGTCTTTGATTGTTTTTCCGTGCACCTGGACCAGCGTTGGGTCAGTGAGGATCGGGTCCGCCAATTGCACGATGCCGGGCTTTCGGTGCTGGCCTATACGGTCAATCGACAGGGCCGGGCGGAAAAGCTTTGGAATCGCGGGGTTTCGGCGGTATTTTCCGACCGCCCCGACCTGCTTGCGCCGGTGCCTTCTTCAGATGTCATGAATTTTTAACGTCTGAGGTGGAAATGCGCGAAAAGGCTGGATAGAAATAGAGGCCGCCGCGATTCCGGTTTACCGGGGCGCCATCCGCCAGGGAGTTTTCGTCACCTTGTTCAAGCTAGACCCCATCGTCATTTCCGGTCGTGAAGTCCTGCCTTTGGTCGAAGGCGGCAAGGGCATCAATGTTTCCAACGGCGAAAGCTCGGGCGCTTGGGCGGCGGCGGGCGGCGTGGCCACCTTCTCGGGGGTCAACGCCGACAATTACGACGAAAACGGCAACCTGATCCCCATGGTCTACCACACCAAGACCCGGACGGACCGTCACAAGGAACTGATCGCGTTCGGCATCAAGGGGGCCATCGCCCAGGCGCGGATCGCCCACGACATTTCCGGCGGCCAGGGCCGTCTGCACATGAACGTGCTGTGGGAAATGGGCGGCGCCGAGGAAATCCTGGAAGGTGCGCTGGAAGGGGCCAAGGGGCTGATCCATGGTGTCACCTGCGGCGCCGGCATGCCCTACAAGGTGGCCGAGATCGCCGCCAAGCATAACGTCTTCTACTACCCCATCGTGTCGTCGGCCCGCGCCTTCCGGGCGCTGTGGAAGCGTTCCTACCACAAGCACGGCAACCTGCTGGGCGGCGTGGTTTACGAGGATCCGTGGCTGGCCGGCGGCCATAACGGCCTGTCCAACTCGGAAAACCCGGAAAAGCCCGAACCCCCCTATGGCCGCGTGCGCGAACTGCGCGCCACCATGCGCGAATGCGGCGTCGCCGATACCGTGCCGGTGTTCATGGCCGGTGGCGTGTGGGCCTTGAAGGAATGGGAAGAATGGATCGGTAACCCGGAATTGGGCGCCATCGCCTTCCAGTTCGGCACCCGTCCGTTGCTAACCCAGGAAAGCCCCATTTCCGACGCCTGGAAGCATCGTCTGCTGACCCTGAAGTCGGGCGACGTGCTGCTGCACCGTTTCAGCCCCACCGGCTTCTATTCCTCGGCGGTGAAGAACGCCTTCATCACCGAACTGGTCGACCGTTCGCACCGCCAGATCGCCTTCTCGTCGGAATCGGTGGGCGACCATGTGGCCGAACTGCCCATCGGCGCCCGTAAGCGCATCGTCTGGGTCACCCCCCACGACAAGGAACAGGCGCTGGCCTGGATGGCCCAGGGCTTCACCGAAGCGTTGCGCACCCCCGACAACACCCTGGTCTTCGTCGACGCCGAAAAGGCCGAGGAAATCCGCAAGGACCAGGTGGACTGCATGGGCTGCCTGTCGCAATGCGTGTTTTCCAACTGGGCGCAGAACGAAGCCGGCACCACCGGCAAGAAGGCCGACCCGCGCAGCTTCTGCATCCAGAAGACCCTGCAGAACATCGGCCATGGCGGCGACGTGGAAAACGAACTGATGTTCGCCGGCCACAACGCCTTCCGTTTCGGGTCCGATCCCTTCTATGCCGGCGGCTTCATCCCCACCGTGCGTCAACTGGTGGAACGTCTGGCCATCGGCGAATAAGAGAAAGAGGGACCCGATGACTTTCGCTTGACCGGTGTCAAGGGAAAGTCGTCGGGTCCTCTTTATTTTTCAATCGTCTCTGTGCTAGCTTGGATAGAGAACTCTTCCAGCCTGGAAGGGTGTGACTGGCCCCAGCATGGGACGCGCCGCAGATGAGCATGGTTACCGTACGCCCTTACAGCCAAGCCCTTGACCGGCTGCGTGCCGCTGGTCTGCGCCCGACCCGTCAGCGTCTGGCCCTGGCCCGGTTGCTGTTTGACGGCGAGGATCGGCATATCTCGGCCGAACAGCTGCATTCCGAGGCCCTGTCCAACAACATCCGGGTGTCGCTGGCCACCGTCTACAACACGCTGCATCAATTCACCGACGTGGGGCTGCTGCGCGAGATCGTGGTCGACGCCGGGCGGTCGTATTTCGACACCAACACCTCGGACCACCACCACTTCTTCTATGAAAAGTCGGGCCGGTTGTGCGACATCCCTGCGGAAATGGTAGGGCTGACCCGCGTTCCTGATGCCCCTCAGGGCTTCAATATCACCCGCGTCGAGGTTATAGTCCGGGTTGATGGTTGATTAATTCCTCTGTCGAGCGAACAGGAAGGGGCGCCCCCAACGGGGCGCCCTTTTCCTTTGTGCGTTGCGGCAACGGCGTGATGAGGGATGCAAGCAATTTTATATAAATAAAGTATTGTCGGCATAGATCGCGGGTCACAACAGAAATGTGAGGCATCAAGAGTCTACAAATATATTCTGCTATTCAATCAGTACTATATTGTGCGTAATTTTCTTGCTACACTGATTGCCAATGACTGTTCGTGGGAGGCTCCCATGTTCGGATTTGGGCATCCGGCGGCGGATGACCGCCGCGCCGCCGAGCAGGCGGCAATCGATCAGGCCAAGCGTATCTGCAAGGTTGAACTGGCCAAGATGCACGAAGCGTCGCCGGAAGAAGCGGAGCGCTTGGGCAAATGGCTGAAAGATCGCTGCGGTCAGGACAAGGCGCTGCCCTTTGACTTCAAGCGCAAGCTGTTGGAACGGGCCCGGCTTTACGAATGCAACGCCAATATGCGGGCCGCCGACAGGGCGCTGCATGTGGCCTTGCGTCTGGCCGCCGAAGAACACATGACTGAACGGGCGGCCAAGCTGGGCGAGGGGCGCAAATATTTCTCGAAGGCCTGCAGCTTGGGGGCCGGCGACGATTTCCGCAAGGCGGGCCAGCGCTTGATCGAAAACATCATGATGACCGGCGGCGTGCAACACAAAGGGCCGACCCGGGCCAAGCCCGGTGACTTCGCGCCGCGTGCCCCCAACCGCGCCAAGACGTAGGGTTTCCACAGGCGTCGGCGCGGGCGATTAACGTTCGGCCATGACCGCCGTGATGGCGTCCAGCGCCTCGGCTTCGGTCCAGGCATAGATTCCCGATCCGGTCCAGGCGACGCGGCCCTTTTTGTCCAACAGGATCGAGGTGGGCAACAGCGCGCCGGGAAAGTCGGCGGGGTTGGCGTTGTGGATGGCCAGATGTTTGATGCCGGCCTGGGCGAACCAGCGTTCGACGATGGCCCTGCCGGCGCGGTCCAGCGAAATGGCCGTCACTTGGAAGTCCTTGCCGCCCAGCTTGCCCTGAAGGGCGTCCAGGTCGGGCATCTCCGCGACGCATGGCGGGCACCAGGTGGCCCACAGGTTGACCAGCACCACTCTTCCCTTGACGTCGTCCAGGGTCATGGCCCGGCCTTGGGAATCGGTGAAGGCGATGGGCTTTGGTGCCGGGCGCTTGTCTTCGGCGGTCAGCGTGATCAGTTTTCCCGAGACGCTTGGGTTGACAGGCGGTTCGGTGTAGCTTAAGCGCCTGCCGGACCCCAGCATGGCGGTCAGCGCCCCGGCGGCCGCCGCCAGGATCAACAGCGCCACCACCAGGACCATGCGACGGGTGCGGTTCGTTTTCGTCATTCTTGCCGTTCCAGGATGTCCATGACCGATTCCTCCAAGTCCGCCGCCACCGCTCCCGCTTCGTCCATGTGGGGCGGGCGCTTCGCCGGTGGTCCCGCCGCCATCATGCAGCGGATCAACGCGTCCATCGACTTCGACAAGCGTCTTTACGCCCAAGACATCCGGGGCAGCAAGGCCCATTGCCGCATGCTGGTCAAGCAGGGCATCCTGACCCAGGCCGACGGCGACGCCATCCAGGCCGGTCTGGACCAGGTTCTGGCCGAGATCGAGGCGGGCTCGTTCCCGTTCTCCATGGCGCTGGAAGACATTCACATGAACGTGGAATCGCGTCTGGCCGAACTGATCGGCGAGGCGGCTGGCCGTCTGCACACGGCGCGTTCGCGCAACGACCAGGTGGCCACCGATTTCCGCCTGTGGGTGCGCGACGCCGTCGATGGCATGGAAAGCGCGTTGCAGGAACTGCAACGGGTACTGGTGACCCGCGCCGAGGAACACGCCGCCACCGTCATGCCCGGCTTCACCCATCTGCAGGCGGCGCAGCCGGTGACCATGGGTCACCACCTGATGGCCTATGTGGAAATGTTCGGCCGCGATCGCGGCCGCTTGACCGATGCCCGGGCGCGGTTGAACGAAAGCCCGCTCGGCTCGGCCGCCCTGGCCGGCACCTCGTTCCCCATCGACCGCCATTTCACCGCTGCCGAACTGGGTTTCGACCGGCCCATGAACAATTCCCTGGACGGCGTGTCGGATCGCGACTTCGCCCTGGAATTCATGGCCGCCGCATCCATCTGCGCCGTGCATCTGTCGCGTCTGGCGGAAGAACTGGTGATCTGGACCAGCGCCCAGTTCCGCTTCGTCAAACTGTCGGACGGCTTCACCACCGGTTCGTCCATCATGCCGCAAAAGCGCAACCCCGATGCCGCCGAACTGATCCGCGCCAAGACCGGCCGCGTCATCGGCGACCTGAACGCGCTGCTGATCGTCATGAAGGGGCTGCCGCTGGCCTATTCCAAGGACATGCAGGACGACAAGGAACCGGTTTTCGAAGTGGCCGACACCATGGAACTGGCCATCGCGGCCATGACCGGCATGATCGCCGACCTGACGGTGAACACCGACGTGCTGGCGGGCGCCGCCGGGGCCGGCTTCACCACCGCCACCGACATCGCCGACTGGTGCGTGCGGGAACTGAAGATGCCGTTCCGCCGCGCCCACCACGTGGCCGGCTCGCTGGTGAAGATGGCCGAAGACAAGAATTGCGACCTGCAGGACCTGTCCCTGGCCGAGATGCAAAGCGTCGAGCCCGGCATCACCGAACAGGCCCGCGCCGTGTTGAGCGTCGATTCGTCGGTGGCCAGCCGTACCAGCTTTGGCGGCACCGCGCCCGACAATGTCCGCGCCCAGGTGGCGGCGGCCAAGTCCCGCTGGCTGTGACGAAGGGGGATCGGTCCATGAAGCGCCGGATGTTGTTGATGATGCTGGCGGCGGCGCCGTTGGCGGCGTGCGGCCGCAAAAGCCGGCCCATTCCGCCGGAAGGGGCGACCTATCCGCGCCAATACCCCAACGTCACTTTCCCCGACAGCCCTGAATCCGCTGAAAAGCAGCCGGAGACCCAGCAGAAATGAACCATTTCGATTACGTGAACGGCCAGATGCAGGCCGAATCGGTGAAGCTGGCCGATATCGCCGACCGCATCGGCACGCCGTTCTATTGTTATTCCACCGCCACGCTTCAGCGTCATTACCAGGTGTTCGCCAAGGCCCTGGCCGATGCCGGCCTGGACGCCCAGATCTGCTTCGCGCTGAAAGCCAATTCCAACATCGCGGTGATCCGCACCTTCGCTGAACTGGGGGCGGGCGCCGACGTGGTGTCGGAAGGCGAATTGCGCCGGGCTTTGGCTGCCGGCGTGCCGGCCGACAAGATCGTGTTCTCGGGCGTCGGCAAGACCCATTCCGAGCTGCTGCTGGCGGTGTCCAAGGGCATCATGCAGATCAACGTCGAATCGGAACCCGAGCTTGAGGCGCTGTCCCAGATCGCCGCCGAGCGCGGTATCCGCATGCCGGTGTCCATCCGCGTCAACCCCGATGTTGACGCCGGCACCCACGCCAAGATCACCACCGGCAAGAAGGAAAACAAGTTCGGCATCGAATGGACCCGGGCGCACGAGGTCTACACCAAGGCCCGCGCCCTTCCCGGCATCGACGTGGTGGGCATCGCCTGCCATATCGGCTCGCAGCTGACCGAGGTCGAGCCGTTCCGCCAAGCGTTCCTGCGGGTGCGCGATCTGGTGGCCATGCTGCGTGCCGACGGCTTCGACATCCGCCGCCTGGACGTGGGCGGCGGTCTGGGCATTCCCTACGAATCGGAAGAACCGCCGCACCCGGACGTCTACGCCAAGGCGATCAAGGACACCTTGGGTGACCTGGGTTGCAAGATCGTGCTGGAACCGGGGCGTCTGCTGGTGGGCAATGCCGGTATCCTGGTCAGCAAGGTGGTCTATGTGAAGGAAGGGGCGACCCGCACCTTCCTGATCGCCGACGCCGCCATGAACGACCTGATGCGCCCGGCGCTCTACGAGGCGCATCACACCATCGAGCCGGTGCGGGAGGCGGCCCCCGACGCGCCGCGTCGGCCGGTGGACGTGGTCGGCCCGGTGTGCGAGACCGGCGACACCTTCGCCAAGCAGCGCTCGCTGCCGCCCATCAAGCCCGGTGACCTGATCGTCTTCCGCACCGCCGGCGCCTATGGCGCCGCCATGTCGTCCACCTACAACACCCGGCCGTTGGTGCCGGAAGTTCTGGTGAACGGCGCCGATTACGCGGTGGTCCGCGTGCGGCCCAGCTTCGACGAGATGCTGGCCCTGGAATCGGTTCCCGACTGGCTGAAATAGGCCATGGCCGGGCCGTCCCCATCGCTGGACGCGCTTCCTGATCCCAGGACGCGACGGCTGTTGCGGGCGGCCCGGGCCCTGGTGATGCTGGAAGTAGCTTGGCCGGCCCTGGCCTGGGCGGCCAGTCTGGCGGCAGCTTTCGCCGCCTTGGCCTTGTTCGACGTGCTGCCGCGTCTGCCGGTTTGGCTGCATCTTCTGGTCCTGGCGACGTGTTTGCTGCCGCTGCCCTGGCTGGCGGTTTTCCTGCGGCGGGCCCGGGCGGTGGACTGGCGGCAGGCGGCACGCCGGGTCGAGGCCGAGAACGCCCTGCCCCACCATCCTTTCCAGACCTTGTGGGATCGTCCGGCCGGGGGTGATTGCGCCTTGTGGGCTGACCATGTGGCCCGTGCCGCGTCGCGGGTGGCCGGGGCGCGCTTGTGGTGGCCGCGTTCCGACATGGCTCGTCGCGACCCGTGGGGATTGCGGGCCGGGGCGCTTTTGGTCCTGGCCGCCGCCTTGGCCGGCGGCACACAGGATTGGCGCGGACGGCTGAGCCGCGCCGTGGTGCCGGTGGTGGAATGGCCGGGTTTGGGGCCCGACAGCCTGGAAGTGTGGGTGACGCCGCCGGCCTATACCGGCCTGCCGCCGCACCTGTTGCGCATGGACGATCAAGGGACGCCGGTGCCGGTGCCGGCGGGCAGCGCCGTACTGGCGGTGCTGTCGGGGGGCTTGGGGACCGCATCGCTGGTTCTGGACGGTCGCGACATCGCCTTCAGCCGGCAGGACGGCGGCAGTCAGCGCGCCGAGACCCAGGTCCAGGGCGGCGAGTTCCTGGCGGTACGTCAGGCCTGGCGCCAGGTGGCCGGTTGGCCGCTGAAGAGGGTGGCGGACCTGTCCCCCGACGTGGACTTCGCCTCGGCCCCGGAAGCGGCGGAGCGCGGCCGCCTGTTGCTGGCGGTGGTGGCCGGCGACGATTATGGCCTGACCAGGCTGTGGGTGGAATTCCGCCGTCTGGGCGCCCCGGTGGGGGAAGAGCCCTTGCGGGTGACGCTGCCCTTGCCGGCCAGCCGGCCCAAACAGTTCGGGTCCTCCAGCTGGCATGATCTGACCGCCCATCCTTGGGCCGGTCTGCCGGTGCTGGCCCAGCCCGTGGCCGAAGACGACCTGGGACAGCGCGGCGCCGGTGAAGTGGCGTCCCTGACCTTGCCGGAACGCAATTTCCTTAATCCCTTTGCCCGCAAGGTCATCGAACAACGACGGCTGTTGACCGAAAGCCGCACCAATGCGCCTGGCGCCATGGGGGTGCTGGACCAGCTGTCGGTGGACCCCTCGCGCTTCAACGACGACTTGCGCACCTTCCTGGCCCTGCGCGCCACCCGCCATGCCCTGTCCAATTCGGAATTCGATCTGGCCGAGGTGCAGGATCTGCTGTGGAACGCCGCCCTTCGCATGGAAGACGGCGATCTGGCCTCGGCCGAGCAACGTCTGGAAGACGTTCGCCGGCAATTGGAGCAGGCGTTGGACGAAAACGTCTCGGGACCGGCCTTGGATGCGTTGTTGGACCAGTTCCAGGCGGCTTTGCAGCGCTACATGGCGGCTTTGGCCGAACGTCTGGGTACCTCGGCCGATCAATTGCCCCAGGCCGGGGCCGCGATCAGCGACCAGGAATTGCTGGACATGGTGGGCGCCATGCGGGACATGGCCGCCGTGGGGGCGCGCGACGGTCTGCGCCGTATGCTGCGCGACATGGCGGGTATCCTGGACGATTTGCAGACCCGCATGCCGCAAAAACCGTCCTCGGCCATCAGCGAAGCCATGCGGGGCTTACGCGATTTGACCAGCCGCCAGCAACGGCTGTTGGAGCAATCACACCGTCAGTCCCAGGAGCCTGCCGCGCCGCCGGCGGCAACCGCCAAGCACCAGCAACAAGAGCTACGACAAGCCCTGCAGGCTCTGCGGCAGCAACTGATGCAGGGATTGGGGCAGGAACCGGTGGCTTTGGGCGACGCCGACCAGGCCATGGATCAGGCCATCGGGTCCCTGGGACAAGGCGATTGGGGGGCGGCGGCCACCGCCCAGGGCCAAGCCCTGGACTTCCTGACCCAGGGCATGCGTCAGGCGCTGGAAGACATGGCCTCGGGCGCCATGATGGGGGCGGCGGGGCTGCCCCGCGACCCGTTGGGCCGGGCCCAGCCGGGGGGGCGCGGCTTCGACGACGACGGCAGCACCCGCGTTCCCGAACAGGTTGAAATGCAGCGGGCCCGTGCCATCTTGGACGAATTGCGCCGCCGCGCCGGCGAGTTCAACCGGTCGCGCGACGAACGCGATTACCTGCTGCGGCTGTTGCGGCAATTTTAGGACGAAAGAATGAGCCATAAGGAAGAAGGCCCGTCGGGGTTCCAGCAATTGCTGGGTTATCGTCTGGCTGAATGGGAAGACGGATACGCCGTCCTGGAACTGGACGTGGAACACAAGCACACCAACCGTGCCGGCGTTCTGCATGGCGGCGTGCTGGCCACCTTGGTCGATACCGCCTGCGGCTTTTCCGCCACCTATTGCCCGGTGCCTGGACGGGTGCGCCGCGTGGTCACCTTGTCGCTCACCACCAATTTCACCGGCCAAGTGCGCCATGGGCTGATCAAGGCGGTGGCGCGGCGGATGTCGGGCGGCTCGCGCATTGTCTTTTGCCAAGCCGACGTTTTCGACCAAGCCGGCAAACTGCTGGGCTGCGGCCAGGGAACCTTCCGCTATCGGACCGGCAGCGAGCATCCCGAGGGGGTGGCGCTGTGACCCATATTCTTTACGTGGATATTCGCGGCCTAAGCGACCTGCGCGCCGCCATGGGCGATTCCGTGGTGGCCTCCACCCTGACCGAATTGCATCAACGCTTGCCCCAGGTTCTGGGGCCGGTATTGGAACGCTTGGGCGGCTTTCAGGGGTTGAGGGCGATGCGTCCGGGGCGCTGGTGCGTGTCGGTTCATTGTGCCGATGAGGACGCGCAAGAGGTGACGCGCCAAGCGGCGCAACGGCTGGTTCATGATCTTGTCGGCGAAATTTTTGGTGCCGCCACCGGCGCCTTGGCCAAGGTGGTGGCCGATCTGGCCCCGTCCTTACCCGGCGATGTGGATGACGTGTTGGACCATCACGCGGCAAGCACCCCGGTCGACGAAATCCACCAATTGCGCGATCAGGTGACGCGGTTGCTGCAACAGGGCGGCTTGCGCACCTTGGTACAGCCTATCGTCGCTTTTCCCGGCGGTCAGGTAGTGGGCTATGAAGCGCTGACCAGGGGGCCGCTGGGGCATCCGCTGGAACGGGCCGATCTGTTGTTCGGCGCTGCCGCCCGCACTGGATTGTCCCATGAACTGGAATGTGCCTGTGCCCGCCAAGCGGTGCCATGGCTGGACAAACTGCCCAAGGGACAATGGCTGACGGTCAACGCCAGCGTGCCGGTTCTGCTGGATGCCGACATGCGTCGGGTCTTGTCCCGGCCCGGTCTGGTGGTGGAAATCACCGAACACCTGCCCATCGCCCCCGAAGGCCTGCTGCCGGCCTTGGAAGACTTGCGCCGGGGCGGCGCCCGCATCGCTTTGGATGATACCGGTTGCGGCTTCGCCGACACCATCGCCGCCCAACTGGTGCGCCCCTCGTTGGTCAAGTTGTGCATCACGGTGATCCGGGGCGCCGGCCGCGACCCCTCCATCATGCCCGAACTGCAAGCCACGGTGCGGGCCTTCCAGTCCCTGGGGGCCGAGGTGCTGGCGGAAGGGGTGGAAGATCAGGTTCAGGCCGACGCCCTGGACGGATTGGGGATCAACCTGGCCCAGGGCTGGCTGTACGGCCGCCCGCAACCGGCCGCCGACATCCTATAGGAAATCGTCTTCAGGACGTGGCGGCGGCTCCAGTTCCCGATAAAGCGTCCGCGCTTCGGGGGCCGGGCCGCGTCGGCTGCCCAGGTCCAGCACCTCCACCTGCCGCCAGCGTTTGCCGGTGGGGAACACCAGAACGTCACCGATCTTGACCGCCTGGGCGGTTTTGCTCACCACGCGGCCGTTCAGCTGCACCTCGCCAGCCTCGACCAGCGCCGCCGCTTGGCTGCGGGCTTTGATGAAACGGGCGAAGAACAGCCATTTGTCGATGCGCATGGGGTTCTCTAAAAAATATAATATTATTACCTTGCTTTCCCGTTGCGAAAAGCGCAAGGTGACGGCGTAATTTGATGGCCAGAAATGTTGGTCTCGTGTCGATTGCGATCGACACAAATATCAGAAATCTTCCGCTGAATTACACCGTGAATTGCTGATCACTACGATCAGTAAGCGACTATACTTGTGAAAAGGCTATCCCATGACTACGGGAACCGTGAAGTGGTTTAACGCCCAAAAGGGCTTTGGTTTCATCGCCCCTGACGACGGCAGCGCCGACGCCTTCGTGCACATCAGCGCGGTCGAACGCGCTGGCATCGGCCAACTGCAGGAAGGCCAGAAGATTGGCTACCAGCTGGTTGCCGATCGCCGCACCGGCAAGATGTCGGCCGACCAGCTGCAGCTCGTCGCCTGACCACCAGGCTGACGAAAAAACCCCGCCGAACCGAAAGGTCGGCGGGGTTTTTTTATGTCAGCCACACTTGGAGTAACCGCACGACGTGCAGGTGTCGCAGCCTTCCTGGCGCAGCAGCGCCGGCTGGCCGCATTTGGGGCAGTGACGCAGCTTGGCGCCGGTCAGGTTGACCACCTTGCGCTGGTCCACGTCGTCGGGCTGTTCGTCGTCTTCGTCGTCGGCGAAGAAGCCGATGGACACCATGTGGCGTTCGATGACCTCGCCGATGGCGGCCAGCAGCGAGGGGACGTATTTGCCGCCCATCCATTGGCCGCCGCGCGGGTCGAACACCGCCTTCAGTTCCTCGACCACGAAGGCCACGTCACCGCCGCGCCGGAACACCGCCGAGATCATGCGGGTCAACGCCACCGTCCAGGCGTAATGCTCCATGTTCTTCGAGTTGATGAACACCTCGAAGGGGCGGCGGCGGTTGTTTTCGATGATGTCGTTGATGGTGATGTACATGGCGTGGTCGCTGTCCGGCCACCGCACCTTGTAGGTGGAACCGGGCAAGGCCTCGGGGCGGTCCAGCGGCTGGGTCAGGTGGATGACGCCGCCGGCTTCCAGGTAATCTTCGGGGCGCGGGGCCGGCTGGCCCAGGGGCAGCTGCGGCTGGTTCTTGTCCTCGGCCTTGGGCTCGTCCTTCTTCACCGTCAGCACGCTTCCGGTCACGTCGTTGGGGCGATAGGTGGTGCAGCCCTTGCAGCCCTGTTCATAGGCCTGTTCGTAGACGTGGCGGAAGTCCTCGAAGGAAATGCTTTCCGGGACGTTGATGGTCTTGGAAATGGACGAATCGATGTATTTCTGCACGGCGGCCTGCATGACCACGTGCTCGGTGGGCGTCAGGCGCTGGGCGTCGACGAAGGCGGCGGGAAGGGCGGCATTCTCGCCCTTCAACTGGCGGAACAGGCGATAGGCGTAATCGCTGACTTCCTCTTCCTTGCGGGTGCCGTCCTTTTGCAGCACGGCGCGGGTATAGGTGAAGCTGAACACCGGCTCCAATCCCGACGACACGTTGTCGGCGAACAGCGAAATGGTCCCGGTCGGCGCGATCGAGGTCAACAGCGCGTTCCTGATGCCGTGTTCGGCGATGGCGGCCTGAACGTCGTCATCCAGGTCCCGGATGGTCTCGCCGGCCAGATAGGGGTCGCGTTCGTAAAGCGGGAAGGCGCCCTTTTCCTTGGCCAGTTCCACCGAGGCCAGGTAAGCCTCGCGCCGGATGGCGGCCATCCATTCCTCGGTCAGCCGCAGCGCGTCCTTGCCGCCATAGCGGGCGTTGCACAAGATCAGCGCGTCGGCCAGACCGGTGACGCCCAGGCCGATGCGGCGCTTGGACTTGGCCTCGGCTTCGTGGCGGGGCAGCGGGAAGCGCGATACGTCGATGACGTTGTCCATCATGCGCACGGCGACGCGCACCAAGTCGCGCAGCTTGTCCATGTCGAGACGGGCATCGGCCTCGAACGGCGCGCTCACCAGCTTGGCCAGGTTGACCGAGCCCAGCAGGCAGACGCCATAGGCCGGCAGCGGCTGTTCGCCACAGGGATTGGTGGCGTGGATGGTTTCGCAGTAATGCAGGTTGTTCAGCCGGTTGATGCGGTCGATGAAGATCACGCCCGGCTCGGCATAGGCATAGGTGGCGTGCATGATCTTGTCCCACAGCTCACGCGCGCGCAGCGACTTGTAGACCACGCCGTCGAACACCAGTTCCCAGCCCAGGTCGCGCTTTACCGCGTCCATGAACGGGTCGGTGACCAGCACCGACAGGTTGAACATGCGCAGGCGCCCGGCCTCGCGCTTGGCGTCGATGAAGTTCTCGATGTCGGGATGGTCGCAGCGCATGGTCGCCATCATGGCGCCGCGGCGTGAGCCGGCGCTCATGATGGTGCGGCACATGGCGTCCCAAACGTCCATGAACGACAGCGGGCCCGAGGCGTCGGCGCCCACACCCTTGACCGGGGCGCCCTTGGGGCGAAGGGTGGAAAAGTCGTAACCGATGCCGCCGCCCTGCTGCATGGTCAGCGCCGCTTCCTTCAGGTGTTCGAAGATGCCGGCCATGTCGTCGGGGATGTCGCCCATGACGAAGCAGTTGAACATGGTCACCCGGCGGTCGGTGCCGGCACCCGAGATGATGCGGCCGGCCGGCAGGAACTTGAAATCGGCCAGGGCGTCGGCGAAGCGGGGCTGCCAAAGCTTGGGGTCTTTTTCCACGCAGGCCAGGGATGTGGCGACGCGGGTCCAGGTGTCTTCGATGGTTTTGTCCACAGGGGTGGAATCGGCGTTCTTCAGCCGATACTTCATGTCCCAGATTTGTTGGGAAATGGGGGCCACCTGCGTCATCCCTGATCCTCCACGTCTTCCGTGGTTCCGGCTGGCGAAACATGGAAAACAGTTTGAATTTTATGGAAAAACCGACATTTCAGCGGTTTTGGGCGGGCAGTCTAGGGGCATAGGCATAGCTCCGTCAAGCTAGATTGTTCTATTTTTGTTTCCACAAGTCAAGTGCTTGATTCCGCTTGAGCGCAGCTACTTATCCAACTTATCCACAGCCGGGGGTGGGGAAAGTCCAATAGTGTGTCCACAAAGTTTTCCACAAAGCTGATAACTTGTGGGAAGCCCCTGAAAGGGCAGCATTTTTATGACTGGCGGGCCTTTTGGATGAAATCGGCGAACCAGCGATAGCTGTCCTTGGGGATGCGCTTCTGGCTGTCGTAATCGACGCGGACCAGCCCAAAGCGCTTGGACAGGCCAAAGGCCCATTCGAAGTTGTCCAAAAGCGACCATGCCAGATACCCGGTGACGTTGGCGCCGTCGGCCAGGGCGCGGCGCACTTCGGCGATATGGTCGGCAAGATAGCGGATGCGTTCGGGGTCATGGACTTGACCGTCGGCTGACAGCGCGTCGTCATAGGCGGCGCCGTTTTCGGCCACGAAGGTGGCGGGGTTGCCGTACAGGTTCTTGAATTCCATCAACACCTCGTACAGCCCGTCGGGCTGGACCGGCCAGCCCATGGCGGTGAAGCGGTCGGTGGGCGCCCGACCCCAGCCCACCTCGAACATCTGGCCCGGCGCGTGGCGCATGGTGTTGGGGCTGTAATAATTGAGGCCCAAAAGGTCGATGGGAAACCTGATGGCGGCAAGGTCGCCGGGTTGGATGATGGGGGCCATCCGTTCGGCCAGAACGTCGGGGACGGCGCCGCGCAGCAGCCCGTCCACGGCCACGCGGTTCCACACCGCGTCCCAGCGGATGGCCGCCGCCCGGTCGGCGTCGGAGGACGTTTCCGGCCGGCAGGGCTGGACGCTGGTCACCGTGCCCAGGCGGCAGTCGCCGTGCTCGGCGCGGATGGCCCGCAGCGCCGCCCCTTGCGCCAGGTTCTGGTGGTGCAGCGCCCGCAGAACGCCCATTTCCCCCAAGCCCAGGCCCGGCGCGTGCTCGCGCAGGCCATGGCCGAAAATGGCCACCACATTGGGTTCGTTCAGCATCATCCAGTCCTTGACCCGATCGCCCAGGCGGGCCGCGACGGCGCGGGCGTAATCGGCGAAAGGTCCGGTCATGGCGCGGCTTTGCCAGCCGCCCTGGTCCTGCAGGGCTTGCGGCATGTCCCAATGGTACAGACAGGCCAGGGGCCGGATGCCGGCCCTCAGCAGTTCGTCCACCAGCCGGTCATAGAAATCGAGGCCCTTGGCGTTGGCCGGGCCGGTGCCCTGGGGCTGGACGCGCGGCCAGGCGATGGAAAAACGGTAAGCATTGAAATGGGCCGCTTTCATCAGCGCCACGTCTTCGCGGTAGCGGGTGTAATGCTGGCAGGCTTGGGCAGCAGTGCTGCCATCCTGGATGTGGCCTTGAGCGGTGAAGGTGTCCCAGACGCTGGGGCCGCGCCCGTCGGCATCCAGCGCCCCTTCGATCTGATAGGCCGAGGTGGACGCCCCCCACAGGAAATCCTTGTGGAAGGCGGGCGCCTTGGCGGCCAAGGTGTTGCCGGGAAAGGCGGCCAGGGCGGCGGTGGCGGCCAGGAAGTCCCGTCTTTTCAGCCTCATGCCTTGGAGTCCTTCATGCCGTGGGGCGTTGGTGAAAGCCGCCCGCCGGGGTTTCGCTGGTGATTTCCCAATCGACGCTGCCCACGCGGGCCGCCGTCGGTCCCTGTCGGCAGGCGTCGATCATCTGCTCGACCTTTTCGGCGGGGCCATGGAACAGCGCCTCGACCCGGCCATCCGACAGATTTCGCACCCATCCCGACAAATTCAAGGCTTGGGCCTGCTGCACCGTCCAGCCGCGATACCACACACCTTGGACGTGGCCGGTAATCACCACGCGCTTGCTGATGTTCATGCTTGCCTCTGATAAGTATAAATAACGGACAATTTTACAAAAAATAATAAGTAATAAAAATTATTGATAGGTATGTTCAAAGATATTAGCGTCCGTATTGGGTTCATGTTCGGGGACGAAGTCAATGCTGCGGTATTTCGCTGCAAATTGCTTTGCCGTTTTTATCGGTATTAGCATCTTTACTTCAATTTCTTCTGCCTCTGAAATGGTCGAGGCGTCCTGGTATGGAAGAAATTACCATGGACGCCCGACCGCCAGCGGCGAGATTTTTGATGCGAAGGCCTTCACCGCCGCCCATCCCAGCCTGCCCTTGGGGGCCGTCGTCGAGGTTCGGCGGGTGGATGACGGACGCGCGGTGCGGGTCAAGGTCAACGACCGCTGTGGTCGATGCGGCATCGACCTGTCGCGGGCAGCGGCGTTGCAGGTGGGATTGCTGCGCGATGGCCGCGCCTTGGTACGCATCGAGGTGCCGCGCAATCTGGCCTGGGCGGATTAAGCTTTCTTGCCAAAGTCGCCGCGACGTGCCACCAAAGCACAATGTTGAACGCGCAAACCTTCACCGCTTTGCTGTGGGTCGGGGCCGGTGGGGCCTTGGGCTCGTGCACGCGCTATTTGTCCTTTGTGGTGCTGGGGCAATATCTGGGCACCGGCTTTCCCTGGGGCACGCTGTTCGTCAATATCGTCGGCAGTTTCGTCATGGGCGTGCTGGCTGAACTGGGCGCCCTGGTCTGGCAGCCCAGCCAGGACGTCAAGCTGCTGCTGATGACCGGGGTTTTGGGCGGTTTCACCACCTTTTCCACCTTTTCTCTGGACGTCGCCTTGCTGGTCGAGCGTCACGATTGGACCATCGCCGGGCTTTATGTCGCCGCTTCGGTGCTGCTGTCGGTGGGGGCCTTGTTCGCCGCCATGGCTTTGGTGCGCAACCTGGTGTAGCTTCGGCCATCATGAGCAGCGTGCAAACCCTGAACGTCGGCGACGACGATTCCGACATCCGTCTGGACCGTTGGTTCAAGCGGCATTTCCCCAATGTGGGCCACGGCCTTTTGGAAAAGTGGCTGCGCACCGGACAGGTGCGCGTCGACGGCAAGCGGGCCAAGGCCAACCAGCGCCTGGAACCCGGACAGCAGATCCGCGTGCCGCCGGTCCCCGAGGGCGAGGCCCCGAAACCCGTCGCCGACAAGGCGCGTCCGCCGGTGGACGAAAAGACCGCCCGCATGCTGCGGGACGCGGTGCTTTACATGGATGACGACGTCATCGCGCTCAACAAGCCGGCCGGCATCGCCGTCCAGGGCGGCACCGGGGCCGGTGACAAGCATATCGACGCCTGGCTGGATGCCTTGAAATTCGACCGCGACGACCGCCCGCGTCTGGTCCATCGCCTGGACAAGGATACCTCTGGGGTGTTGCTGCTGGGGCGAAGCGCCAACGCCGCCGCCAAGCTGGCCGCCGCCTTCAAAAGCCGCGCCGCCCGCAAATGTTATTGGGCGCTGGTGGTGGGGGTTCCCAAGCATCGCCAGGGCCGCATCGACGCGCCCTTGGCCAAGCTGCCGGGGCGTCTGGGCGAGAAGATGGCGGTGGACGAGGACGAGGGCAAGCGCGCCGTCACCTGGTTCCGGGTGGTGGACAACGCGCTCAGGAAGGCGGCTTGGCTGGAAATGGAGCCGCGCACCGGCCGCACCCACCAGTTGCGTGCCCATTGCGCGCTGTTGGGCACCCCCATCCTGGGTGACGGCAAGTATGGCGGCACCGAGGCGTTCATCTCGGGGACCGGGGTGTCGCGCAAGATGCACCTGCATGCCCGCGCCGTGCGGCTGCCCCATCCGCGCACCGGCAAGGACCTGATGGTCACCGCGCCCCTTCCCGACCACATGGCCAAGTCGTTCGAGTTCTTCGGTTTCGACGAGGCCGAGGCGGGTAAGCCCTTCCTGGCCTTCGAAGAGGAATAAAAAGGGGGCCCAAGGCCCCCTTTCTTACATCTTCACTTTGTGGGTCAGTCCGCCCTTGCCGTCGGTGGTGAAGTCCACATTGGCGGTGACGGTCTTGCCGCAGGCCCGCAAGGTCCAGGTTTCCTTCCACGCGCCTTCCACCAGCACGCCGCGCTGGTCGATCTTGCGCGGCTTGGTTTCCTTGCCCGGGGCAGTGTCCACCGGGATGATCTGCGCCATGTCGGTGCACTTCTTGGTGGCCAGGGCGGCGACGATGTCCTTCAGCACCAGATCCTGCATGGGCGGGTTGGCGCTGGTCTGGCCGGGCATCTTCAGCGCCGCCTTGGGGGTGGTGCCGGGCTGGCCCTGGACCAGGATGTTTTCGTAAGTCGTCTTGCCGCACACATCCATCTGGATGCGATCCAGCCACAAGCCATTCACCGGGTGCACGCCTTCGGCGAACATCGGACCGGCATAGATGGTGATGGCGGCGCGCTTGACCGCCTTGTGGTCCTTGCATTCGGGGTGGTGGATGGTCGATCCCATCACCGCGATCTGGCCGATGGACTTCTTGTAGCCGTCCGAGGTGGCATAGGCTTCGAAACGTTGCGCCGGATTGGCGGCGGCAGCCGGGGCCGGTGCCGGGGCGGCGGGCTGTTCGGCGGTCTGGGCGAAAGCGGGGGCCGTCACCGCCAGCAGGGCGGCCAGGGCAAGAAAACCGGAACGCATAATTGCGGACTCTCCGTGACAGGGAATGGCGGACATTACTCCAACCGGTGCGGCGGTGCAAAATATCCTGTAGGCTGAAAACACGTGTCAGCCATGCCTGAAGCAGGATCCATGAGCGAATTGCGTCTGGTCGTCTTCGACGTCGACGGAACCTTGATCGATTCCGAACACAACATTGTCACCGCCATGACCGAGGCCTGGGCCCATTGGGACCTGGGGGTGCCCGAGCCCGCCGACGTGCGCCGCATCATCGGCCTGTCCCTGGTGGAAGCCTGTCAGGTCCTGTTGCCCTGGGCCCCGGGCAACCTGCACCGGCAAGTGGCGGAGTCCTATAAACAGGCGTTTCGGGCGCTTCGGCTGTTGCCCGAGCGCGAGGAGCCGCTGTTCCCCGGCGTGCGCGAAGCCTTGGACCAGCTGGAGGCCGACGGCTGGTTGTTGGGATTGGCCACCGGCAAGTCGCGGCGCGGCGTCGAATCCATGCTGGACAGCCATGACCTGCACGGCCGTTTCGTCACCATCCAGACCGCCGACGACAATCCCGGCAAGCCCGATCCGGCCATGCTGCTGCGGGCCGCGGCGGAAACCGGCGTCGAATTGGGGCGCATGGTGATGGTGGGCGACACCGTCTATGACATGCAGATGGCGAAATCGGCCAAGGTGGCGGGTCTGGGCGTGTCGTGGGGCTATCATCACATGGACGAATTGGCCGAGGCCGGCGCCGCCTTGGTGGTGGATGATTTCGACACCTTGGGCGAGATCGCGGCCCGTCTGGTCGGGGACAAGACATGCGCATGAAAACCGCCATCAAGGCCGCCGCCGCCGCCGCCGCCGTGGTGGCGGTGGTGATGATCGCCGCCAGCAAGTCGGTGGATTTCGAACGCTACAAGGGCTACCTGTCCGAATTGGTGCTGGCCGAGACCGGCCGCAAGCTGACCTTTGGCGGGCCGGTGAAGTTGCGCCTGGGTCTGGTGCCGTCCTTGATCGCCGAAAAGGTCAGCCTGTCCAACGTGGCAGGCGGCTCGCGTCCCGAGATGATCACCATCGAACGGGTCGAGGCCGAGGTGGCGCTGCCCGCGCTGTTGCGCAAGGAAATCCTGATCCAGCGCCTGATCGTGTCCAGCCCCGACATCTTGCTGGAAAAGGGCAATTGGCGGCTGGCCGACCACGGCGACACCGGCAAGGCGACGACGCCCACCCGTTTCAACCTGCGCGAACTGAAGATCAAGAACGCCCGCATTCGCTGGGATGACGGCGACAGCACCCAGCAGATGGGCTTGCACAAGCTGGTGGTGGTGCCGGAACAAGGGGCCGGCGGCGGGCTGCGGGTCACCGCCGTGGGCGACGCCGTCGGCAAGTATTTCGAACTGTCCGGCACGCTGGGCAATTTGGGCTTGGCCCTGTCCGGCAAACCGTTTCCGATCAGCCTGAAAGGCTCCATGCCCGGCACCATCGTTTCGGTGGAGGGGGCGGTGGCGTCCCTGTCCGACCTGACCGGCCTGGATTTCAAGCTGGGCCTGCAGGCCGACGAATTGGCCGAAACCGTCAAGCTGGTCAGCGGCCACGCGTTGGGCTCGCTGGGGCCGCTGCGGTTGTCGGCGCGGCTCAGCGACAGCGGCGGCGCCTTGGGGCTTGGCGACGTGGATGCCAGCGCCGGGCGGCGCGACACCTTGTTCGTGACGGTGAAGGGAGGTATCCGCGACCTGCGGGCGATGTCAGGCCTGGAACTTCTGGTCCAGGCGGAAAGCGAGGATCTGGGCCGCCTGTCACCGATTCTGGGGGCCTCGGTGCCCCCCCTGCACGCGGTCAAGCTGGCCACGGCGCTGCATGACGGCAAGGATGGTTGGATGGCGTCCGACCTGAAGCTGCATGTGGGTGGCAGCGACTTGACAGGCGAGGCGGCTCTGTCCCAGGGCAAGCGCGCCAAGCTGAAGGCGACCTTGAACGCAACCCGCCTGGACGTGGCGGATTTCGCCGGCAAGGCGGCCAATGGCAACGGGGCGACCGGTGGCCGTGTGCTGCCCGACGTTGTGGTGCCGGCCCAGATCCTGCGCGATGTGGATGCCGACCTGTCCTTGCGGGCTGACAAGCTGGTGATGGGCGGCGTCCCGTTCAGCGCCGTGAACGCCAAGGCGCAGCTTCACCAGGGCGTGCTGAGTCTGGACCCGGTCGAGGGCGCCGCCGCTGGAGGCCGCTTCGACGGATCGCTGAGCCTTGATGCCAGGACCGACCGTCCCGCCGCCACCTTGCGGCTGGATGCCAGGGATGTCGATTTCGGCCGGCTGCTGCGCGACGGCGGCTTGGACCTGCTGCAGGGAGGGGACGGCTCTTTGGCCGTGTCCTTGCGTGGTCGCGGCCAGGATGTGCGGGCCATGGCGGCCAGCGCCAACGGATCGGTTTTGCTGCGCCTGGGGGGCGGCGAAGTGCGCAACCGTGCTTTCGGCTGGGCCGGGGGTGACGTGGTCAGCCAAGTCTTGGGCGTCCTGAACCCGCTGGCACAAAGCCGCGACACCACGAAATTGTCTTGCGCCGTGGCGCATTTGCGCCTGAAGGACGGCATGGCGGCGACCGATCGCGGTATCGCCGTGCAAAGCGACGGCGTCGACGTGGTGGGGTCGGGCACCGTGAACCTGGGCGACGAAAGCTTGGACCTGGGGTTCACGCCGCGGGCCAAGGAAGGACTGGGGCTGTCGGTGGGCGGCCAACTGGCCGGCTTCACCCGATTGCGCGGCACCTTGGCGGCACCGCAATTGTCGGTGGACGAAATCGGCGCCGCCAAGACGGCTTTGTCGGTGGGGGCGGCGGCGGCCACCGGCGGCTTGTCCCTGTTGGGCGAATTGCTGCTGGACAAGGTCACCGCCGATGCCGAGCCTTGCCGCACCGCCCTGGCCATGGGCACGGCACCGTCGAAAAAGGGCGGCGGCGGATTCTTCGAAGGCTTGTTCGGTCGCTGATTTTGCCGTATTGGGGCGACCATTCGGCAAAGAAAGGGCGGTGTCATGCTGGGCAAGACCATGAAGCGTTTCCACAAGCAGGCCGGCGTCGCCACGGTCGAAGGCGGTTTCGCCGTGCAATTGGACGGTCGTGGCATCAAAACCCCGGCCGGCCGCAAGCTGGAAGTGCCCAGCGAGAGGCTGGCCCTGGCCATCGCCGCCGAATGGGACGCCCAGGTTGACGAGATCAGGCCCGCCACCATGCCGCTGACCCAGCTGGCCAGCACGGCGCTGGACCGGGTGGGGCCGGAACGTGCCGCCATCACCGAACAGTTGCGGGCTTATGCCGGCACCGACCTCTTGTGCTATCGCGCCGAATCGCCGTCCGATCTGGTGCAGATGCAGACCCGGGCCTGGCAGCCGCTGCTGGATTGGGCCGCCACCCATCTGGATGCCACCCTGGTCACCACCACCGCCCTGATCGCAGTGGACCAGCCCGACAGCGCCATGACCGCCTTGGCCGCCAAGCTGGATTCCTATGACGTTTGGCGGCTGACCGTGGCCCAGGCCGCCTGCGCCGCTTCGGGGTCGTTGGTCCTGGCGTTGGCGCTGGTGGAAGGCCGTGTTGATGGCGAGGCATGCTTCGCCGCCTCCAACATCGACGAAGCCCACCAGATCGCGCTGTGGGGTGACGACGCCGAGGCCGCCGAACGGCGCGCCCTGTTGCGGCGCGACATCCTGTCGGCGGCGGAAATGCTGGCTTTTCTGGGTTGAAAAGCGCGGCTGATTTCTTCCGCTTGCCGATAATATTGTTGCGCGTTTCCGCCTGGGCCTAATTCGGCAGTTTTCTGCCGCTTTCCCGGAAATAAATCGGTATTCGCGAGCCGTATTTTTTTCGTGGCAAGACGCCCCCCCAAATGGTATCTGCACTTCCCTGATCATAAGGGTGTGGGCCGCCAGGACCCCGCCGAAGCCTTGAAGGCGAAGCCCTGACCTTAGGGGGAATCGGATGCAGGAAATCATTCGTCAGTTGGAAGAAAAGCGAAACCGCGCCCGTCTGGGTGGCGGTGAGAAGCGTATCGCTTCGCAGCACGCCAAGGGCAAGCTGACTGCCCGTGAACGCATCGAGCTGCTGCTCGATCCCGACTCGTTCGAAGAGTGGGACATGTTCAAGGAGCATCGCTGCACCGATTTCGGCATGGACCAGCAGTCCATCCCCGGTGACGGCGTGGTGACCGGTTATGGCACCATCAACGGCCGTCTGGTCTTCGTGTTTTCCCAGGACTTCACCGTGTTCGGCGGCTCGCTGTCGGAAGCCCACGCGGAAAAGATCTGCAAGATCATGGACAAGGCGGTGCAGGTCGGCGCCCCGGTCATCGGCCTGAACGATTCGGGCGGCGCCCGTATCCAGGAAGGTGTCGCTTCGCTGGCCGGCTATGCCGAAGTGTTCCAGCGCAATGTGGACGCCTCGGGCGTGGTGCCGCAGATTTCCATGATCATGGGCCCGTGCGCCGGTGGCGCCGTCTACAGCCCGGCCATGACCGACTACATCTTCATGGTCAAGGACAGCTCGTACATGTTCGTGACCGGTCCCGACGTGGTCAAGACCGTGACCCACGAGACCGTCACCGCCGAGGAACTGGGTGGCGCCATCACCCACACCACCAAGTCCGGCGTCGCCGACCTGGCCTTTGAAAACGACGTGGAAGCCCTGTTGCAGCTGCGCCGCTTCATGGACTTCCTGCCCAGCTCGAACCGCGAAAAGCCGCCGGTGCGTCCGACCCACGACGCCCCCGAGCGCAAGGAAATGTCCCTGGACACCCTGATCCCGGACAACGCCAACAAGCCCTACGACATGAAGGAACTGATCCTGAAGGTCGTCGACGAAGGCGACTTCTTCGAGGTTCAGCCCGGTTACGCCGGCAACATCATCGTCGGCTATGCCCGCATGGAAGGCTCGACGGTGGGCATCGTCGCCAACCAGCCCATGGTGCTGGCCGGCTGTCTGGACATCGATTCGTCCATCAAGGCCGCGCGTTTCGTGCGCTTCTGCGACGCCTTCAACATTCCGGTGGTGACCTTCGTCGACGTGCCCGGCTTCCTGCCCGGCACCGCCCAGGAATACAACGGCATCATCAAGCACGGCGCCAAGCTGCTTTACGCCTATGCCGAAGCCAGCGTGCCGAAGATCACCGTCATCACCCGCAAGGCTTATGGCGGCGCTTACGACGTGATGAGCTCGAAGCACCTGAAGGGTGACGTCAACTTCGCCTGGCCGACCGCCGAAATCGCGGTCATGGGCCCCAAGGGCGCGGTCGAGATCATCTTCCGCCAGGACATCGGCGACGCCGACAAGATCGCGGCGCGGACCGAGGAATACCGGCAGAAATTCGCCAATCCCTTCATCGCCGGCCATCGCGGTTTCATTGACGACGTCATCATGCCGCACTCGACCAGAAAGCGTATCTGCCGCTCGCTGGCCATGCTGAAGGACAAGAAGCTGGAACGTCCGGTGCGCAAGCACGGCAACATTCCGCTGTGATGGGGGGAACGGGTATGTTCACCAAGATTCTGATCGCCAATCGCGGCGAAATCGCCTGCCGCGTCATCAAGACCGCCAAGAAGATGGGCATCAAGACGGTGGCGGTGTATTCCGACGCCGACAAGGACGCGCTGCATGTGCAGATGGCCGACGAGGCCGTG
Source organism: Magnetospirillum sp. 64-120 (assembly GCA_001898825.1). GTDB lineage: Bacteria > Pseudomonadota > Alphaproteobacteria > Rhodospirillales > Magnetospirillaceae > Magnetospirillum. Next base: position 171,768 of record MKVK01000008.1, read on the forward strand.
CATCTGGGCCCGCCGCCTTCCGCCCAGTCCTATCTGCTGGCCGACAAGATCGTCGAAGCCTGCTTGAAGACCGGCGCCCAGGCCGTGCATCCGGGCTATGGCTTCCTGTCGGAAAAGCGCGAGTTCCAAGAAGCCCTGGCCAAGGCCGGCATCGCCTTCATCGGTCCCGATGCCCACGCCATCTTCGCCATGGGTGACAAGATCGAGTCGAAGAAGCTGGCCCGCGAAGCCGGCGTCAACACCGTTCCCGGTTACCTGGGCGTGATCAAGGACGCCGACGAGGCGGTGAAGATCGCTCGTGAAATCGGCTATCCGGTGATGATCAAGGCCTCGGCCGGCGGCGGCGGCAAGGGCATGCGTCTGGCGTGGAACGATGCCGAAGCCCATGAGGGCTTCACCTCGGCCACCAACGAAGCCAAGGCGTCCTTCGCCGACGACCGTGTGTTCGTGGAAAAGTTCATCGAACAGCCGCGTCACATCGAAATCCAGGTGCTGGCCGACAGCTTCGGCAACACCGTCTATCTGGGCGAGCGTGAATGCTCGATCCAGCGCCGTCACCAGAAGGTGATCGAAGAGGCGCCGTCGCCCTTCCTGACCCCGGAAATCCGCAAGAAGATGGGCGAACAGGCCTGTGCTCTGGCCAAGGCCGTGCAGTACAAGTCGGCCGGTACCGTCGAATTCATCGTCGGCGGCGCCACCGGCGAGTTCTACTTCCTGGAAATGAACACCCGTCTGCAGGTCGAGCATCCGGTGACCGAAATGATCACCGGCATCGACCTGGTCGAGCAGATGATCCGCGTCGCCAACGGCGAGAAGCTGCCCTTCACCCAGGACGACATCAAGTTGAACGGCTGGGCCATGGAATCCCGTGTCTATGCCGAAGACCCGTTCCGCAACTTCCTGCCGTCGACCGGTCGCCTGACCCGCTATCAGCCGCCGGCGGAAAGCGCCAATGTGCGCGTCGATACCGGCGTCTACGAAGGCGGCGAGATCAGCATGTTCTACGATCCGATGATCGCCAAGCTGATCACCTATGGTCCGACCCGCGAGGCCGCCATCGCCCACATGCGTGACGCGCTGGATGCCTATTACATCCGCGGCCTGTCCCACAACATTCCGTTCCTGGCCTCGCTGATGAGCAAGGAGCGGTTCGTCAAGGGCAACCTGACCACCAACTTCATCGCCGAGGAATACAAGGACGGCTTCCACGCCAACGACCTGCCGGCCGATGATCCGACCGTGTTGGTCGCCGTGGCGGCCGCCGTCAAGGCGACCATCACCGACCGCAACCTGAAGACCTCGGGCCAGTTCGCCGGTCACGACATGAAGACCCCGGTGGAATGGACCGTGGTGCTGAACGGCGCCTATCACGACATCGAATGCCGTCACGCCGAAGGCGGCTTCGCCGTGGTCATCGGTGGCGAGGCGGTCAGCGTCAAGAGCGACTGGCAGATCGGCCAGCCGCTGTTCGTCGGCACCGTGGACGGCCGCGCCGTCTGCGTGCAGGTGGACCGTGACGGCGTGTCCTATACCCTGGCCCATGCGGGCAGCCGGGTGAAGGCTACCGTCCTGACCCGCCGTGCCGCCGAGCTGAACAAGCTGATGCCGTTCAAGGCGCCGCCGGACATGTCCAAGTACCTGCTGTCGCCCATGCCCGGCCTGCTGCGCGCGGTCGAGGTCACCGAAGGCCAAGAGGTCAAGGCCGGCGAACCGCTTGCGGTGGTCGAAGCCATGAAGATGGAAAACATCCTGAAGGCTGAACGCGACGGCACCATCGGCAAGATTCACGCCCAACCGGGTGAATCGCTGGCGGTGGACCAGAAGATCATCGAATTCGCCTGATCCTGATCGGGTGGATTGATCAAGGACCCCGGGGCCGGCAAGGCCCCGGGGTTTTTGTTTTAAACCCGCCCGAACTTGGCCCAGGCTTTTTCGTGGAACTGGCCGGCGACGACGTTGCAGATGGGCTCGATCAGGGCGATGACGCCGCCCAGGGCCAAGGAACCGGTCACCGCATAGGTGACCGCCACGGCGACGACCAGATGCAAGCCCAACTGGCTGGCGATCTTCATCATCTTGATCATGGGACACCTCTGGGTTCGGTCAATTCACGGAACCGATCATAAGGGAGTGTTGCAAGTGACTGAAATCGATATTAATTAAAAAATAATCGTTTTAATCGATTATAGCCCATCTTGGAACTCTTCCAATCTGGGGTGGTTAACCTTGAATCATTCCACTCTGCGGACGTACGATAACTAACCCAAAGAAGAAGGGTGTCCCCCAATAGTGGGAGGTTTCGATCCATGCTTGTCCGCCATCAAGCAACAGAACAACAAGTGCTTCGCGAGGTCGGAATCCGTCCGACCGCCCCCCGTATGACCATCCTGCGCGCCATCCTGGATGGCGGCCATCGTCACCTGACGCCGGAATCCTTTCACCAGGAACTGGTCGACGCCGGCCATGGCCTGTCCTTGGCCACCGTCTACAACACCTTGAACCAGTTCGCCGAATCCGACCTGCTGCGCCGTGTCGGCTGCGGCGATCGCCATTTCTTTTGCACCAACACGCGGGAACATCACCATTTCTATGATCCCCGCACCGGCCGTATCGAGGACATCCCCGATCCCCAGCCGATGATCATGAATCTGCCGCCAGCCCCGGACGGCATGATGATCGAGGCGGTCGAGGTCATCGTCAGGCTGCGGCGCCTGCCGCATAACTGAAGAAAAGCCCGGCGACGACGTGCCGGGCTTTTTTCATGGCGTCGTATCCTTGGCGTGACTTTGCTGATAGGCCAGCAACAGGGCGGCCTCGTCGTCGGTCAAGGGGGTCAGGCGCTTCATGGTGTTCATGTGCCCCAACCAGTCGTTGGCCGTATAGGCGCCGGCCGGCTTGCGGGCATGGCACAAGGTGCAGTTGTCGTCGGCCATGCGCTCGGCGACCGCCCACAGGCTTTGGGAATCAGCGGTCAGGGCGGTTCGCGCGACCCAGGCGTCCAGTCTGGCTTCGGTCCATGTCTGGCCGGTGTCGGCGTCTTCCACCGCCTTGCCGTCCATCACCCGGATGCGGGCGGTCTGGGTCAGGCTGGCCAAGGCCATGCGCTTGCCCTGGCGGGCATAAAGCCGGGCGTCGTCCCCGTCACGGCGCCAGCCGGTCAGGGCGACCTGGGCCTGGTCGCCGGCGATGGCCAGGACGCGCACCGTCATGCCGGCGGCCAGCTCGCCTTCCGGTTCGGCCTGCGGGTCCGATCGCAACGGCAGGGGCCTCAGGCTTCGGACGGTGACACCCAACTGGGGTGGGCTGTGCTGGGCCTGTTGGGTCAGCTCCGCCATCATCGCCCGGTGGCCGGCATTGATGTCGGGCATCTTGTGGGCCACCGCCTTGTGGCAGTCGATGCAGGTCTGGGTGGCGGATTTGGCGGCGTCGCGCATGGCCCGCGCGGCCCGGATGGATTGCTTGTGGAAGGCCATGGCGTCGAAGGAATGGCAGTTGCGGCATTCCCGCGAATCGCTGGCCCGCAGGCGCTCCCATTCGCGCTTGGCCAGTTGATGGCGTTTGGCCTGGAATTTCTCGGGGCTGTCGATGGAGCCCTTGGCCCAGTGGAACAGCTCGCCGCTGGCTTGGATCTTGCGGACCAGCATGTGGCCCCAGTCGCGGGGCACATGGCAGTCGGGGCAGGTGGCGCGCACCCCGGACGGGTTCTGGAAATGGGCTGATTGCTGGTATTCCACGTAAACGTTGTCGCGCATCTCGTGGCACGAGATGCAGAAGTCCATGCGGTTGGTGGCGTGCAGAACAGTGTTGAACCCGCCCCAACCGATGATGCCGGCCACCATGCCCAGGATGACCGCCGCGATGATCTTTTTTCCCGGCATGGATTCCTCTGCGAAAAAAGGGGCCGGACGACCAAGCCGTCCGGCCCCACTGTCACGCGCCCCGGATTACTTGTTGAAGGGCGTCGGCTTGGGGGTGCTGTCGTTGGACGGCGGCAGGATCGGCAGCTTGAAGTCGGGCTGGTCGCCGGTCAGCGACTTCAGGAAGGCGACGATCTTGGCGTTTTCTTCCTTGGTGAAGCTTTTGCCCAGCTGGATGCGGCCCATGGTGTCCACCGCCTGGGTCAGGCTGGTGGCGGCGCCGTCGTGGAAGTAGGGATAGGTCAGCTCGACGTTGCGCAGCGTCGGCACCTTGAAGAAGAAGCGGTCGGCTTCGTCCTTGGTCACCGCGACGCGGCCTTCGGCGGCGCTGGTGGTCTTGTAGGGTTCGACCACGCCCATCTTCTGGAAGGTGTTGCCACCGGCGGCGGCGCCGTTGTGGCAGGCGGTGCAGCCGGAATCCTTGAATAATTCGTAGCCGGCCAATTCGTCGGAGGTCAGAGCCTTCTTGTCGCCCTTCAGCCACTTGTCGAAGCGGGAATTGGGGGTGACCAGGGTTTCCTCGAAGGCGGCGATGGCCTTGGTGACGCCGTCGACGGTGATCTTGTCGGACTTGAACACCGCCTTGTATTCGGCGACGTAAGCCGGGATCGACTGCAGCACCGACAGGGCCAGGGTGTGGGTGGACGCCATTTCACCGGGATTGGCGATGGGGCCGCCGGCCTGGTCCTGCAGGGTGAGCGCCCGACCGTCCCAGAATTGCGCCAGGTTCAGGGCCGAGTTCAGAACGGTCGGGGAATTGATCGGACCTTCCTGCCAATGGTCGCCGATCGAGGTCTTCAGGTTGTCGGTGCCGCCCATGGACAGGTTGTGGCACGAATTGCACGAAATGAAGCCCGACTTGGACAGGCGCGGATCGAAGTACAGCTTCTTGCCCAGTTCGACCATGGCGGGGTTGGCGGCCTTGGCCGGTTGGATCGGCTGGATGGGTTCGTCGGCGGCGGCGAAGGCGGCGGAAGCCGCAACCGTGAAGGCGGCGGCAAGGATGAGAGAGCGCATGGGATCAATTCCCCCTAAAGGACTTGCGATTGCAACGACCCGATCATGCGCTTGCTGAATTATCCTTCACAAATGCAGCGATTCTAAAAACTTATCAAAAAACAAAGGGATTACAGGCATTTCAGCACTTTAATCAATTTAGAATAATGCTAAGTCAGTCGGGATTGCGCTTTGCCCGCAAGCGGTCCCAGTAATCCAGACGCTTTCTGATCTCGCGTTCGAAGCCACGTTCGGGCGGGTCGTAGAAACGTCGGCGGTTCATGCCGTCAGGAAAGTAATTCTGCCCGGAAAAGCCCTCAGGGGTGTCGTGGTCGTACTGATAGCCAGCGTTGTAACCCAGGTCCTTCATCATCTTGGTGGGCGCGTTCAGGATATGCATGGGCGGCATCAGGCTGCCGGTTTCCTTGGCCGATTTGCGCGCCGCCTTATAGGCGACGTAAGCCGCGTTGGATTTGGGCGCGGTGCCCAGATAGACCACCAGCTGGGCCAGGGCCAGTTCGCCTTCCGGGCTGCCCAGGCGTTCGAAGATGTCCCAGGCGGCCAAGGCCTGGACAGCGGCGTTGGGGTCGGCCAGGCCGATGTCTTCCACCGCGAAACGGGTCAGGCGGCGGCAGATATAGGCCGGGTCCTCGCCGCCTTCCAGCATGCGGGCCATCCAATAAAGGGCGGCGTCGGTGTCGGAACCGCGCAAGGATTTGTGCAGCGCGCTGATCAGGTTGTAATGGCCCTCGCGGTCCTTGTCGTAAGCCGGCGCGCGTTGCTGCACCACCTTGGCCAAGCCAGCGGCGTCGAGCGCCGGCTCGGACGGCAGGATGGACAGCGCTTCCACCAGGTTCAGGAAATAGCGGCCATCGCCGTCGGCCATGGCTTTCAGTGCGGCGCGGGATTCGTCGTTCAGCGGCAGTTTGCGGCCGAGTTCGGCTTGGGCGCGCTCGATCAGAATGTCCAGGGCGGCGTCGTCCAGGCGCTTCAACACCAGCACCTGACAACGCGACAACAGCGCCCCGTTCAGTTCGAAACTGGGGTTTTCAGTGGTGGCGCCCACCAGCACCACGGTGCCGTTTTCCACATAAGGCAGAAAGCCGTCCTGTTGGGCGCGGTTGAAACGGTGGATTTCGTCCACGAACAACAACGTGCCGCGCCCGGCTTCCTTGCGCTTGGCGGCGGCGTCGAACACCTTGCGCAGGTCGGCGACGCCGGAAAACACCGCGCTTAAGGGTTCGAAATGCAGGTCGGTGCCTTCCGCCAGCAGCCGGGCGATGGTGGTTTTGCCGCAGCCCGGCGGCCCCCACAGGATGACGCTGGACAGCCGTCCCGCTGCCAGCATGCGCCCCAGCGAACCATCGGGGCCGATCAGATGATCTTGGCCCACCACCTGATTCAACCGGTTCGGCCGCAGCCTTTCGGCAAGCGGCCGGTCCTGGGGGCGTTCGAACAAAGTGTTCACCCGCCCACCTGCAGGTTCAGGGTTTCGCCCTCGCGCTGCACGGTCAGCAGCCAGGATTCGGCGGTGCGCGACAACACCCGGCGGGCGTCGGCGACGCTGGCGATGGGCTGGTTGTTCACCCGCAGGATGATGTCGCCGGGCTCGATGCGCAGGCGGTGGGCGATGGAGCCGCGCTTGATCTTCAGCACCACCACGCCGCTGGCACTGGTTTCCAGCCCCAGTTCTTCGGCCAAAGCCGGGTTCAGGTTGGCGATCACCGAGCCGGTGAAGGGGTTGGCGCCGCCCACTTCGGTGACCTCGCGCGGCGGGCTTTCCGGCGGAGCGATCAGCTTGACCACCACCCCCCTTTGCACGCCGTCGTGCAACACGGTCAGCCGGGCGTCGGCCCCCGGCCCCAAGGTGGCCAGACGGAAGCGCATGGCTTCGGGGTCATCCACCTCGCGGTCGTTGACCGCCAGCACCACGTCGCCGACCCGCAGGCCGGCACGGGCGGCGGGGCTGTCCTTGTGCACGTCGTTGATCAGGATGCCGACCGGACGGGACAGGTTCAGGGCCTGGGCCAGTTCGCTGGTCACCGCTTGCCCGGCGGCCCCCAGCCAGGGGCGCACCACCTTGCCGGTTTCCTTGATGCTGGCGATCACCGTGCGCACCAGCGAGGTGGGGATGGCGAAGCCGATGCCGTTGGATCCGCCGCCCTTGGAATAGATGGCGGAATTGATGCCGATCAGCTGGCCTTCCATGTTGACCAGGGCGCCGCCGGAATTGCCGGGATTGATGGCGGCGTCGGTTTGGATGAAGGACCGATAGTCGGTGATGCCGATATTGGTCCGCGCCAGGGCGGACACGATGCCGCTGGTCACCGTCTGGCCGACGCCGAAGGGATTGCCGATGGCGATGACCAGATCGCCCACTTCCAGGGCGTCGGAATCACCCAATGGCAGAACCGGCAGCGCTTCACGCCCCGGATCGATCTTGAGGACCGCCAGGTCGCTGCGTTCGTCGGAACCGACGATCTTGGCCTCGAACTCGCGACGGTCGTTCAGCACCACGGTGACCTCGTCGGCAGCCTTGATGACGTGGTGGTTGGTGATCACCGTGCCGTCCTTGGTGACGATGACCCCGGACCCCAGGCTGTTCTGAACCCGTTCCTGGGTCATGCCCTGGGGCAGCTGGTCACCGAAAAAGCGGCGGAAGAATGGATCGTTCAGCAGCGGCGAGGCGGCGGTACGCACTACCCGCTTGGTGTAGATGTTGACCACGGCGGGGGCTGTCTGCTTCACCACCGGGGAAAAGGATTGCTGGATCTGCGCCCGCGAGCTGGGCACCGATTGAGCCCAGGCGGGGGCAGCAAGAACGGCGGCAAAGGCGACGGCGGCGGTCAGGCGTAAGAGCGTCATGGGGAATCCCGGCTGAAAAGCGAACCCCCTATAGTATGGGGGGTTTTCCCAGCGGATCAATCAAGCCGCGTCAGCAAAGCGTGCGGGGCGTCGTGGTTGGGGGTGCCGGCGGCGTTTCGGATCAGGGTGACGCCCAGTTCCAGCCAGGCCTGATCGGCCCGTCCCTCCTTGATGCCCAGGCACAGGCGTTGGGCGATGGCGCCGACCAGGGGGTAGCCGAAAGTCCCGGCCTGCCCCTTGATGTCGTGCAGGATGGTGTAAAGCCGGTCGATGTCAGCGGGGGCGGCCAGACAGGCGTCGGCCTGGGTCAGGTCGGCTTCCAGCCGGTGGGGATATTCGGCGGCCAGATTGTGCAAAGCAGCTTCGGCCCGGGCCAGGGCGACAGGATCCAGAAACGAGTCCTCGTCGCCTTCGATCATTCCGCCGCCGAGCGTGACTGGCTTTGTTGGCGTTCCGGCGGCACCAGCAGGGCGCCGGCGCGCTGCATCAGTTCGATGGCCGAGATGGGTTTGCCCACCACGTCGTCGACGCCGGCTTCCCAGGCCATTTCCAGCACCGCGTGATGGGTGCTGGCAGAAATGCCCAGGACCGGAATGGCCTTGTTGCCGAATTCGGCGCGGCGCAGGCGGTGGACGAACAACAGGGCTTCGGTGGCATCGCTGCCCAGGCCCAGGATGATCAGGTCGGGCTGGTGCTTGATGGTTTGGGCGACGGCTTGGCCGACGTCGCGGGCTTCGGCGCACGCGCGGATACCCAGGGCCGCCATCAGGGTCGCCACCAGACGGCGGATGTGGCCGCTGGAATCGACGATCAGGATATTGGTGCTTTTGGCTTCCACCGAATGACATCCCGATCATGGTTATTTATACATCTGATAATAAAGATACAGCCCTTACCCGATGTGCGCAACACACTTGCGCCGGATCAAGCGTCAGTCATAAAGCCATTGTATCCGTGTTATTCTTGGCCTGCGGCAAAACCCAAGCGGAGTACTTGAATGTTCAAGAAAATCATGTCGGTGGGGGCGGCGATGATGGCGGCCTTGACCGCGGCATGCGAGGATGGGCCTTCGACGGTTCCGGGCGGCTGGCGCAGCGCGGCGCTGTGGAGCACCATGGTTCACGCCAGCGCCAATGGGCCGCTTTGGGTCGAGATTCACGGCCGCCCCTTCGCCGATGCCGACGGGGAATGGGGCGACAAGGTGGCGGCGGCCATGACCAATCAATTGGTGGGCCGCCAACTGGTGATGACCGCGCACCGTGATCAGGCGGCCAGGCCGGAATTCAAGGTGGTGCTGGCCTTCAATCCGCCGGCCAACACCGATCCGCGGGATTTGTGCGGCGGTCCGGTCGCCACCGCCGCCCAGCCCGGCGAAAAAATCACCGTGCTGGCGGCGTTCTGCGACAAGAACGGCATGCTGGGTTCGGTCCAGGGCTGGGTGGCCAAGGTTCAGGGGCTTGACGATCCCCGTTTCACCCGCTTGCTGGGGCAAGTGGTTCGCGACCTGTTCGGGACGGCCGGATGACACGGCTTTGTCTTTTTCGCACCAGGACAAGCCGTGTATGCGCGGCCTGTTTTGATTGAAATCAAAAAACAGGCCAAGCTTATTTCTTGCGAACCACCAAGCGATGGACGCCCGTATCGGATTCGCCCTCTTCACGGTTCATGGAAAGGATTTCATGGCCTAATTCCGTCAGGGAACGCGGAACATTGTTCAAAGGTTCGGAACCTTTCAATCGAATTTCCGCGACCTTACCGGGCAACATTTTCTCGATCAGCAATTTAGCCCGGACGAAAGTCATGGGGCAGACGTCGCTGGTTATGTCAAGCTGATGGTCTATTTGTTCAGTCATGCGTTTTTCGCCACTTGGGTTCTTGCTAATGGATATTGCTGTATAAAGAAGAAGGAACTATATAGGCCACATTGATCTTAACCGGAGGCCTGCTCTTAAATGTCGGAGCGTTCGAACACCAGCGACCTGCTGTCCCTGACCACCGAGATCGTGGCTGCGCACGTCGCCAACAATACCGTCGCCGTGGCTGACCTGCCGCAGCTGATCAACGAAGTGTATCGTACGCTGGCCTCTGTCGGCAGCGCCCCTTCGGCCCCCGAACGCCCGCAGCCGGCGGTGGCGGTGAAGAAGTCGGTGCATCCCGATTACATCATCTGTCTTGAGGACGGCAAGAAGCTGAAGATGCTGAAGCGCCACCTGAAGACCGCCTATAACATGAGCCCGGAAGAATACCGCGACCGCTGGGGTCTGCCGGCCGATTATCCCATGGTCGCCCCCAACTACGCCGCGCATCGTTCGTCGCTGGCCAAGAAGATCGGCCTGGGCACCAAGCCGCGCAAGCGGCCGGTTCGCCGGACCTAGGTTTTCAGGTGCCGGGCAAAAGCCCGCGCGGCGCCTGAGCGGCCCCGGAACGGGGTGGCCTTTGGCCCGCTTCCCCGGCATGGGGCGTGCGGACAAGCCTAACAACCATAAATATTTTAAGGGCGCCGGGGGCATTCCGCTCGCGGCGCCTTTGGTTTATGATCAGGCGCCATCAAGGAAGACGAAGGACCGCCATGGTTTCGCGTATCGAGCAGCGCTGCATCGACAAGGGCATGAAGATGACCGACCAACGCCGGGTCATCGCCCGCGTTCTGTCGGAAGCCGACGACCATCCCGATGTGGAAGAAGTGTATCGCCGGGCCACCGCCCAGGATCCCCGCATCTCGATCGCCACCGTCTATCGCACGGTGCGCCTGTTCGAAGAGGAAAACATCCTGGAGCGTCATGACTTCGGCGACGGCCGCGCCCGTTACGAAGAAGCGCCCAGCGAACATCACGACCATCTGATCGACGTCAACTCGGCGCGGGTGATCGAGTTCACCAGCCCCGAGATCGAGGCGTTGCAGCGCGAGATCGCCCGCAAGTTCGGCTTTCGTCTGGTCGGTCATCGGCTGGAGCTGTACGGAGTTCCGTTGACTTCGGGCGCCGAATCCGACGACAAATAGCCTAAGGGGCGATGGGGGTTTCCCGCGCCAGGTTTGACAGGCGAGGATCAATGAGTTCCGACGAGACCGAAGGCCAGGGCGCCGAATCGCGCCTTGAGGTTCGTCTGGCCGCCAACGAGGAAGAAATCGTTGCCGCCCAGGCGCTGCGCTATCGGGTGTTCTATGACGAGATGGGGGCCAAGCCCACCTCGGACATGGCGGCGCGGCAATCGGATTTCGACGATTTCGATTCCGTCTGCGACCATCTGCTGGTGCTGGACCATGAACGCGGCAAGGGCGGCAAGGCGGTGGTCGGAACCTATCGCCTGATCCGCCGTTCGGTGGGCGAGGCCCATGGCCGTTTCTATACCGCCAGCGAATACGACATCGCCAAGATTTTGGCCAAGGGCGGCAACTTCATGGAATTGGGCCGGTCCTGCGTCGACAAGGATTACCGCACCGGCACCACCATGCAGATCATGTGGGGCGGCATCGCCAACTACGTCTGGGAACACGGCGTCGACCTGATGTTCGGCTGCGCCTCGTTGCCGGGCACCGATCCGGCGGCCTTGGCGACGCAGCTGTCCTATCTGCATCATTTCCATCTGGCGCCCGAGGAAATCCGCCCCCGCGCCCTGGACAGCCTGTACGTGGACATGAACCTGGTGCCCCAGGACGACCTGAACCCGCGTCGCGCCCTGGCCTCGCTGCCGCCTTTGGTCAAGGGCTATCTGCGGCTGGGCGGCTTCGTCGGCGAAGGTGCGGTCATCGACCATCAGTTCAACACCACCGATGTCTGCGTCATGGTGAAGACCGAACTGGTGACCGCCAAATATGCCAAGCATTACGACCGCACCGCCCGCGACCCCCAGGGATCGTGAAGCCGGCGTCATGACCAACCGCTTCGTCGCCTTCGTCCGCTTTTTCGGCTTCGTGCTGTGGACCTTGCTGGCCATGCCGCCCTATCTGGTGCTGTTGGCTGCGGGCTCGCGGCTTTGCGCCGGCTATACGCGGCGGTATTTCAAGGTGGTGACCCGCATCTGCGGCTTCACCGTCAAGGTGCGCGGCGACATGGTGGAAAGCGCCCATCCGGTGCTTTACGTGGGCAACCACGCCAGCTATCTGGACATCATCATCCTGGGCAGCGTCATCAAGGCCAATTTCGTCGCCAAGGCGGAAGTGGCGGGTTGGCCCGGTTTCGGCTTTCTGGCCCGCATCGCGCGCACCGTCTTCGTGGCCAGGAAGCGCGGCGGCGCGGCGGGCGAACGCGACAGCCTGTCCCGGCGTCTGGCGGCGGGCGATTCGCTGATCTTGTTCCCCGAAGGCACCTCCAACGACGGCAACCGGGTGCTGGCGTTCAAAAGCTCGCTGTTCGCGGTGGCGGAAATGTCCGGTCCCGACGGCTTGCCGTTGCCGGTGCAGCCGTTTTCCATCGCCTATACCCGCTTGGACGGCATGCCGGTCAGCCGGGCGCTGCGGCCCTATTACGCCTGGTATGGCGACATGACCCTGGCCGGTCATCTGCTGGATGCCCTGGGCCTGGGCGAGGCGCAGGTCGAGGTGGTCTTCCACCCGCCGGTGTCCCTGACGGATTTCGCCGACCGCAAGGGGCTGTCCAACCATTGCCACGACGTGGTGGCGCAAGGGGTGGTGATGGCCCTGGCCGGACGCCTGGATGGCCCGGTGCGGGCGGCGCATTGAGGTTTCAACCTGTGGATATCTTGACTCTTGGGGCAGGAATGCTAGCTTCTGGATCGTGTGAAGGGCGGCTCCGCGTCGGGACCCCCATTTTTGTCATTGGAAGCGCCGGCGGCGAAAGGGCCGCGGGCGGACGGCATTGACCAAGAAACTTTTCGTCAAGACCTATGGCTGCCAGATGAACGTCTACGACTCGGCCCGCATGGCCGACGTCCTGGCGCCCCTTGGCTATGGCCCCGGCACCTCGCCCGACGATGCCGACATGGTCATCTTGAACACCTGCCACATCCGCGAAAAGGCGTCCGAGAAAGTGTTCTCGGAACTGGGACGGCTGCGCCAGATCAAGACCGAACGCGACGGCCGGCTGATCATCGCGGTGGCCGGCTGCGTCGCCCAGGCGGAAGGCGAGGAAATCCTGCGCCGCGCCCCCTTCGTCGACATCGTGCTGGGGCCGCAGACCTATCACCGGCTGCCGGAAATGGTGGCGATGGCGTCCAGGGCCGGCAACGCCGTGCTGGACACCGAATTCCCGGCGGAACCGAAATTCGATTCCCTGCCCGACGCCCGCGCCGACGGTCCGGCGGCGTTTTTGTCGGTGCAGGAAGGCTGTGACAAGTTCTGCACCTTCTGCGTCGTTCCCTATACCCGTGGCGGCGAATATTCGCGTCCCCTGGCGGCGATCCTGGACGAGGCGAAGACGTTGGTGGACCAGGGCGTGGTCGAGATCACCCTGTTGGGCCAGAACGTCAACGCCTGGCACGGCGACGCCATGGGGTTCGGCGGGCTGATCCGCCAGTTGGCCAAGATCGACGGGTTGGAACGCATCCGCTTCACCACGTCGCATCCCCGCGACATGGACGACGACCTGATCGCCGCCCATGGCGAGGTGGACAAGTTGATGCCGTTCCTGCATCTGCCGCTGCAAAGCGGCTCGGATCGCATTTTGGAAGCCATGAACCGCAAGCACGACCGCGAAACCTATCTGCGGCTGGTGGAAAAGCTGCGCGCCGCCCGGCCCGATCTGGCGCTGTCGTCGGATTTCATCGTCGGCTTTCCCGGCGAAACCGACGCCGATTTCGAAGACACCTTGGACATGGTGCGCCGTGTCGGCTTCGTGAACACCTATTCCTTCAAGTATTCGGCCCGCCCCGGCACGCCGGCGGCCGCCATGCCCAACCAGGTGGCGGAAGAGGTCAAGGAAGCCCGTCTGACCCAATTGCAGGACCTGCTGCAGGCCCAGACCGACCGCTTCAACGCCGACTGCCTGGACCGGGAAATGGATGTGGTGCTGGACCGTTCGGGCAAGTACGAAGGCCAGTTGATCGGCCGCTCGCCCTATATGCAGCCGGTCCATGTGGACGACGTCGCCCATCTGCGCGACCAATTGGTGCGGGTGCGCATCACTGAAATCCATCCGCGCAGCTTGAAGGGCGTGGTCATCCAGGCGGAAAGGAAACGCGCGTGAGCGAGGCGGCGCCCCGACAAACCACCCTGGTGCGCGAATTCCACAACAATGCCCTGTCGCAAGTGCTGTTCGGTCCCCACAACGTCAACCTGGACCGGCTGGAACACCTGCTGGGGGTGGCGCTGAACGCCCGGGGCAATTCGGTCAGCATTTCCGGCACTCCGGAATCGACGGCGGAAGCCGCCCGCGTGCTGGACGACCTTTACGCCCTGGCCAGCCGCCAGGGCCACCTGGAAACCGCCGACGTGGACGCCGCCACCCGCATGACCGAACCCAAATCCAGCGCCGACGATCTGGTGTTGCGCACCCGCAAGCGTCATATCGCCCCGCGCACGCCGACCCAGGCCGACTATCTGATGGCGCTGGAAAAGTGCCCGCTGGTTTTCGGCTGTGGCCCGGCCGGCACCGGCAAGACCTATCTGGCGGTGGCCAAGGCGGTGTCCATGATGCTGCGGGGCGAGGTGGACCGCATCATCCTGTCGCGTCCGGCGGTGGAGGCGGGCGAACGTCTGGGCTTCCTGCCCGGCGACCTGAAGGAAAAGGTCGATCCCTATCTGCGGCCGCTTTACGACGCCCTGCACGACATGCTGCCCGGCGACCAGGTGATGAAGAAACTGGCGGCGGGCGAGATCGAAGTGGCGCCGCTGGCCTTCATGCGTGGCCGCACCCTGGCCAATTCCTTCATCATCTTGGACGAGGCGCAGAACACCTCGGCCATGCAGATGAAGATGTTCCTGACCCGCCTGGGCGAGAATTCACGCATGGTGATCACCGGTGACCTGTCGCAGACCGACCTGCCGCCGGGCACCAAGTCGGGCCTGCGTGACGCGCTGGAAACCCTGGACGGTATTCCCGGCGTGTCCTTCATCACTTTCACCGACCGCGACGTGGTCCGCCACGATCTGGTCACCCGCATTGTCCGCGCCTATGACCGGGCCGAGCGCGAGCGCAAGGCCGCCAGGGGAGAACCGCTTTGAGCACCGCTGAAATCGACGTCGCCGTTTCCATCGAGGACGAGGCCTGGACCACGGCTTTGCCCGGCGCCGAGGAACTGTGCCGGACCATGGCGGCGGCGACCATCGGACAGGCGGCTGGCGACCTGGACGGCCCCAGCGTGGAAATCAGCGTGGTGTTGACCAGCGACGCGGCGGTGCGGGAGCTGAACCGCGACTACCGCAACCAGGACAAGCCCACCAACGTGCTGTCCTTCGCCGCCTTGGACGACGACGACGCGCCCGTCGTGGTCGGCGCCCCCATTTTGCTGGGCGACATCATCCTGGCCTATGAAACCTGTGCCCGCGAAGCCGCCGAGCAGGGCAAGACCCTGGCCCATCACACCGCCCATCTGGTGGTGCATGGCGTGCTGCACCTGCTGGGCTGGGACCACGAAGAAGACGAGGCCGAGGCGGAAGAGATGGAGCGTCTGGAAACGCGCATCCTGGCCGCTTTCGGTATCGACAATCCGTATGCCGAGGGAGAGGGGCAGGGATCATGAACGGGGAACCTCATAGTCGCCCGCCCCGCGAAGGCGGGGCAATCGCTAAAGGTGCCCGCGAAGGCGGGGCAATCGCTAAAGGTGCCCGCGAAGGCGGGGCAAGCGGCGAAGTCGTCCACGGCCTGTCCGACGATTCGCTGATAGACGTGGTCCGCGGCTGGGTCCGCATGCTGCGGCGGACCAAGGGCGGCGAATCGGTGCGCGAGGCGCTGGAAGACCTGATCGACGACCGCGACGATTCCATCCCCATCGACGATCACGAACGCATTCTTCTTGGCAACATCCTGCACTTACGCGACGTCACCGCCTATGACGTGATGGTGCCGCGTGCCGACATCGTCGGCATCGAAGACGGGGTCAGCCTGGAAGACCTGACCGAATTGTTCTGTCGCTGCGGCCATTCGCGGCTGCCGGTGCATCGCGGCACCTTGGACGACATCGTCGGCATGGTCCACATCAAGGACGTGCTGGTGTCCACCCGTATCGACAAGCCGTTCCAATTGTCGCGCATCATGCGCCGGGTGCTGTTCGTGTCGCCGGCCATGCGGGTCACCGACATGCTGTTGGAAATGCGCCTGAAGCGTACCCACATGGCGCTGGTGGTGGATGAATATGGCGGTATCGACGGATTGGTGACCATCGAGGATCTGGTGGAACAGATCGTCGGCGAGATCGAGGACGAACACGACCAGGAAGCCGAACCCGACATGAGTATCGGTCCCGACGGCGTGGTGGTCGCCGACGCCCGCACCCCCATCGAGGCATTCGAAGACGTCCTGGGGCCGGTGTTGACCGAAGAAGAACGCGAGGAAGTGGACACCCTGGGCGGGCTGGTCTTCTTCGTCGCCGGACGCATCCCGTCGCGAGGAGAACTGATCGTGCATTCCTCGGGTCTGGAATTCGAGGTGGTGGATGCCGATCCCCGCCGCATCAAGTCGCTGCGGGTGCGCCGCCTGACCGCCGCCGAAGCCGGCGACCAATCGTGATCGGGGCGCTGGCGGCCAACAACCAATGGCGGGGCACGCCCTCGGGGCTGGGGGGGCTGGGGCGCATGGCCAGCCGCTTGGCCGGGCTGACCGGATGGCGGCGGTTCGGCGTCCTGATGCTGCTGGGGGCCTTGGCGACGTTGTCGCTGCCGCCTTTGGGATGGCTGGTGGTTCTGTTGCCGTCGCTCAGTGGTTTGGTCTGGGTGTTGGAAGGGGCGGCGACCCGCCGTTCCGCCTTCGCCGTCGGCTGGTGGTGGGCCTGGGCGTGGTACGCCATCGGCTTTTACTGGATCGGCAACGCCATGCTGGTCGATCCCGAACGCTTCGCCTGGATGATCCCCTTCGCCACTTTGGGTCTGGGCGCCGTGCAAGCGGTGTTCATCGGCGTGGCGACCTTGGTCACCCACCTGACCCGCAGCACCGGCATCTTCCGCATTGTGGTCCTGGCCGGGGCCTGGACCTTCATGGAATGGGTGCGGTCGTGGTTCTTGAGCGGTTTTCCGTGGAACCCCTTGGGCTCGGTGTGGGACGCGGTGCCCAGCGTGTTGCAATTGGCTTCGCTTGTCGGCGTGTTCGGATTGTGCGGCTTCACCATCCTGGTTTTCGCTCTTCCGGCGGTGCTGGCCGACTTCATCACCGTGACTCAGCGTCGGGTGGCGCTGGGGCTGGTCGCCGTTCTGCTGGTGGGGGGCGCCGCCTTTGGCACGCTGCGCTTGGCCGCTCATCCCACCGAAATGGTTCCCGGCATCCGTCTGCGGCTGGTCCAAGCCGCCATCGCCCAGCGCCACATGTGGCGTGACGATCTGCGGCAAAGCCAGCTGCTGGACCATGTGGAACTGACCCGCGGCCCCGGCTATGACAAGGTGACCCATGTGGTGTGGCCGGAAACGGCGGCGCCGTTCTTCCTGAACCTGGACGTGCAGGCCCGGGCCCTGGTGGCCTCGGTCGTGCCCCCTGGCGGGGTCATCCTGGCCGGCGCGCCGCGCGTCACCCCGCAAGGGGTCGAGCCTTTCGGCCTGTGGAACAGCCTGATGGCCATCGACGCAGCCGGTCAGGTCCTGGGAACCTACGACAAGGCGCATCTGGTTCCGTTCGGCGAATACGTGCCGCTGCGCGGGGTTTTGCCCATCGCCAAGCTGACCGCCGGCGGCACCGACTTTTCAGCCGGTCCCGGTCCACGGACCTTGGACATTCCCACCCTGCCGCCGGTGGGGCCGTTCATCTGTTATGAAGCGGTGTTTCCCGGCGCGGTGGCCGAACATGGCAACCGGCCGCAATGGTTGCTGACGCTGACCAACGACGCCTGGTTCGGCAAGTCCGCCGGCCCGCACCAGCATCTGGCCGCCGGCCGCATGCGCGCCGTCGAGGAAGGGCTGCCGCTGGTGCGGTCGGCCAATAGCGGCATCTCCGCCATCATCGATCCCTTGGGGCGCGAGTTATACCGCCTGGGGTTGAATGAACGTGGTGTGCTGGATGGAGAATTGCCGAAGCCGGTGGCTGCAACTGTATACGGACGTTGGGGAAATATCGTCCCGATATCCCTTTCGATTGTTTTGCTACTCTTGGGTGTTTTTGGCGGTCTTTTGCGAAGTGTGCGTGATTGATTTCCGCTAAGCGGGATGAAATTTATCAGAAGCTCCCGATTGACTTGCATACAACGGGGGCCATAATGCGGTCAGGATAAGACTTGTCCTGATCTCGCAGAATTCCTGGACGGAAACATGGCCCAGACACCACGCAAGGAAAAAGCCGCCCCGCGCAAGGGTTCGTCCCGTGGGCGTATGCCGTCAGGCAAGCCCAATCCCATCGACGTGCATGTGGGGACACGGGTCCGTCTGCGCCGCACGCTGCTGGGCATGAGCCAGGAAAAGCTGGGCGAGGCCCTGGGCCTGACCTTCCAGCAGGTGCAGAAGTACGAACGCGGCGCCAACCGGGTGGGGGCCTCGCGGCTTTATGATCTGTCGCGGGTTCTGGATGTTCCGGTCAGCTTCTTCTTCGACGACATGAATGACGAACTGAAGACGCAAAGCCCGGCCCAGATCATCGGCCTGACCGAGTTGCAGGAAGCTCCGGCCCATTTCGAGCACGATCCCATGGCCAAGCGCGAGACCCTGGAACTGGTTCGCGCCTATTACCGCATCAGTGACCCGCAGGTCAGGAAGCGCGTCTACGAATTGGCCAAGGCCTTGGCCGACATGGCCGAATAAAACCACGTCCGTCACAGGGGAATGAGCGTGCCGCAGGGGCGGCGCGCACGATTGCCCTTGACGGCAGGCCAAGGGGCCTGCCACAAGAACGGCCCGGGACTGCGTTCCCGGCGTGGAGATTTGTGACCGCTTGCCGCCACGTTAAAGACCGGCTAAGTGGGTGCATCGCGATGGCTGACCATTTCGGATGCCCCTGGTCCACAAGGCTTGGAACTAGGAGGGCTTGCCCGTGTCCAAAAAGAACTTCCTGTTTACCTCTGAATCCGTTTCCGAAGGCCACCCCGACAAGGTTGCCGACCGTATCTCCGACGCCGTCGTCGACGCCTTCCTGGGCGCCGATCCCCATGCGCGTGTGGCGGTCGAGACCCTGGTGACCACCAACCTGATCGTGCTGGCCGGCGAAGTGCGCGGACCGGCTTCGGTGACCCCGGCCCTGATGGAAGATCTGGCCCGTCACGCGGTCAAGGAAATCGGCTACGAACAGGATGGCTTCCACTGGAAGAACGCCACCGTGCTGAACCATGTCCACGCCCAGTCGGCCGACATCGCCGTCGGCGTCGACGCCGCCGGTGAAAAGGACGAAGGTGCCGGCGACCAGGGCATCATGTTCGGTTACGCCACCACCGAAACGCCGACCCTGATGCCGGCGCCCATCTATTATTCGCACGAGATCCTGAAGTCGCTGGCCGAAGCCCGCCATTCCGGCGCCGCCCCCCAGCTGCTGCCCGATTCGAAGAGCCAGGTGACCCTGGAATATCGTGACGGCAAGCCGGTCCGCGCCACCTCGGTGGTGGTGTCGCACCAGCATGTGGACGGCCTGTCGGCCGCCGACATCAAGGAAATCGTCCGCCCCCACGTGGTGAACGTGCTGCCGGAAGGCTGGATGCCGTCGGACGACCAGTTCTACGTCAACCCCACCGGCCGTTTCGTCATCGGCGGTCCCGATGGTGACACCGGTCTGACCGGGCGCAAGATCATCGTCGACACCTATGGTGGCGCGGCTCCCCATGGCGGCGGCGCCTTCTCGGGTAAGGATCCGACCAAGGTCGACCGTTCGGCCGCTTACGCCGCCCGCTATCTGGCCAAGAACGTGGTCGGCGCCGGTCTGGCCGAACGCTGCGTCATCCAGCTGTCCTACGCCATCGGCGTCTCGAAGCCGCTGTCGGTTTACGTGGACACCTACGGCACCGGCCAGGTAGACGAGGACAAGCTGTCCAAGACCCTGCAGGAACTGATGGACCTGAGCCCGCGTGGCATCCGCACCCATCTGGGTCTGAACAAGCCCATCTACGCCCGCACCGCCGCTTACGGCCATTTCGGCCGCAACCCCGACGCCGATGGCGGCTTCTCGTGGGAAAAGCTGGATCTGGTCGATCAGCTCAAGCGCGCTTTCGGTGCGTGATGACCAAGGGCGAAGGCTTCAGGCCGGCTGACGACAAGCCGCGCTTTTTCGGCCGGCGCCGCGGCAAGTCGCTGCGGCGCACCGCCCAAGGTCTGATGGAAACGTTGCTGCCCCGGTTGGCCGTCACGGCTCCGGGGCAGGGCGATCCCTCGCTCGACCCCAAGACGCTGTTTCCCCGTCCGGTCAGCCAGGTCTGGCTGGAAGTGGGGTTCGGCGGTGGCGAGCATGTGGCGGCGCAAGCCCGTCTTTATCCCCATATCGGCATCATCGGCTCGGAACCGTTCAACAACGGCATCGCCAGCCTGTTGGGCCACCTGTCGGGTTCGGAGATCGACAATGTCCGCATCTATCCCGACGACGTCCGCCAATTGCTGCCCGGCCTGCCCGAGGCCAGCATCGGCCGCGTCTTCGTGCTGTTTCCCGATCCCTGGCCGAAAAAGCGCCATGCCGAACGCCGTTTCATCGGCCGAGACAATCTGGATGCCCTGGCCCGAGTGATGGCCGACGGCGCCGAATTGCGGGTGGCGTCTGACGATCCCGTCTATCAGGACTGGGCGACCGAGCAGTTGCGCGCCCACCCCGATTTTGCCGAGGCCCAGGTGACCAGCGACCGTCCGACCCTGCCCGACGATTGGCCGGCCACCCGCTATGAACAGAAATGTCTGGCCGGTCGCGACCCGATATTTTTCCGCTTTATTCGGAAAAATCGCGCTTAGCACTTGGAATGGTGGTGGTCTGACCTACATGCCGGCGCTTTCTCGCATAAGGTGAACGATGATGGAATGGCTTAGCGACCCGCAATTGTGGATCAGCCTGTTGACCCTGGCGGCCCTGGAAATCGTGCTGGGCATCGACAACCTGGTGTTCCTGACCATTTTGTCCGATCGTCTGCCCGAGGCCCAGCGCCCGCAGGCCCGCAAGCTGGGGCTGGCCTTCGCGCTGTTGACCCGGCTGGCTTTGCTGGCGTCGCTGTCATGGATCGTCGGTCTGGTCGATCCGGTGTTCACCCTGATGGGCCATGCGGTGTCGTGGCGCGACATCATCCTGATCGGCGGCGGCCTGTTCCTGCTGGCCAAGGCCACCCACGAAATCCATGGATCGCTGGAAGGTGAGGAAGACGACGCCCACGGCACCGGCAAGGCGGTGGCCGCCGGCTTCGTCTCGACCATCATTCAGATCGGCATCCTGGACATCGTCTTCTCGCTGGATTCGGTGATCACCGCTGTCGGCATGGTCGACCACCTGGGGGTGATGGTGGCCGCCGTCATCATCGCCGTCATCGTCATGCTGGTGGCCTCGGGGCCGCTGTCGGCCTTTGTCTCGGCCCATCCCACCGTCAAGATGCTGGCGCTGTCCTTCCTGTTGCTGGTGGGCATGGCGCTGATCGCCGACGGCTTGGGCTTCCACATTCCCAAGGGCTATCTGTACTTCGCCATGGGCTTCTCGGTGCTGGTCGAGACCCTCAATCTGGTGGCGCGGCGCAAGCGCAATCCGGTGAAGCTGCGCAACACGCTGTAGGGTGGTTTGGGCCGAAGGCCACCCGTGCCGGGCGGCTGTGTGCGGAGCACACGTCTCCGACTCCAGGCGCCGCTCGGGCTTGGTGGGGTGGTCTGGCGTAAGCGGGCCATACTTCGCTAAACCATGCGTGCATCAGGGTTGTTGCCGGGGGAAGGCTGTGCTAAGCCTTCCCCCGGTTTTTCAAGGCGAGAAGGCCATGTTCGGGCGTCTGCGCGACCTGCTGTTTTCCGGCTCCGCGGTGATGGAGCAGGGGCGCCGTCTGCAATTGGCGGCGGCGGCGGTGTTGGTCGAGGCGGCGTCCATGGACGGCCAGGTGGACCAGGTGGAAAGGTTGCGCATCATCCAGGTGCTGGCGCGCCATTTCAGTCTGAGCGACACCGAGGCGGCCGATCTGTTAGCCGAGGCCAGCCAATTGGCGGCGCAATCGGTCGAGTTGTCGGGCTTCGCCAAGACCATCAAGGACGGGTTCGATTTCGACGATCGTATCCGAATGATTGAAATGTTGTGGGATGTGGCCTATGCCGATGGCCAGTTGCACGATTACGAAGCCAATCTGGTTCGCCGGATCGCCGGCCTGATCCATGTTCCCGATCAGGATGCCGGCGCCGCCCGCAAAAGGGTGATGGCTCGCTTGGGAATTCAGTGATTTGGCGTTTTTGACCCGGAGTCGATCATGGCCTATGTGGTGACCGAGAACTGCATCAAGTGCAAGTACCAGGATTGTGTGGAAGTTTGCCCCGTCGACTGCTTCTACGAAGGTGAAAACTTCCTGGTGATCAACCCGGACGAATGCATTGATTGCGGCGTGTGCGAGCCGGAATGCCCGGCCGAGGCCATCTTCCCCGATTCCGACGATCGTGCCACCGCTTGGGCCCAGATGAACCGCGACTATTCCGGCCAGTGGCCCAACATCACCCGCAAGGGCGATGCGCCGGCCGATGCCGACGAGTGGAAGGGCAAGCCCGGCAAGGCCGAATTGCTGTCGCCCAATCCCGGCAAGGGTACCGTCTGATCCCTTTCAGTCACCCGGTTTTTGCAAACCAGCCCGGCCCACCCGAAAGGTGGAGCCGGGCTTTTTGCCGTGCTTTCATCAAGCCGTCATGCTATAAGAGCCAGTCCGCCGAGCCAGCCCCTAAGGGTTTGAATTGACTCGGCGTCTTTGGCTCTGGGGAGCCTGTGGGCACCGTGCCCGTCCCCGTGTGTGCAAATGGATTGACTGATCAACCGCCGGTCACTGGACGCGGCTGGAATCGGCTTCTGCGTTTCGTCGTAAGCCGACCACCCGTTTCCGTTCCTTGGCGGGCCAGCAAGGAAGAGTGCAAATGTCGAGCGTTTCTTTCGCCGAAGGTGATTTTGTGGTCTACCCCACCCATGGCGTCGGCCAGGTGATGGCTATCGAGAACCAGGAAATCGGCGGCATGAAGCTGCAATTGTTCGTCATCACTTTCGACCGTGATCGTATGACCTTGCGCGTCCCGGTGGCCAAGGCCACCAAGTCGGGGCTGCGCAAGCTGTCGTCGCGGACCGTCATGGACACCGCGCTTTCCACCTTGAAGGGGCGCGCCAAGATCAAGCGCACCATGTGGAGCCGCCGCGCCCAGGAATACGAAGCCAAGATCAATTCGGGTGATCCGGTCTCCATCGCCGAAGTGGTGCGAGACCTGCACCGCAACGCCAACCAGCCCGACCAGTCCTATAGCGAACGCCAAATTTACGAAGCGGCGCTGGAACGTCTGGCCGCCGAATTGGCGGCGGTGGAACGCATCGACGCCGAAGCCGCGACCGCCAAGCTGTCCGAACTGCTGGACGCGGCCTAAGTCGCTGCATTTTTTCAACGCGGCTTGCGGGATCGCTCTCGCAAGCCGCGTTTTTTATCGCGGGCGTTGACGGATTCCGTCTCGCCTGCGACCATGCCGGGGCTTGCAAGCAGGATTCTCACGGCATGGCTGCCAATTTGACTGAAACCAACGTTTTCGCCACCCTTCGGGGATCGGGGCGCATCTGGGCGGTGGGGGCCATCCACGGCGAGGTGACGCGCCTGAAGGCTTTGCATACCTCTTTGTCCGAATTGATGAAGCCGGGTGACCAGATCGTCTATCTGGGCGACATTCTCGGCTATGGCCCCGACGTGCGCGGCGCGGTGGACGAAGTGCTGACCTATCGGCGGGCTTTTCTGGCCCAGCCCGGGGTCGAGGTGGACGACATCATCTTCCTGCGCGGCGCCCAGGAAGAGATGTGGCAGAAATTGCTGCAGCTGTCCTTTGCCCCCAATCCGGTGGAAGTCTTGAAATGGCTGGTCGACCACGGGATCGGCCCGACGTTGGCCGCCTATGGCGGTTCCGCCGAGGAAGGCATGCTGGCGGCCCGCGACGGCATCGGCAGCCTGACCAAGTGGACGTCGCAACTGCGCCAGAACATGCGCCTGATCGACGGCCACACCACGCTGATGAGCGTGTTGAAACATGCCGCCTTCACCGACGACGATTCCCTGCTGTTCGTCAATGCCGGCATCGACCCCACTCGCCCGCTTTCCGCCCAGCTGGACGCTTTCTGGTGGGGGTCTTCGGGGTTCGAGTTGATGGACAGCCCCTATGGCTCGTACCGTCTGGTGGTGCGTGGTTCCGACCGCCGCCGTGGCGGCGTGCGTACCGGCGCCTTCACCGCCACCCTGGATTCCGGCTGCGGCCTGGGTGGCAAGCTGACGGCGGCGTGTTTCGCCGCCGACGGCCACATGCTGCACATGATCGAGGTGTGAACATTAAAAAGCCCGGGTTTCCCCGGGCTTTTTGTTTAGGCCACGCCCTTTTCCATCATCGCCGCCAGTCGGCGGGTGAACTCCACCGGGTCGGCGGGCATCTCGCCTTCGACGATGCGGGCCTGGTCCAACAGCAGCCAGGACGCGTCCTCGACGGCTTCACGGCCCGACGACTTGACCCGGTCGGCCAAAGCCTTGATCAGGCCGTGGCGCGGGTTGATTTCCAGGATGCGCGGGGTGTCGTGGTCCACCTGCTTGTGGGCCTTCAGCAGCTTTTCCAGATGCAGGCTCATCTGGCCCTGGTCGGCCACCAGGCAGACCGCCGAGGCGGTCAGGCGGTCGGACACCCGCACATCCTTGACGCTTTCCCCCAAATTCAGCTTCAGCGCGGCGATCAGGGTGTCCAGGCTGGCGGATTCGACGGCCTGGGGCTTGGCGGCCTCGGTTTCCGGATCGGCCTTGACCGCCGACAGGTCGGCGCTGGAATCGGTGACCGCCACCAGCTTCTTGCCGGCCCATTCACCCACCGCCGGCACCCAGAATTCGTCGATGGGGTCGGTCAGCAGCAGCACTTCCACGCCCTTGGCCAGGAAGCCTTCCAGTTGCGGGCTTTTCTTCAAGGCCTCCACCGAATCGCCGGTGGCGTAATAGATCGCCTCTTGGCCTTCCTTCATGCGGCCCACCACGTCGTCCAGGCTGGACCAGCCGTCCCCTTGGGTGGTCTTGAAGCGCGACAGGGCGACGATGTCGGTCTTGCGCTCGAAATCCTCGTAGATGCCTTCCTTCAGCACCGGGCCGAAGTTTTCCCAGAACGAGACATAGGATTCCGTGTCGTTCTCGGCCTTCTTCTTCAGTTCCGACAGCACCCTTTTCACCAGGCCGGCCTTGATCTTGGCCAGCACCGGATTGTGCTGCAGCATTTCGCGGCTGACGTTCAAGGGCAGGTCCTGGCTGTCGACCACGCCGCGCAGGAAACGCAGGTAGGGCGGCAACAGGCCTTCGGCCTCGTCGGTGATGAAGACCCGGTTGACGTAAAGCTTCAGGTGGTTCTTGCGGTCGGGCTGGAACAGGTCGAAGGGCTTGGAACCGGGCACGAACAGCAGGCCGGTATATTCGATGGCGCCTTCAGCGCGGTAATGGATGGTCTGCCACGGTTCGTCGAAAGCGTGGGCGACGTGGTGATAGAATTCCTTGTACTGCTCGTCGGTGATGTCGGACTTGGAGCGGGTCCACAGGGCCGAGGCCGAGTTGACCGTCTCTTCGGTCTCGCCATCCTTCATCACCACCGGGATGTTGATGTGGTCCGAATAGCGCTTGATGATGGATTTCAACCGGAAGGTTTCCAGGAATTCCTTGGCGTCTTCGCGCAGATGCAGTTCCAGGCTGGCGCCACGGGCGGCGTCAGGGGCTTCGGAAATGGTGAACGCGCCCTTGCCGTCGGATTCCCAACGCCAGCCCTGGCTCTCGCCGGCCTTCTTGGTGGTCACCACCACCTTGTCGGCGACCATGAAGGCGGAATAGAAGCCGACGCCGAACTGGCCGATCAGGCTGGTGTCCTTCTTGGCGTCGCCCGACAGCTTGCTCATGAACTCGGCGGTGCCGGACTTGGCGATGGTGCCCAGGTTATCGATCAGGTCGTCGTGGTTCATGCCGATGCCGTTGTCGGCGATGGTCAGCGTGCCGGCATCCTTGTCGGGGATGACGCGGATCCGGAATTCGGCGTCGCCTTCGGTCAACTGCGCCTGGGTCTGCGATTCGTAACGCAGCTTGTCGCAGGCGTCCGAGGCGTTGGACACCAACTCGCGCAGGAAGATCTCCTTGTTGGAGTAAAGCGAGTGGACGACGATGTCCAAAAGCTTGGCGACTTCCGCCTGAAATTCCCGCTTTTCTTCAGCCATGACGTTTGTTTCCCATCCTTGCTGCCGTTTTGATCGGTGCGGCCCGCGACCGGGCCGGCGACCTGATATGAGGGTGTTCGGATAAGGTTGCAAGCCCGCACGCAAACAGCAACAATGGATACCCCCTTCGCTGTTGCCGTTTGCAAGGCGAATCGGTATGTATAGCGGCCCCGCGGGCGCGGGCCGAGGTTGCGCCGCCCGAAGGATGTGGCGCGACATTTGAAAAAGTAGGAGACGTTCATGCAGAATCCCCTCCAGATCACCTTTCATGGGATCGACCACTCGGAAGCCGTTGAAACCCGCGTGCGCGAGAAGGTGGCCAAGCTGGAGCAGTTCTTCGACCGCATCACCGGTTGCCGGGTTGCCATCGAATCGAACCATAAGAATTCGTCGAACCTGCACCACAAGGGCGATTCCGTCCTGGTGCGCATTGACGTGACCGTTCCTGGCCAGGAACTGGTGGTCAAGCGTGAATCCGACGAACACGAAGACGTCTACGCCGCCTTGAAGGGCGCGTTCCAGGCCATGGAACGCCAGGTCAAGGAATACGCCGAGCGCGCTCGCGGCGACGTCAAGGCTCGCGCCAACGGCTGATCAGCCTTTGGGAACTGCTTGCGGCACCCGCCTTCGTCAGAAGGCGGGTGCTTTGTCGTGTCTGCTGGCCATCGCTTATCGGTGCGCGGATCGGAATTTTTGATCGACACTCTTGGAAGTGTTGATGTTTGTGCGCGACTGGGTTAGAAGGCGCCAATCTTCGCAAGTGCGAACGTGTTTTTAGGCCTTCCATGAACATCGATCTGGCGCGAACTTTTCTGGAAATCGTCGAAACCGGCAATTTCAACAAGGCCGCCGAACGGCTTGAAGTCACCCAATCCACCGTTTCCATGCGCATCAAGGCGCTGGAAGACGAATTGGGGCGACCGCTTTTCGTGCGCTCGAAGACCGGCGCCGAATTGACCGCCGCTGGCACCCAGTTCCGTCGCTATGCCGCCGCCATGGTCCGGGTGTGGGAACAGGCCCGTCAGGAAATCGCCCTGCCGCCGGGTTTTCGCACCGTCTTGAACGTGGGCGGCCAGTTCTCGTTGTGGGACCGTTTGCTGGTACAGTGGATTCCGTGGATGCGCACGGCGTTGCCCGACGTGGCGGTGCGCGCCGAGGTCGGCCTGTCCGACGGTCTGATGCGCCGCTTGGGTGAAGGCACGCTGGACATCGGCGTCATGTACTCGCCGCAGGCCCGTCCTGGCCTGCACATCGAAAAACTGCTGGAAGAACGCCTGATCCTGGTGTCGTCGCGGCGCGATGCCGGCGACAGCTGGCACCGTGACTACGTCTTCGTCGACTGGGGGCCGGAATTCCGCCAGGGCCACGGCCAGGCCTTCCCCGACCTGCCGGCACCGGCGGTGACCGTCAGCCTGGGGGCTTTGGGGTTGCAATACGTGCTGTCGTCCGGGGGCGCCGGCTATTTCCCCATGCGGGTGGTGCGGTCCTATCTGGCGGCGGGACGTTTGTTCGCCGTCGAAGGCGCCCCGGAATTCCGCCGTCCGGCCTGGCTGGTTCATCCCCAGGACGAAGCCCGCGAACCATGGTTCGCCACCGCCCTGGAAGGGCTGCGCCATGTCGCCTCGCTGGAAAACGAGGATTAATTCGGAATAAAGCCGGCCAGTTGGCGCACTTGGTCCGCGGCGACGCCGTCACGGGCCATCAGGCGTTTCAGCACGTCGTCACCCAGCAAGTCGTCCAGGCTGGGCTCGTCATTCCCCAGATATTGCGGGCCGGCTTTGATCTTGGCGCCCAGCGGGAAGCGGGTCCCAACTTTCGCGCGGCAATCGCTGGAATGATCGGCGGGTGTGCAGGCGTTGGTGTTCATGCGTACCCCCTTTCGTGCTGATGTTCTGAAGTAGATAAAGCAGCTTTCTTTGGTGCTGTCTATCTGATCTGAAGTATCCGTTGTCCAACATTAGTTGGAAAACAGTGAAAATTTTAACTAAATACTGCGGTGCAAACAGGGTTTGCTGCGCCGCGCCATGCCTGGACCAGATATGGGAAGGCGGGGGGTATAAGACAAGGGGAAAGTGGCGAATTCAGGGCATCATGCGATCGGCCCCCAGCACCGAATCGCTGAGCACCGGATGGTTGGCCCGCGCATTGAACAATTGATAGTGCCACCATTCGTTTCGATAAAAATCCCAGCCGGCGGTGGTCATCACGCCCATCAGCAGATGGCGGTTGCGTTGGGCGGCGGCGGAAATGTCCTGATTGCCGTGGTGGGAGCGGGGCGTGAACTCGTCGAAGGCGGTGCCCATGTCCAGCTCGGCGCCACTTTCGCTGTCCACCAGAGTCAGGTCGA
The DNA here is from genome assembly GCA_001898825.1 of Magnetospirillum sp. 64-120. Lineage (GTDB taxonomy): Bacteria > Pseudomonadota > Alphaproteobacteria > Rhodospirillales > Magnetospirillaceae > Magnetospirillum. Next base: position 200,297 of record MKVK01000008.1, read on the forward strand.
TGGCGGCGCCCATGGAGTGGGGTGAACCGCGGTGCGGGTCGGCCAGGAAGCCGGGATCGGGGGTGTGGTTCCACAGCACCCATTGGGCTTCGGCCGGGCGGAAGGCGTCGAAGATCTTCAGCTTCAGCCCCAAGGGGCGCACCAGTTCCAATGTCCGGCACAGCAGGCGTTCCGCCTCGGTGTTCAGGAAACAGCCGGCCTGGGCGGCATAGACCGGCTTTTGGGTGAAATTGTCGGCGGTGGCGTAAAGCAGGTCGATGATGACGTCGTGGCTGTCGGGGGTGACGCGGACAAGCGGAATCATGTCATCCTCTTTTGCTGCTGGCCTTTTGGCGGGTGCTTTTGCAGTATAGCCGCCGTTTTGGTTACCATTCGGTCAAAACCATGTTGATCCTTGCCCTTGATTCCGCCGGTTCGGCCTGTTCCGTCGCTCTGTGGCGCGACGGCGCTGTTTTGGCGCGGCGTTTCGCCGTCATGGCGCGGGGGCAGTCGGAAGTTCTGGTCCCCATGGTAGGCGAGGTGATGGCCGCAGCCGGCACTGATTTCGCCGCCTTGGACCTGCTGGCGGTCAGCGTCGGCCCCGGCGCCTTCACCGGCATCCGCATCGGTCTGGCCACCGCCCGTGCCCTGGCCCTGGCGGCGGGCAAGCCGGTGGCCGGCATCGCCACCACCCATGCGGTGGCGGCGGCGGTTCCGGTGGATCAACGTCAGGGACGCGACATCCTGGTGGTGGTGGATTCGCGCCGGGCCGAATTGTGGGTGCAGCGCTTCGATGCGCAGGCCCGCCCCCTGGGGCCGATCCTGGCTTTGGCGCCGGAACAGGTGGCGGCGCAGATGGCCGGGCCGTTGGCGCTGGCGGGCGACGGCGCCGCCTTGGTGGCGGCTTTGTTGCCGCAAGCCCAGGTGACCGAAACCACCCATGTGGACGCTGCCCTGGTGGCGGAACTGGCGGCCCGGAATTGGCCCGACCGGGTGCTGCCGGCCGAGCCGCTTTATCTGCGCGACGCCGACGTCACCATGAGTGCGGCCAAGTGATCGAGCTGGTCCCGGCCTCGCTGGTTCATGCCCAGTTGTTGTCGGGCATCCATTCCATTTGCTTTACCGAAGTGTGGTCGGCCGACGCCATGGCCGGTCTGTTGGACATGCCGGGCACCGAAGGGGTGATCGCCGTGGACGGCCAGTCCCTGACACCCGCCGTCGAGCCCCCCGGTCCGGCGGGCATGGTGCTGTGGCGGGTGGCTGGCGACGAAGCGGAAATCCTGACCATCGCCGTGCTGCCGCCATGGCGCCGCCACGGTCTGGGGCAGCGCCTGCTGGACCACGCTTTGGCGGAAAGCCGGGCGCAGGGGGCGGCGATGATGTTCTTGGAAGTGGCCGCCGACAATAATGCGGCGCAAGCGCTCTATCTGTCGCGGGGCTTCGTCCAAGTGGGGCTGCGCAAGGGCTATTACGCCGGCAAGGACGCCCTGGTGATGCGGGCCGGGATTTAAGCTTTCAATGCTTCCATCTCGGCGCGGATCTCGTCCAGCCGCAGCACCAGGGCGACGATGCCCAGCTTTTCCTCCACCTCGCCCCGCTCGGCCATCAAGGCGGCCCGCCCGGCTTCGTCCGCCGTCTTGAAGCGGATGTTCATGTCCTCTTCGTAAAGGGCGTACTGGTCCAAGGCGTCGTCCAGCATCTGGTCCAGACGCTTCTTTTCCTGGGCCAAGGCGGCAAGGTCGCTCATGGGGGTCAGGCGGCCAGCAGCTTCATGGGGTTCAGGGCTTCGATTTCGGCACGCGCCGCCGAATCTTCGACACCGGTCATGGCCGACAGACACATGGCGGCAGCGGTCAAGGCCTCCTTCAGGGCCTGGGTGGCGTCATGCCCATGGCCCAGGGCGTCCGCCCGCGTTTCCTCGAAGGCGGTCAGCACCATTTCCAGCACGGCGGCATCCATGGCGAGTATCCTTTCAGTCCATGCGGTCAGGAAGACGTTGTCGCCTGTCCTGCAAGGCCTAGGTATACCAGAACTGGACCTGTATGGAACTCGCCAAAAGGGATTAATACTGGTCGAAACTAAAGTAGCTGAAGTTTTTTCCAGTAATTATCATGGTCTTTGTTTTATGTGAATGGTCTGTGAACTTGCTGTATATTTGGCTTTAACGGGGTTTAGTGTGCATCACCCCAGCTTGTGCCAAAGCCGGAATCCACAACCAATGGAACATCAAGCTGGGCGGCGCCCTCCATGACCTGGCGGACCACCTCTTGGGTGGCGTCCTTTTGGGCTTCGGGCACTTCCAGGATCAGTTCGTCGTGAACCTGCAACAGCAGGCGGGCCGACAGGCCGGCATCGACCAGGGCCTGGGGCAGACGCACCATGGCCCGCTTGATGATGTCGGCGGCGCCACCCTGGATGGGGCCGTTGATGGCGGCGCGTTCGGCGAAGGCGCGCATGGCCCCGTTCTTGTCCTTGATGCCGGGGGTGAACACCTTGCGGCCGAATGGCGTGCGGACGAAGCCTTGGGCGCGGGCCTCTTCCTTGGTGCGTTCCATGAAATCGCGGATTTCCGGATAACGGGCGAAATAGGCGTCGATATAGGACTTGGCCTCGCCGTTGGAAATGCCCAGCTGCTGGGCTAGGCCGAAGGCCGAGATGCCGTAGATGATGCCGAAATTGATGGCCTTGGCGCGCCGGCGCAGCATCGGGTCCATGCCGTCCACCGGCACCCCGAACACCTGGGACGCGGTGATGGCGTGGATGTCGGCGCCCTGGTGGAAGGCTTGCTTCAAGCCCTCGATGGCGGCCACGTGGGCGACCAGACGCAATTCGATCTGCGAATAATCGGCGGACAGCAGCAGGTGACCGGGCTCGGCGACGAAGGCATGGCGGATCTTGCGCCCCTCCTCGGTCCTGATGGGGATGTTCTGCAGATTTGGGTCCGACGACGACAGCCGCCCGGTGGTGGTTAGCGCCTGGGCGAAGCTGGTGTGGACGCGGCCCGAGCGGGGGTTGACCTGGGTCACCAGGGAATCGGTGTAGGTGCTTTTCAGCTTGGACAATTGCCGCCATTCCAGCACCCGGACCGGCAAATCGTGACCTTGGGCGGCCAGTTCCTCCAGCGCGTCGGCGCCAGTGCCCCATTGGCCGGTCTTGGTCTTCTTGCCGCCGGGCAGGCCCAGATCCTCGAACAGCACCTTGCCCAATTGCTGGGGCGAGCCGACGTTGAACTCGCGCCCGGCCAGCTTTTGGATGTCGGCCTCCAGTTCGGTCATGCGGGTGCCGAATTCCGCCGACAGGCCCATCAGCACCTGGGAATCCACCTTGATGCCGGTGTCTTCCATGGTGGCCAGAACCGGCACCAGCGGGCGTTCCAGGGTCTCGTAAACCGTGACCATGCGCTCGGCCAGCAGCCGCGCCTTCAGCAGGGTGTGCAAGCGCAGGGTGATGTCGGCGTCCTCGGCGGCGTAAGCCAAGGCCTTGTCCAGCGGCACCCGGTCGAAGGTGACCTGATTCTTGCCGGTGCCGCAGACCTCTTCGAATTTGATGGTCTGATGCCCCAGGTGCAGTTCGGCCAGCACGTCCATGGAATGGCCATGGCTGGCGCCGTCCAACACATAGGACAGCAGCATGGTGTCGTCGAAGGCGCAGACCTGCAGCCCGGCCTGGGCCATCACCCGCATGTCGTACTTGATGTTGTGGCCGATCTTCAGCACCGCCGGGTCGGCCAGCAGCGGCGCCAGCTTGGCCAGGGTGACGGCGCGGGGCAGGATTTGCGGCCCGCTTTGCGTCGGCGCCTCCAGCAGCAGCGAGCCTTGCGCCGGGCCGGCATCGTGCTTGATGGGGATGTAACAGGCCTGGCCGGGTTGGGTCGCCAGGGACACGCCGACCAGTTCCGCCTTCATGGGGTCCAGGCCGGTGGTTTCGGTGTCGAAGGCGACGAAGCCTTGGGTGCGGGCGCGGGCGATCCAGGAATCCAGGGCGGTTTCGGTGGTCACCAGTTCATAGGCTTGGGGCACCGGCTCTTGCACTGCCGGGGCGGCGGCGGGCGGCTGAGGCTGCGCGGTGACCGACGACCCACCCAGGCGGGCGACGATGCTTTTGAAGCCTTGGGCGGCCAGGAAATCGGCCAGAACTTGTTTGTCGAACGGGCGCTTGGCGAAGCTGTCCAGGCTTTCGGTCACCGGAACGTCGCGTTTCAGGCGGACCAATTCGCGGCTGACGCGGGCGGCTTCGGCATTGGTCAGCAAGGTCTCGCGGCGCTTGGGCTGCTTGATCTCGGACGCGCGGGCCAACAAGGTGTCCAGGTCGCCGTATTCGCCGATCAACTGGGCGGCGGTTTTCACCCCGATGCCAGGCACGCCCGGCACGTTGTCGACGGCATCGCCGCACAGGGCTTGGACGTCGACGACCTTGTCGGGGGCGACACCGAACTTTTCCAGCACTTCCGGCTCGCGGATGGTGCGGTTCTTCAAGGTGTCCAGCATTTCGACGCCGTTGCCCACCAACTGCATCAGATCCTTGTCCGACGACACGATGGTGACCTTGGCGCCCATGGCCACCGCCTGGGTGGCGTAGGTGGCGATCAGGTCGTCGGCCTCGAAGCCCTCCATCTCGACCGAGGGCACGTTGAACGCCGCCACCGCGTCGCGGATCAGGGCGAATTGCGGGATCAGTTCATCGGGGGCCGGCGGGCGATGCGCCTTGTATTCGGGATAGATGTCGTTCCTGAACGACAGGCGCCCGGCGTCGAAGATCACCGCCACATGGTCGGCGTCGGTGTCGTTCAACAACTTCAGCAACATGGTGGTGAAGCCGTAGACGGCGTTCACCGGGGTCCCGTCGGGGCGGAACATGGCCGGCAGACCGTGGAAGGCCCGGAAGATGAAGCCCGAGCCGTCCACCAGGAAGACGTGTTTGATGTCGCCGGCCACGGGGATCAATGCCCGGCCTTGACCTTGGCGCCTTCGGCCAGAACATAGGTGCGCGAGCAATAGGGGCAGACCACCTGACGGTCGTGGCCCATGTTCAGGAACACCCGGGGATGGCCCAGGCCGGCATTGCCGCCGTCGCAGGCGACATGGGTGGACTCGACGACGATGGTTTCGAATTCGGCGGGCTTGGCAGCAGCGGCAGAGGACATGTGAGCTTCATCCATTGACCGTGGAAACGGCCGGATGATACCCATGTCGGGCCATGGATCAAACAAACATCGACACCGCCCTTCCCGACAACGCCATCGAGGCCCGCGACCTGACCAAGGTCTATACCGGCAGGGGCGGCCGCAAGGTGGCCTTGGACGGGGTGTCCCTGGACGTGCCGCGCGGTTCGTTCTTCGCGCTTTTGGGCCCCAACGGGGCGGGGAAAAGCACCTTCATCAACATTCTGGCCGGTCTGGTCAACAAGACTTCGGGATCGGCGGCGGTGTGGGGGCGCGACATCGACCGCGACCACCGGGGCGCCAAGGCGGCCATCGGCATCGTGCCCCAGGAACTGAACCTGGACCCGTTCTTCACGCCCCGTGAACTGCTGGACGTGCAGGCCGGCATGTACGGCGTGCCGAAAGCCCAGCGCCGGACCCAGGAAATCCTGGACGCCGTCGGTTTGGCCGACAAGGCGGAATCCTATGCCCGCACCCTGTCAGGCGGCATGCGCCGCCGCCTGCTGGTGGCCAAGGCCATGGTCCACAACCCGCCGGTCCTGGTGCTGGACGAACCCACCGCCGGCGTCGACATCGAATTGCGCCAGTCGCTGTGGGCTTATGTGAAAAAGCTGAACGCCCAGGGGGTGACGGTGGTGCTGACCACCCATTACCTGGAAGAAGCGGAAGAGCTGTGCGACCGCATCGCCATCATCAACCAGGGCAAGCTGGTGGCCTGCGATTCCAAGCAGGCGCTGCTGGCGCGGCTGGACTCCAAGGCGTTGCTGGTCAGCGTCGACGGCGGCCTGGACGCCATTCCGCCGCAACTGGCGCCGTGGAGCCCGGAAATCCGCGCCGACGGACGGCTGGCCCTGCGCTATGCCCCTTCGGCGGCGCCGGCCGGCAAGATCCTGGACGCCATCCGTGACGCGGGCCTGTCCATCCGCGACCTGTCCACCGAAGAAGCCGACCTGGAGGACATCTTCCTGCGGCTGACCTCGTCCAAGGGATAGCATGCGGCATGTGGCGGCCCTTCTGCTGGTTTTCGTCCTGTCGGGATGCGCCGCCATGACCTATCCCGCCGGTCCCGCCACCCAAAGCCCCCGGCTTGAAGACCAGCATGCGGTGATGGCCGACGGCGCCGTGCTGCCGCTACGGCGCTGGCTGCCCCTGGGCGACATCCGCGCCATCGTCATCGCCCTGCACGGCATGAACGATTATTCCAATTTCTTTGCCGAACCCGGGGTCTACCTGGCTCGGCATGGCGTCGCCAGTTACGCCTATGACCAGCGCGGCTTCGGTCAGGGGCCGCATCCCGGCCATTGGTCCAGTACCCAAACCATGGTCGAAGACGCCCGCGCCATCGTCGATCTGGTCTCGGCCCGCCATCCCGGCCCGCCGGTGTTCCTGTTCGGCGAAAGCATGGGCGGCGCGGTGGCCATGCTGGTGGCCGGGGATCCCCCGGCCGGGTTGGACGGGGTGATCCTGGCGGCGCCCGCCGTGTGGGGGCGATCGGCCATGCCGTGGTGGCAGCGGGTGTCGCTGTGGCTGGCTTATCAGTTGGCGCCGGGCTGGACGCCGTCGGGGCGGGGGCTGAACATCCGGCCGTCCGACAACATCGAGATGCTGCGCAAGCTGGGGGCCGATCCGCTGGTGATCAAGGAAACCCGCATCGACGCGGTCAAGGGGGTGGTGGACCTGATGGACACGGCGCAGGCTTCGCCCGCCACTATCCGCACCCCCACCTTGTTCCTGTACGGCGCCCATGACGAGGTGATTCCCGCCGATCCCAGCTGGCGGGCGGCCAAGGCTATCCCCAACCGCCGCGCCGTGCTTTACCCCGATGGCTGGCACATGCTGGTGCGTGACCTGCAGGCCAAGGTGGTGCTGGACGACATGGTCGCCTGGATGCTGGACGAAGACGCCAAGCTGCCGTCGGGCGGCGACGCGTTGGCCCCCCCGATGCCGAAAAAGGAGTGTTCATGTTCAAGGTGATGGTGGCGATGGCGGCGCTGCTGGTCAGCGGGCCGGCATTGGCGGGCGAGCGCGAGTTCGACCTGGGTTGGGCGCGGCCCGGCATGATGCAGGGGCAGTTCCGTTTCGGCGCCTGGCCGCCCGGCATGGCTATCCGCTGCAGCGACGACCCCGACCTGCCCAAGGATCTGGGCCAGTTGCTGTACATGCCCAAGCCGATGATGGATCTGGGCGCCACACGCTGCGCGCTGATGAAGGTGGACGACAAGGGGGTGTGGAAGCCGGCGCAACGCAAGATCGCCGGCATCCCGTTGGAAATGTCGGCGACCTTCGCCCCCGACATGCAGGGCACGCGGCGTTTGGTGCAGTTGTTCATGACCGGCCCGCGTGACGCCTATGCCGGTCTGGTCCGTCACTTCGTCGCCCGTTTCGGCCCGCCTAGGGACGAAAGCGAACGCATGGTCCATTGGCAGACCGCCAGTAACGAAGCCCTGGTCATGCATGAAGAAGGCGAGACGGTCTTGGGCATGCTGGTGGACACCAAGCTGCAGGACGCCATGAACCAAAGGCTGGAAGAGGGGCGTAAACGGAAGTAGCCCATGCGGATGGTGCATGCGCGAAGACAATGACGCGCTGCAATATATGTGACATCATCTTTGCATGAGAAAGAGTCTCGGCACCTTGGCGATGATGATGTGCTCTTGGTCCGCATGGGCCGGGGATGCGACCTTTGACCTTGGTTTCGCCCAGCCGGGCATGGCCCAGGCCCAGTTCCGGGAATTCGGCGGCGATGGCCGCCAGGTGATCTGTTCCGACGAAGCCGACCATCCCCGGGAAGTGGATTTCCGTGTCAGCAAGGGCGTCGCCCGTGTTGGCGCTATCCGTTGCGGCCTGTTCGCCACCGATTCCACCGGGCAGTTGCGGCCGCATCCGCACATGGTGGCGGGATGGCCGGCCGAGGTGTGGGCGATGTTCCTGCCCGATGCCGCCGGGACACCGCGTCTGGTCCACCTGAAGCTGAATCTGCCGGCAGGGGCCTTCGACGATCTGGCCAAGGCCTGGAACCAGTCCCTGGGCCTGCCCTCCTATCGCCGCGACAAGGTGGTGCATTGGAGCAATCCGCGCAGCGACGCCATGATCGTCGGCGACGGCGATTCCCAGGTCCATGCCTATGTCATGGACAACGACCTGCACGACAGCGCCAACCGCCGCCTGGGGCAGATGCCGGCGCGGCATTAAGCCCGGCGACAAGATCAATTACAGTTGGTATCGCGTCTCTCGCGGCTTAGGGCGCTCTGGATGTCGGGCGACATGTCCACGGCCTTGGCCACCTCGTGGGCATCGACCAGCATCAAGCAGCGTAGGTCCTTGGCCTGTTGCGGCGTCAGTCGTTCCTGGTTCAGGTCGAGGCGTTGCGACAAGCTCGCCGCTTGCACCAGGCCGATGACGCCAAAGGCCGGGGACGCCATGGACGGGTTCTTCTGGAACACCATGGTGCCGCCGCCGCTGACCTTGGGATCGGGGTCGAAGGCGGCGAAATTGCTGTTGGTCGCCGATCCGCCGTAAACGAAGGCCGGTTGGTAGCGGACATGGGTGATCCGGGTGGCTTTTTTGCGCAAGTTCGCGGGCAGCGCGTCGGCCATGTCGACGGCGCGGCGCATCAGCGCCATGAAGGCGTGGTTGTCGGCGGCGGGATAACCGTGAAGGGTGCGGCCTTTGTAGGTTTCGGTGGGGGCGTCGAACACCGAAGCCAAGGCGGCGTCGTTGACCGCTTCACGGGCGGCCGGCAGGATCGCCTCCAAACTCTCGGTCATGGTCCTTTCCGACAGGTTTTCGTTGACCATCAAGATGGTCATCCCCTTGTGGCGGATGACCGAGGCGTTGGCGCCGTCGCCGACGAAGATCACCGCCGGTAGGGTCAGCAGATACAGCATGGCCTGGGGGTTGCGGCTGGACGCGTCGATGACGAAATCCTTCCACCATTGCTGCAATTGTTGCGGTCCTTTCTTGACGTTGCCGGCATCGCCGTATTTGGTGGGCACGGTCGTGTCGTCGGAACAGGAACTGGTTATCTTGGGCTGCCAGCCTTCCTGGCGCCGCCGGACCTGCTCGAAGCCCGTCATGTCCAACTGGTTTTCCAGTTTCGAGGCATCGGGCCGAGCCTGCCTGATCTGCGACAATCCGGCCAGTTTTAGCCAGACCAGACCGGCGATCACGTCCTTGGCAGCCCCCTGGCCCTCGCTGACCATGCGGCCGACCAGCCATTGCGCCGGGGCGAAGCCATTTTCCGCCAAGGGTTCCAGCACGTCCTGGGCCTCATCGAAACGACCGGCCGTATAGGCTTCGTAGCCTTGTTTCCATGCCTTGGCCAAGCTGAGGCCGAAACACGGGGTGGCGGCGGCTGGGGCGCTGGTGGCGGCGAAAGTCAGCAGCATGGCGGAAAGGATCAGGCGTCGCATGGTCTACCCTTGGGCAAGTTGCGCGCCGATGATCGCCTAATAAGGGTGTATGCGCAATCAAAGGGGTTAAAAAAAACCCCTTCCTGCACGCAGGAAGGGGCAATCCGGCAACCAGGGACCCGGGGTGGGGTTCAGACCACGGGCGCCAGCCTGTCGGCGGGCGGTTGCTCCGGTTTGTGTTGGGGGAAATAGCCCTCGGTGTGGATCAGTTCGGGCTTGGCGCCCAAGGCCTTGGCGGCGGCGACACAGGCTTCGACGAATTCGGGGCTGCCGGCGACGAACACCGAATGGTTGGACAGGTCCTGGAACAAATCGGGCAGGATGGCGGGGATGCGTCCCATGCGGCCGTCATGCTTTTCCTGGGTCAGGGTGGGCACGAAGCGGAAGCGGCGGTTGCGCGCCTGCCACAGCGCCATGGTGCCCTGGCAATAGATGTCTTCTCGGGTCTTGCCGGAAAACACCAGGGTGACGGGCTGGTTATAGCCGCGACGCAGGGCGGCTTCGGCCAGGCTCATGATCGGGGCCAGGCCGGACCCGGCGGCCAGGCACAGGACCGGGGTGTCCACCGACGGGTCGCCGATGAAGGTGCCATAGGCGCCCGACACCTTGATCATGTCGCCCACTTGCACTTTGTCATGCAGCCAGCGGCTGGTGGCGCCGTCGTCGACGCGGGTGATGTGCAAAACGATCTCGCCGTCGGGATTGGGGGCGTTGGCGATGGAATAGCACCTGGGCGGCGCGCCTTCCCGCTCGTCGCCCAGCACCAGATACTGGCCGGGCCAAAAGCGCATGGGCTTGCCCACCGGACGCAGGCGGAATTCGGTGATGCGCGGCGTGCGGGCGAACTTGTCGACCACCACGAACAGCATGTTTTCGCGCGGCGGGAACAGCTTGGGCTTGGCGTCGTCGGTGCCCCATTCGATTTCCAGCAGTTCCGACAGCGGCTTGGCCATGCACATCAGGCCGAAACCTTCCTTGCGTTCGTCCTGGGACAGCGCCATGTCCAGCACCATGCCCTGGTCGAACTGGCCGGACGTGACCTTGACCTTGCATTCGCCGCAAGCGCCGGCGCGGCAATTGTTGGGCAGGGCATAGCCCGCCTTTTCCAGCGCCGACAGCACGGTCTCGCCATCGGGGCATTCAACCTCGCGGCCCGAAGGCAGCAGACGGATTCGACTCATTTCCCCACCTCGATGTCTTGTTCTTTATTGGGACCAAGGGCCGGCGGGGTCGCCCCCGCCGGCTTGGGTCATATTTAGATTGGGACGGACAGGACCGATCAGAAGACCGGGATGATGTCCTTCATGTCGATGTCGGTGACTTCCTCGCCGGTGATGCCGACTTCCGGGATAGCCGGGAAGGGGATGCCGTAACGGTCCAGCACGCCCTTCAGGTTCAGCATGGCGTTCTTCCAGTTTTCCAGCTTGGCTTCATAAGCGGGGATGTGGAAGCCGGCGTTGCGGGCGATTTCTTCACCCTTGCGCTGGTTGGCGATGAAGTCTTCCGGCAGGTCCCAGAAATCCATCGGCGGCTCGAACAGCACGGCCGACAGGAACAGGTAACCGGCGCGCACCTGCTTGGTGATCAGCGAGGCCTCTTCCTTGGGCAGCTTGGGATAGTCGCGTTCCATCAAGGCCATGCAGATGGCCATGTGGCGGCCTTCGTCGCGGCCGATGTTGCGGAAGCCTTCCTTGAACACCGGTTCGGTGCAGCCGGCGGCCATCTGGTGGAAGATGGTGGCGGCGGCGATTTCGCCCATCAGGAACGACGAGAACAGCACGGCCAGCGAATACTTCGGCACCGCCTGCTTGTAGCCGTTCCAATAGCGGCCGCCGTTGAAGTACAGCCACTTGGCGTTCTTCTGCAGCGCCTTGCCGATCTCGGTCTTGGGCTGATAGGTGATGGGGTCGGTGTGTTCCAGCAGCTTGGTGATGGCCAGGCCGCACATCTGTTCGTGGTTCTGCTCGTCGCGGGTCACCGAGAAGAAGCAGCGGCGGACCGGGTCTTCTTCGTGGTTTTCATAGGTCTTGATGAAGGCCGAGGCGAAGACCGGCGGGGCCGAGGCGTCGAACACCGACAGCAGGGTCCACCAATAGGCGATGGCTTCGCGTTCTTCCCACGAATACTTGGACACGTCGAAGGTGTCCCACGGCAGCTTGGACGGATCCCAAGCTTCGCGCAGCGACGCCGCCCACACTTCTTCCATCTTCTTGCTCTGGGCGTGCCAGGACAGCGGATAGACGTTGGGCTGTTCCGTTTCCGGCGGGAATTCCATGGTGAGAGCAAGCTTCTCGTTCGAGGCGCTCATCTGTCGCTCCTAAAAGTGGGCCGGCATGATTGGCCGGGGGTTGCCTCCGATGGCGCGGGTTGTCTCCGGCGCCCTTGATGAGTCAAAATATGATACATTGTTTTTCATTAGTCAAAGAAAAATGTGTCGCTTCGATAAAGTTAAAATATCCGCAGAAAATAAGGGAATTAACGGCATAAAAAGGGCGCCATGATCATCATTGTGATGCGTCAAGGCGCCCTTGAGTGTGCAAATATGCCGAATTTAAATAGGGTTACAGGCCCAAGTAGGCGGCCTTGACCCGCTCGTCCCCCAACAGCACCTGGGCGTCGTCGGACATGGTCACCAAACCGGTTTCCATGACATAGCCCCGATCGGCGATGCCCAGCGCCTGGAAGGCGTTCTGTTCCACCAGCAAGATGGTCATGCCTTGGGCCTTCAGGCGTTCCACCGCGTTGAAGATCTCGCCCACCAGCAAGGGCGCCAGACCCATGCTGGGTTCGTCCAGCAACAGCAGGCGCGGGTTGCTCATCAGGGCGCGGGCCATGGCCAGCATCTGCTGCTGGCCGCCCGACAACAGGCCGGCGGCCTGTTTGCGCTTGGTCTTCAGGATGGGGAAGGTGTCGTACATGCGCTCCATGTCGTCGGCGGGCTTGGCGCCGCGCCGGCGATAGGTGCCCATCAGCAGGTTGTCCTCGACGCTCATGGGGGCGAAGACCTGGCGGCCTTCGGGGACCTGGGCGATGCCCAAGGCGACCCGCTTGAAGGCGGGCATCCTGGTGATGTCCTGGCCGTCGAAGCGGATCGAACCGGCGCTGATCCCTTGCACGCCCGAAAGCGAGCGCAACAGCGTGGTCTTGCCGGCGCCGTTGGCGCCGACCAGGGCGACCAGCTCGCCGCTTTTCACCGTGATGTCGACGCCCTTCAGCGCCTTGACCCGGCCGTAATGGCTTTCCAGTCCTTGGATTTCCAGCAGCATGGCGGCCTCCTTAACCAACGTTGCCCAAATAGGCGGCGATGACGTCGGGGTTGGATCGGATCTCGGCGGGGGTGCCCTCGGCCAGCTTGGCGCCGTAATCCAGCACCAGGATGTGGTCCGAGATGCCCATCACCATCTTCATGTCGTGTTCCACCAGCACCACGGTGATCCCCTGGGCGGCGATGCGCTTGATCACCTCATCCACTTCGCGGGTCTCGGTGTCGTTCAGGCCGGCGGCGGGTTCGTCCAGCAGCAGCAATTTGGGCTTGGCCGCCAGGGCGCGGGCGATTTCCAGGCGCTTCAAGGCGCCATAGGACATGGCCGACGCCTCGGCGTCGCGGTATTGCGACAGGCCGACGAAATCCATCAGTTCCCAGCAATGCTTGCGGGTTTCCACTTCCGAACGGGCCAGGGACGGCAGGCGCAGCAGCGAGTGGAGCAGCCCTTTTTGCAGATGCAGGTGGGCGCCGACCATGACGTTTTCCACCGCGCTCATGTTGTGGAAGATCTGCAGGTTCTGGAAGGTGCGGTTCATGCCCAAGGCGGCCAGCTTGTGCGGTTCGACGCCGCCGATCTCGCGGTCGGCGAAGCGCACCGAGCCGCTGGACGGCGTGTAGACCCCGGTGATCAGGTTGAACAGCGTGGTCTTGCCGGCACCGTTGGGGCCGATGATGGAATGGATGGTTCCCGGCTCGATGGTGAACGACAGGTCACGGATGGCCGAGACGCCGCCGAAGCTCTTGGTCAGGTTGGTGACTTTCAGCAGGCTCATGGGGCCTCCTTGCGGCGCAGCTTCTTGGCGATGGTGGGAACCAGGCCCTTGGGCATGAAGATCATGGTGCCCATCATGATGGCCCCCAAAATGATGGGCTCGAAATCCTCGATCGAAGCCAGCACGTTGGGCAGCAAGGTCATGATGAACGCCCCGACCACCGATCCCATGACCGAGGCCATGCCGCCGAACACCGCCATGACGACGAATTCCACCGACTTGATGAAGCCCAGGATGGACGGCGTCACGGTGGGGGTGTGATGGGCGAACAGCGAACCGGCGAAGCTGGCGAACATGGCCGAGATGACGAAGATCAGCACCTTGTAATGGGTGGTGTCGATGCCGACGACGCGGGCGCCCACTTCGGCGCCGTGCAGCGCCCGCAGCGCCCGGCCGATGGGCGAGTTGATCAGGTTGGTGGCCAGCCACACGGACGCCAGCAGGCAGCCGCCCACCAGCCAGTACCAGGACTTTTCCGTCTGGAAGGCGAAGCCGAAGACGCTGAACGGTTCCGCCGACATGCCGTCGGGGCCGCCGGTGATCTGCGCTTCGGTGTTCAGCACGATGGAAATGATGACGCCGATGCCCAAGGTGGCCATGGCCAGATAATGGCCCTTCAGCCGCAGGATGGGGCGCGCCACCACATAGGCCAGCACGCCGACGCCCGCCATGCCGGCACCCATGGCGGTCAGGGAATGCCAGCCATAGGTGGTGGTCAGGATGGCGCTGGCATAGGCGCCCAGGCCGAAAAAGGCGGCGTGGCCCAGGCTGATCTGTCCGGCATAGCCGATCAGCAGGTTCAGGCCGACGACGACGATGGCGTTCAGGCCGGCGTTGATCAGCACGTCGTAGTGATAGTCGTTCCGCACGCCCAGAGGCAGCAGAGCGATGCAGGCGGCCAGGATCAACAGGCCGCGATGGCGTTGCAAGAAGGCGCTCATACCCGGTCGATCCCTTTCTTGCCGAACAGTCCGTTGGGACGGGCCACCAGCACCACCAAGATGATGACGAAGGCGATGGCGTCCTTGTAAGCCGACGAGATGTAGCCGGCGCTCATGGATTCGACGATGCCCAGGATCAGGCCGCCGGCGACGGCGCCGACGCCGTTGCCAAGGCCGCCCAGGACCGCCGCGGAAAAGCCCTTCAGCCCCAGCATGATGCCCGATTCGTAGGACACGAAGGTGATGGGGGTGACGACGATGCCGCCGACTGCGCCCAACAGCGCCGACAGGGCGAAGGCCGACAGCAGCACCCATTTGGTGTCCACGCCCATCAGCCGGGCGGCCAGGGCGTTGTAGGCGGTGGCCAGCATGGCCTTGCCGGCCAGGGTGGCGTTGAAGAACCAGGCCATGACCAGGATCAGGGCGGCAGCCACACCCATCACCCACAGGCTTTGCGGCATCAGGGTGGCGCCCATCAGATTCAGCGGCGTTTCGCCGGAAAAATGCGGCAGCGAGTGGATGTCCTTGCCGAACACCAGCTGCACGATGCCGCGCAGGAAGATCGAGGCGCCGATGGTGATGATGATCAACGCCACCACGTCGGCGTCACGCGCCGGCTGGATGGCGAACTTGGCCAGCGCCATGCCCACGGCCATGGTGACCAGGGTGGCCAGCATGATGGCCACCGGCAGCGGCAGGCCCGCCGCCATCAGGGCCACGGTGCTCATGCCGCCAATGACGATGAACTCGCCCTGGGCGAAGTTGATCACGTGGCTGGCGTTGTAAATGATGGTGAAGCCCAGGCCGACAAGGGCGTAGATGGCGCCGCTGGTCAGGCCGGCCAGGATGAACTGGATCGACGACTCAAGCATGGAAACCCCCGTTGCGACCCGCCCGCGCCGGGGATGGCGCGGGCAAGCCCCAAGTGGTGTCAGAAAGGGATGGAAACGGTCAGTCGACCATCTTCCAATCGCCCTTGGCGATTTCCACCATGTGGAAGGCGGACAGGTTCAGGCCCATGTGGTCGGTGGCCGACATGGAGACGATGCCGCCGGTGCCCACATAGCCCGAGGTCTTCTCGATCTCGTCGCGCACCTTGGCCTTGTCCGAGGACCCGGCCCGCATGATGGCGGCCAGGGCGATCTGCAGGCCGTCATAGGCATGGCCGGCGAAGGTCGAGACTTCCGACTTGAAAGCGTCCTCGTATTCCTTCTTGAAGGCGGCGACCACCGGCTTTTGCGGGTCGGTGGCGGACAGCTGGTCGGCGATCACCAGGCCGGCGGCGGGCAGGCGCACGCCGTCGGAAGCGTCACCCGACAGGCGGATGTAATCCTTGGACGCCACGCCGTGCGACTGGTACAGCGGCTGGGTGATGGCCAGCTGCTTGTGGTTCTTGGTGACGATGGCCGGGCCCTGGCCGAAGCCGAAGTTGAAGATGGCCTGCACGCCGGGGGTGTTCTTGATCTTGGTCAGCTGGGCGGTGACGTCGGGATCCTTCGGCGAATAGACTTCGTCGGCGACGATCTCGATGCCGTAATTGGGTGCCACCAGCAGCGACTGGTCATGGCCCGACTTGCCGAAACCGGCGTTTTCCGAAATCAACGCCACCTTGGTCAGGCCGCGCTTCTTCAGGTCGGAAAACACCTTTTCCGCCGCCATGCGATCGGTGTGCGGGGTCTTGAACACCCACTTCTTCACCGGCTCGACGATGTCGATGCCGCCGGCCAGCGAAATGAACGGAACCCCCGCCGGCTCGACGATCTTGATCGCCGCCATGG
>MKVK01000009.1 GCA_001898825.1 Magnetospirillum sp. 64-120
GGCCGTTGATGCAGTCGTTGGTCTGTTCCGCCTTGTCCACCGCGTCCTGGGCGATGCGGGTGGAATGCTGGACCTGGCCGCTGATTTCCGAGATCGACGCCGACAATTCCTCGGTGGCGGCGGCCACGGTTTGGATGTTGGCGTTGACCTGTTCGGCGGCACCGGCCACCGAGCTGGCGTCGGAACGGGCGTTTTCAGCGATGCTCGCCATGTCGCGGGCGGCGCCGTCATTGGCCCCCACCGCCTGCCCCATGCCTTCGACCACCCCCTTGACGCTGCCTTCGAAACGGTCGGCCAAGGCCAGCATGGCCTGATGCCGCTCGGCTTCCGCCTGGGCCTTCAGGCTTTCCTGTTCGGCCCGCAGGCGTGCGGCGGTGGCCGCTTCGTCCCGCAACACCGAGATGGACTTGGCCATGACGCCGATTTCGTCGGCACGGGCAGTGGCCGGAACCTCGACCTGATAGTCGCCGCGGCCGATCCGGTCGGTCACCTTCGCCAGTTGATGCAACGGCGTGGCGATGGATCGCGCGATGGCCCAGGCGCCCACCAGAACCACCACCAGCACACCGGCACCGATCAGCGCCAGTTCCCGCAAGGTTTGGCGGAACGCCGCGTCCACGTCGTCCAGATAAAGGCCGGTTCCGACGAACCACTGCCAGGGGTCGAAGCCCACCACCGAGGAAACCTTGCGCTCGGGGACGGTCGATCCCGCCTTGGGGAAGTAATAGAAGATGTGTCCGCCGCCGGCCTTGGCCAGTTCGACCATCTTGGGGATATAGACGAAGCCGTTGGCATCCTTCGAATCGATGAAGTTCTTGCCTTCCCGTTCCGGCTTCGACCCATGGACGATGTTCACGCCGGCATAGTCGTAGACGAAGAAATATTCGTCCCCCTCATAATGCATGCCACGGATGGCATCCTTGGCCAGCCGTTGCGCCGTCGCCTCGTCGAATTCCCCCTTCTTGGCGCGGTTATGGAATTCGGCGGCGATGTCGCGGGCGGCTTCCGACAGATTGCGGGTCTTGGCGATCGCCGCGTTCAGCTTTTCCTGCTTGACGTAATTGGCGGCCACGAAGGTCAGCGCCACCAACCCGACAGCACTGATCAAAACCAAACCCAGCAAACGGAAGATCACCGATTTGATCTGAAAATGGGATTTGGCCATTTTCCCCTCCCTCCTTACGTGCATCGTGCCCCAAACAACACGACAGCCGTGGAATCCTGGTTATTTAACCAGTGTTCATCTAGTCCCACCATCATGCAGAGGGTGGAAACCGGCTGATGATTCAGAAGGAGGGATGTTGTTCAGGTGATCGCTAAGCCGGGTTTTCAGGCTTACTCGTGCTCGGCCTCGGGGCCGACGTCGACGTCGATGGGGACACCCGGCTGGTGCTTGGAATTGCGGATGGCCAGCGAACTTTTGACATGGCTGATGTTGGGCGCCGCCGTCAGCCGGGTGGTCAGGAAGCGCTGATAATCGTCCCAGTCATGGGCAACGATCTTCAACAGGAAGTCGGTCTCGCCGGCCAGCATGTGGCATTCGCGGACTTCCGGCCAGGCCAGCACCAGATCTTCGAACGACCGCAGATCGGCTTCGGCCTGGCTGTTCAGCCCCACATGGGCGAAAACGGTGACGTTGAAGCCCAAGGCATGCGGTTCGATCTCGGCGTGATACCCCTTGATGTAGCCGGCTTCCTCGAGCGCGCGGACGCGCCGCAGACAAGGTGGCGCCGATATCCCGGCACGCCGGGCAAGCTCGACATTCGTCATCCGACCATCAGCCTGCAGATCCGCCAGAATCCGACGGTCGATGCGGTCCAACTTGACCCGCTGCATTAGGGAACTCCAAAACCAAAGCAATTTACGAAATTATATTACCGTGTCCATGACGATCCGCCAAGCCCCACATTGCGCTGCCGCACGACTTTACGAAGTTTCATTGCGCCACCGGGGGCAGCCCCGCAGTCCCCGGCGCAAGGCGATGCCTGGATTATCCCGCGCCGACACCAACTGCTTATAATCATTCCATCCTTGCGCGGTGTGCCCGGGCGATCTAGATTGCGGCCAAAGCACACTAATCCAATCAGACAAGGAGCCCGTTAGGATGTCCGACGCCGTCAATCCCATGAGCCTGGTGACCAACGCCGCCCCGGATTTCACCGCGCCTGCGGTGATGCCCGACAATTCCATCAACGAGGCCTTCAACCTGAAGTCCTATCTGGCCGGTTCTTACGGCCTGGTGTTCTTCTATCCGCTGGACTTCACCTTCGTCTGTCCGTCGGAAATCCTGGCCCACGACCACCGCGTCAAGGCTCTGGCAGAAAAGAACTGCAAGGTCGTCGCCGTGTCGGTGGATTCGCACTTCACCCACCTGGCGTGGAAGAACACCGCCGTGGACAAGGGTGGCCTGGGCAACGTCCAGTTCCCCATGGTGGCCGACCTGACCAAGTCCATCGCCAAGTCCTATGGCGTCCTGATCAACGACGCCGTCGCCCTGCGCGGTTCGTTCCTGATCGACAAGCAGGGCAACGTCCAGGTCGCCCACGTCAACAACCTGCCGCTGGGCCGCAACGTCGACGAAATGCTGCGTCTGGTCGACGCCCTGCAGTTCCATGAAGAACACGGCGAGGTCTGCCCCGCCGGTTGGCAGAAGGGCAAGGCCGGCATGTCGGCCACTCCCGACGGTGTCGCCAAGTATCTGGCCGCGCACGCCAACGAGCTGTAATCGGCCGCATCGGCCATCACGGCTGAAGAAAACGGGCGCGGAGTCATCTCCGCGCCCGTCGTCGTTTCACCATCACTTTAGGCTTGGTATTCCAAGACCAATCGCCATATACCAAGGTATTTAATCGGCGAGGCCGACTGATGCCCTTGGCCCCCCTGCCCATACCGCGCTTCCTGCGCTCGTTGCGACTGGCCGTGCTGCTGCCGGCGGTGGTCCTGAACCTTGTGGCCGGTCTGGGCGTGGCCTATCTGGCCCTGGGCAACGCCCGCGATTCGGTTTCGGAACTGTCCCTGGCCCTGCACGACCAGATCGCCCGCCGCGTGGCCGAGCGCCTGGACACCTTCCTCAGCCCGCCGCCGCAATTGCTGCGCAGCTATGCCACCCTGGCCCATTCCCAGGGCTTGCCGTTGCACGACATGGCCGCCCTGCGCCGCTTCTTCACGGCCGAAATCCAGAACCACCACGAACTCAGCAGCCAATATCTGGCTTTTCCCTTGGGCGGCATGATCGGCGCCGGCATGGACCGGGAAAAGCTCTACGTCACCGGCACCGACACCCCCGCGGCGGGACAATGGCGCAAATCCTGGGCTGACAACCAAGGCGACCCGATGGAAGTGGTCACCACCTTGCCCAATTTCGACGCCCGGTTGCGCCCCTGGTTCAAGACGGCCATCGACGACCGCGACAGTCGCGTGGTGTGGAGCGACGTCTACGTGCTGTTTTCCGGCCAGGACATGGCGTTGACCGCCAGCAAGGCGATCCGCGACGACAACGGCCAAGTGCGCGCCGTCATCGCTGCCGACATTTTCCTGTCGCACATCTCGGACTTCCTGCGCCGACTGCACCGCCAGCAACCGGGCCTGACCTTCATCGTCGACGCCCAGGGACTGCTGGTGGCGTCGTCCACCGACGAGGCCCCGTTCCAGCCGGCCACCGCCACCCTCGCCGCCCGCCGCCTGGCCGCCCGCGACGCCGCCAATCCGGTGATCGCCCAGGCCGCCGCGGGTCTGGCGCAAAGCACCGGCAGCCATTTCACCGTCAGCGAGAACGGCAACCGCCACAGCGTGACGGCGATCCCCTTCACCGAATCCCATGGCCTGTCCTGGCAGGTGCTGGTGGTGGTGCCGGAAAGCGCCTATCTGGGCCATATCCAGGCCGGGTCCCGCCACACCGCGCTGCTGATCGCCGCCGTGGTGCTGGTCAGCCTGTTGCTGGGCTTTGCCCTGGCCTACGCGGCCAGCCGAGCCATCACCGCCATCAGTCGCGGCGCCCGGGCCATCAGCGACGGCCAACTGTCCCACAAGGTGCCGATCCCCGCCTTGACCGAACTGGCCGATCTGGCCACCGCCTTCAACGGCATGGCCGACAAGCTGGCCCAGGCCGACCGGACCCAAAAGCACCACATCGCCGAGATGTCGCAGGCCCAATCCCTGCTCAAGCGTCAGAACCAGGCGCTTGAAACCTCGAACGCCGAACTGGAATACTTCGCCTATGTGGCGTCGCACGACCTGCGCGAGCCGCTGCGCAACGTCACCGCCTATGCGTCCTTGCTGGGCAAAAGGCTGGATGGCCGCCTCAGTCCGGAAGAACAGGAGTTCCTGGGATTCATCCACCAGGGCGGGCTGCGCATGGATGAACTGGTCCGCGACCTGCTGGATTTCGCCCGCATCGGCCGCCAGGGCGACCCCATGGCCGACATCGCCATGATCGACGTGCTGGAAATGGCCAAGGCCAACCTGCGGGTTCAACTGGAACACGCCCACGCCCAGGTGGAAACCATCACCGCCCTGCCCGTGGTCAGCGGCTGCGTCCGCGAACTGGTCAGCCTGCTGCAGAACCTGATCGCCAACGCGCTGAAATACCGTCGCCCCGATGTCCCGCCGCACATCACCCTGTCCTGCCAGGCCGAACCGGGCAAATGGCACTTCCAGGTCGCCGACAACGGCATCGGCCTGGTTTTGGGGCAAGGTTACGAGGAACGCGTCTTCCGCCTGTTCCAGCGCCTGCATCAGCGCGACGAACATGGAGGGGGAACCGGTGTGGGGCTGGCCATCTGCAAGCGGGTGGTCGAAGGGCATGGCGGCGACATCTGGGTCGTGTCGCCCGGCCCGAACCAAGGCTGCGTCTTCCATTTCACACTGCCCATGGCCGAAATCGGCGACTGAATCACACCGTGGCGGACAGCAGGTGCTTGCACAGCCCTGATCCCCCCCTTATCTTTTCAAACCAGTTCATCCGCTTTTCCGCCGAAGGATTTCCCATGACCACCCACCGCACCAAAGTCCTGATCCTGGGATCGGGTCCGGCCGGCTGCACCGCCGCGATCTATGCCGCTCGCGCCAACCTGGAACCGATCCTGGTCGCCGGCTTGCAGCCGGGTGGGCAACTGACCATCACCACCGACGTGGAAAACTATCCCGGTTTCGCCGAGGCCATCCAGGGCCCCTGGCTGATGGAGCAAATGCAAAAGCAGGCCGAGCACGTGGGGGCCCAGTTCCTGTACGACACCATCATCGACGTCGACCTGTCCAAGCGGCCTTTCGTCGCCAAGGGCGATTCGGGCGACGAATATGTGGGCGACACCCTGATCATCTGCACCGGCGCCACCGCCCGCTGGCTGGGCATGGAATCCGAACAGAAATACCAAGGCGCCGGCGTCTCCGCCTGCGCCACTTGCGACGGCTTCTTCTTCCGGGGCAAGGAAGTGGTGGTGGTCGGCGGCGGCAATTCGGCGGTCGAGGAAGCCATCTACCTGGCCGGCATCGCCAGCAAGGTCACCCTGGTGCACCGCCGCGATTCCTTGCGTGCCGAAAAGATCGCCCAGGACCGCCTGTTCGCCAATCCCAAGGTGGCGGTGGTGTGGGACAGCGTCATCGACGAAATCCTGGGGGCCGGCGACCCGCCGGGCGTCACCGGGGTGCGGCTGAAGAACGTCAAGTCCGGCGAAACCCGCGAACTGTCGTGCGACGGCGTCTTCATCGCCATCGGCCATAGCCCCAACACCGAATTGTTCAAGGGCGCCGTCGACATCGACGACGAGGGCTACATCATCACCAAGGCCGGCGCCACCAGCACCAACATCCCCGGCGTCTACGCCGCCGGCGACGTCCAGGACAAGACCTACCGCCAGGCGGTCACCGCCGCCGGCACCGGCTGCATGGCGGCGTTGGAAGCCGAACGCTTCCTCGCCATGCATGGACATGAGGGCTGAGTTGCGGCAGACTTATAGCTGAACTGGAAGGACGCGGTCATCGGGGGCCGCGTCCTTAAGTCTCCCCCGGGGGAAGGAGCCGGCGACAAGCGATGGATTGGGACAAACTCAGGGTCTTCCATGCGGTGGCGGAAGCGGGAAGCTTCACCCATGCGGGCGAGGTCCTGAACCTTAGCCAGTCGGCCGTCAGCCGGCAGATCAGCGCGCTCGAAGAAAGCCTGAACCTGCCCCTGTTCCATCGCCATGCCCGCGGCCTGATCCTGACCGAACAGGGCGAGTTGCTATACAAGACGGCGCGCGAGATTTTTTCCAAGCTGGCGATGACCGAAGCGCTGTTGACCGAAAGCCGCGAACGACCACAAGGACCGCTGAAAATCACCACCACGGTGGCCTTCGGGTCGCTGTGGCTGACGCCGCGCATCAAGGAATTCCTGGACCTTTATCCCGATATCGCCGTCACCATGGTGCTGTATGACGGCGAGCTGGACCTGGCCATGCGCGAAGCCGACGTCGCCATCCGCATGATGCCGCCGCGCCAGCCCGACCTGATCCAGCGTCATCTGCTGACCATGCACTACAACGTCTACGCGGCGCCGGAATACCTGAAGAAATACGGCATGCCCAAGACCGCCGAAGACCTGGACAACCACCACATCATCATCTATGGCGACGACGCCCGCATCTCGCCGCCGGTGGCCAACGTCAACTGGCTGCTGGAAACCGGATCGACCGCGTCCAACCCGCGCAAGCCGGTGCTTGAGGTCAATAATATCTACGGCATCTACCGCGCGGTGAAATCCGGCCTGGGCATCGCGGCGCTGCCCGATTACATGACCACCGAGGCCGACAATCTGGTGCGCGTGCTGCCCGAGCTGAAGGGGCCCAAGCTGGACACCTATTTCGTCTATCCGGAAGAACTGCGCCACTCGAAGCGCATCACCGTCTTCCGCGATTTCCTGCTGTCGAAGATCCAGGAAAACCTGTAACCCGCAGGAATTGGCCGTAAATGCGTTTTTTCGCATTGACGCCGGTCAAATGGATTGACCCCACCCCCGTGGCAATCGACGCATTTCACAGTCGTGACAAGCATTTATCGCTTGCTATGCGATCAACGCATGCCCCCGCTGCCATTTTTCCCATGGTTGCGCACCGCAACATAACGTACAAACCAGTCATCGGTTGCTGCGACGCAACAGCTTGCGAAACAGCCAACCGGACGAGTTTCCCGAGTCATGCTCGGGATTTCCAGGGTCCTGATTTTTTGGATCCTACGTCTCCTAGACGTGAAGCCTCCCTGTTTGACTTAGGCCCCGGCTAACCCCGGGGCCTCTCTTTTTGTGCCTACCGCAGGAAAGGCGCTCCGCCTTACCCCATCCCCGCCTTGGCGCGCGGATCATAGCCATTCCGCGCCCCCCACTTTTCCACCAGCTTGGCGAATTCGGCGTCACCTTCCGGCAGCACCACCTTCAGGGTGACCAATTGGTCGCCGCCGTCGATGCCCTTGCCCTTCAACCGCATCACCGCGCCGGTGTTGGAGCCGGCGGGCAGGGTCAGCATGACCTTGCCGTGGACGGTGGGCACCGGCACCTTGCCGCCCAGCACCGCTTCCTGCACCGAGACCGGCAGGTCCAGCAGCACATCCTTGTCGCGGCGGGTGAAATACGGATGCGGCTCGACCTTGAGGTCGATATAGGCGTCGCCGTCATTGTCGCCCAAGAAGCTGGGATAGCCCTGGCCTTTCAGGCGCAGGGACTGGCCGTCCACCGTGCCCAC
Source organism: Magnetospirillum sp. 64-120 (assembly GCA_001898825.1). Taxonomy (GTDB): domain Bacteria; phylum Pseudomonadota; class Alphaproteobacteria; order Rhodospirillales; family Magnetospirillaceae; genus Magnetospirillum. The sequence continues at coordinate 7,710 of MKVK01000009.1, forward strand.
CGGGATCTTCACGTCCAAAGCCTTGCCCGACACCAGGGTGACCCGCTTGGTGGCGCCCAGGGCGGCTTCGATGAAGGTGACGGTCAGGGCGTGATGGGCGTCTTCGCCCTTGGTGCCACGTCCGGCCTTGGACGAGCCTTGCGGGCCTTGTTGGCTGCGGCCCTTTTCCTTGCGCCGCATCATTTCCGACAAGATGTCGTCCACGTCGTCGCCAAAGGAAAACCCGCTGGACGAAAACCCCGAACGCGCCCCGCGAAAACCGCCCGCCCCGGCACCGCTGCCGGCGGAATGCCAGGACCGGCGCTTGACCGCCCCGGTCGCGTCGATTTCGCCGTTGTCGTATTGCCGGCGCTTTTCCGCGTCCGACAGGAAGTCGTAGGCGGCGGTGACTTCCTTGAATCGCTCCTCGGCCTTCTTGTCGCCGGGATTGACGTCGGGGTGCAGGCTGCGCGCCAGCTTGCGATAGGCCTTCTTAAGCTCGTCCTCGGTGGCGGTCTTCGCCACGCCCAGCACCAAATAAGGATCCTTCACCGATTGTATCCTCAGGCAACGAAAAAGGGGCGGCCCGACGGGCCGCCCCTTAGTTCTGCCAGAAAATGGTTTCTACTTCACCACCTTCCACGATCCGTCGGGCTGACGGCAGGCGGTGCCATAGGCTTGCTCGCTTTGGCCGCCGATGTTCACCGTGGTCTGGTACTCGCGACAATAATTGCCCGACTGGTCGCGGCCGTCCCGCGTCGGGGTATAGGTACCCGAATTGCCGCTGTCGGGATTGTTCCAGCTGATGGTCTGCCCCACCGGCGCGGTGTGGGCCTTGCTTTCCGCCTGCATGGCGTATTGCTGGTCGGCGCGATCCAGGCTTTTGCCCACTTCCGAGCCGATATAGGCACCCAATAGCGTACCCAAGGCGGTCATGGCCAGATTGCCCTTGCCCTTGCCGAACTGGGCACCGGCCACCGCGCCGCCGATGCCGCCCAAGACGGTGCCGCCGGTCTGCTTGGGGCCGTAATCGTTGGAACAGGCGGCAAGCGCGCCGACGATCACAAGGGCCGAGACGGATTTCACGATGAAAGAGGTCATGGTCATGCTTTCCCAGGATGAGAGCCTTACCAAAATGACACGCAATTGGGGCTGTTTTTGGGCAGGCTTCTGGGTACATTCATGCCCTGACGCCCTGGATCACCAGAAGGAAAGCCATGTCCGCCCTGGAACCGAACCCTTACGCCCTGTTCGCCAAGTGGATGGCTGAAGCCGAAAAAAGCGAACCCAACGACCCCAACGCCATGGCGTTGTCCACGGTGGACGATCAGGGCCGCCCATCCACCCGCATGGTTCTGCTGAAGGGCTGGGACGAAGACGGCTTCGTGTTCTACACCAACCTGGAAAGCCGCAAGAGCCGCGACATGGGCGGCAACCCCAACGTCGCCCTGTTGTTCCACTGGAAAAGCCTGAAGCGGCAGATCCGGGTGGAAGGCGCGATCCAGCCGGTGACCGCCGAAGAAGCCGATGCTTACTTCGCCTCGCGCCCGCGCATCAGCCAGATCGGCGCCTGGGCGTCACTGCAGTCGCGCCCGCTGGAAGGCCGCTTCGAACTGGAAAAGCGTGTCGCCGAGTTCACCGCCAAGTTCGGCCTGGGCGACATTCCCCGCCCGCCCCATTGGTCGGGCTTCCGGGTGGTGCCGCGCGCCATGGAGTTCTGGCACGACCGCCCCTTCCGCCTGCATGACCGCTTCGCCTATACGCGTGACGGCGCCGGCTGGACCTCGCAGCACCTGTTCCCATGACCAAAAACCTGCAAGCCGACAATGAAAGACTGATGCGGTTGGCCACCTATGCCTCGGTGGCCACGGCATCGATCCTGATCGTCGCCAAGCTGGCGGCCTGGGCGATGACCGGATCGGTGGCCATCTTGTCCACCTTGATCGATTCGACGCTCGACGCCGCCGCCTCGCTGGTCAACCTGTGGGCGGTGCGTCACGCCCTGACCCCGGCAGACACCGAACACCGCTTCGGCCACGGCAAGGCCGAGCCCCTGGCCGGCCTGGGCCAAGCCGCCTTCATCCTGGGGTCGGGGGCGCTGCTGCTGGTGGAATCGGTCAAACGCCTGTTCCAGCCCGAACCCATCAGCCAGGGGCTGGTGGGCATCGGCGTCATGGTGTTTTCCATCGTCATGACCCTGCTTCTGGTGGGCTTCCAGAAACGGGTGCTGAGCCGTGCCAAGTCGGTGGCCATCGCCGCCGACCAGTTGCATTACAGCGGCGACGTGCTGATCAACGGCAGCGTCATCGTGTCGCTGTCGGCGGGCATGCTGTTGGGCTGGACCTTCCTGGACCCCATCTTCGCCATCGCCATCTCGGTGTTCCTGCTGTGGAACGCCTGGGGCATCGCCATCGGATCGCTGGACATGCTGATGGACCGCGAAATGGCGGACGAGGACCGGCAGAAAATCGTCGAGATCGCCCGCTCGCACCCGGAGGTCCGCGATCTGCACGACTTGCGCACCCGCATGTCGGGACAGTTGGGCTTTGTCCAGATGCATCTGGAACTGGACCCGCAATTGCCGCTGGTCCGCGCCCATGCCATCGCCGACCATGTGGAAAAGGCCATCGAGAAGGCCTTTCCCCAATGCGAGGTGATCATTCACCAGGACCCGGCCGGCATCCGCGAAGCCCATACCGGTTTCGCGGACCGGCCGTGATCCCGGTTATCCCCCTTATTCCTCGTCGCCCCCACCCAAGGTGCGGGCCAGTTCCTGCACCTGACGGCGCACCGCCGGGTCGCTGATGCGGGTATAGGCGCGCACCAGTTCCAAGGTTTCGCGCTGGGTCATCACCGCTTCATGCGACATGGGCGGGTCTTCGGTGGCGCGCACCATGTGGCGCGGGCTGGCCGCCATGGTTTCGTCGTTCATGTCGTCGAAGAAATAGCTGACCGGGACGTCCAACACCCGTGACAGGTCGTAAAGCCGCGAGGCCCCCACCCGGTTGGCGCCGCGTTCGTATTTCTGCACCTGCTGAAAGGTCAGGCCCAAGGCCTCGCCCAGCTTTTCCTGACTCATCCCCAGCAGCGTGCGGCGCAGGCGCACCCGGTTGCCCACATGCACGTCGATGGGATTGGGCTTGCCCGAAGGCGTCCGCCCACGGCTGGCCCGCCGGGAAACCCCACCCTTCTTTGGTGTCGATTGAACCATGTCGTCATCCCCAAGCTGCGCGTTGGGTCGTCCCCAACCCCGCACGTCACTGTGTCCCGCCACCGGTCCCCCGCCCCCAGGGGGGCTGACGGCAACCATGCTTTCTTCGGGCATCATATCGTTCGCGATAAACAGCGAACAGCCAGAAACGCACAACCGAAACTTTGGAACCCCATTTACACCAAGGAATTAGACGTCGGATGCGAATGGTTGAAGGTGCACAAATGCAAAACGCCCCCGGCACGAGCCGGGGGCGTTCTGGAAAACCTTGCGGTCAGCGAAGCAAAGCTTAGCCGACGATCTCGCACTGCGAGAAGAAGAAGGCGATTTCGATGGCGGCGTTTTCCAGGGAATCCGAGCCGTGCACCGAATTGGCTTCCACCGATTCGGCGAAGTCGGCGCGGATGGTGCCGGCGGCGGCATTGGCCGGGTTGGTGGCGCCCATGATCTCGCGGTTCTTGGCCATGGCGTTTTCGCCTTCCAGGACCTGCACGACCACCGGGCCGGAGATCATGAAGGACACCAGTTCACCGAAGAACGAACGCTCGCGGTGCACGCCATAGAAAGCCTCGGCCTGTTCCTTGGTCAGGCGGACGCGCTTCTGGGCAACGATGCGCAGGCCGTTTTCTTCGAAACGGGCGTTGATCTTGCCGGTCAGGTTACGGCGGGTGGCATCCGGCTTGATGATGGACAGGGTGCGTTCGAGAGCCATGTGGTCAAATCCTTGAAGTGGCGGTTGGGCGGGCGCCAACAGGCACGCCGGCGCGCTTTTGATCGCCCAGAGCGGCCGGGTTATAACCCTATTGGCCTCGAAGGGCAACATGGCTTTGGTTAATTCCGCATGGCGATGCCGCCATGCTCGTGGGCTTTGGTTAATTCCGCATGGCGATGCCGCCATGCTCGTGGGCTTTGGTTAATTCCGCATGGCGATGCCGCCATGCTCGTGGGCTTTGGTTAATTCCGCATGGCGAAGGCGGCACGCTCGTGTTAGGAAGCGGGCATGCTGCACGTCAACGACCTTGTCTTCCGCATCGGCGGCCGCGTCTTGTTCGACCAAGCCACCGTGCATGTTCCCGCCGGGGCGCGTGTCGGCCTGGTGGGCCGCAACGGTGCCGGCAAGTCCACCTTGTTCAAGCTGATCATGGGCGAATACGCCTGCGATTCGGGGTCCATCGCCATCCGCCCGCGCGCCCGGGTCGGCCGCGTCGCCCAGGAAGCCCCGGAAGGCGACACCACGCTTTTGGACTGCGTGCTGGCCGCCGACGAAGAGCGAAGCCAGTTGCTGGCCGAGGCCGACACCGGTCATGACCCGCATCGTCTGGCCGAAATTCACGACCGCCTGAACGCCATCGACGCCCATTCGGCGCCGGCGCGGGCGGCCGCCATCCTGGCCGGCCTGGGTTTCGACGCCGCCGCGCAAGCACAGCCGGTGTCGTCGTTTTCCGGCGGCTGGCGCATGCGCGTGGCCCTGGCCGCCGTGCTGTTCGTCCGCCCCGACCTGCTGCTGCTTGACGAACCCACCAACCACCTGGACCTGGAAGCCACTTTGTGGCTGCAGACCTATCTGGCGTCCTATCCCGGCACCCTGGTGGTGATCAGCCACGACCGCGAACTGCTGAACGAGGTCTGCAACCGCATCATCCATCTGGAACGCGGCAAGCTGGTGCCCTATGGCGGCAATTACGACGTTTTCGAAAAGACCCGGCGCGAAAAGATGGACCTGGCGGCCAAGGCCCAGGCCAAGCAGTTGGAGCAGCGGCGCAAGATCCAAAGCTTCATCGACCGCTTCCGCGCCAAGGCCACCAAGGCACGCCAGGCGCAAAGCCGCATCAAGATGCTGGAACGCATGGGGCCGGTGGTGTCGGTGATCGAAGACCGCTCCATCAGCTTCGACTTCCCCGATCCCGACCCCATGAGCCCGCCCATCGTCGCCGTCGACGGCGGCACCGCCGGTTATGGCGACAAGGTGGTGCTGTCGGGACTGAACCTGCGGGTCGACATGGACGACCGCATCGCCCTGCTGGGGGCCAACGGCAACGGTAAGTCGACGCTGTCGAAGATCCTGTCGGGCCGGCTGGCGCTGATGAAGGGCGACATGCATCGCCCGCAGAAACTGCGCATCGGCTATTTCGCCCAGCACCAGACCGACGAGCTGAACCCGGCCGCCACCCCCTATGACCACATGGCCGAGTTGATGAAGGACGCACCGGAAGCCAAGGTGCGCGCCCAACTGGGCCGCTTCGGCTTTGAACAAGACCGCGCCGACGTGCGTGTCGAGAACCTGTCGGGCGGCGAAAAGGCCCGCCTTTTGTTCGCGCTGATGAGCCGCGACGCCCCCCATCTGATGATCCTGGACGAACCCACCAACCATCTGGACATCGACGCCCGCGAGGCTTTGGTCGCCGCGCTCAACGCCTATGACGGCGCGGTGGTGCTGGTCAGCCACGACCCGCATCTGGTGGAACTGGTGGCCGACACCTTGTGGCTGGTGGCCGACGGCCGCGTCACCCCCTTCGACGGCGACCTGACCGATTACCGCAAATACCTGCTGGACCAAGCGCGCGAAGCCCGACGTGGCAACGCCGCCGCCGACAAGGCGCCCACCGCCAACCGCAAGGGCGAACGCCGCGCCGCCGCCGAGGCCCGGGCCCAGACCGCCCCCTTACGCAAGAAAGTGCAGGAAGCGGAAAAGAAGCTGGAAAAGCTGGGCAAGGACAAAAGCGTCATCGAGGCCAAGCTGGCCGACCCCAAGCTTTACAGCGGCCCCGGCGAAGCAGTGGCCAAACTGCAAAAGGAACTGGCCGAACTGGACCGCGCCATCGCCGACACCGAAAGCGTCTGGCTGGACCTTCATGAACAACTGGAAGCGGCAACCACAATGTGATCCATCCAGGGATCACATTGTTTCTGAGGCTAGCCCCTCGCCGGGCGCAAACCTGCGGTTTGCTTGGCCGCCGCCTCAATGGCGGCCAAGCAATGTGATTCCATCGGTTATCACATTGCTCTAGACTGTCCCCGCGATTCTTTCAGGCGTGACATGCCCGTGACCGACCAGGCCTTTTCCCCGTATCAGCCGCCCGGCGCCAAGACCGCCCCCCGGTCGTCGTTGCGTGCGCTGATCGTCAGCGTCACCGTGCTGATCGTCATCGCCTGCGGCCTGTTCCTGGCCTATTTGCGCGGCGAGGCCCTGCGCGGCGCCGAGGACAAAGCCTCTGCCGTCGCCCGCCTGCTGGAAGAACACGTCAGCCGCACCTTCCGCACCGCCGACTTCATCGCCGACCAGGTGGCGATCCTGGGCCGTTCCATGCCCATGGCGCAACTGGCCAAGTCGGAAGCCGCCTGGATGCGCCTGACCGAGCTGAAGCGCGGCATGCCGGAACCCGGCACCTTGTGGATCACCGACGCCAAGGGTCAGACCCAATTGGGCACCCTGACCTTTCCTGCCCGTTCGGTGTCGGTGGCCGACCGCTATTATTTCGCCGCCCACAAGGAACAGCGCCGCGACCTGATCATCGGCCCCCTGGTCAACACCAAGCAGCGCGACGCCCAGGCCTTTCACCTGTCGCGCCGCATCGAAAACGACGACGGGTCGTTGGCCGGCGTCGCGGTGGTCGGCTTCGACGCCATCACCTTCACCGATTTCTACCGCAACCTGGGCCTAAGCCTGCATTCCGGCCTGACGGTGTCGCGCAAGGACGGCGCGGTGATCCTGCGCCAGCCCGACCCCGAGCAATGGGCGGAAACCACCCTGCCCGACAGCGACCCGCTGATGCAGGCCCTTGCCTCGGGGCGCACCCGCGGCGTCATGCGCATCACCTCGTCGGTGGACCATGTGGAGCGCATGGTCGCTTTCCGCGTGCTGCCGGAATTCGGCGTGGTGGTTTCCGCCGGCATGGCCTTGGAAGACGCCATGGCCAATTGGTGGGACACGGCGCTTTTGACCGTCACCGCCGTGATCATGCTGATGGGACTGTTGGGCTGGCTGGCGGCCATGGCCTTTGAAAGCCTGAAGCGTGAAGAGGAACTGATCCAGGGGCTTGAGGAAACCGTCCGCGACCGCACCCGCGAGGCCGAGCAACGGGCCGAGGAAGCGCGGCGCGCCAATGACAGCAAGACCCGCTTCCTGGCCGCCGCCAGCCACGACCTGCGCCAGCCGCTGCAGGCGGCGGGCATGTTCGTGGAAGCCTTGTCGGCCCGCCTGGACGGCAGCCCGCATCAGAACATCGTCGACAAGATGCGCCAAAGCATCGACGCCACCCAGGCGTTGCTGTCGACGCTTTTGGACGTCTCCACCCTGGAAGCCGGCCATATCGAACCGGCGCCCACCAGCTTCGCCCTGGCGCCGATGATGACCACCTTGGTGGAACAGCTGGAGCCCGAAGCCACCAAGCGCGGCCTGGAGTTGCGGGTGGTCCCCACCTCGGCGGTGATCATCTCGGACCCGGTGCTGCTGGAACGCATGCTGCGCAATCTTTTGTACAACGCGCTGCGCTATACCCGCGACGGCAAGATCCTGTTGGGCTGCCGCCATCGCGGCCGGCGTCTGGCCATTTGCGTGGTCGACACCGGCATCGGCATCCCCGAAGACAAGTTCGCCACCATTTTCGAGGACTTCTCGCGCCTGGGCGCCAAGGGCAGCGGCCCCGACCGCGGCCTGGGACTGGGCCTGGCGGTGGTGCGCCGCATGGCCGAATTGCTGGACCATCAGGTCGAAGTCCGCTCCCAGGTCGAGAAAGGCTCGACTTTCGCCGTGGTCGTCCCCACCGTTTGAACTCTTGATCTTACGCACACGCGGGCCAATTGTTGAGTGACAGCAGGCTGCAACAAGAACGCACAGACGATGAACGTTCCCCATTCCGCCGGCAGCGCCTATGAAGGGCTGTCCATCGATCTCGGCAAGGCCGCCCACACCGTCACCAAAGCCTTGGATTACGTCGGCGTCGACGACCGCAGCCATGGTCGTCGGGTCGGCTTGATGTGCCACCGTGTCGCCCACAATCTGGGCTGGGACCGCCCGACCCGCCATTTCGCCCTGCTGGCCGGCATGCTGCACGATTGCGGGGTGTCGTCCACCGCCACCCACAACAAACTGGTGGAATCCATGGAATGGGAAGGCGCCGACGACCACTGCCGGCGCGGTGCCGAATTCCTGCGCGCCTTTCCCCCCTTCGCCGAATACGCCGCCACCATCCGTCACCACCACACAAGGTGGAACAGCCTGCCCGCCTCTTTGGATCCACGGACCAGCTTGTTTTCCAACCTGGTGTTCCTGGCCGACCGTCTGGACGTGGTGCGCGGCAATTTCCTGACCCAGCGCCATCAGAACGAAGTCCTGGCCACCCGCCGCGAACTGGTCGCCACCTTGTCCCCTTATGTGGGCGAACTGTTCTCGCCTGAATTGTTCTCGGCTTTGGAACAGGCCGCCAAACGGGACGGTTTCTGGCTGGAACTGGAGGACGAGTTCCTGGACCAGGCCATTTTCGAGACCCTGGCCACCTGGGACCACAGCGTCCATCTGCGTTTCGACGACATCATGGCGTTGGGCGAGATGATCTCGCGCATCGTCGACGCCAAAAGCCCGTTCACCCATTATCACAGCCTGCGGGTGGCCGATCTGGCCTTCCATGCCTCGGGCCTTCTGGGCTTCGCCCCGCAACGCCGCCAAATGCTGCGTCTGGCGGCGCTGTTGCACGATGTGGGCAAGCTGCGCACCCCCGACGACATTCTGGAAAAAGCCGGCCCCTTAAGTCCGGCCGAACACGACGTCATGCTGCGCCACCCGCTGGACAGCAAGATCGTGCTGACGGCGCTGTTCCCCAACACCCCCATCGCCACCTGGGCCGCCCACCATCACGAAAAGCTGAACGGCACCGGCTACCCCTATGGCTGGAGCGGCGAGCAGATCGACCTGGAAACCCGGCTGTTGTCCATTTGCGACATCTTTCAGGCGCTGTGCCAGAAACGTCCCTATCGCGACCGTCTGCAGGTCAGCGACGTGGTCGAGATCATGGAGCGCATGGTCAAGGCCGGCGAGCTTGACCCTCCCCTGTTCGAACTGCTGCGCACCCACGCGGCGTCGCTTTACGCCATCGCCATCCGCGAAGGTTAAGCCTTTCCTCGGAACCGCCCCGGTACCAGGCGCCACAGATTGGCGGTGCCGAAACGGCGGAACGCGGGGCTGTGCAGGCAGATGCCGCCCAAAAGACCGATGAAGCTGCCCAGCACGATGTCCACGAAACGCGCCTGCACCAAGGTGGTGGGCGAGGCATGCCCCAGGCTGGCGGCTTCCGCCAGCAAGATGGCCATCGGCGTCAGGAAGATGGCGGCAAAGGCGTATTGGCGGACCACCAGCGTCTCGACGATGAAGGCCAGCACCATCATCACCGCCGCCACCATCCACTTGTCCAAAGGCAGATGCAGCACGCCCCAGGCCAGAACCAAGCCCACCGAGGTGCCGGCGATGCGCTGCAGCTTGCGCGTCCACACCGCCCGAAGCGTCACCCCCTGAATCACCACCAGACACGAAACCGGCGCCCAATAAGCCTTTTCCAGCCCCAAAAGCTGGGCGACCAGCAACGAACAGCCGACGAACACGCCGATCACCAAGGGATCGAAGACCATGGTCTCGAAACTGGGGGTCGGCAGGGGCGGGATGGGAAGCGGAACCCGGCGGCGCAGGATGTAGACGCTGTAGAAAAAGGCCAAAAGGCAGGCCAGCAGCGTCCCCATGCTGAACAGCCCCACCATCAGCGGCACGTCCAGAACGCCAATGGGCGAGTAGGCGGCGATGGACGCACACATGACGAAGAACAAGCCGCCCGGCATGCCGACGCCATAAAAACGGCACAGCATCACCGCCAGCACGGTGATGAACGCCACAACCGGGACCAAGGCCGCCGGCACGAAATGGGTGATCAGCCCCAGGGTGTAGGACGCCGTCATGCCGAAGGCGCAGGCCATCAACATGACCATGCGGTGGGACAAAGTGGTGGCCGGCATGTACAGGAACACCAGCCCCCCCAGGGACGACACCAGCCCATAGGACAGATGGTCGAACCAGGCGCCCACCACCAGCGGCAGGCCGCTGGCCAAGGCGGCGGCGAACGGCATCTGCCAGGGCCGGTCGCTGGCATTGATCCGGAACAGCAGGGCGATTTCGCGCCCCAGCCAGGCCAGGGTCCCGAAGAAAGCGTTTGGCGGGCTCATGGCCGTACTTTAATCCGCGTCATCAAAGGCTCACAAGCCAGCCCTTCCGCATGGCTGCCCCTCGGGCAATACTGCCCCTTGGAATTGCAGTCGAAAGGATTTCCGCCATGCTGTCCCTTCCCCGTCTGGTCGTCCTTTTGGGCATCTGGCTTGCCTGCGGCCTGCCCGCGGCCCTGGCGGCGGAAAGCCGTTTGACCTTTTTGCATTTCAACGACGTCTACGAATTCCAGCCCGGCCGCGACAGCGGCGGCCTGGCCGGGTTGCACAGCCTGATCCGCCACGAACGCCAAAGCCATCCCGACGCCATCCTGACCTTTGGCGGCGACCTGATCTCGCCGTCTTTGGCGTCAGGTCTGACCCAGGGCGCCCACATGATCAAGATGGTCGACGCCATGGAGCCGGTGGCGGCCGTCCTTGGCAACCACGAATTCGATTTCGGCGCCGCCGTCACCCGAAGCCGCATGGCGGAAAGCCGCTTTCCCTGGCTGGTCAGCAACGTGGCGGAAAAGGACGGCGCCCCCTTCGGCAACGGCCCGCGCTTGCTGGTCATCGAACGCCAGGGGGTCAAGATCGGCCTGTTCGGCATCTTGACGGTGGAATCGGCGTCGCTGTCGGCCGGCGGCAAGGACGCCCGCTTCACCGAGGAAATGGCCACCGCCAAGCAATCGGTGGCGCAATTGCGCGCCCAAGGCGCCCAAGTGGTGGTGGCCTTGACCCACCAGGACTTCAGCCGGGACCTGGACATGGCCCGCAAAGTGGCCGGCATCGACCTGATCCTGGGTGGCCACGACCACGAAGCCATGGCGTTCCAGGCCGGCACCACCACGATCCTGAAGGCCGGAAGCAATGCCGAATACCTGGCCGCCATCGACGTCGCCATCGACAACGGCAAGGTGCGGCCCTTGGGCTGGCGACTGGTTTCCAGCCTGGGCCAACCCCCCGATCCCCAGATCGCCACCCTGGCCGACACTTATGCCCGTCTGGTGGACCAATCCCTGGGCCACCCCCTGGCCGTGCTGCAGGCGCCGCTGGACAGCCGCCAGGCCACCAGCCGCGCCACCGAATCCAGCTTTGGCGACATGGTGGCCGACGCGCTACGCCAAGCCATGGCCGCCGACATCGCCCTGATCAATGGCGGCGGCTTGCGCGGCAACCGCCTTTACCCCGCCGGCGCCACGCTCAGCCGCGCCGATCTGATGGCGGAAATGCCCTTCGGCAACACCGCCATGATGCTGGAAGTGGATGGGGCGACCATCCTGGCCGCCCTGGAAAACGGCGTGTCCAAGACACCGTCCCTTGCCGGACGCTTTCCCCAGGTGTCGGGACTGAGCTTTGTCTATTCCCCCCAGGAAGAAGCCGGCAAGCGCGTCCGTCAGGTTCGCATCCAGGGACGGGACCTGCAAAACGACCGCCGCTATCGGCTGGCCACCAGCAATTATCTGGCGCAAGGCGGCGACGGCTATTCCATGCTGAAGGGGGCCAAGATTCTGGTGAACGCGGAAGAAGCCGACCTGCTGGTCAACGTGGTGGCCGGCCAGATCAAGGCTTCGGGCAAGATCGCCGCGCCCCAAGGCGGTCGCGTCACCGCCGAATGAAAAAACGGGGCGGATCGCTCCGCCCCGTCCCTGATTACAGCTTCTCGGCCAGTTCAGGCACCGCCTTGAACAGGTCGGCGACCAGTCCGTAATCGGCGACCTGGAAGATGGGGGCCTCTTCGTCCTTGTTGATGGCGACGATGACCTTG
>MKVK01000010.1 GCA_001898825.1 Magnetospirillum sp. 64-120
GTCGTAGGCGGTGAAGGTGGCGCCGCCCGATTCGGCCAGCACCTTGGTGATGGCAGCGGTCAGCGAGGTCTTGCCATGGTCAACGTGACCGATGGTGCCGATATTGCAGTGAGGCTTGTTGCGCTCGAATTTCGCCTTAGCCATAAGATTCTACTCCGTCCTCGAAATAGGTTTGTCTCAGTGTCGGGATCAGCCGTTCAGCTTGGCCCGGATTTCTTCCGCCACGTTGTTCGGAACTTCCGAATAGTGGTCGAACGTCATGGTGTACTGGGCGCGGCCCTGCGACATGGAGCGCAGAGTGTTCACATAACCGAACATGTTGGCCAGCGGGACCATGGCGGAAATCACGCGGGCGTTGCCGCGCTGATCCATGCCGTTGACCTGGCCACGGCGGCTGTTCAGATCGCCGATGACGTCGCCCATGTAATCTTCGGGGGTGACGACTTCGACGCTCATCATCGGTTCCAACAGCTTCGGACCGGCCTTGGCGATACCTTCACGGAAGGCGGCGCGGGCGGCGATTTCGAAGGCCAGAACCGAGGAGTCGACGTCGTGGTAAGCACCGTCGGTCAGGGTCGCCTTGAAGTCGATCAGCGGGAAGCCGGCGATGACGCCGTTATCCATGGCCGAACGGATACCCTTTTCCACACCCGGCACGTATTCCTTGGGAACCGAACCACCGATAACGGTGTTGGAGAAGACGAAACCTTCGCCCTTCTCGGCCGGTTCGAAGCGGATCTTGACGCGGGCGAACTGGCCCGAGCCACCGGTCTGCTTCTTGTGGGTGTAGTCGACGTCAGCCGCCTTCGAGATGGTTTCACGATAGGCCACCTGGGGCGCGCCCACGTTGGCTTCCACCTTGAACTCGCGCTTCATGCGGTCGACCAGGATTTCCAGGTGCAGTTCGCCCATGCCCTTGATCACGGTCTGACCGGATTCGGCATCGGACGACACGCGGAACGACGGGTCTTCGGCGGCCAGGCGAGCCAGGGCCATGCCCATCTTTTCCTGGTCGGCCTTGGACTTGGGTTCCACGGCCACTTCGATCACCGGCTCGGGGAATTCCATGCGTTCCAGAACCACCAGCGAGCTGGGGGTCGGATCGCACAGGGTGTCACCGGTGGTGGTGTCCTTGAGGCCGGCGAAGGCGACGATGTCGCCGGCGCGGGCTTCCTTGACTTCCTCACGCGAGTTGGCGTGCATCAGCAGCATGCGGCCAACGCGCTCGCGCTTTTCCTTGACGGTGTTCTGCACGTAGGAACCGGCTTCGACCACACCCGAATAGATGCGCACGAAGGTCAGCGAGCCGACGAAGGGGTCGTTCATGATCTTGAACGCCAGACCAGCGAAGGGCTCGTCGTCGGTGGAGTGCTTGGCGATCTCGTCTTCGGTGCCGTACTTCACGCCCTTGATGGCGGGAATGTCGACCGGCGCCGGCAGATAGTCGATGACGGCGTCGAGCAGGGGCTGCACGCCCTTGTTCTTGAACGCCGAGCCGCACAGCACGGGGACGAAGGTCCGCGAAATGGTGCCCTTGCGGATGCAAGCCTTGAGAACGTCCAAGGAGGGCTCTTCGCCACCCAGGTACATTTCCATGGCTTCGTCGTCCATTTCGACGGCGGTTTCGATCAGCTGAGCGCGGTACTCGGCGGCCTTTTCCACCAGGTCGGCGGGGATCGGCTGGTCCTCGAAGGCGGCGCCCAGGGACTCGTCCTTCCAGATCACCGCGCAGTTGCGCAGCAGGTCGACGATGCCGGCATAGCCCGATTCTTCACCGATGGGCAGATGCATGACCAGCGGGCGGGCGCCCAGACGGTCGACGATCATGTCCACGCAGCGATAGAAGTTGGCGCCGATACGGTCCATCTTGTTGACGAAACAGATGCGCGGCACGCCGTACTTGTCGGCCTGACGCCACACGGTTTCGGACTGGGGTTCGACACCGGCGACCGAGTCGAACACGGTCACCGCACCGTCCAGCACGCGCAACGAGCGCTCGACTTCAATGGTGAAGTCCACGTGGCCGGGGGTGTCGATGATGTTGATGCGGTGATCCTTCCAGAACGCGGTGGTCGCGGCGGAAGTGATGGTGATACCGCGTTCCTGTTCCTGCTCCATCCAGTCCATGGTGGCGGTGCCTTCGTGCACTTCGCCAATCTTATAGGACTTGCCGGTGTAGTAGAGGATACGCTCGGTCGTGGTCGTCTTACCGGCATCGATGTGAGCCATGATGCCGATGTTACGATAGCGGTCGAGGGGCGTTGTGCGGGCCATGTTGCCTTCTCTTTACCAGCGGTAGTGCGAGAACGCCTTGTTGGCGTCCGCCATGCGGTGAGTGTCTTCGCGCTTCTTCACCGCGGCGCCGCGGTTGTTGGCGGCATCCAGCAATTCGCCCGACAGACGGTCGATCATGGTGGTTTCCGAACGCTTGCGCGAATAATCGATCAGCCAGCGGATGGCCAGGGCCTGACGACGGTCGGTGCGCACTTCGACGGGCACCTGATAGGTGGCACCACCGACGCGGCGGGAACGGACTTCGACGGCCGGCTTGACGTTGTCAAGGGCGTCGTGGAACACCTGCAGCGGGTCCTGGCCGGTCTTGGCCTGGATCTTGTCCAGGGCGCCATAGACGATGGCCTCGGCGGCAGACTTCTTGCCATCCAGCATCAGGCAGTTCATGAACTTGGCAACAACCAGATCGCCATACTTGGCGTCCGGGTTGATTTCGCGCTTCTCGGCGGCGTGACGACGGGACATATCTTTAATCCTTACTTCGGACGCTTCGCGCCGTACTTCGAACGACGCTGCTTACGATCCTTGACGCCCTGGGTATCCAGAGTACCGCGGATGATGTGGTAACGAACACCGGGCAAGTCCTTGACGCGACCGCCGCGGATCATGACCACCGAGTGTTCCTGAAGGTTGTGGCCTTCACCGGGAATGTAGCTGGTCACTTCGAAGCCGTTGGTCAGGCGCACACGGGCAACCTTACGCAGCGCCGAGTTCGGCTTCTTCGGGGTGGTGGTGTAAACGCGGGTGCAAACACCACGCTTCTGCGGGCAGGCTTCCAGAGCCGGCACCTTGTTGCGCGTCGCCAAAGGCTGGCGCGGCTTACGGATCAATTGGTTGATCGTGGGCATTTAACTCATTCCCTGTGTGGCCCAAACTTCGGTTGACCGAAAACAACGAAACCAGCCGATACGATCGTATCGGGGTTTCATCGGATACCGGTCGCCCATCCGCCTGGCGTCACTAAAGTGTTTCAGATAGTCGCGGAGCGACGGGCAACGGACACAATTCCGCCGCCAGTCTCCCGAGAGCGCCGCATCCTATTTATCCCGCCCCCCCACGTCAAGAGAAAGAGTCGCGCCAAGGACTTAGCGCGCGGGACTTGGGTAAACCCCTGGTAACCTTTTGCTGCTAACGTTTCAGCAAAGCCTTCTTGTCGGTCGGAGACCCCATGCAGACGCCCACCACCACCGTGCTGATCGAAGCGCAGGAATCGCGCCATCAGCGGGTCGCGCGTCATATCCGCGAAGCAGCCGATGCCACCGGCGTTCCCTTCGACTACCTGCTGGCCCAGGCCAACACCGAAAGCCGCCTGGACCCCGACGCCGCCAGCTCGCGGTCCTCGGCCATGGGGCTTTATCAGTTCACCGCCAGCACCTGGCTGGACATGATCAAGAAGCATGGCGCCGAGCATGGCTTGGGCAATTACGCCGACGCCATCACCCAGGGCAAGGATGGTCGTCTTTCGGTCGCCAACAAGGACCTGAAGAAGGAAATCCTGGAACTGCGCCGCGATCCCCGCATCTCGGCGATGATGGCCGGCGAATACGCCGCCGACAATCGCAAGGTGCTGGAATCCAAGCTGGGCCGCCAAGCATCCGCCCACGACCTTTACCTGGCCCACTACCTGGGGGCCGGTGGCGCCTTGAAGGTCTTGAACGAACGCGGCAGCACCGAACAGACCGCCGCCGACATCCTGCCCGAAGCGGCCAGGGCCAATCCCGAGGAATTCCATCACGATGCCGGCGAGGGCGAGGCGAAAAGCGTCGACGCCCTTTACGCCAGCGTCCAGGCCCGCTTCCGCCGCTCCATGGCCAAGGCCGCCGCCGTGGCCAAGGAACTGAGCCGTCCCAAGGTCGACTTGGCCGAGTTCCGCCCCGAGGCCCGACCGCAGGCCACCGATTCCTTCCCTGAAACCACCCTGGCCGCGTCCGACGCCGCCAAGCCGACCAATGTGCTGAAAACCGCCGCCGCCACCCCCAGCGTGGACCTCAGCCAATACGGCATGTTCCCGGTGGCCATCGCCCGCGCCGACACCACCGAGGAAACCACCAGCTTCCCGGTCCGCCTGCCACCGCCGGTCAACGCCACCCGTGCCGACCAGGTCACGTTGCGCGGCCTGATCGACGCTTTGTCCAACATCGCCGGCAAAAGCTGATCTTCAGCCCATCTTGGGCAGGGTGAAGTGGAAGCACGCCCCCTGCCCCGGGATCGAGTCCACCCAGATGGAACCACCGTGGCGTTCCACCACCCGCTGGCACACCGCCAGCCCGATGCCACTGCCGCCATAGCGGTCCCGCGCATGCAGACGCTTGAACAATTCGAAGATCTGGGTCTGATACAAGGGGTCGATGCCGATGCCGTTGTCGGCGACGGAAAAACACCAAGAGCCCCCCATCTCGGCCACACTCACCTTCACTTCCGCCCGCACGTCGTCGCGGCGGTACTTCAAGGCGTTGGCCAGCAGGTTCTGAAAAACACTGGTCAGTTGCCCCGCATCCCCCATCACCACCGGCAACGGCCCGCGCACGTCCACCACCGCGCCGGCCTCGGCGATGGCGGCTTTCAGGCTACCCAGCACCGAACTGAGCACGGCGCCGGTCTGCACCGGGCTTTGCTGCAACGGCCCGGTACCGATCCGGGAATAGGCCAGCAACTCGTTGATGATCATCTGCAGGCGGCGCACGCCGTCGACGGTGTAGCCGATGAAGGCGTCGGCATCCTCGTCCAGCTTGCCCTGATAGCGGCGCTGTAGCAGCTGAACATAGGACGCGATGTTGCGCAGAGGCTCTTTCAAATCGTGCGAGGCCACATAGGCGAATTGTTCCAGGTCGGCATTGGACCGGCTGAGCTCGCGGTTGGCGGCTTGCAACGCGGCGGAATCCCGAGTGTCGCGTGCCAGACGACGGGCCAGAATCAGCAAAACGGGCCCCACCAGCAACGTCGCCACCAGGGCCGCTCCCCCCGCTCTCAAGGCTCGCTGCCGCCATGGCTCCATCAGCTGATGGGTTTCGGTGCCGACAAAAACCCGCAGGGGCTGCCCGGGCACAGGTTGAAGCGACGACAGCACGTCTGTTTGGGGGGTGGAGACGGTGGATTGCCGGGCACCATCAGAAAAAAGGATATCACCTGCCGTCGTCTCGATGGTCAGGGTGGAAGCCGAGGTGGTCCGCAGAACCGGCACCGGCAGGGCGACCACCATCAACTGGCTGCGGTCGGCACTGGGTTCGGACAACAGTGCCATCACCTCGCCATCGGCTTGGCGGACGAAGCTGAGCGGCAGGGTCGGCGGACGCCCCTGTCCTGCCACGGCGCTGACCAGGACCGGTTTTCCGCTGGCACCATAAACCGCGACCCAGGCGGAACCGTCCGGCAGCACATTGGCCAGGGCGGTCGATGAAATGTTGCCTTTTGCCAGCAGGTGCATCAACTGCGGCAGCACGGACCGCCCCTGTTCCAGGGTCCGGGAAAGCTGGGTCGCAACAGATGCCGCCAGGGAATCGCCGCCGCGCTGCGCCATCTGGCGGGTTTCGAGCCAGTCGCTGGCGATGACGAAGGCCGCCGGCCCCAAACAAGCCAGCAATCCCAACAGACCCAGCATCGCCATGCCCCATGCCGGTCGCTTCAAACCCCGTGGCCGCGTCACCCACACCCCCTTGATACGGGCATTGCCGCACCGGCATTAAACGATCGTCATAAGTCCGGGTCAAAGAAAAACCCCCTCCGCTTTTGGGCGAAGGGGGTTTTGCAAATATGCGACCGTTCAGCCGATCACTCGGCCGGAGCGGCCGGGCTTTCCTCGCCGCTGGCGGGCAGGGCCGGGCTTTCGCCCTCGACCTCGCCTTCCACCTGCATCTCGCGGTCGCGCTTGGCGGCCAGCTCGCGCAGGCGGTTCATCACCGCGCCGGTACCGGCGGGGATCAGACGACCGACGATGACGTTTTCCTTCAGGCCGTTCAGGGTGTCCACCTTGCCCGAGACGGCGGCTTCCGTCAGCACGCGGGTGGTTTCCTGGAACGAAGCGGCCGAGATGAAGGAATGGGTCTGCAAGGACGCCTTGGTGATGCCCTGCAGCACCGGAGTGCCACCGGCCGGGCGGCCCTGTTCCTTGATCGCCTTGCGGTTCTCGTGCTCGAATTCCTGACGGTCAACCTGTTCGCCGACCAGGAAGGTGGTGTCGCCCGGATCGTTGATCTCGACCTTTTGCAGCATCTGGCGAACGATCACCTCGATGTGCTTGTCGTTGATCTTCACGCCCTGCAGACGATAGACCTCTTGGATTTCGTTGATCAGGTACTGGGCCAGGGCCTCGACACCCATGACGCGCAGGATGTCGTGGGGCACCGGGTTGCCGTCCATCAGGCTGTCGCCGCGACGGACATAGTCGCCTTCCTGCACCGAAACGTGCTTGCCCTTGGGGATCAGGTATTCCATCGGATCGCCGTCCTCGGGGACCACCAGGATGCGGCGCTTGGACTTGTAGTCCTTGCCGAATTCCACGCGGCCTTCGATGTCGGAGATGATGGCGTGATCCTTGGGCTTCCTGGCTTCGAACAACTCGGCCACACGCGGCAGACCGCCGGTGATGTCACGGGTCTTCGAACCTTCACGCGGGATACGGGCCAGGACGTCGCCGGCATGCAGCTTGGCCTGGTTTTCCACCGACAGGATGGCGTCCACCGACAGGAAATAGCGGGCTTCCATGCCGTTGGGCAGGGTCACCGGCTGGCCCTTGTCGTCACGCAATTCGATGCGCGGACGCAGGTCCGAGCCACGCGGCTGCTGCTTCCAGTCGACCACCACCTTGCTGGCGATGCCAGTGGCTTCGTCGACCACTTCGCGGACCGACAGGCCTTCGACCAGGTCGACGTAGTGGGCGACACCGTTGGTTTCGGTGATGATCGGCAGGGTGTAGGGGTCCCATTCGGCCATCTTGGTGCCCTTGGTGACCTTCTGGGCCTCTTCCACCAGCAGCTTGGCGCCATAGGGGACGCGGTGACGGGCACGTTCGCGGCCGCCGGCATCCAGCAACAGCAATTCGCAGTTGCGGCTCATGACGATCTTGGCACCCGACGAGTTGGTGACCACGTTCTTGTTCAGCAACTGAACCGTGGTGTCGCCGGTGGCTTCGATGCTGGACTGTTCGGCACCACGCTGCGCCGCACCACCGATGTGGAAGGTACGCATGGTCAGCTGGGTACCGGGTTCACCGATGGACTGGGCGGCGATGACGCCGACCGCTTCACCGACGTTGACCTTGGTGCCGCGGGCCAGATCGCGGCCATAGCAGCAGCCGCAGACGCCTTCCTTGGCTTCACAGGTCAGCACCGAGCGGATGTTCACCACTTCGATGCCGGCGTCGTCGATCAACTCGACCGCCGATTCGTCGATCAGTTCGCCGGAAGCGACGATGATTTCGCCGGTGGCCGGGTTCACGATGTCGCGGGACGCCGAGCGGCCCAGGATACGTTCGGCCAGCGGGCTGATCACTTCACCACCTTCGACCACCGCCGAGACGGTCAGGCCGTTGATGGTGCCGCAATCTTCCTCGACGATGATGGCGTCCTGGGCCACGTCCACCAGACGACGGGTCAGGTAACCCGAGTTGGCGGTCTTCAAGGCGGTGTCGGCCAGACCCTTACGGGCGCCGTGGGTGGAGTTGAAGTACTCCAGCACGGTCAGGCCTTCCTTGAAGTTCGAGATGATCGGGGTCTCGATGATTTCGCCCGAGGGCTTGGCCATCAGACCGCGCATGCCGGCCAACTGCTTCATCTGGGCGGCCGAACCACGAGCGCCCGAATGGGCCATCATGTACACCGAGTTGACCATGCGGCCAGGCTCGACGCGGCTGATTTCCTTCATCATGGCGTCGGCGACGTCGTCGGTGCACTTGGACCAGGCGTCAACCACCTTGTTGTACTTTTCGCCCTGGGTGATCAGACCGTCCTGGTACTGCTGTTCGTATTCCTTGGCCTTGGCCTCGGTTTCGGAAACCAGAACGTCCTTGGCCGGCGGGATCACCATGTCGTCCTTGCCGAACGAGATACCGGCCTTGAAGGCGTTGGAGTAACCCAGGCCCATGACGCGGTCGGCGAAGATCACCGTCTCTTTCTGACCGCAGTGACGGTAGACCAGATCGATGACGTTCTGGATGTCCTTCTTGGTCAGCAGACGATTGATCGAGGCGAACGGCACATTGGGGTTACGCGGCAGGATTTCCGACAGCATCATGCGACCGGCGGTGGTCGAGACGATCTCGACGATCGGGTTGCAATCCTTGTCGACGTTGTTGTAACGCGCCCGGATGCGCTGGTGCAGGGTCAGCACCTTGTCGGCCAGGGCGGCGTCGATTTCCTTCATGTCGCGGAACACCGGGATGCGGAACAAGATGGCCTTGCCGGCCTTCACGTCCTTTTCCACCGTGTCGGCGTCCTTCACCACATAAGCGGTGCCGGGCTTCTCGGCGTTGAACACACCGATGTCGCCACGGGACAGGCCGGCTTCCAGCATGTCGCGGCTGGTCACCTTCAAGGCGCGGTGGGCGGTGATTTCGCGCCGGGCGATCTTCGCCACCAGGGCTTCCAGGTCCGAGGTGTCAACCGCAACATTGGGATTGGTGCGGTTGAAGAAGAACAGGGTGCCGGTGGCCAGACCAACGCGCAGTTCCTCGGCGGTGGTGATCTTCAGCGCCAGACCGGGCTGCTCGTCCCGTTCCATGGTGATGTAATAGATACCCAGCACGATATCCTGGGACGGCACGATGATCGGCTTGCCGTTGGCGGGCGACAGGATGTTGTTGGTGGACATCATCAGCACGCGGGCTTCCAGCTGGGCTTCCAGCGAAAGCGGCACGTGCACGGCCATCTGGTCGCCGTCGAAGTCGGCGTTGAAGGCGGTGCAGACCAGCGGATGCAGCTGAATGGCCTTGCCCTCGATCAGCACCGGTTCGAAAGCCTGGATGCCCAGACGGTGCAGAGTGGGGGCGCGGTTCAGCATCACCGGATGCTCTCGGATGACTTCTTCCAGGATGTCCCAAACCTCGGGACGTTCCTTTTCCACCATGCGCTTGGCCGCCTTGATGGTGGTGGCCATGCCATAGAGTTCCAGCTTGGAATAGACGAAGGGCTTGAACAGCTCGAGCGCCATCTTCTTGGGCAGGCCGCACTGGTGCAGCTTCAGTTCTGGACCCACCACGATGACCGAACGGCCGGAATAGTCGACGCGCTTGCCCAGCAGGTTCTGACGGAAGCGGCCCTGCTTGCCCTTCAGCATGTCGCTGAGCGACTTCAGCGGACGCTTGTTGGCCCCCGTGATGGCGCGGCCGCGGCGGCCGTTGTCGAACAGGGCGTCGACGGCTTCCTGCAGCATGCGCTTTTCGTTGCGCACGATGATTTCGGGCGCACGCAGCTCGATCAGGCGCTTCAGACGGTTGTTACGGTTGATCACACGACGGTAAAGGTCGTTCAGATCCGAAGTGGCGAAGCGGCCGCCGTCCAGCGGCACCAGCGGACGCAGTTCCGGCGGGATGACCGGAATGACTTCCAGGATCATCCATTCGGGACGCGAATCGGATTCCAGGAAGGCTTCCACCAGCTTCAGACGCTTGACCAGCTTCTTGCGCTTGGCTTCCGAGGTGGTTTCCTTCAGCTCGATCTTCAGCTTGTCCTTTTCGGACTCCAGATCGATGGCCGACAGCATGTCGCGAATGGCTTCGGCGCCGATCTTGGCGGTGAAGCTGTCCTCGCCGTATTCGTCCACCGCGCGCATGTACTGTTCTTCCGACAGCAACTCGCGGATCTTCAAGGGGGTCAGGCCGGGCTCGACCACCACGTAGTTTTCGAAATACAGGATGCGCTCAAGATCCTTGAGCGTCATGTCGCACAACAGGCCGATGCGGGACGGCAGCGACTTCAGGAACCAGATGTGGGCGACCGGGCTGGCCAGTTCGATATGGCCCATGCGCTCGCGGCGCACCTTGGCCAGGGTCACTTCGACGCCGCACTTTTCGCAGATGATGCCGCGATACTTCATGCGCTTGTACTTGCCGCACAAGCATTCGTAATCCTTGATCGGCCCGAAGATGCGGGCGCAGAACAGGCCGTCGCGCTCGGGCTTGAAGGTACGGTAGTTGATGGTTTCCGGCTTCTTGATCTCGCCGTACGACCACGAGCGGATACGCTCGGGGGAGGCGATGGAAATACGGATCTGGTCGAAGGACTGGGTACCGGCAGTCTGACCGAAGATCTTCATCAATTCATTCATAGACCTGCTCCCGCATGAAGCTGGGTTGGGGCGAGAGGATGATCCCCTCGCCCCTGATATGGTTTAGAAATCGCGCTGGGTCAGCTCGACGTTCAAGCCGAGCGAGCGCAGTTCCTTGACCAGCACGTTGAAGGATTCGGGGATGCCGGCCTCGAAGTTGTCGTCGCCGCGGACGATGGCTTCGTAGACCTTGGTGCGGCCGGACACGTCGTCCGACTTCACCGTCAGCATTTCCTGCAACGTATAGGCCGCGCCGTAAGCTTCCAGCGCCCACACTTCCATTTCACCGAAGCGCTGGCCGCCGAACTGCGCCTTACCGCCCAACGGCTGCTGGGTGACCAGCGAGTACGGGCCGATGGAACGGGCGTGGATCTTGTCGTCCACCAGGTGGTGCAGCTTCAGCATGTAGATGTAGCCCACGGTGACCTTGCGGTCGAAGGGATCACCGGTACGGCCGTCGAACAAGGTGACCTGACCCGAACGGTCGCGCCCCGCCTTTTCCAGCATTTCGCAGATGTCGCTTTCGCGGGCACCGTCGAAAACCGGGGTGGCAAACGGCGTGCCGGGCTTCAGGTTGGTGGCCAGTTCCAGGATTTCGCCGTCGGACAGGTCGCTGATTTCCTCGTCGTAATACTCGGAACCATAGATGTCCTTCAGCTTGCCCCGCACGTCGGCGACGCTGCCCGAGGAATGCTTGACGCTTTCCAGGACGCGGCCGATCTGCTGACCCAGGCCGGCGGCGGCCCAACCCAGATGGGTTTCCAGGATCTGACCGACGTTCATACGCGACGGCACACCCAGGGGGTTCAGCACGATGTCGACCTGCTGGCCGTCTTCCAGGTAAGGCATGTCTTCCAGCGGCATGATGCGCGAGATGACACCCTTGTTGCCGTGACGGCCGGCCATCTTGTCGCCCGGCTGCAGCTTGCGCTTCACCGCCACGAACACCTTGACCATCTTCATCACGCCGGGCGGCAGCTCGTCACCGCGCTGCAGCTTTTCGACCTTGTTCTCGAAGCGGTCCTGCAGACGCTCGACGGCCATGTCGAAAGCCCGCTTCAGGCTTTCCACATCCATCATCACCGCGTCGTCTTCGACGGCGATGTTGCGCCAGGCCGACAGGTGCAGTTCGGCCAGCATGTCCTCGGTGAGCGGCACGTTGGCCTTCACGCCCTTGGGACCGGACACCACCTTCTGACCCAGCAGCAGCTGCTTCAGACGGGCGGCGAAGGAGCGTTCCAAGATGGCGCGTTCGTCGTCGCGGTCCTTGGCCAGACGTTCGATTTCCGACCGTTCGATGGCCAGGGCGCGTTCGTCCTTTTCCACGCCACGACGCGAGAAGACACGCACCTCCACGATGGTGCCGGCGACGCCCGGGGGCAGACGCAAGCTGGTGTCGCGGACGTCGGACGCCTTTTCGCCGAAGATGGCGCGCAGCAGCTTTTCTTCCGGGGTCATCGGGCTTTCGCCCTTCGGCGTCACCTTGCCGACCAGGATGTCGCCCGGCTTCACCTCGGCACCGATATAAACGATACCGGCTTCGTCCAGGTTCTTCAGCGCTTCTTCGCCCACGTTGGGGATGTCGCGGGTGATTTCTTCCTGGCCCAGCTTGGTGTCGCGGGCCATGACTTCGAATTCCTCGATGTGGATCGAGGTGAAGACGTCGTCACGGACGATGCGTTCCGAAATCAGGATCGAATCTTCGAAGTTGTAGCCGTTCCAGGGCATGAACGCGACCAGCACGTTGCGGCCCAGGGCCAGCTCGCCCAGCTGGGTGCTGGGGCCGTCGGCGATGATGTCACCCTTGCGGATGATGTCGCCCACGGTCACCAGCGGCTTCTGGGTGATGCAGGTGTTCTGGTTGGAACGCTGGAACTTCAGCAGGTTGTAGATGTCGACGCCGGATTCGTTGGACGAAACATCCTCGGTGGCGCGGATAACGATACGAGTGGCGTCCACCTGGTCGACGATGCCGGTACGCTTGGCGGTGATCGCCGCGCCCGAGTCACGCGCCACCGCCTGCTCCATGCCGGTGCCCACCAGGGGCGCCTCGGCGCGGATCAGCGGAACCGCCTGACGCTGCATGTTCGAACCCATCAGGGCGCGGTTCGCGTCGTCGTTTTCCAAGAACGGGATCAGCGCCGCGGCGACCGACACCAGCTGCTTGGGCGACACGTCGATCATGGTGATTTCGCTGGGCGGCACCATGACGAATTCGCCGGCCTGACGGCACGACACCAGGTCGTGGACGAAGCGGCCTTCGGCGTCCAGTTCCGAATTGGCCTGGGCGACGGTGTAGCGGCCTTCCTCGTTCGCCGACATGTACTGCACGTCGTCGGTCACCTTGCCGTCGACGACGCGACGATAGGGAGCCTCGATGAAGCCGTACTGGTTGACGCGGGCATAGGTGGCCAAGCTGTTGATCAGACCGATGTTCGGACCTTCGGGGGTCTCAATCGGGCAGATACGGCCGTAATGGGTGGGGTGAACGTCGCGGACTTCGAAGCCGGCGCGCTCGCGGGTCAGACCGCCCGGCCCGAGGGCCGAGAGACGACGCTTGTGGGTGATTTCCGACAGCGGGTTGGTCTGGTCCATGAACTGCGACAGCTGCGACGAACCGAAGAACTCACGCACCGCGGCGGCAGCCGGCTTGGCGTTGATCAGGTCGTGCGGCATCACCGAATCGATATCGACGGACGACATGCGTTCGCGGATGGCGCGTTCCATGCGCAAGAGGCCGACGCGATACTGGTTTTCCATCAGTTCGCCCACCGAGCGGACACGACGGTTGCCCAGATGGTCGATGTCGTCGATCTCGCCCTTGCCGTCCTTCAGTTCCACCAGGATCTTGATGACGGCCAGGATGTCTTCCTTGCGCAGCACGCGCACGGTGTCGGGGACATCCTTTTCGGTGAAGTTCAGGCGCGAGTTCATCTTGACGCGGCCGACCGCCGACAGGTCGTAGCGTTCGGAATCGAAGAACAGGCCCTGGAACAGCGCTTCGGCGGTTTCCAGGGTCGGCGGTTCGCCCGGACGCATGACGCGGTAGATGTCGATCAGCGCTTCTTCGCGGCTGGCGTTCTTGTCCACCGACAGCGTGTTGCGGATGTAGGGACCGACATTGATGTGGTCGATGGCCAGCATCGGCAGCTCGGTGACACCGGCCTTTTCCAGCTCGGCCAACACGGCGGCGGTCAACTCGTGACCGGCTTCGATGTAAATCTCGCCGGTCTTCTCGTTGATGATGTCCTCGGCGGCGTACTGACCGGTCAGATCTTCCGGCAGGACCAGGATGTCCTCGACGCCCTGTTCCTTCAGCTTCTTGCCCAGACGCGGGGTCATCTTGGCGCCGGCCTCGGCCACCTTCTCGCCGGTCTTGGCGTCGATCAGGTCATAGACCAGCTTCACACCCTTCATGCGTTCCGGCTGGAACGCGGTCTTCCAGCCCTTGGGGCCGCGGGTGTAGACGTTCTTGTCGTAGAAGTAGTCGAGGATGTCCTCGCTGGTCATGCCCTTCAGCTCGGTCAGGTCGACCGGGCGGCCCTCGGCGGCGCGGCTGGCACGCAACGCCTGGGTGGCGACGCTGTCCAGCGCGTACAGCAGGGTGGTCACCGGCAGCTTGCGGCGACGGTCGATGCGGACATAGACCAGATCCTTGGCGTCGAACTCGAAGTCCAGCCAGGAACCGCGATAGGGGATGACGCGGGCGGCGAACAGGTACTTGCCCGACGAATGGGTCTTGCCCTTGTCGTGGTCGAAGAACACGCCCGGGCTGCGGTGCATCTGGGAAACGATGACGCGTTCGGTGCCGTTGATGACGAAGGTGCCGTTGGCGGTCATGAGCGGCATGTCGCCCATGTACACGTCCTGCTCCTTGATGTCGCGGATGGACCGCGCGCCGGTGTCCTCGTCGATGTCCCACACCACCAGGCGCAGGGTCACCTTCAAGGGGGCGGCGAAGGTCATGCCACGCTGCTGGCATTCCTCGACGTCGTACTTGGGCTGTTCCAGCTCGTACTTGACGAATTCCAGAGTGCCGCGCTCAGAGAAATCCTTGATCGGAAAAACCGACTTAAAGACTTCCTGCAGGCCGACATTGGTCCGCTTTTCCGGCAACGTGTCCATTTGCAGGAAATGATCATAGGAGCTTTTCTGCACCTCGATCAGGTTGGGCATCGGGGCCACGGTGGGGATGCGCCCGAAGCTTTTGCGAACACGCTTCCGACCCGTATAGGATTTAGCCATTGCCGCTCCTCGTCCTCATGTCGGTATCGACCCGGAAATTGGGTCGCAAGGCGGGGAACTCCCGCCTTCTTGGGAAAAAAACAAACCAATGTCAGCCGGACATCGTGGCGGAAATAGGGGCCACCCCCGGCATCTCATCACGCACAGACGCCATTAGGCCAGGTAGCGACGGCGATTTCCGCCGCCGCTCCCGGCCCGATGGCAAGACCAGACTGGCCTCGATTACTTGATGGCGACCTTGGCGCCAGCTTCTTCGAGAACCTTCTTGATCTTTTCGGCTTCGTCCTTCGAAGCGCCTTCCTTGACCACCTTCGGAGCGCCTTCGACCAGGTCCTTGGCTTCCTTCAGGCCCAGGCCGGTGATGGCGCGGACTTCCTTGATGACGTTGATCTTCTTGTCGCCGGCATCGGTCAGCTCGACGTCGAACTCGGTCTTTTCTTCAGCGGCCGGAGCAGCGGCGCCACCAGCGGCGACAGCGGCGACGGCAACCGGAGCGGCAGCGGAAACGCCCCACTTCTCTTCCAGCATCTTGGACAGCTCGGCGGCTTCCAGCACGGTCAGGGCGGACAGATCGTCAACGAGCTTGGCGAGATCAGCCATTTGATACTCCTAATATTCAGCTTGAGTTGTTCTGGGATAGTTTTCTTTA
This sequence comes from Magnetospirillum sp. 64-120, assembly GCA_001898825.1. Classification (GTDB taxonomy): domain Bacteria; phylum Pseudomonadota; class Alphaproteobacteria; order Rhodospirillales; family Magnetospirillaceae; genus Magnetospirillum. The sequence goes on from MKVK01000010.1 coordinate 15,446, forward strand.
AACGCTCACGCAGCGTCCTTGTCCGCCTTGGCCTTGAGCACCCGGGCCAACTGGCCAGCGGGGGCTTGCAGCACACCGGCGATACGGGTAGCGGGCGTGGAGATCATGCCCAGCAGCTTGGCACGCAGCTCGTCCAAGGACGGCAGGGTGGCAAGAGCCTGGACACCGGCGACGTCGAGACGCTGACCGCCCAAGGATCCACCCAGGATCTTGAGCTTGTCGTTGGTCTTGGCGAAGTCGGCGGCAACCTTGGCGGCGGCAACCGGATCGGCCGAATAGGCGATGGCGGTCGGGCCGGTGAACAGGTCACCGATGTTCTCGTACGCGGTACCCTCAAGGGCGAGCTTGGTGAGACGGTTTTTGGTCACTTTGAAGCTGGCACCGGCAGCGCGCATCTTGCTCCGCAGATCGGTGACCTCGGCGACCGTCAGACCCGAATAATGGGTGACGACGACCAGGCCGGCCGATTCCAGAGTTCCATGCAGCGAGCCGACCCACTCTTTCTTTTGTGTCCGGTCCACTTTCGTCTCCAAACAGCGATCCGGTCTTCCTTGCGGAACCAACCGGAACTTTGCCCGATGGCTTCGTCTTGGTTTCCCAAGGCCGAAGCCGGTGGCCTGTCCCAGAAGCAATCAGCCGAAACGTGTCCCAAGGGACGCATGTCGGTTTCACCTCTGTCTGCGCTGGCGGGAAATCCCATTAAGTCCGGCCGGCAAGCCGACCAAGACACCGACGGTCTCGGACAGGTTGGGAGCTTTCATCCATCCCCAAGGGGACTTTCGAAAACTCCCGATCCCCCCGGCCGAAGCCGGGGGTAATCTTGAAAAGCGCTAACTCTTACGCGTTAACGCTGGCGATGTCCAGCTTGACACCGACGCCCATGGTCGACGACAGGGACACCTTCTTGACGTAGGTACCCTTGGCGCCGGCCGGCTTGGCCTTGTTGATGGCGTCGATGAAAGCCTTGATGTTCTCGACCAGCTTGGCTTCGTCGAACGAGGCCTTGCCGACGCCGGCATGGATGATACCGGCCTTTTCCACACGGAACTGCACCTGGCCGGCCTTGGCGGCGCGGATGGCTTCGGTGACGTTCGGGGTGACGGTGCCCAGCTTGGGGTTGGGCATCAGGTTGCGCGGGCCCAGGACCTTACCCAGACGACCGACCACACCCATCATGTCGGGGGTGGCGATGCAGCGGTCGAAATCCATCATGCCGCCCTGGATCTGTTCGGCCAGGTCTTCGGCACCGACGATGTCGGCGCCCGCCTTGCGGGCTTCCTCGGCCTTGTCGGCCTTGGCGAAGACGGCGACGCGGACGGTCTTGCCGGTGCCGTTGGGCAGTTCGACGACGCCGCGAACCATCTGGTCGGCGTGACGGGGATCGACGCCCAGGTTCATCGAGACTTCAACGGTCTCGTCGAACTTGGCCTTGGCGCTGGACTTCACCAGCTTCACGGCCTCTTCCAGGGTGTAGAACTTGTTGGAGTCGACGCCTTCATAGGCGGACTTCAGACGCTTTCCGAGCTTGGCCATGGGATTACTCCACCACCTTGAGGCCCATGGACCGGGCCGAACCGACGATCATGCTGGCGGCGCCGTCGATGTCGACAGCGTTCAGGTCCACCATCTTCTTTTCAGCGATCTCACGGATCTGACCCATGGTCACCTGACCCACGGTCGCCTTGCCCGGCGTCGTGGTGCCCTTCTGAATGCCGGCGGCCTTCTTCAGGAAATAGGTCACCGGCGGGGTCTTGGTGACGAAGGTGAAGGTACGGTCGGAATAAGCGGTGATCACCACCGGAATCGGCATGCCAGCTTCCAGCTGCTGGGTCTGGGCGTTGAACGCCTTGCAGAATTCCATGATGTTCAAGCCGCGCTGACCCAGCGCCGGACCGATCGGCGGCGACGGATTGGCCTTGCCGGCCGGCACCTGCAGCTTGATGTAGCCAATGACTTTCTTTGCCATTTTACCCTACCTCTGCGTTCAGAGTTGGTGGTGCGGCCCATGGCAGGACCTTCCACCGCGAAAACACCTGGGGACCATCCCCAAGGCGAAAACGGAAGCTGCCGCCGGACCTGATGGCCGGCGGCGTCTTCCGTAAATTATTTGCCTCAGACCTTTTCGACCTGGGCGTATTCCAATTCCACCGGGGTGGAGCGGCCGAAGATCGACACCGCCACCTTGAGGCGGGCACGTTCTTCGTCGACTTCTTCCACCATGCCGTTGAACGAGGTAAAGGGGCCGTCGCAGACGCGAACCTGCTCGCCGACCTCGAAAATGACGCTGGGCTTCGGACGTTCGACGCCCTCTTGCACCTGCTGCATGATGCGCTCGGCCTCACGCTCGGTGATCGGCACCGGGCGACCCTTGCCGCCCAGGAAGCCGGTGACCTTCGGCGTGTTCTTCACCAGGTGCCAGGTGTCGTCGGTCAGTTCCATCTTGACCAGCACATAACCGGGGAAGAACTTGCGCTCGGCGTTGACCTTGGCTCCGCGGCGCACTTCGACCACTTCCTCGGTCGGCACCAGGATCTGCTCGAACATCTCGGCCATACCCTTTTGGTCGGCCTGTTCGCGGATCGACTGCGAAACCTTCTTTTCGAAACCAGAATAGACGTGAACCACGTACCAGCGGGCGGTCGCCATTTATTCAGCCTCCCAGACCGAAGACGAATTTGACGGCGGTGGCGAACACTTGGTCCACCAACAGGAAAAACACCGACGCCACGACCACCATGATGAACACCATCATGGTCGAGACCGAGGTTTCCTTACGCGAGGGCCAAGATACCTTGGCGGCTTCCTGGCGAACCTGCTTCACAAACTGGGCGGGCGACGTCTTGGCCATCGTGCTCTTGTCGTCTGTTGCGCCGGGGCGCCTTAATCAAATGAACCGCGTTGACCTGGGCGTGGCAGGAGTGGAGGGGCTCGAACCCCCAACCCCCGGTTTTGGAGACCGGTGCTCTACCAGTTGAGCTACACTCCTATCGCCCGAGCGCCCCAGAAAACCTGGAAACGCAAGGTCCGGCGCGGCCGAAGCCCCGCCTTATACAGCCACTCGGCGACCAACGCAACAGCGTCGGCCGCCGGAGACTGCATTATTTATTACGCGATGATGGAAGCCACCACGCCGGCGCCGACGGTACGGCCACCTTCGCGGATAGCGAAGCGCAGGCCTTCGTCCATGGCGATCGGAGCGATCAGTTCCACGGTCATC
>MKVK01000011.1 GCA_001898825.1 Magnetospirillum sp. 64-120
TCTAGCCCTGGGTGTCTGCAACCGGCAGCGTGGATGGCCGGGTCAAGCCCGGCCATGACGAAAAAATCTTTGGCAAATGAAAAGCCCCATATCCGGCGCTATGCCTGACACGGGGCTTTCCTCAAACACACCTAGTCCCAACGGCTCTGGATCGCTCCGGGCGCCTTTTTCAATGCTTGGTCCGATCAGTTGGCGCCGGTCAGGCGGCCGCCCTTGCGGGTGATGTCGAACAGCTGCTTGAACACCTGGCCTTCGATGGCGCCCGACAGGGTGCGCGCCGCCTTGCCGTCGGCGCCGGCGACCACGAAGGACGGGGTCGATGTGATGTCCAGGGCGTGGGCCAGTTCGATGTTCTTCTTGATCTGCTTTTCGATTTCGGGGGCCATCATTTCCTTTTTGACCTGATCGACGTTCAGGCCGGCTTCGCCCACCAGACGGAAGATGGTCTTTTCGTCCAGCTTGCCGCGGAACTTCATCAGGGCGCGGTGGGCTTCCTCGTACTTGCCCAGCTTCTTGGCGGCCAGGGCGACGCGGGCGGCGGTCAGGCTGTCTTCCGACAGGATGGGCATGTCCTTGAACACCACCTTGACCTTGCCGTCGGCCTTGGCGGCTTCCAGCATGGGGTCCATCACCACCTTGCAATAGGGGCAGTTGTAATCGAAGAACTCGACGATGACGACGTCGCCCTTGGCGTTTCCGGCCACCGGGTCGTTGGCGTCGGCGAAAATTTCGTCCTTACGCGATTCGATGGCCTTCTTGGCTTCGTTTTCGGCCTGGGCGCGCATCTTTTCGCGCAGGGCCTCGATGGCTTCGCCGATCACTTCGGGATGTTCCATCAGGTAGTCGCGCACGATCTTGCGCACGGCCTCGGTCTGCTTGGCGTCAAAGGTTTCCTGAGCCTGGGCGGGAACGGAGGCCAGCGTGGCGGCCGAAGCCAGCAGGGCGGCGACGAAGGTGGTGCGGATCATCTGTGGAAAATCTCCTGGAACGAAAGCGGGGGCATTCTGGCCGAACCCTTGCTTGTGGGCAAGGGGGGCTTTGTCAGCGGCGGCGTTCGTCGGGTTTGGATTGGTTGGTTTGTTCTTTGATATCCTGGATGCGCAGCCAGACCGGCCCGGATTTGGGCAGCAGCCGTTCGGCCTTGCCGGCCAGGAAGTTGGCGTCGGTGGCGCGGCCTTCCAGCAATGCCTGTTCGGCCATGGCATAGGCGGCCATGCCTTCGTCGCCGGCCCGGCCATAGGCCACCGAGGACAGGCGCCAGCCGGCGCTGTTCTGGGGTTCTTGGTGGGTGGCCAGATTCAACAGCTTCTGCGCTTCTTCAAGCGCGCCGTCGTCACCTTGTTCGATCAGCGCCTGGGCCAGGCCGATTTTCAGCAAGGCGTTGTCGGGCAGCAGTTCCACCGACCGGCGATAAGGCGCGATGGCTTCGGCGCCGCGGCCGTTCTCGAACAGCATCTGTCCCTTCAGTTCCTGGAAATAGGGGTCATTGGGGCGTTCGGCGATCAGGCCGTCGATCAGGGGCAGGGCCTTGTCCATCTCGGGCTTGCGGTAATAGGCGATGGCGCGGGCATAGCGGGCCTCGATGGCCGGATCGTTTTCCTTGTAGCGCAAAAGCGTGCGGCTGGGCTGTTCCAAGAAGGCGAACAGCTTGGCCCGCATGCGACGGTGCATTTCGGCGAATTCCGGCCGGGTCGGCGCGTCGGCATAGGGCGAGCGGCTGACATAGTCGCGGATGAAGGCGACACGGTCCCGGGTCAGCGGGTGGGTGCGCACATAGGGGTCCTGACGGGCCACCACCAACAGTTCCTGGTCGCCCAGGATGTCGAAGAACTGCAGCAATCCCTTGGCCGACTGATGGGTGGCGTCCAGGTATTTCATCGCCGCCTGGTCGGCCGAGGATTCCTCGGTACGGCTGTAGGTCAAAAGGTTGCGCACGGCGATTTCCTGGCCGCCCATGGCGATGGCCCCGGCCACGTCGCCGCGACCCGAGGCGACGCCAACGGCGGCGCCCAGCAACGTCGCCACCAGGGCTTCGGTGCCGGCATTGCCGGCGGCGTCGCGCAGCCGCGCCAGATGGCCGCCGGCGATGTGGCCGGTTTCGTGGGCCATCACCCCGATCAGCTGATTGGCGCTTTCCGAACGGATCAAAAGGCCGGTGTGGAAAAACATGTTCAGCCCACCGGCGACGAAGGCGTTCAGCGAGTTGTCGACGATCAGGTGCAGACGAACCGAATCGGGATCAAGACCCGCCGCCTGGAAGAGTGGCGCGGAGTAGGCGCGAATGGTATTTTCCACCTCCGCGTCGCGGATGAAGCTGCGTTTCTGCTGTTGCTGGGCCTGTCCGGCAGTGGCGGAAAGGGACAGAAACAGGGTTGCCAAAAGGAACAATCGCGTGAGCAAAAGCCATACTCCGGTCGGTCGGTCTTTACTTCGCCTCGCCACGGGATCCGCCCTTTTGGCCATGCTGGCCGCTTGTGGTGATCCCCGTGCCGTGGGCAGTGTCGGTTACGTCCAAGGCTTTGCCGGCCTGGTCGCGGCGGACGAGCCGCAGGCCGTGCTGGTCGCCCGCGATGTTCTGTCCGCCGGCGGTTCCGCGGCTGACGCCGCGGTGGCTTTGTATTTCACCTTGGCGGTGACCCAGCCGTCAACTGCCAGCTTGGGCGGCGGCGGTGTCTGTCTGGTCCACGACAAGAAGCAAAAGACCACCGAGGCCATCGACTTCCTGCCGCGCGCCGCCAGCACCGCCGCCGGCAACCGTCTGGCCACCGGGGTGCCCGGCGCGGTGCGCGGTTTTTATTCCCTACACGCCAAATATGGCAAATTAAGGTGGGAAAGCCTGTTGGCCGAAGGTGAGCGTCTGGCCCGTCTGGGGACCCCGGTGTCGCGGGCTTTCGCCGCTGACCTGGCCATCGGCGCGCGCATGCTGGCCGCCGACCCGGTGTCGCGCAAGGTGTTCTTCCCGAATGGCCGGCCGCTGGTGGAAGGCCAGACCTTCGAACAATACGATTTGGCCGGCACCATCGCCCGCATCCGCCGGGCGCCGGGCGACTTTTATACCGGCGCCTATGCCAAGGCCTTGGTGGAAGCGGTGGAAAATGCCGGCGGCAGCCTGACCACCGCCGACCTGATCAACATGCGTCCCAGCGCCGGGCCGGCTTTGACCGTCAAGAACGGTGACGAGGTCATGCACTTCACCCAGCCGCCGGCGGTGGCCGGGGCGGTGGCCGCCCGCATGATGACCGCTCTGGAACCCCGCTGGGAAAAGGTCTCGGCCGACGAAAAGCCGCATCTGCTGGCGGAAGCCGCCGCCCGCGCTTTCGCCGAACGCAGTCAGTGGATGAATCCCGACGGATCGGCCAAGACGGCGTTCTATACCTCGAACGGATCGAACCTGCTGGACGGCTATGACCCGGCCAAGCATCAACCGGTCTCGGCCGACCGTCCCGCCGACGCGGTGCCGGCCTCGGGCTTCGTCATCCTGGATTACCAGGGTAACGGCGTCGCCTGCAACGTCACCACCTATGGCCTGTTCGGCACCGGCCGCATGCTGGCCGGCACCGGCATCTTCATGGCGGCGGCACCGGGCGTGAACAGCGGCCCGCCGGCCGTCGGCCCGGTAATGGTGGTCAACCCCAATGTGCAGGAACTGCGTTTCGCCGCCGTCGCCAGCGGCGGCGCCACCGCGCCCACCGCCCTGACCCAGGTTCTGTTGGAGACCCAACTGTCCGGGGCCAAGCTGGAGGATGCCCTGGCCGCCGGCCGGGTGCACCATTCCGGCAATCCCGACATGACTTTTGTCGAGGAAGGCAAGGTGGACGAGTCGCTGTTGGCCAAGCGCGGCCATCAGGTCAAGGCGGTGGCCATGCCGTCGCGGGTCAACGCCTTGAAGTGTGGGACCGGCAATCCCGGATTCACCCGCTGCCAGGTCGCCGCCGACCCACGCGGCAACGGCATGGCCGTGGTGGTGGGCAGGGATTGACGTGATGGCGTTCAAGGTCGCGGCGCGGGGCGCCATATCGCCCTTCATCGTCATGGATGTCATGCGGGCCGCCAACGAACGCGCCGCCCAAGGCGGCGACGTGGTGCACCTGGAGGTGGGCCAGCCTTCGGGCCAGGCGCCGTCGCGGGTGCTGGCGGCGGCCAGGGCGGCCTTGGACTGCGATCCCATCGGCTATACCGAGGCGTTCGGCCTGCCCATTTTGCGTGAAAAGATCGCCGGCCATTATCGCCATGCCTATGGTGTGTCCGTCGATCCGGCGCGTATCGCGGTGACCACCGGTTCGTCGGCGGGCTTCCTGTTGGCCTTCGTGGCCGCTTTCGAACCCGGCGACCGGGTGGCGGTGGCCGCACCCGGTTATCCTGCCTATCGCAACATCCTGACCGCCTTGGGCGTCGAATGCGTGCTGGTGCCGGTGGGGCCCCAGTCGCGTTATCAGTTGACGGTCGAGGTGCTGCAAAAGGTCGAAGGCCGGCTGGATGGGGTGGTGGTGGCGTCGCCGTCCAATCCCACCGGGTCGATGCTGAACCAAGTCGAGGTGGCGGCGTTGTCGGCGTGGTGTGAAACCAACGGTGTGCGCCTGATCTCGGATGAAATATATCACGGCATCACCTATGGCGCCCCGGCGGCTACCGCCTTGGGGCAGGCCGACCATGGGGTGATCGTCAACTCGTTCTCGAAATATTACGCCATGACCGGCTGGCGCCTGGGTTGGCTGGTGCTTCCTGACGATCTGCTGCGTTCGGTGGAATGCCTGCAGCAGAACCTGTTCATCTCGGCCCCGACGCTCAGCCAATTGGCGGCGGCGGCGGTGTTCGATTCCTATGAAGAATTGGACGCCCGGGTGGCGGGCTATGCCAGGAACCGCGACATCTTGCTGAACGAGTTGCCGAAAGCGGGGTTTCGCAAACTGGCGCCGTCGGACGGCGCTTTCTATCTGTATGCCGACATCGCCGAGCTGACCAACGACAGCGCCGATTTCTGTCGCCGCATGCTGGCTGAAACCGGGGTGGCGACCACGCCGGGCGTCGATTTCGACCCGCTGGCCGGCGCCCACACCATGCGCTTTTCCTTTGCCGGTTCGGCCGAGGACATGGTGAAAGCGGCGGATCGGCTTAGGGGCTGGCGGAAATAGGCAGGTCCAGAACCTGTTCGGCGTGGTCGATCAGCAGATGGGCCAAGGATGTGGCGCCGAAATGGCTGGAATGGATCAGGCAGGAATCGCCGGTGGTGATGATGGCCCGGCCTTCTTCCGGGTCCAGCGCCTTCAGCATGTGTCCCACGTCGGTCACCGAGATGGTGGCGCCTTCGGCGAAGACCAGGGCGGCGTCCACGTCGTCGGGCAGTGCCGCCAGACCGGCGGCGAAGGGATTGTCGTCTTCCCGCAGCAGACGGATGTCGCAGGGCGGCAGGTTTTCCTCGGCGGCGTCGCTGGCGCTGGACGCCACCACCACCAGGGGTTCCAGACCGGCCGCCAGGGCGGTTTCCACCGCCTGGGCGCCGTCGCCGTCGCCGGCCAGCACGATGGCGGCGGCGTGGGGCAGATCGTTGGGGGTGGTGATGGCCGGCCAGGCGGCGCCCGAGGCATGACCGCCCAGATCCTTCAGCAACCCGCCGGCCCCCATGCGCATGATGTCCTTGGGCTTGACGGGGACGTCGGCGGCCAGACGGGCCAGCACCCAATCCAGGCCGTTGGGCTTGGGCGAACGGGCGCAGCCCGGCAGGGTGACAACCGCAACATGGCCCACATGGCCCAGCAACAACAGGTTGCCCGGGTCCACCGGCATGCCGAAATGGTCGATGGTGCCGCCGGCCTTTTCCAGGGCGCTGGGGGCGACGTCGCGACGGTCGACGGTGGCCGAGGCGCCGATGATCAGCACCAGGGTGACGTCGCCGGCCAGCGCCTTGGTCAGGCAGCGTTCCAGCGATCCGATGTCGTGGGGGCAGCGATGCTCGGCGGTGATTTCGCCGCCCAGGGCTTCGACCCGGGCGCGGGTGACGGACGCGGCGGCGGTCAGGGTCTTGTCGCGGATGCCGGGCAAGGTGGTCAGGATCAGCGCCGCCTTGATGGGCTTGATGGGCTGCACGCTGACCAGCGACCCACCGGTCGAGGCATAGGCGGCGCAGGCGTCCACCGTATGCCGGCTGACCCCGAAGGGGATGATCTTGATGGTGGCGATCATCTGACGCGGCCGGGCGATGACATAGGGGGGCACGGTGGCCACCGTCACCGCTTCGTCCACCAGGTTCAGGCGGTCCAGGCGGTCGCGGTCGATGACCACCACGCCGCCCTGGGTGGCGAACAGGTTGCAGCGTCCGGCGAAGGCGCCGTTGCTTTGCACGCCGGGGCCGGCCAAAGCGTTGGCGACGGCTTGCGCCGCCTGGTTTTCGTCCAGGTCGCCGTCTTCCAGTCGCGCCCCGGTGACGAAGTTCATGCCGGCCTGCTTCAACAGCGCGACGTCGGTGGCCGACAGCACCCGGCCCTTCTTCAGCATCTGGGTCGGCAGGCGCAGGGAATGGGCCAGGATCAAGCCTTCGGCCTCGTCGATCCGCACTTCCCCGAATTGCATCGCCCACCCTTTCCCTGTTTGGCATGATTGTAACCAAGCCTGCGCACTTTGCCACCGCCAAAGCCTGATTGTATGATCAGTTCGGGTCAAAGGAGACATTCATGCCGTTCGCGGTCAAATCCTGTTTCGACGTGGTGTTGTGGTTCAGCGATAAGGCGTTGAACGAAAACGAGTATATCCAGCCGCAAAAGCTGCACCGGCTGATCTTTCTGGCCCAGGCCTATTTCTCGGTGGCCTATCCGGGGCGCAAGCTGATGCCGGCGACCTTCGTCACCGACAGCTTCGGTCCCATCGAGCCGACGGTGTTCCATGCACTGGCCTATGGGCGGCCGCCCATGTTGGACCCCAATCCGCTGCCCGATCAGGTGGCGTCGTTCCTGGACGGCATCTGGCGGCGTTATGGCGGCTATTCCGCCGATGCCCTGACGCGGAAGCTGAACGAGCATCCGGCGGTGCAAGCCGCCATGCAAAAGGGCCTGAACGAGGAAATCCCCCTGGTGGCCATGGTCAAGTTCTATGCCGACGCCGCCAAGGGCAACCCAGGCAGCGCGGTGGCCGCCGAAACCGCCAAGGTGGTCAAGCCGCGCCTGATGCGCAGCCAGTCGGGCAAGGCGGTGGCGGTCACCGGCTGGGCGCCGAAGCCGTTGGCGGAAAAGAAGGATTAATCCCGCTTCGCCAGTTCTTCGTACCAATCCTGGTCGAAGTCCGCTTGCGCCCGGGCCGCATGGTTGAACGGCGCCTTCAGGCCGCCGGGGAAACGTTCGGCCATCAGCCGCTGATATTCGGTTTTGCCATCCCAGCCGCGCTTTTGCGCCAGATGCTTGAACCAGCGCACGCCGGCGGCGACGTGGGTGATCTCGTCCTTGTAGATCACCTCCAAGGCCGGGGGCGTCAGGGTGTCGCCGTTGCGGGCCAGGCGGTCCATTGTCGCCGGCGTGGTGTCCAGGCCGCGGGCTTCCAGGGTCATCGGCACCACCACCAGCCGGGCGGCCAGATCGTCGGCGGTCTTTTCGGCGGCTTGCCACAGCCCGTCATGGGCCGGCAGGTCGCCATAGGCGGCGCCCAAGCTGGCCAGCAGGTCTTCCAGCATCTCGAAATGCAAGGCTTCGTCCACCGCCACCTGAATCCAGTCGTCGTAAAAGCCTTTCGGCATGTCTTCGCCGGTGAAGCGGGCGACGATGTCCCAGGCCAGGTCGATGGCGTTCAGCTCGATATGGGCCAGGGCGTGCAACAGGCCGATGCGGCCCCGGTCGCCCTTGTAGGCGCGCTTGGGCATCTCTTTCGGCGGCAGCAATTGCGGGCGCTGGGGCCGTGCCGGCCGGTCGGGCGGCGGGCAGGTGCCGACGCTTTCGACATCGCCATTCTTCCAACGGGCGGCGATGTCGCGGGTCAGGCGGCATTTTTCGGCGGGATCGGCGGCGGACAGGGCCGCGACGGCGGCTGCGCTGAGGGTGTTCATGGGCCGTCGATTTAACAGAGACGGCCCATTTTGACCATTCAAACCATTACAGCTCGTGCAGGGCGCCCAAGACTTCATGCACGTGGTTGGCCACCTTGACCTTGCGCCAGATGGCGCGGACCACGCCGTTTTCGTCGATCAGGAAGGTGGACCGTTCGATGCCCATGCTTTTCTTGCCGTACAGGTTCTTTTCCTTCCACACCCCGTAAAGCTGGCACAGGCTGCCTTCCGGGTCGGTGACCAGCGGGAAGGGGAGGTTGTGCTTGGCGCGGAACTTGGTGTGGCTGGCGACGCCATCCTTGGACACGCCCAGGATTTCCGCCTTGTTGACGGTGAAGCGCAGATATTCGTCGCGGAATTGCTGGGCCTCGGTGGTGCAGCCCGGCGTGTCGTCCTTGGGATAGAAATACAGCACCAGACGCTTGCCCTTGTAATCAGCCAGGGAACGCGGGCCTTCGTCGGTATCGATCGAGAAGTCGGGGGCGGGCTGCCCGATGGTCACGCTCATGGCTTGGTCCTTCATCACTGGCGGTTGGGGCGGATGCCCCGGAAGATTTGTATAAGCTGCACTGCAACAATCAAGTTACGTTTTTATCGCTTTCCCCCATGCGTTCCCGCGCCGCCTTGCCAGGGGTTCCGACCAGGCGCTCGAACACCTCGTGGGCGGCTTTCGCGCAATCGTCCATGCGATCGACCAGGGTCTTGAAGTCGATCAGTCCGGTGGCCCGCGCCATGACTTCCTTCAGGCCCTGTGGCGCCGTGGCCTCGTCAAAGGCGCCGGCCAGGGTCTGGCGCAGCACCAGTTGCACCGCCGACCACAGGCGCCAGGCCTCGACCAGGGAATCGTGGTCGCCCCGGCTGATCAATCCGGCGGCGCAGGCCCGTTCCAGCACGTCGCGGGTATTGCAGGCCAGGATATCGGGATGCCCGGCGCCGTGGTGCAGTTGCAGCCACTGGGCGGTGAACTCGATATCCACCAGCCCGCCGCGCAGGTGCTTGACCTCCCACCTGTTGGCGGCCTTGTGTTCGCGGGCCATTCGTTCGCGCATGTCGGCCACGTCGGCGACCAGGGTGTCGGTGTCGCGGGGCGCGGTCAGGGTGCGATGGATGATGGCGCTGACCTTGGCCGCCAATTCCGGGCTGCCGCAGACCACGCGGGCGCGGGTCAGCGCCATGTGTTCCCAGGTCCAGGCCGATTCCTGCTGATAGCGGTCGAACGACACCAGCGAGGTGGCGATGGGCCCTGAATTACCCGACGGGCGCAGCCGCATGTCCACTTCGTAAAGCGTGCCTTCGGCGGTCTTGGCGGTCAGCGCGTTGACGATGCGCTGGGTCAGGCGGGCGAACCACGCCGACGCCGCCATGGGGCGTCCGCCCACCGATTCGGTTGCCGGGTCGGGGCAGTCATAGATCAGGATCAGGTCCATGTCCGAGGTAGCGGTCATCTCGTGGCCGCCCATCTTGCCCATGGCCAGGATCACCCATTGGCCGCCCTCGACCCGGCCGTTGGCGCGGGCCAGTTCGTCTTCCACCTTGGGGCAAAGGCTGGTCAAGACCGCGTCGGCGATGTCGGAAAAGGCCCGCGCCGCCCGGTCGGCCTCCAGCATGTTGCGCAACGTCTGCACGCCCACCTGGAACTTGTGGTCGGCGGCCCAGCGGCGGCTGACATCCAGGACTTCCTGGATGTCGCCGGCTTCGTTCAGGGCCTTGTCCAGGTCTTCCACCAACTTGTCGGCGGGCAGGGGCGGCTCGAAGAAGCTAGGCGCCACCACCGCGTCCAATTGGGTGGTGTGGCGGGCCAGATGCTCGGCCAGCTTGGGGGCGTTGCCCATCAACTCGGCCACCAGTTCCAACAAGGACGGGTTGGAATAGAACAGCGAGAACACCGGAACCCCGGCGGGCAGGCGCGACAGGAATTCGTCCAGGCGCAAGAAGGCGTCGTCGGGGTTCGAGGTGGCGGCCAAGGCCTGCAACAGCGACGGCGTCAGCTCGGTCAGCAATTCGCGCGCCCGCGTCGATCGGGTGGCGCGGATACGGCCGTGATGCCAGCCGCGGATGGTGGCGCAGACGGTGTCGGCCCCGGCAAAGCCCATGGCGGCGATGGTGGCGACGGTTTCCGGGTCGTTCTCGCCGCCGGTGAACACCAAATTGCCGCTGCTGGCCAGACTGGGCGAATCCTCGAACAGGCGGGCGTAATGGCCTTCGACGGTTTGCAGCCGCTTGACCAGCGCCGCCGCGAAGTCGTCCACCGACTGGAAGCCGGAAAAGGCGGCGATCTCGGCCAGACGCTGGGGATTGTCGGGCAAGGTCTGGGTCTGCTTGTCGTCCACCATCTGCAGGCGGTGTTCCAACTGCCTGAGGAAGCGATAGGCTTCGTCCAGTTCCTCGACCGCCTTTTCCTCGACCTGGCCCATGGCGGCCAAAGCGCGGATGGCGTCCAGGGTGCGGCAGCAGCGCACCTCGGGGACGCGGCCGCCCCAGATCAGTTGCTGGGTCTGGGCGAAGAACTCGATCTCGCGGATGCCGCCGCGCCCCAGCTTGACGTTGTGGCCGGCCACGGCGATGGAACGCCCACCCTTGTGGGCGTTGATCTGGCGCTTGATGGAATGGATGTCCTGGATGGCGGCGAAATCCAGCGACTTGCGCCAGATGAAGGGCTTCAGGAACTTCAGGAAATAGGCCCCGGTCTCGGCGTCGCCGGCCACCTGTCGGGCCTTGATCATGGCGGCCCGTTCCCAGTTCTGGCCGAAGCCTTCGTAATAGATTTCGGCGGCGGCCAGGGAAATGGCCACCGGGGTCGAGCCGGGGTCCGGGCGCAGGCGCAGGTCGGTGCGGAACACGTAACCCTGGGCGGTGCGTTCGTCCAAGATCTTCACCAGATCCTTGGTGGCCGCGATCATGCATTCGCCCAAGGTCTTGCGGCCGCGATATTCCATCTTCTCGTGGTCGTAGAAGACGATGATGTCGATGTCGGACGAATAATTCAGCTCGCGGGCGCCGAACTTGCCCATGCCCAGGATCAGTACCCCGGACCCTTTTTCCGGGTCTTCGGGGTGGGGCAGGACCAGGTCGCCCTTGGCCGCTTCGCGGCGCAGCAGGAAACGAAGCGCCTGGCGGGTGGCGGCTTCGGCAAAGTCGGCCAGCGCCCCGGTGACGTTTTCCAGCGGCCAGGCCCCGGTGATGTCGGCCATGGCCGCCAACAGCGCCACCCGGCGCTTGGCCAGGCGCAGCGACTTCATCAATTCCGCCATGTCGGTCTGGGGCGCGGTCTCGGCCTCAAGCTCGGCCAGGACGGCGGGGAAAGTGGCGTCGGGGCCGTCGGTCAGCAGGCGGCGGACGAAGGCGGGGTCGAACAGGCACAGCTGGGTCAGGAACGGCGAGTTGCCGAAAATCGCCGACAGCACTTTTTCCGCCATCAAATCGCCGGAAATTCCGCGCATGAACGTTGCCAGTTCCGGGTCGTCCAGGCCGTCGGCGATCTCGGCCCAGCGTTCGAAACCCCGAGCCTGCAAGGCCATGTCGCCGATTTTGGGCAAAACACGTTCATTTAGTGGAAAGTTCACCTTGTGCATTCCCAGATGTTGTGATTGCTTCACACTGGTCAAACCCGCGCGATGGGTCAAGTCGATGATGGAGGGCGCGTCCTAGTGGTGCATGGTGCGGTCAGAGGCTTGTTCCAGCTTCTGGGGGCTCTTTTCGTCGGACTTCTGGTGCTTTTGCCGGTGTTGCTGTGGCGTTTGTCCACCGGCCCCATCGCCCTTGATTTCCTGACACCTTACATCCAAGAGGCGCTGACCGCACCTGATGGCAGCATATCCGTGCGCCTGGATGGCACCGCCCTGGCCCTGGGGGCGGAAAAGCGGACTTTGGAATTGCGGGCCATGGGGGTGTCGGCTTACCTGGGCGAATCCGCCCGCCCCATCGCCAGTGTGCCCGAGATGGCTTTGTCGCTATCGGGCAAGGCGCTGCTGAACGGGGTGATCGCGCCCAATTCCATCACCTTGATCCGTCCCCGTCTGCATCTGGTGCGCGGCCATGACGGCCGTCTGCAACTGGATATCGGCAAGCTGGAAGCCGAGGCCGGGTCCCCCCCCGCCCAGGACAACTCGGTGGTGGCCCAGGGGCTGCTGGCCGCCCTGGTGGGGGAACCCGACCCGACCAAGCCCGGGCGTTCGCTGCAACGCGCCGCCATCATCGACGCCGACCTGGTGGTGGACGACCTGGCGCTGGACACCGTCTGGCACGCCACCGACGCCGACGTGGAACTGCGCCGCGTCGCCGACGGGTTGACGGGGACCGCCCATCTGGAATTCGACCTGGATGGCGAAAGCGGCATCGCCGACGCCTCGATCGGATACGGCAAGGACGGCGACAGGATCAAAGCCGAGGCCGAGATTTCCGGTTTCCGCCCCGCCACCCTGGCCCGGCTGGGGGGCGCGGTGACGCCGCTGAAGGCGCTGGACCTGCCGCTTTCCGGCAAGGTCTGGGTGGATGGCGACATTTCCGGGCGTATCGACAAACTGTCGTTCGAACTGGCCGGCGGCGCCGGTTTCTTCGATCTGCCCGATCCGGTCAACATGCATCGCAAGGTGGAAAGCGTCGCCTTGCGCGGTTCGGCCTTCGACGGTCTGACCCGGGCGCAACTGGATGAGCTTTCCATCGATTTCGGGGGGCCGCACCTGTTGCTGTCGGCCGTCGCCGACGGTCTGGGCGGCGCCACCAGCGTGAACCTGGAAGCGTCGCTGCGCGACGTCCCCTTCGACGAATTGCCCAATCTGTGGCCGGCGGTGGCGGCCCCCAATCCGCGCGAATGGGTGGTCAAGAACATGTCCAAGGGCGTCGCCCGCGAAGCCCGGGTGACCCTGTCGGCGCGTTCTCCGGCCGGTAATTTCGAGGATTTGGTCATCGACAGCCTGTCGGGCGAATTGCAGGGCGACGGCGTCACGGTGGATTACCTGCATCCCATGCCGGTGGCCAGGAACGCCTCGGCTCTGGCCACCTTCGACGCCAATGATTTCCGCATCAAGATCCGGGGCGGCGAGGTATACGGCCTGACCGTCAAGGACGGGTTGATCGTGTTGTCGGGGCTGTCGGCGGTCGACCAGTTCGCCGACATCGACCTGACCATCGCCGGACCGGTCAAGGACGCGCTGACGCTGATCGACCAAAAGCCGCTGCGCTACGCCAGCGCCTTGGGCATCGACCCGACGACGGCGGCGGGCGAGGGGGTCACCCGGCTGCGGCTGAAGTTCCCGCTGCTCAAGAACCTGCGGCTGGACGATCTGGAGGTGAAGGTCCATTCCTCGGTCAAGAACGTGTTCCTGCCCAAGGTGGTGATGGGGCTGGACCTGGACCGCGCCGACCTGGAACTGGACGTGGACGCCAAGGGGCTGAACGCCAGCGGTCCCATCGTTCTGGGCTCCATCGCCGGCGACCTGAAATGGCGCGAGAACTTTTCCACCAAGGGCGTGCCGTTCCGTTCGCGCTATGAAGTCAAGGCGCCCGCCATCAGCGAAGCCCAACGCAAGATCCTGCGCCTGGAAGGCCCGCCCTTCGTCGCCCCCTTCATGACCGGGCCGGTGGCGGCGCAGTTGGTGGCCACCCTTTATGGCGGTGGGCGGGGCGACATCGACGCCAAGGTGGACCTGACCCCCACTTTCATGCGCCTGCCGGGCCTGGGCTGGCACAAGAAGGACGGCACCACCGGCGGCGCCGAGGTGTCGCTGCGCCTGGACAAGAACGATCTGGCGGAAATATCGCGTTTTTCCGTGGTTGCGGGCGACCTGCAGACCAATGGCCGGGTATCCTTTGCCGATGGCAAACCGCGCCGGGTGGATTTCGCCAAGCTGTCCTATGGCGGGCGCACCGACGTGGAAGGCAGCCTGACCCTGCGCCCCGAAGGCGGTCTGGATATCGTCGCTAAGGGCGAGCAATTCAACGCCGAACCCGTGGTGGGCGAGGAAGAACCCTTGCCCGGCGATCCGCCGCCCTTGGTGGGGGTGGCCAAGCATCGGCAGAAATCGACCCTGCCGCCCATGACCATCCAGGGCAACGTCAAGACCGCCTGGCTGTCCAAGAACGGCAAGCTGACCAATGCCCACGCCCAACTGCGCCGCGATGGCGACGATTGGCGGCAGATGGCGCTGAAAGGCATGCTGGACGGCGGTAAAAGTTTTGATTTCAGCCTGACCCAGACCGCGCCCAACCGCCGATCCGTCAAGGTGACGTCAGACGATGCCGGGGCGACGCTGAAAGCCTTCGACAGCTACGAACATATGACGTCGGGCAAGTTGGAAGTGGACGCCGCCTATCACGACGACCAGGACGGCCAACCCCTGGTCGGCACCATCAAGGTGGCCGATTACTACATCGTCAACGCCCCGGCCTTGGCGCGCCTGCTGACGGTGGCGGCGCTGTCCGGGATTTTGGACCTGCTGCAGGACGAAGGCATCGGCTTTTCCACCCTGGACGCCCCCTTCGTGCTGAAGGATGGTCTTTTGCAGGTCAAGGACGCCCGCGCCTATGGCGCCGCCTTGGGGCTGACCGCCAAGGGCGAACTGGACCTGGACGCCAAGCGTATGGCGCTGGAAGGCACGGTGGTCCCGGCCTATGCCATCAATTCGGTGCTGGGCAACATTCCGGTGCTGGGCTGGTTGGTGACCGGCGGCGAAAAGGGCGGCGGTCTGGTGGCCTTCAATTATTCCATGAAGGGGCCGACCCAGGACCCGGACGTCATGGTCAACCCGCTGTCGGTGCTGACCCCGGGTTTCCTGCGCAACCTGTTCAACATCTTCGACGACGGCACCGAGACCGAGACGCGCAAGCCGGAAAAGCAAAAGCCGGTCCCGGCACCCAAGCAATAAAAAGGCGCCTTGCGGCGCCTTTCTTTTATTCCGGCTTGACCAGAACGTGTCGCTTTTTGCCCGCCGTCAGCTTGATGACGCCGTCCTTGACGGCGTCGTTGCCGATGGCTTGCGCCGGGTCGGTGACCTGGGCGTCATTGACGCGGCCGCCGCCTTGCTGCAGCAGGCGCCGCGCCTCGCCGTTGGAGGCCGCCAGACCGGCGCGCACGAACAAGGCGAAGGCCGGCATGCCGGCGGCCAGGTCGCCCGCCGGCAAGGTGACGGTGGGCAGGTTGTCGGACAGGCCGCCTTGTTCGAAGGTCTTGCGGGCGGTTTCGGCGGCTTCCAGGGCGGCAGCCTCGCCATGGCACAGCTTGGTGACCTCGTGGGCCAGGATCTTCTTGGCCTCGTTGATCTCGGCGCCTTGCAGGGCTTCCAGCTTGGCGATCTCGGCCAGCGGCAGCTCGGTGTACAGCTTCAGGAAGCGGCCGACGTCGGCGTCCTCGGTGTTGCGCCAGTACTGCCAGAATTCCCAACTGCTCAGCATGTCGGCGTTCAGCCACACCGCGCCCCCCACGGTCTTGCCCATCTTGGCGCCCGAGCTGGTGGTCAAAAGCGGGCTGGTCAGGCCGTAAAGCTCGGCCTGATGGACGCGGCGGCCCAGTTCGACGCCGTTGACGATGTTGCCCCACTGGTCGGACCCGCCCATCTGCAGCACGCACTTATGGCGGTTCCACAGCTCGGCGAAGTCGTAGCCCTGCAGGATCATGTAGTTGAATTCCAGGAAGGTCAGCGGTTGCTCACGTTCCAGGCGCAGTTTCACCGAATCGAAGGTCATCATGCGGTTGATGGTGAAATGCTTGCCGTAATCGCGCAGGAAGGCGATGTAGTTCAACTGGTCCAGCCAGTCGGCGTTGTTGACCATCATGGCGTCGCTGGTGCCGTCCCCGAAGGTCAGGTACTTGGCGAACACCTTCTTGATGCCGGCCATGTTGCGCGCGATGTCGGCGTCGGACAGCATCTTGCGGGCTTCGTCCTTGCCGGTGGGGTCGCCGATGCGGGTGGTGCCGCCGCCCATCAGCACGATGGGCTTGTTGCCGGTCTTCTGCCACCAGCGCAGCAGCATGATCTGCATCAGCCCGCCCACATGCAGGGATTCGGCGGTGCAGTCGAAGCCGATATAGGCCGCCGCCGGACCTTCGGTCAGGCGCTTGTCCAGCGCTTCCAGGTCGGTGCATTGGTGCATGTAGCCGCGTTCGGCGACGACACGCAAAAATTCAGAGCGGGCAGTGGTCATGGCTTCTTCTGTCGATCGGTTGCTTGAATGAAGGCTGCCCGTTTAGCACAATCAGTGCCAGTCAACAATCGGCGCAAGGCGCATACCCATGCACAAGCTGGCTTTGGGACTGATGAGCGGGACCAGTCTGGATGGAATCGACGCCGCGCTGTTGCAGACCGACGGCGAGACGGTGCGGGCCTTCGGTCCGGCCCTGACCCAGCCCTATGACGAATCCCTGCGTGGCGCGCTTCGTTCGATTCTGGGTGGCAATGGCCCCGTCGCCGAAGTCGAGCGCCGCCTGACCGAAGCCCACGCCCAGACAGTGGAAAAACTGCTGAAGCGGGCCGGCATCAGCCCGGATGTGGTGGACGTCATCGGCTTTCACGGTCACACCATCCTGCACCGGCCCGAACAGAGGCGGACCTGGCAGATCGGCGACGGCGCGGCTTTGGCCAAGCTGACCGGCATCACCGTGGTCAACGATTTCCGCTCTGCCGACGTGGCCGCCGGCGGGCAGGGGGCGCCGCTGGTTCCGGTTTTCCACGCGGCTTTGGCCCAAGGCCAGGAAACGCCGCTGGCGGTGTTGAACATCGGCGGTGTGGGCAACGTCACCTGGATCGGTGCGGACGGCGCATTGCAGGCCTTCGACACCGGCCCCGGCAACGCCCTGATCGACGACTGGGCCTTTCGTCATTGCAGCCGCCCCTTGGACCTGGATGGCGAACTGGCAGCGTCCGGCCGCGTCGACCTGGATACGCTGAAGCAATTCTCGCATCATCCCTATTTCGCCGCCCTTCCGCCGAAATCCCTGGATCGCGACGATTTCCGGGCTTACGCCGAAGCCTTGGTGGGCCATATGGGGGCCGCCGACGGCGCCGCCACCCTGACCGCTTTCACCGCCCGGGCCGTCGCCTTGGCGCGGGCGCATTTTCCCCAGCCGGCCAAACGCTGGCTGGTGTGCGGCGGCGGGCGGCACAATCCGGTGCTGATGGCGTCGCTGGAAGCGGAATTGGCGGTCCCCGTGATCAACGTCGACGAATTGGGCTGGAACGGCGACGCCCTGGAAGCCCAGGCCTTCGCCTTCCTGGCGGTGCGCACCTTGCGCGGCTTGCCGCTGACCTTTCCCGGCACCACCGGGGTGGCGCACCCCTTGTGCGGGGGACGGGTAACCCTTTGCTAAGGCCGATGGGGTTCAATGGGGGCGCAACACGGAGACATGACCATGAAACGCGCCCTGTTCGCCTGCTTTCTTGCCATGATGGCGCCGTCTGTCGCCTGGGCCGACCAGGCCAGCGCCATCGCCGCCGTGCGCGGGCAGCCCCGCGTGGTTGACGTCAGCGCCGACAACCAAGGCAACATGTTCGTCCTGGTCAAGGCCGAGAACATCACCTGGAACCAATACGCCGCCTATCTGTGCAAGGTGGTGGCGCCGCATCAGGCGCGGATCTTCAACATCCGCATCATCGAGCTGACCAAGGCCATCCGCACCCAGCCGGCCGCCAAGTGGGACCGTCTGGGCAACGCCGCCTGCGCCAATTAGTCCTGCACCACGCCTTCGAAGGCCGAGGTGTCACGCTTGGGCCGCTGGTCGTTCAGCGACCGGCCGGTGGCGACGAAATAGGCCTGTTCGGCGATGTTGGTCGCGTGGTCGCCGACCCGTTCGATGTTTTTCGCGATGAACATCAGGTGCGAGCACGACGTGATGGTGCGCGGGTCTTCCATCATGTAGGTCAGGATTTCGCGGAACAGGCTGGAATACAGATCGTCCACTTCCTGATCGCGCGACCGCACGGCCAAGGCCCGCTCGGCGTCGTTGGTCAGGTAGGCGTTCAGCACTTCGCCCAGCAATTCGGCCACCAGCTTGCCCATGCGCACCAGCGACCGCATGGGGGCGACGGGCGGCAACTGGTTCAGCACCAAGGACCGCTTGGCGGCGTTGGCGGCATGGTCGGCGATGCGTTCGATGTCGCCGGCCACCTTCAAGGCCGAGATCACCTGACGCAGGTCGTCGGCCACCGGCGCCCTGAGCGCCAGCACGCGGACCGTCTGGTCGTTGATGAAATGCTCGGCCTCGTCGATTTCGTGGTCGGCGTTCATCACTTGGCTTGCCAAGTCTGAATCGCGCTTTTCCAGGGCTTCGATGGCCTTGTGAAGCTGCGTTTCGGTCAAGCCGGCCATGCGGGCCAGGGCGTCGTGCAGACGCTTCAGGGCTTCGTCGTAGGACTTGACGATATGCTGGTCGCCAATGGTGGGCATAGTCACTCTCCGTTCAGCCGAAACGGCCGGTGATGTAGCCCTGCGTCAATTGCTGCGCGGGCGCGGTGAAGATTTGTTCGGTATCGCCCACTTCCACCAGATCGCCAAGATGGAAAAACGCGGTGCGCTGCGAAACGCGGGCCGCCTGCTGCATGGAATGGGTGACGATGATGATGGTGAAGTTTTCACGCAATTCGTCGATCAGTTCTTCCACCTTGGCGGTGGCGATGGGGTCCAAGGCCGAGCACGGTTCGTCCATCAGGATCACTTCGGGGGCCACGGCGATGGCGCGGGCGATGCACAGACGCTGCTGCTGGCCGCCGGAAATGCCTGTGCCCTTTTCGTACAGACGGTCCTTGACCTCGTGCCACAGGCCGGCTTTTTCCAGCGCGGTTTCCACGATGTGGTCAAGATGGTCGTTGTCGCGGTAAAGGCCGTGGATGCGCGGGCCGAAGGCGACGTTGTCATAGATGGACTTTGGGAACGGATTGGGCTTTTGGAAGACCATGCCGACGCGCATGCGCAAGAGCACCGGATCAATGGCGTTCGGTCCGTACAACTCGTCGCCGTCCAAGGTCACCTGGCCGCTGACCGTTGCCGCGCCGATGGTGTCGTTCATGCGGTTCAGGCAGCGCAGGAAAGTGGACTTGCCGCAACCCGAAGGGCCGATCAGGGCGGTGACCTCGTTGGGGCGGAAATCCAGGCTCACGCCTTTCAGGGCCAGCTTGTCGCCATAATGGACCTTGACGTCGCTGGCGCACATCTTGGGATCGGCGGCGACGTTCTGGGCGGGGGCTTCCGGCATGGACTACATCCGTTAAAGGTCTAAGGCAGGGCTGGTATAGCTTGGTGAACGGGCAATCAATATTAAGATTATGTGTCAGTTTCCAGCAAAGCATGGATGGAATTGCGGCGCGGCTGCCACAGGCCCCGGCGGATCGCTTCTTGCAGGCGAGCTTGGATTTCCTTCAACGCCGCCGGGTTGTTGCGGGCGATGAAGTCGCGGACGGCGTCGTCCCCCAGATAGGCGTCGGCCACCAGGTCGAAATGGTGGTTTTTCACAGCACTTGTGGTGGCGGCGAAGGCGAACAGGTAATCCACCGTCGCCGCCATCTCGAAGGCGCCTTTGTAGCCGTGGCGCATGACGCCCGCGATCCATTTCGGGTTGACCACGCGGGCGCGGACCACGCGTGATATTTCCTCGGACAGGGTTCGTATGCGTGGGCTTTCCGGGCGGGAATGGTCGGGGTGGTACACCGTCGGTTCCTGACCGCTGGCCAGTTTCACCGCCGCCGCCATGCCGCCTTCGAACTGGTAGTAGTCGTCGGAATCCAGCAGGTCGTGTTCGCGGTTGTCCTGGTTCTGGATCACCGCTTCCACCTGGGACAGGCGTTCGGTGAACAGATCGTGGGCCGCTTCGCCTTCGGCGCCGCCGCCATAGGCCCAGCCGCCCCAGGCGATGTAGGATTGGGCCAGATCGGCCTGCTTGTCCCAGCCGCCTTCGTCGATCAAGGCCTGCAGACCGGCGCCATAGGAACCGGGTTTCGAGCCGAAGACGCGGGACGCGGCGCGTTCGCCCAGGCGGTCGCGGTCGGCGCGCACGCGGGCGGCCAGCGGGTTGATCTCTTCCGCTTCGTCCAGTTCCGCCACGGCGCGCACCGCCGAATCGAACAGGTTGATCAGGTCGGGGAAGGCGTCGCGGAAGAAACCCGACACCCGCAAGGTGACGTCCACACGCGGGCGGTCCAGCACGGTGTGGGGCAGGATTTCGAAGCCGGTCACCCGCCGCGACGCCGCGTCCCAGGTCGGCCGTGCCCCCAGCAGGGCCAGGGCTTGGGCGATGTCGTCGCCGCCGGTGCGCATGTTGCTGGTGCCCCAGGCGGTGACCGCCAGGGATCTGGGCCAGTCGCCATGGTCCTGCAGGTGGCGTTCCACCAGCATTTGCGCCGATTTCCATCCCAACAGCCAAGCCGAGGGCGTCGGCACCACGCGGGTGTCCACCGAATAGAAATTGCGGCCCGTCGGCAGCACGTCGGGGCGGCCACGGGTGGGGGCGCCGGACGGGCCGGGGGCGACGAAGCGGCCGTCCAGACCGCGCAGCAGGCCGGCGATCTCGGCTTGGCCGCAGTCGTCGACAGCGGGGACCAGCGTGGCTTTCATATGGTCCAGCACCGCTTTGGTGCGGGTCCAGTCCGGTTCGGGCGGCCGTCCGGCCACCAGGGCGCGGGCCATGTCTTCCAGTCGTTCCACCGTGTCGCCCTGGGTGCGCCAAGCCGGGCCGGGGGCCAGGATGGCGGGGCGCGGGCCGGTCCAGGGATCGCCAAGCACGCAATCCAGCGGGTCGAAGCCCAGGGCCAAATCCTCGGCCAGGGCGCGCAACAGGGATTTCTGCCCGGGTCCCGCACCCCGATCCAGCCGTGCCAAGGCCACCAGCAGGTCGATGCGCTGGTCGCCATCGGGCGAGACGCCGAAGACATGCAGACCGTCCCTGATCTGCAGTTCCTTCAACTCGCACAGATGGTTGTCCAGTTTGGCCAGGGCGGTATCGGCATCCTCGCCCGGCGCGATGCCCAGATCGGTATCCAGGCCGGCGGTGGCGGTCAGCGTCAGGATGTCCTTTTTCAGGATGGCCAGCCGTCGGGGGTCCACCCCGGCCGCTTCATAATATTCGTCCACCAGCCGTTCCAGCTCGGCCAGCGGGCCATAGCTTTCGGCCCGGGTCAAAGGCGGGGTCAGGTGGTCGATGATGACGGCCCCGGCCCGGCGCTTGGCCTGGGTGCCCTCGCCGGGATCGTTGACGATGAAGGGGTAAAGGTTGGGTAGCGGCCCCAGACAGGCTTCGGGGAAGCATTGGGCCGACAGCGCCAAGGACTTGCCGGGCAGCCATTCCAGATTGCCGTGCTTGCCCATGTGGATGACCGCGTCGGCGCGGAACTGTTCGCGCAGCCAGGCATGGAAGGCCAGGTAATTGTGCGGCGGCACCAGATCGGGGTCGTGGTACGACGCCGCCGGGTCGATGTTGTAGCCGCGTGCCGGCTGGATGCCCACCGCCACCCGTCCCAGTACCAGGATGGGCAGCAGGAACTTGCCGCAAGACAGTTCGCCCGGGCGGAAAAACGGGTCGGCTTCCGGGGCGCCCCAGCGTTGCCGCACCTGATCTTGGATCGATGGGGGCAGGGAATGGAAAAAGGCCAGATAATCGGGCAGGGCGATGCTTTCTCGCTCGACCCTGTGGTCCAGTTGGCGCCAGTCGTTGGTGGCGCCTTGTTGCAGCATGTCCAGCAATTGGTTGCCATCGGCGGGCAGGGTGTCGATGCCATAGCCGGCACCCTTCATCGCCCGCAGCACCTGCACGGTGCCGGCGGGGGTGTCCAGGCCGACACCGTTGCCCAGACGGCCGTCGCGGTTGGGGTAGTTGGCCAACACCACCATCACCCGGCGGTCTTGCACCGTCTTGCGGCGCAGCCGCGCCCAATGGGCGGCCAGGGCGGCGGCGAAATCGATGCGGTCGGGGACCGGTTGGTGGCGGGCCAAATCGCATTGGGTGGCTTGGTCGCGGGTTGCCGCCTTGAACGACACGGCACGGGCCAGCACCCGGCCATCCACTTCCGGCAACGCCACGTTCATGGCGATGTCCTTGGGACCCAGGCCGGTGACGCCGTCACGCCAATTTTCCAGTGTGCCGCCCGAGAATACCACCTGCAGCACCGGACAATCGGCGGCGGCGAAGGGCGAATCCTCGGCCCGTCCGGGGGTGGCCACCGCAAAACCCGTCGCGTTGACGATGACGTCAACGCCCATGCGGCCGAGCTGCGATTCCACCATGGCCGCCGATTCCACGTCCTTCAGCGACTGCACGTAGATGCCGGCGGCGTTCAGGCCCTGGGCCCGCAACGCCGCCAACAAAGCGTCGGCTGGCGCGGTGTCGCCCGACAGCACCTGGGCGCGATAGAACACCACCGCCGCCGACGGCTTGGCCGGGTCCCAGCCGTCTTGCCAATCAAGGCCGGGATAGGGACCGGCAGCGGGCAACGGCACCGGTTCCAGCCAATCGTCGGAGCCCGAGGCCCAATGCAGCAGGCTGTCCATGTTGGTCGGCCCGCCCTGGATCAGCCAACGCCACAGCCGGTCCAGTTCGGGGCCGGGCAGGGTGGAATAGGCCATCAATTGCGGATCGGGTTTGTCGTCGCCGGGCAACACCGCCAACCGGATGCCCTTGGCCCGGCAGATGGCGGATATTTGCTCGACGCCGTGCGGCCAATAGGACAGCCCGCCCAACAGGCGGATCACCACCAGTCTGGCCTGGGCGACCACCTGATCCACATAAAGGTCCACCGACATGTGGTGGGCCAGACGCAGGATGTTGGCCAGACGCAGGCTGGCCGGCAGGCCCAGGCGGGCATGGGCGGCGGCGACGGCCGACAATTCGCTGTCGGCCGCCGACAGCAGCACCATCTCGGCGGGACTTTGCCCCAAATCGACGGCTTCGGAGCCGTCGGTGATGGAGCCCGGTTGGGCGGCCAGCAGATGCATGGACGGCTTAGGCCAGGATGGCCGTCTCGATGGCGGCGCGGTCCAGGCCCTTTTCGCCGATCACCACCAGACGGCTTTGACGTTGCTCGTCGCCTTTCCACGGGCGGTCGAACCAGCGTTCAATGCGGGTTCCCACCGCCTGGACCACATGACGGGCCGGCTTGCCCGACACCGCCAAAAAGCCCTTCAGACGCAAGATGTCGTGCGCAGCGATGACAGTGATCAGCTTGGCTTCCAGCGCCGCCGGGTCGGCCACTTCCGGCAAGCTGACGGCGAAGCTTTCGAAATCGTCGTGGTCGTGGCCGTCCTCGGTGTCGTGATGGCTGGGGCGCTGGGCCAGATCGTCCTCGGCCGCCGCCGACAAGCCCAGGGCGACGATGGGGTCGATGGCGCTGCGGCTGGTGCGGATGACCCGCACGCCGGGGCGCAGCTTGGCCGACAGTTCGGCGTGGGTGGCATCCAGGGCGCCCCCATCCAGCAGGTCGGTCTTGTTCAGCAGCACCATGTCGGCACAGGCCAATTGGTCCTCGAACACTTCTTCCAGCGGGTTGTCGTGGCCGGGCTGGGCCATCATTTCCGGGGTGTCGGCGAAACGGCCGGCGGCGACGGCGGCGCCGTCAACCACCGCCAGCACGCCGTCGACGGTGACGCGGGTGCGGATTTCCGGCCAGTGGAAAGCCTTGACCAGCGGCTTGGGCAAAGCCAGCCCCGAGGTTTCGATCAGGATGTGGTCGGGCGGGTTGGGACGGTCCAGCAGCGCCTGCATGGTGGGCAGGAACTCGTCGGCCACCGTGCAGCACAGGCAGCCATTGGCCAGCTCGATGATGTCGTCTTCCTGGCAGCCGGCCACCCCGCACGACGCCAGCAGGTCGCCGTCGACGCCGACATCGCCGAATTCGTTGACGATCAGGGCGATGCGCCGGCCCTGGTTGTTTTCCATCAGGTGGCGGACCAAGGTGGTCTTGCCGGCGCCCAGGAATCCGGTGATGACGGTGGCGGGTACTTTGCGCATCAAGTCTGATCCTTCAAGACAAGGGGAAGCCCGGCGGCGACGAACACCACCCGGCGGCAGGCCTGGGCGACGCGCTGGTTGACGCGGCCCTGGTGGTCGCGGAACCGGCGACCCAGCTGGGTTTCGGGGACCAACCCCATGCCCACTTCGTTGGACACCAGCACCACGTGGCCACGGGCGCTTTCCAGCACTTCGCACAGCATCGCGGTTTCATGGTCCACGTCGCGGCCGTGGTGCATCAGGTTGCTGATCCACAGCGTCAGGCAATCCACCAGGACGGGGCGGGTCGGGTCAAGATGGGCGTCCAAGGCGGCAGCCAGGTCCAGCGGTTCCTCGATGGTGCTCCACATGGGGCCGCGTCGGGCGGTATGCAAGCGGATGCGTTCGGCCATCTCGTCGTCGAAAGCCTGACCGGTGGCCAGATAAAGCGCCGGCTTGTCGGCCAACAGGCCTTCCGCATAGGCGCTTTTGCCCGAACGGGCGCCGCCAAGAACCAAGGTGGTGGACAGGGAAACGCGCATGAAGCTCCCTCGCGTGGGCGAAGGGGCTGTCCTAGCACAAAGAAAGGGGGGAAGGCTATTGCCCCAAAGACAGCTTCAGGCTGGCGGTGTCCTGGCCGACCTGCACGTGATGTTCGCTCAAGGCTTGCGATCCGGGATGATAGGCGACCACGTCGTATTCGCCGGCCGGCAGGCCCAGGAAACGGGTGCGGGCCACATGGTCGCTGACCTGGGCGGTCTGGGCGCCGCGCACATGGTCGTGCATGTTCTGGTTGGCCCGTGCATCCAGCAACAGCACGCGCACCGGGACGTTGTCGGTGACGCCGTCGATGGTGACGTCCAACTGGGCGGCGTGGGCGGACGGGACCAGGAAGGCCAGAAAGGGCAGGGTCAGGGCAAGACGGCGCATGTTTCACCTGTAGGGAAATTTCCCCCACTGATGGCGCCGTCCGCCGGGAAAGTCACCTGAATTGACGGTAATCTTTATGCTGCCGCCAGCACCCGTTTCGCCATTTCGGCGTCGATGTCGCCATGCTCGCCCAAGGGGGGCTGGCCCCGGGCGACAAAGCGGGCGGCGACCTGCGCAGCGATGTCGGCGGGAAGGTCATAGGCGGCAAGGCCGGTGGGCACGCCGACCGATTCGAAGAATTCGCGGGTCTTGGCGATGGCGGCGCGGGCCTTGTCCTCGACGCTGCCGGCCTGGATGTTCCAGACGCGCTCGGCATATTGGGCCAGCTTGGCCTTTTTCGCGTCGAACTTCACCGCCATGACGCCGGGCCATACGGCGGCCAGGGTGCGGGCATGGTCGATGCCGGCGATGGCGGTCAGTTCGTGGCCGATGTAGTGGGTGGCCCAATCATGGGGCACCCCCGATCCCACCAGTCCGTTCAAGGCCATGGCGGCGCACCACATCAGATTGGCGCGGGCCTGGTAATCGGGCGGATTGGCCATGGCGGCGGGCGCGATTTCGGCCAGGGTGGCCAGCACCGCCTCGGCCAGGCGGTCGTTCAGGGGCGCCTCGGCCGGATAGGTCAGGTATTGTTCCAGCACGTGGACGAAGGCGTCGACGATGCCGTTGCCCACCTGACGGGGCGGCAAGGTATAGGTGCTTTCCGGGTCCAGCACCGAAAAGCGCGGCCACACGGCGGGGCTGCCGAAGCTCAGCTTTTCGTTGGTCTCGGTACGGCTGACCACCGAGAAACAGTTCATTTCCGATCCGGTCGCCGGCAGGGTCAGGACGATGCCCAAGGGGACGGCCTGGCGCACTTTGGCCCGCTTGGCCAGGATGTCCCACGGCTCGCCGTCGAAGGGAATGGCGGCGGCGACGAACTTGCAGCCGTCGGCCACCGAACCGCCGCCCACCGCCAGGATGAAATCCAACTTTTCGGCGCGCGCCAACTCTACCGCCCGCATCAGGGTTTCATAGCGGGGATTGGCTTCGATGCCGGAAAACTCGCACCAGGTCAGCCCGGCCTGGGTCAGCGCCGCCACCACCTGGTCGTAGACGCCGTTGGTCTTGATGGACCCGCCGCCAAAGGCGAACAGCACCCGCGACCCCGCTGGGATTTCCCTGGAAATCTGAGCGATCTGCCCCTTGCCGAGCAGCAGGCGGACCGGGTTGTGGAAGGTGAAGTTGTCCATGACGGGTACCCTTGCTGAAAATCAAGGGGCGGATTGGGCCATGACCCAGGACGATGGTCAATGGATCAAAAGATGTCGAAGGGCACCCAGGTGCGGACGATGCGGCCCAAGGTGCCGTCCTGCATCATCTCGGTCAGGGCGTTGTCCACTTTCGCCTGCAGATCGGGGCGTTCGCGGGAAATCACCACATGGACCGGCCAACCGCTGTCGATGGGGTCCGAGACGAAGCCGAAGCCGGCGCCTTCCGGGCTGACCAGGAACGGATGCACGGTCATCATCGGCGCCAGGGCCAGATCGGCCTGATGCAACGGCAAGGTGGCGACCACGTCGAAAATGGTGGGGCGCGTCACCAGGGTAAGGCTGGGTCCGTAATTGTCGGCCAGCCACTTGGCCTGACGCGACCCTTCTTGAACCGCCACCTTGCGCCCCTTGACCAGTTCGGCCATGGGTTTCCCGGCCAGTTCCGAACGGCCGACGAAAGCGGTGGTCGAGCGCCAATAGGGCCGGCTGAACAGCATCGTCTTTTCGCGTTCGGCGGTCTTGACCAGATTGCCGAAGCCGATCTGCGCCCGATCGTCGCGGATATGGGCGACCAGGGCGGCCAGGGGCATGGGCTGGAACCTGCAGGTCAGCTTCAGGCGCTGGCACACCTGTCCGGCCACTTCCACGTTGATGCCGCGGAAGCTGCCGTCGGGCATGTGCATGCTGAAATTGGGGGTCGAGTCGGTCAGCGCGACGATGACCGTTTCAGCCATCGCGTCCAGCGGACGCAACGCCGTCAGGCACAAAAGCGCCGCCGCCAGCCACTTCATGGAACCCCCTTCCAACTTCTACGAAAGTATAAGTTCCGGTGCGTGGCCTTGGCAAGGCCGGATTGGTCAGGCCTTGACCCCGGCGCCCACCGCCTTGGGGGCGTTGGGGTCCAGCGGCCAACGGGGGCGTGGCGCGAAATTCAGCGGGTCGGTCAGTCCCAGGCGAAAGCGTTCGGCACCGGCCCAGGCGATCATGGCGGCGTTGTCGGTGCACAGTTTCAAGGGCGGCGCCAGGAAGGTCAGCCCGGCCGTGTCGGCCAGCAGGGTCAGCTTTTCGCGCAGCGCCACGTTGGCGGCGACGCCGCCGGCCACCACCAGATGGGTGCCTTGCGGCCAGTGGCTTTTGAAGGTCTCGATGGCGCGCTTGGTGCGATCGGCCATGGATTCTGCCACGGCGGTCTGGAAGGCCGCGGCCACGTCGGCGACGTCTTGGTCGCAAAGCGGCTGGGGCAGGGATTCCACCAGCAGGCGCACGGCGTTCTTCAGGCCCGAGAAACTGAAGTCGCAACCCGGCTTGCCCTTCATCGGGCGCGGCAGGGCAAAGCGGGTCGGGTCGCCCTTGGCGGCCCATTCCTGGATTTGCGGCCCGCCGGGATAGCCCAGGCCGATCATCTTGGCCGCCTTGTCGAAGGCTTCGCCCACCGCGTCGTCGATGGTGGTGCCCAGGCGGCGGTAATCGCCCACCCCCAGCACCGCCAGCAACTGGCAATGCCCGCCCGACGCCAGCAGCAGCAGATAGGGAAATTCGATGCCATGGGTCAGGCGCGCGGTCAGCGCGTGGCCTTCCAGATGGTTGACCGCCAGGAACGGCTTGTTGGCGGCAAGCGCGATGGCCTTGGCGGTCATCACGCCGACCATGACGCCGCCGATCAGGCCGGGACCGCCGGTGGCCGCCACCGCGTCCAGATCGGCGAAGGTCTTGCCGGCCTGGGCCATGGCCTGGGCGACCATGGCGTCCACATGTTCCAGATGGGCGCGGGCGGCGACTTCTGGAACGATTCCGCCAAAGGGACGATGAACGTCAATTTGCGACAGCACCACATCAGCCAAAATGCGCCTTTCGCCGTCCACCAGGGCGGCGGCCGTTTCATCGCAACTGGTCTCGATTCCCAAAATCAGCACGGAAAAGTCCTTTCCAGAATTCCTATCATTACCTACAACAGGCCGATCATGACGAAAACCGCAAACACCGCCAAACTCACCATCGGCACGCGCGGATCGCCGCTTGCCCTGGCTCAAACCCATGAAACCCGGGACCGCTTGGCGGCCGCCTGGCCGGAACTGGCGGGCGACGGCGCCATCGCCATCCAGGTGATCCAGACCACCGGCGACATGATCCAGAACCGCCCGCTGGCCGAAATCGGCGGCAAGGGGCTGTTCACCAAGGAACTGGACGATTCCATGCTGGACGGCCGCATCGATCTGGCGGTCCATTCCATGAAGGACGTCCCCACGGTGCTGCCCGACGGCATCATCCTGCCCTGCGTGCTGCCGCGCGAAGACGTGCGCGACGCCTTCATCTCGCCCAAGGCCAAGACCTTGATGGACCTGCCACAAGGTGCGGTGATCGGTTCGGCCAGCCTGCGGCGCGGCGCCCAGATCCTGCATCGCCGTCCCGACCTGAAGGTGGTGAACTTCCGCGGCAACGTCCAGTCGCGCCTGCGCAAGCTGGAAGAAGGGGTGGTCGACGCCACGCTTCTGGCCATGGCCGGCCTGAACCGCCTGGGCCTGTCCCAGCACGTCACCAGCGCCTTCGAGGTGGAAGACATGCTGCCGGCTGTGGCGCAGGGCGCCATTGGCATCACCTGCCGCCAAGGCGACGAACAGGCGCTGAAGTTCCTGGCGGCGCTGAACTGCCCCCAGACCATGATCCGCATCACCGCCGAGCGCGCCTTCCTGGCGACCTTGGACGGGTCGTGCCGCACCCCCATCGCCGCCTTGGCCACCATCGATGGCGACACGCTGTCGTTCAAAGGGCTGATCATCAGCCCCGACGGCAAGACCATCCATTGCACCAGCCGCCAAGGCACGGTGGGCGACGCCCAGGCCATGGGCGACGACGCCGGCCGCGAATTGCTGGCGGTGGCCGGTCCCGGCTTTTTCGACTTCAAGGCGTAAGGATGCGCACCGCGCTGGTCACCCGCCCGCGCGACGATGCCGGGCCGCTGGCCGCCCTGCTGGAAGGGCGCGGTCTGGCGGTGATGGTCGAGCCGTTGCTGGACATCGTGCCGGTGGACGGTGTCGAGGTTCCGACCCGGGGCGTCCAGGGTATCCTGGCCACCTCGGCCAACGGCGTGCGGTCGTTGGCGGCGGTGCTGGCCGACCGGTCCCTGCCGGTGTGGGCGGTGGGCGACGCCTCGGCCCGGGTGGCCCGGGAAATGGGCTATGGGCGGGTGGAAAGCGCCGGCGGCGACGTGGACGACCTGTCCGCCTTGGTCACCGCGCGCTGCAAGCCCGAAGACGGCGCGTTCCTGCACGCCGCCGGCTCGGTGACCGCCGGCGACCTGTCGGGACAATTGACCTCGGCGGGTTTCGAGGTGCGGCGTCTGGTGCTGTATCAGGCCCATACCGCCGAAGCCTTGAGCGATGAGTTGGTCGCCGCCCTGGACCGGGGCGGCGTCGACCTGGCCTTGTTTTTCTCTCCCCGCACTGCCGCAACCTTTGCTAGGCTTGTGGCGGCGGCCGGCAAGGGGGAAGCATTGTCCGGGATCACCGCCTACGCCCTGAGCCCCGCTGTCCAGCGGGAATTGTCCGTCTTGTCCTGGGCCGCCATCCGTGTGGCCCAGACACCCACCCAGGCGGCGCTGTTGGCGGCGTTGGATCACGATTTGCAGCGGGAAGAACCGATGAGCGATAGCGAAAAGCCGAACACCGAACAGGAAAACGGCGAGTCCGCCAGCCCGGAACCGTCTCCCGCGGTTGAGACGGGCGACGAGCAGGACAAGACCACCCCCAAGAAGCCTTTCCCCTGGCTGACGGTGGTCCTGGCCGTGGTCATCCTGGCTTTCATCGGCGGTGGCGTGGCCACCTACGAACAATGGAAGGGCTTGGTCCAGCCGCCCAAATCCAGTCCGGTGCCGGTGGCGCCGCCCAGCGCGTCCAACACCACGCCGGCGCCGGCTTTCCGTCCGGCCACCGAAAGCGAGACGCTGAAGGTCGAACTGTCCGCCCTGCGCGACCGTCTGGCCCAGTTGGAAAGCCGTCCCCAGGCCGAAGCCGACGCCGGCCGCCTGGACAAAGCCGAGGCCGCCATCACCGCCCTGCAGGCGCAACCGCAAGTGCCGGCCAAGCTGGTGGGCGAGGTCGAGGATCTGGGCAAGCAACTGGTCGAATTGAAGCGCACCAGCGCCGACGCCGCCGCCGTGCTGCGCATGGCCGACCGTCTGGAAAAGATCGAGGCCGAGCTGCGCGACATCCAGGCCAAGCGGTCCAGCGCCGTGGCGGTGCTGCTGGCGGTGGGGCAGTTGCGCGAAGCCCTGGCCCGCGCCATGCCCTTCGACGCCGAATTGCGGGCGCTGCTGGCCTTGGCCGGCAACGACCCGGAAGTGGTGACCCAGACCCAGCCGTTGAAGGTGCGGGCCGAATTGGGCATTCCCACCCGGACCACCCTGGTGACCCGTTTCCATCGTCTGGCCCCCGATCTGGTGCGCGCCCAGGTGTTGCCGGCCGACCAATCCTGGTGGCGCCAGACCCTGGACCGTTTGGCCGCTTTGGTGGTGGTGCGCCGTGAAGACGGCGACGCCGCCGGTTCCGGGACCGCCGCCATCGTCGCCCGCATCGAGACCCGTCTGGCCGAAGACGATCTGGAACACGCCGCCGACGAGGCTGCCGGCCTGAAGGACGCCGCCGCTGAAATCGTCGCCCCCTGGCTGGCCGACGCCCGGGCGCGTCTGGTGGCCGACAAGGCGGCTTCGGCGCTGACCGCCCATGTGGTGGCCCAAGTGGGAGCCCGTCCGTGATGGCCCGCCGCCTGTTCCTGTTCGGCCTGCTGGTGGCCGCTTTGGTGGCCGCCTCGGTCTGGCTGGCCGATCGTCCCGGTCAGGTGACCGTCCATTGGCAAGGCTGGCGCGTCGACACCTCGGTGCCGGTGCTGCTGATGGCCATGGTGGCCTTCATGGCGGTGGTGGCCTTTGCCTGGCGTCTGTTGGGGATGGTGGTCGGCGCCCCGGGGCGTTTCCTGGCGCGGCGGCGCGAGGCCCGTATCCAGCGCGGCTACGCGGCCTTGTCCGACGGTTTGGCGGCGGTGGCCGTCGGCGACCGCAAGCGGGCCGGAAAATTGGCCAAACAGGCCGACAGGCTGCTGGCCGACCCGGCCCTGACCGGCTTGCTGACCGCCCAGGCGGCGGAACTGTCCGGCGACGAGGCCGAGGCGGAAAAGCGCCTTTCCTCCATGGTGGAAAGGCCGCAGACGGCGGCTTTGGGCCTGAAGGGCTTGCTGACTTTGGCCAAGCGGCGCGGCGACAACGCCGCCGCCCTGGATTACGCCCGCCGGGCCTGGGCCCTGGGGGCGCCGGCCGCCGATCTGGCGACCGATCTGTTCGACCTGCAGGCCCGCGCCGGCCAGTGGGTGGAAGCCGAGGCGACCCTGGACGAAGCACGCAAGCGTCGTGCCCTGGCCCCCGAGGATATCCGCCACCGTCAGGCCCTGACCCAATACGAGCGTTCGCTCCAGGCCGAGCGCGACGGCGACCCGGCCAGCGCCTTGTCATTGGCGCAAAAGGCCCATCAATCCGACCTGACCCTGGTGATCGCGGCGGCGCGAGTGGCGCGGCTGCTGCATCGCGCCGGCAAGGATCGCAAGGCGGCGGCGGCGTTAACCAGCACCTGGCAGGTGGCGCCCCATCCGCTGCTGGTCGAGGCCTGGCTGGCCCTGGCCCCGGCGGAAACCCCGCTGCAACGGGTCAAGCGCCTGGAAAAGCTGGTCAAGGCCAATCCCGACGCGGCCGACGGCCATGTCGCCCTGGCCGAAGCGGCCTTGGCCGCCAAGTTGTGGGGCGAGGCCCGCAATCATTTGGAACAGGCGGCGCGCCAACGCCCCGGTGCCGCTGTGTTCATCCTGCTGGCGCGGCTGGAGCGCGAGGAACGCCAGGATGAAGCCGCGGCCCAGGCCTGGATGTCCAAGGTCGTCACCGCCCCGGCCGAGCCGGCCTGGCATTGCGCGTCGTGCGGCAAGCCCGCCGACCTGTGGACCAGCACCTGTCCGTCCTGCGGCACGCCGGACAGCCTGTGGTGGGGAAGCAAGGCCCAGGCCTTGCTGCCGGCGCCTTAAAACTCGATGTCGATGCCGAACTTGGCCTTCAGTTCGGCGGCCAGGACCTGCGGCAGCTTCGCCGCCGGGTCGCGGGTGCTTTGCCATTGGCCGTCGGCGTAATCGTAATGGCTGGCGCCGCTGACCGGCGACGACATCCAGATCTGCCGGTTGGGGGCATGCTTGTTGATGACGTACTGACCGCCGCTTTCCAGCGACAGGGTCAGAATGCCGCCTTGCAATTCGGCGTCGACGTCGTCGCCCAGCAGGTCGTCGATGGTGTCGGCCATCCGGTTCAGCAATTGGTCGGCGGCGGAGGTGAAGCGGCTTTCGTCGGTGCTCATGGTCGGTCCTTATCCCTTTCTGGAGCCCGACACTATCCAAGATGCGGGCGTCCGCCAAGGCTATCGGGTGATTACCGTATTTGTTGTGGACGAGGGACGGGCGAGCGTTAATACTGTTGCATATGCAGGAACCCCGATAGAGGGTCCGCTAACAGAGGGAGACATCCATGACTCGCATCATGGTGATTGAAACCGAGGCGCGTGCCCGCCAGGCGCTGAAGTCCATTCTGGAGGGGGCTGGCTACGAAGTGGTCGTCGCCACCGATTCGGGTGACGCCATCAGCCGCCATTCGGTCAATCCAGCCGATCTGATCATCGCCGACGGGGTCGATGAACCACCGCCCGGCGCCCGGATCCTGGCTGTACCCGGTGGAACCGACCAGCGCCGGGCCATGCTTTCCGAGCGCCTGCGCCTGTCGGGGGCCAAGAATTTCCTGCCCAAGCCGTTCCGTCGCGACGATCTTTTGGATGCGGTTCTGGCCAGCTTGGCCTGAATTCGGACCACGGCGTAAAAAGCTGAAAAAAAGTGCGAACCCACGCTTGCGCCCGCCCGGGGTTTTCTGTATAGAGGGCGCCTTCGATTTGCAAAGCAGGACGGCCATGAAGAACGATATTCATCCCGATTACCATGACATCAACGTGGTGATGACGGACGGCACCGAATTCACGACTCGTTCGACCATGGGCAAGGCCGGCGACACTCTGCGCCTGGACATCGACCCCAAGTCTCATCCGGCTTGGACCGGCGTGCACCGCATGGTGGACTCGGGTGGTCAGATCGCCAAGTTCAACAAGCGTTTCGCCAGCTTCGGCATCAAGTCGTAAGTCTTGTCTTCAGCGGTTCGCCGCTGGACAGCCGTTAAGCGGAATAAAGCCGTCAGATGCTTGTCTGACGGCTTTTTCCTTGTTTATTGTGGACTTCGCTGCGTTAAGACGGTACAGCAAGCGAGGGGGTAGGGAGGCTTTCGAGCCTGAATGGCGGACGCGCATAGACCATGATCATCGTCCACTACGAGGTATATGTCCTCGAAGGTCGCGGATGGATGCTGCATGCGCGTTTTCCCCGCATGGAGCGCGAAAGCGCGCTTGCCGAAGCGAAAGAGCTTGAGACCTCTCTGAAGCTTCAGGTCCGGGTTGTCCGCGAGACCTATTACACCGACAACAACGCCTTCGAAGAAGCCGAGATCTACGTCACCGGCGGCAAGGTCGAGCGCGCCGTCGCGCAGGCCAAAAGCGGCGG
Source organism: Magnetospirillum sp. 64-120 (assembly GCA_001898825.1). Lineage (GTDB taxonomy): Bacteria > Pseudomonadota > Alphaproteobacteria > Rhodospirillales > Magnetospirillaceae > Magnetospirillum. The sequence continues at coordinate 33,734 of MKVK01000011.1, forward strand.
CGGTGGCGGCAAGTCATCCTGGGGGGCGCCCGGAGGAAGCGGTGGGGGCGCGTCAAAGCCGGCCGCCGCCGCAGGCAAGGCGCGGCGCGGCAAGCCCGCCCCCAAGTCGTTCAGCGGCGGCAAGCTGGCCATGTCCGAGGTCGAGGTGGCGCAGGCCCGCCAGGTTCTGTCGCGGCTGCTGGCCATCGGCGCCTGCGGCTTGGCGGTGGCCTTGCTGGCCATCAAGATCACCCCCAACATCATCATGGGGCTGTGGAAGATGGGGTTCGGCATCAAGGTCGACGCCGCCAGCTACAGCCAGTTGCTGATGGTGGTCTTCGCTTTGGCCTTCCTGATGACCTCGGTGCCGCTGGCGCTGAAATTCATGCCGCGCAAGGGGGGCGGGGGGCGGTCGCGGCCGGCGACCTTCGCCCCGGCGCCGGCGCCGGTGGCCGGCCGGCCCAAGGCCATCAGCAAGGAAATGAAGAAGTCCTTGGACAAATTGGCCAAGGAAGCCGAAAGCGTCCCGCCGCCCCAGGACGACGGCGACGACGACCTGCCGCCCCTGGACCTGGACCTGGACGACGACAAGTCGCTGGTCGAGGAAGTGGCCGAGGTCGAGCGTGAACAAAACAAAGAACAACAGGAAAAGCCCGCCAAGGAAGAGCCGGCGCCGACCCAAAGCGTCGAGGCGCAGCTGCCCAAGGTGGGCAAGTTCCTGAACGGCGCCATGGAAGCCGTGCGTCAGGAACGCATCACCATGGACAACTACAACCGCTTCGCCATGCACCTTTACATGGCGGGCGCGGTCGAGGCGATGATCGAGTTCCGCAAATTGGGCGCCAAGGCCATGGAGCCGTTGATGGAAGAGGCGCTGGAGCAGCTGGGGACCCGGGGCGAAAGTGCGCGGAACTTCCATGACAAGCTGCCCGAATACCGTCGCGAGGCCCGCTATAAATCCGTGGTGGAAGCCGGGCGCAACGCCATGGGCAACTTCCTGCTGGGCGACGAGATGGGGGCGCATCTGGCCATCCGCGACATTTATCGCGACTGGAACCGCAAGACGGACCAGAAACAGGGGCAGATGATGACGGTGTTGTTCACCGACATGGTGGATTCCACCAACATGACGCAAATTCGCGGCGACGCCGCGGCCCAGGAAATCGTCCGTCGCCATAACCTGATCGTGCGCGGCGCCCTGTCGCGCTTTGGCGGCCACGAGGTCAAGCATACCGGCGACGGCATCATGGCGTCCTTCCTGTCGGCGGCGGGGGCCATCGACGCCATGGTTCAGGTTCAGCGCCAGGTGGCCGAGCATAACGCCCGTATGCCCAGTCAGGTCCTGCATCTGCGCATCGGTCTGAATGCCGGCGAGCCCATTCAGGAAGAAGACGACCTGTTCGGCTCGACCGTGCAATTGGCCGCCCGTGTCTGCGCCGCCACCGGCACCGACGAGATTTACTGCACCGCCTCGGTGATGGAACTGGCCGGCAAGCCCGGTTCCATGTTCCGTTCGGTGGGGGCGAAGGCGGTCAAGGGCTTCCGCGACCCCATCACCATGTATGAAATCCTTTGGAAGTGATTAGTTCAGTCTTTGCAGCATCTGGTTTTCCAGCCGCGCCACCCGCTGGTACAGGCTAAGGGACCGCGCCAGCAGGCTTTGCAGCCCCTTGGGCAGGCATTCGTCGTGATCGTGGCTTTGGTCCAGGCAGACATCGCACCCCGACAGACGGTTGGCTTCGGCCAGTGCCTCGGTGATGTCGATTTCCCCTTCATGCACGGCGCGTTGCATCAGCAGCCAGGCCATCACCTGGGTCAGCCGCGACGTCACCCGCATGGCTTCGCACGACATGCGCAAGCCTTGCAGGGCTTCGCAATACCGTCTTTCACGGTGTTCGACGTAACGGGCGTAATTGCGGGCCTCGACCATCAAAGCCATGGCTTCGTCGTAGGTGCCGCCGAAAAAGGCCGCTTGCAACATGGCAACGCTCCCTGTCGGGATCCTGGCCTTCCGGCCAGAATGCTTCCCTGGTAACAACGTCGCGATCCGTCTATAGGATGGAAAGTGTTGTGGAAAATATCAAGAGGTAAAATCAGCATAAAACTCAGTGATAAATTAGATAAAATTATAAATATTGAATTCAGTTCATGTAGTAGTCATAGTTTTTGTAAGGTATCAACCTGATGATACGAGGTCGCCATGCGCTTCGTTGTCGCTGAATCGTTCGACAAGAGCGAAATAAATCATTTTTTCGACGCGGACATCAGTTGTCGTATCGGCGGCGTGATCAAGTCCCGCAGCGGAAAGATTTATCGGGTCGAGGATTTTGCCTGGCATACCGACACTTTTGACCACACGCCTAACGTGCGGGTGCTGCTGAAGCGCGAGAAGTGACGCCGGCAAAATCAAACCCCGACAGGGATTCCCGTCGGGGTTTTAGGTGTCATCCCTGGTGACGCAGGAACGCGTCGCGGATGAAAGCGGGGATGGGCGTCGGGCGTTGGGTGGCGCGTTCGACGAAGACATGGGTCCAATGGCCGTCGGCGGCGGCTTCTTCGGACGTTTCGCCGAACAAAGCGATGCCATAGCGGACCGACGAATTGCCCACATGTTCGATGCGCAAGCCGCCGCTGACCGGTTCCGGCCAGGATAGCGGCCGCCGAAAGCTGCAGCGGCTTTCGGCGGCAAAGGTCATGACGGGACCGGTCATGATGTCCATGGCGCAGGGACCACGCAGGAAGTCCACCACCACCATCTCGAAAAAGCGGTAATACTCGACGTTGTTGATGTGGCCGAACATGTCGTTGTCCGACCACCGCGTCTGGATGGTGGTCACATAGGGGAAATCCTGGCGCCGGGGCGCGGGGGCTCGGCTCATTGCGCGGTCCAGCCGCCATCCATGGTCAGGTTGGTGCCGGTCATGTTGCTGGCGGCGTCCGAGCACAGGAACACCGCCAGTTCACCCAATTGTTCCGGGGTGGTGAAACGCTTGGACGGCTGCTTTTCCGACAGCAGGTCGCGGCCGGCATCGGCCACCGACAACCCTTGCGCCTCGGCGCGGGCGTCGATCTGCTTTTGCACCAAGGGCGTCAGCACCCAGCCGGGGCAGATGGCGTTGCAGGTGATGCCGGTCTCGGCGTTTTCCAGGGCGACGACCTTGGTCAGGCCGACGATGCCGTGCTTGGCCGCCACATAGGCCGATTTGTTGACGGAGGCCACCTGGCCGTGCACCGAGGCGACGTTGATCAGCCGGCCCCAGCCCTTGGCCTGCATGGCCGGCAGGGCGGCGCGGATGGTGTGGAAGGCGGAAGACAGGTTGATGGCGATCACCGCGTCCCAGCGGGCGGCGGGGAAGTTCTGCACCGGGTCCACATGCTGGATGCCGGCGTTGTTGACCAAGATGTCGACGCTGCCCAGGCGCTTTTGCGCGTCTTCCACCAGGGCGACGCATTCGTCGGCCTTGGACAGGTCGGCGCCGTTGTAGAGCACCGGCACGCCGAATTCCTTTTCCATGCCGGCGCGCAGTTCCTCGATGCCGTCGCCGAAGCCGTTCAGCATGATGCCGCAGCCCTGCGCCGCCAGCGACCGGGCGATGCCCAGACCGATGCCGCTGGTGGAACCGGTAACCACCGCATGACGTCCCTTCAACATGATCGATCCCCTTGTCTTATGGTTTTCTGAACAGGGCCTCGGCCCCCAGTTTGACGCTTTCCTTGGCGGCGATGGCGGCTTCGGCGCGGGTGATCTCGGCTTTCAGCTCGCCGATATAGTCGCGCAGTTCCTCGATTCCCATGACCTCCAGGTTGCGCAAGGACGCCACCTTCTTCTTGGGTTCCAGGTCGTCCCAATCCATCCGCGTTCTCCTTCGCCGCTTGCCAGGACGGCCTGAACGTACCAGATTGACCCCAACCGGGACAGACCAAGAAAGAACACGACCATGTTGCCGTCCACCATGACCTGCATCGAGATTTCCACCCCCGGCGATTGCGACGTCCTGAAGACCGCAACGCGGCCCTTGCCGGTGGCCGGGCCGGGGCAGGTTCTGATCAAGGTGGCGGCGGCGGGGATCAACCGCCCCGACGTGTTGCAGCGCCAGGGCGCCTATCCGGCGCCGCCCGGCGCGTCCGACCTGCCCGGTCTGGAAGTGTCGGGCACCATTGCCGCCTTGGGGGCGGGGGTGACGCAGTGGGGCTTGGGGGATTCGGTCTGCGCGCTTTGCGCCGGTGGCGGCTATGCCGAATATGTGGCGGTGGACGCCCGCCATTGCCTGCCCATTCCCGACGACCTGCATTTCACCGAAGCGGCGGTTTTGCCGGAAACCCTGTTCACCGTCTGGCACAACGTGTTCGAGCGCGGTCAGCTGAAGGCGGGCGAGACGTTCCTGGTTCATGGCGGCGCGTCCGGCATCGGCACCACCGCCATCCAACTGGCCAAGGCCATGGGCGCCAGGGTGTTCGCCACCGCCGGTGGCGCCGCCAAATGCGCGGCCTGCGTCAAGTTGGGCGCCGACCGCGCCATCGACTACCAGACCGAGGATTTCGTCGAGGTGATCAAGGCCGAGTGCGGCGGCAAGGGGGTGGACGTCATCTTGGACATGGTGGGCGGCGATTACTTGCCCCGCAACGTCAAGTGCCTGGGCTTCGACGGCCGTCTGGTCAACATCGCCTTCATGAAGGGGCCGGTGGCGGAAATGAACATGATGCCGGTGATGCTGCGGCGGCTGACGCTGACCGGCTCGACGCTGCGGCCGCAATCGGACGATGCCAAGGCGCGCATGGCCCAAGGCTTGCTGGACCATGTCTGGCCCCTGGTAGCGGCGGGAAGCGTGCGGCCGCTGATCCATGCCCAGTTCCCCTTGGCGCAGGCGGCTGACGCGCACAAGCTGATGGAAACAAACACCCATGTGGGCAAGATCGTGTTGAGCGTTTGACCGCTGGCCCGGCCTCCCATATAAATACCGCAATCCCAAAAGTGCCCCGCCATTGGCACCGGGACCGACGCCTTGACCGGCCGGTTCCGCACGAGATTTCGCAAGGAGATAACTTATGGCTCTGCCGCTTATGCCCAAAGCGACTGCCGTCTGGCTGGTCGAGAACACCGCTCTCAGCTTTGAGCAGATCGCCGAGTTCTGTGGTTTGCATTCCCTGGAAGTGCAGGCCATTGCCGACGGCGAAGTGGCGACCGGCATCGTCGGCTTGGATCCGGTGGCCAACGGCCAGATCACCAAGGCCGAACTGGAACGCTGCGAAGCCGACCCGGACGCCACCTTGCGTCTGAACGTCACCGATTATCCGCAGCCCCGCGCCAAGCCCAAGGGCGCCCGCTACACCCCGGTGTCCAAGCGGCAGGATCGCCCCGACGCTCTGGCCTGGCTGCTGAAGCACCACCCGGAACTGTCGGACGCCCAATTGTGCAAGCTGATCGGCACCACCAAGCCGACCATCCAGTCGGTGCGTGAAAAGAGCCACTGGAACGCCGCCAACATCAAGCCGCGCAACCCGGTCACCTTGGGCCTGTGCACCGAGCTGGACCTGGAGAAGGCCGTCGCCATCGGTCGCGGCCGCGCCGGCGGCCCGGTCAGCCCGCAATACCAGGACGACAGCGAAGACGCCGAATAAGCCGTCTTTGCCATAATCGACGAAACGCCCGCCACAAAGCGGGCGTTTTTGTTTCATAAATCCGCCAAACCCCGGGGCGATGATTCCCACCATCGGCGCTGTCGCCGGATGGGAGGTCATCATGCGTAAGGGTCTGTTGGTCGCCGGCGCCTTGGTCCTGGCTTTGTCGGCCTGCGCCCAGCCGGGTGGCAATGGTTATGGTTTCAGCAAATCCACCGGCGGCGCCATCCTGGGCGGTGCCGGCGGCGCCCTGGCCGGATCGCAATTCGGTGGCGGCAAGGGTAAGTTGGCGGCGACCGCGTTGGGCACGCTTTTGGGCGCCTGGGTCGGTTCGGAAGCCGGCGCCTCCATGGATCGCGCCGACCAGAATTACTATTCCAACCAGCAGCGCGGTTATGCGCAGCCGTCATACGGATATGGTCAGCCGTCCTATGGCTATGCCCAACCGGCCCCGGTCTATCGCCAGCAGCCGCAGATCCAGTGGAACGACCCGCGTGGCTATGATCAGGTGCCGCCGCGTTACTAGAGGGCAATAATGGCCGGCTCTCGCCCGCGCCCAGCTGGGGCCTTGGGCCCCAGACCCCGCTTGATATTATCAAAGTAATGACTGGCGGCTTGAATGAAGGCTGTCTCGAAGCGGCGCACTGGCAAAATTCCCGCTGATAGACAGCATTCCGTGCTTTAAGCGTCAGCTGATTTGACTACCTGCACACAATTCCCGTAGCCACCAGAGTTAGATGACCACATAAAAGTTATCTTCTGTCTGCACGGTCTCTTCCGAGCGTAGGGCAGCCCGGTTCATGATTGCTGTCACCTGTTCGTCAGCGGCGGCTTCAGATCGCAATTTGTGGCGGGAATTGCGGACGGGGATGATTACCGCAAGCACATCAGAACGTGTCACTTCATCTCGCTCGACACGGGCCTCTTTTGCCAGACCTCTCCAGACATCCAAGCAGTCCATGCAGACCTTTATGCGGTCGTCACCTCTGCCAACCGGGTTGATCAACATTGTCAACTGCCGCTTGTTGTTCATGCGGATGATGGAGAAAAGTGATCGGTTGCAACACGGACAACGCCATGTCGTGCCAAGGCCAGAGAGGTGCGGGCGAGCGGCAAGGTATTCCTTGATCTTGGCTTCTGATGGCGGCGTAGTCCGACGGTCACGATTTCGGCGCCACGTATTGGCTGGCATCGTACCGGTGCGTGTAGTGGCGGAATATGCTAGAAAATCGAAGTTGCCCCCTGGGGTCATACCCAGTTCATTCAGCAAGTCCCAGGCTCCCTCGTAGACGTCTCCCCCGCTTGGATGGGATTCCGGAGAGCGCCAATGAATGTTCTGAACTGCCAGCCGGACCTGTTGATCGACGGTTTCGATTCGAAACCGCAGCGCCTCGCGCTTCCGCTTTGTCTCGAACACCTTGACCACCTTCCGGCTATCTGGGGCGTGGTGTCGGTTTTTAGCTGGGCGGATGAAGGAGCGGATCTCATCGACCGAGAAAGAAAAATACTCTAGTTCATCTTTCGGCACTTTCAGGTGCGTGCCGACAATCGTCTTGGCATCTCGGTCGGCCTGATTGCAGCTCTCGCAAATCATGACAGGCGAGAATGCACTGAAGGTATCAGTGATCTGCCGCTGGATATCTTGTAGATGAGGCTTGTTTTTGCCCCATTCGGCGCCGAGGTCCCTGGTGAAGCTCCGGCTCACATAGGATGTGAAGTGGTCATGGTGCTCGACGGCCTTGGCAATCAGAACGCCATTGGACAAATGGACGATATCTGCCTTAGGGCGCTGACAGCAGGGGCAAAGCCAATCCGGTGCGAGGGAAGCCCACCACTCGTTGACCTCGATACCTGTGGCGCCGAGGTCCGTGACAGCTTTCAAAAGGCCGGCCGCCCAAACGCCATCGAAGTGGTCTCGGGCGTATATTTGGCATCCCTCGGGACGGAGTGCGGTCACGGTATCTCGCAAGAAAGCGCGGCGTCGCTGCATTTCGTTCGCTAGTGCGGAGGGGCTGTGCGCATGCAAGCGTACCCCGTCTTGACGAATCATCGGCTGTTCCGTCTCGGTCACAATCGCCCTCATCCACAGGAACAAAACAGGTCAATGATACGTGTGCCATGTTTTGTTCTCAAGTGGTCAGTATTAATTGCTTGGGGGCGGAAGCTGCTTATTTCCTCTCTCCGGTAAGCAAGAAAAAGGCCGCGCAACACAGGCTGCGCGGCCATAATCTACATCTTCCCCTGGGAGCCTTGTTTCGCACCACTCGTTGAATGATGCAGGATCGCTCCGGCGGGGTTTAAGCTTTAAACGCTGCGTCCTTAGGGCGCGGCCACGGCTGCCGGCGGCAGGCCGGGGCGGTTGGCGGCGGCTTCCGCCAGGCTTTCGCCTAAGTACTGGTCGACCATTTCGGTCAGCGGGTCCAGATGGCTGCCGAAGAAGTGGTTGGCGCCTTCCACCGTGCGGTACTTGACGCGGATGTTCTTCTGGGTGCCCAGCTTGGCCGCCAGCTTGGCGACGGAAGCTTCCGGCACGGCGTCGTCGGCGGTGCCGTGGACGATCAGGCCGGAAGACGGGCAGGGTGCCAGGAAGGTGAAGTCATAGGCGTTGGCCGGCGGCGCCACCGAGACGAAGCCGTCGATTTCCGGACGGCGCATCAACAGCTGCATGCCGATCCAGGCGCCGAACGAGAAGCCGCCCACCCAGCAGGCCTGGGCATTGGGGTTGTAGGTCTGCATCCAGTCCAAAGCCGAGGCGGCATCGGACAATTCGCCCTGACCGTTGTCGAACTTGCCCTGCGAACGGCCGACACCGCGGAAGTTGAAACGCAGCGTCGAAAAGCCGCGCTTCACGAAGGCGTTGTAAAGGGCGTAGACCACCTTGTTGTTCATGGTGCCGCCATGCTGCGGGTGCGGATGCAGCAACAGCGCGATGGGCGCGTTGGTCACCTTGGAATGATGATAGCGGCCTTCCAGGCGTCCATCGGGTCCGTTAAAAATCACCTCGGGCATCGTGTCCCCTATACCTGTCTTGGTTTGTTATGTGACGCACAGCGGTCTTCCGCCAGGGCAGCGGAAAAAGACCGAGTATGCGCGTCGGGGAATAATTGGCGGGTTTTGGGCTGATGACCGGTCATACTTGACCGGCTTTGTCGGGCATCCTATATTCACCTCAACGAAAGCAACCCAGCCACAAGGCCCCCCTTGGTCCTTGATACGCACATGGGTTGCGTCCTCGAGCGGAAGATTAGCATATTGCCGGCCATGGTTTTCAAGTCTCTTCGCGAAGATATCGCCTCTATTCGCAGCCGCGACCCGGCGGCGCATTCCATCATCGAGGTGATTCTTTGCTATCCCGGCTTGCATGCGCTGCTGATTTATCGGCTGGCGCATTGGTGCTGGGGCGTGGGCTTGAAGCTTCTCGGCCGTATTTTGTCCCATGTGGGCAAGGTGTTCACCGGCATCGAAATCCACCCCGGCGCCACCATCGGCCGCCGTTTGTTCATTGACCACGGCACTGGCGTGGTTATCGGCGAGACCGCCATCATCGGCGACGACGTCACCCTTTATCACGGCGTCACCCTGGGCGGCACCTCGCTGCACAAGGGCAAGCGCCACCCGACCCTGGAAGACGGCGTCATCGTCGGTTCCGGCGCCCAGGTGCTGGGCCCCATTGTCGTCGGCAAGGGGGCGCGCATCGGCGCCAATGCCGTGGTGCTGACCGAAGTGCCGCCCGGCGTCACCATGGTGGGCATCCCCGCCCGCGCCGTGCTGCGCAAGCCGAAAGAGGGCGAGCCCACCTTCTGCGCCTATGGCCTGGAAGACGACAACCTGCCTGATCCGGTGGCCCGGGCCATCGACAATTTGCGGGCCCAGGTCAACACCTTGGTGGATCGGGTTCAGGAACTGGAAGCGGAACGCGCCCAGCATCATCAACCAAGCCGCCATCCGGCCAACGTCGTCGTCCTGGGGGACGAAGACCGCAACCAGGCGGTTTAGGAAAAGGCTCAATCATCGGACTGGGGTCCGATCGTTCAGGAGAGACAGCAGTGAAACTCAGCACCAAAGGTCGTTACGCCGTGATGGCCATGGTCGACCTGACCAGTCATTCGCACGGCAACCCGGTCGCCCTGGCCGATATCGCCGAGCGCCAGGAAATCTCGCTCTCTTATCTGGAGCAGCTGTTCGGCAAGCTTCGTAAGGGTGGGCTGGTGAAAAGCGTGCGTGGTCCCGGCGGCGGCTATCTGCTGTCGCGCCCGGCGACGCAGATGCGCATTTCCGACATCATCCTGGCGGTGGACGAACCGATCCAGACCACCCGCTGCTCGCCCGGTTCGCCGGCCGGCTGCCACCACAACAAGGGCCGCTGCCTGACCCACGACCTGTGGGAAGAACTGGGCAACCAGATTTATCTGTACCTGTCGGCGGTGTCCCTGGCCGATGTGTGCGAGCGCCGCATCCTGGGCAGCTCGGGCATGTTTCACGGCAATACCGGCACCGTGGCCGCCCAATAAGCGGCCCCATACGCGGTATGGTGCGGATCATTAAGGAGGCTTGGGTTCGGTGAGTGCGTCGGTTTACCTCGACTATAACGCCGGCGCTCCGGCGCGGCCCGAGGTCATCGACGTCATGGTCGAGACCCTGAAAGCCGCCGGCAACCCGTCTTCCGTCCACGATTTCGGCCGTCGTGCCCGCGCTCGCCTGGAAGCGGCGCGGCGCGACGTCGCGGCTGCGGTGGGCGGTGATGCGGCCGGGGTCGTCTTCACCTCGGGCGGCACCGAAGCCAACGCCCTGGCGTTGCGCGGGACCGGGCGGCGGGTGTTGGTGTCGGATATCGAACACGCCTCGGTGCGGCAATGTGGTCCGGCCCAGATCATTCCGGTCGGCGCCGACGGCGTTGTCGACCTGGAGGCGCTGGACCGCCTGCTGGCCGCCGATCCCACGCCGGCCCTGGTGTCGGTGATGTTGGCCAACAACGAAACCGGCGTCATCCAGCCGGTGGCCGAAGTGGTCCGCCTCGCCCATGCCCGTGGCGCCCTGGTCCATTGCGACGCCGCCCAAGGTTTGGGACGGTTGCCTGTTTTTTTGTCGGACCTTGATGTCGACTTCCTGACATTAAGCGCACACAAAATGGGCGGGCCGTCGGGAATTGGTTGTTTGTTGTTGTCTAAAGGCGACATTTCCTTGGCACCCATCTTGCTAGGAGGTGGTCAGGAGAAAAGTCGTCGAGCGGGAACTGAAAATCTTGCCGGCATCGTCGGCTTCGCCACCGCCGCCAGACTGGCGGCGGAAGAGGCCAAGGGGGGCGATGCCCCGGCAAGGATGAGGTCGCTGAGGGACGCCCTGGAAGCCCAAGCGGTGGAACGGGTGCCCGAGGCAAGGATCGTGGGCGGGTCGTCGCCCCGGCTGTGCAACACCTCGTGCCTGATCTTGCCGGACGTCGCCGCGCAGGTTCAGGTGATGGCCTTGGATTTGGCCGGGGTGATGGTCAGCGCGGGATCGGCCTGTTCATCGGGTAAGGTGGCTTCCAGCCATGTGCTGGCGGCCATGGGTTTGGGACCCGGTCAGGCCGATTGCGCGTTGCGCGTCAGCTTGGGGCCGGAGAGCCGAGCCCAAGATGTCGATGCCTTCCTGTCCGCCTGGAGCGATCTGGCCCGGCGGAAAGGAAAAACAGTCAAGGACGCGGCCTAGTGCCGCCAAGCGAAAGGACCTGAAGCGATGACCATCCCCTCCATCGGCCGACGCCCGGGACAGCCGATTTATCTCGACTATCAGGCCACCACGCCGTGTGATCCGCGCGTGGTCGAAAAGATGCTGCCCTATTTCACCGAGAAATTCGGCAATCCGCATTCGCGCAACCATGCCTATGGCTGGGAAGCGGAAGAGGCGGTGGAACAGGCCCGCGAGCAGGTGGCCGCCATCATCGGCGCCGATGCCAAGGAAATCATCTTCACCTCGGGCGCCACCGAGTCCAACAACCTGGCCATCAAGGGCGTCGCCCAGTTCTACAAGGATAAGAAGGACCACATCGTCACCGTGGTCACCGAGCATAAATGCGTGCTCGACACCTGCCGCCACCTGGAACAGGAAGGCTTCAAGGTCACTTATCTGCCGGTCAAGCCCAACGGCCTGATCGACCTGGCCGAACTGGAAGCGGTGGTCACCGACAAGACCGCCATCGTCTCGGTCATGGGCGTGAACAACGAAATCGGCGTCATCCAGCCGTTGGCCGAGATCGGGGCGATCTGCCGCAAGAAGGGCGCCTTCTTCCACACCGATTGCGCCCAGGCCGTGGGCAAGATCGAGCTGGACGTCAACGCCATGAACATCGATCTGATGTCCATTTCCGGCCACAAGATTTACGGCCCCAAGGGCATCGGCGCCCTTTACGTGCGCCGTCGTCCGCGCGTGCGTATCGTTCCCATGATCAATGGCGGCGGCCAGGAACGCGGCATGCGGTCGGGCACCTTGGCGACGCCGCTGTGCGTCGGCCTGGGCGAGGCCTGCGCCATCGCCCAAGCCGAAATGGGGGCCGAAGCCGAACGTCTGCGCGGCATGCGCGACCGTCTGCTGGGCGGCCTGAAGCAGCGTCTGCCGGAAATCTACGTCAACGGTGACCTGGACAACCGCGTCGCCGGCAACATCAACATTTCCTTCGCCTTCGTCGAGGGTGAAGGCTTGATGATGGGCGTCAAGGATTTGGCGGTGTCGTCGGGCTCGGCCTGCACCTCGGCGTCGCTGGAGCCGTCCTACGTGCTGCGCGCGCTGGGGCTGGATGCCGAAATGGCCCATACCAGCTTGCGTTTCGGCCTGGGCCGTTTCACCACCCAGGAAGACATCGACTATGCCATCGACCACACGGTCAAGGCGGTCGAGCATCTGCGTTCGCTGTCGCCGCTGTGGGACATGCACCTGGAAGGCGTCGACCTGAAGTCCATTCAGTGGGCGGAACACTGATCCGTCCCCATATGTAAGATATCAGCATTATCAGGGCCGTCCCCTCGGCCCGGAAATCGGAGGAACACATGGCTTACAGCGACAAGGTCGTCGACCATTACGAACACCCGCGCAACGTCGGCTCGATGGACAAGGATTCCACCGATGTCGGCACCGGTCTGGTGGGCGCTCCGGCCTGCGGCGACGTGATGAAGCTGCAGATCAAGGTCAGCCCTGAAGGCATCATCGAGGACGCCAAGTTCAAGACCTTCGGCTGTGGCTCGGCCATCGCCTCGTCTTCGCTGGTCACCGAATGGGTGAAGGGCAAGACCCTGGACGAAGCCGCCGCCATCAAGAACACCGACATCGCCAACGAACTGGCGCTGCCGCCGGTCAAGATCCACTGTTCGGTGCTGGCCGAGGATGCTATCAAGGCCGCCATCAAGGACTACAAGTCCAAGACTGGCCAGGGTGAAGACGAAAAGGCCGCCGGCTGAGCCGGCGTCCACCATCACGAGAGGGATCGCTCATGGAACTCAAGGCTCCCATCAGCATCACCGAAAGCGCCGCGGCGCGGGTCCGGACCATGCTGGAAAAGCGCGGCAAGCCGTCGGCCGGCGTCCGCATCGGGGTGCGCTCCAAGGGCTGTTCCGGCATGCAGTACACGCTGGAATACGCCGACGAGAAGTCGCCGTTTGACGAAGTGGTCGAACAGAACGGTATCACCGTGCTGATTGACCCCAAGGCCGCCATGTTCATCTTCGGGACCGAGATGGATTGGGTGGAAGAAAAGATGCAGTCCGGCTTCGTGTTCCGTAATCCCAACGAAAAGGGGCGTTGCGGCTGCGGTGAATCCTTCCACGTCTGACGAGGTGACAACATGCCGGAGGGGGGTGCGATGACCGCCAGCATTGCCACTGCCGCGGCGTCCGTGGTGCCGTGCTGGTCCTGCAAGGGGCCGGTGGCCACCCGTGCCTTGTTCTGTTCCGTCTGTGGGGCAGTCCAGGGGCCGGGAACCATCGACCATTTTTCCCGCCTGGGCCTTCAGCCCACATTCGATATCGACCTGGATTTGCTGGAAAAGCAGTATTTCGGCTTTCAGCGCCGGCTGCATCCCGACCGCTTCGCCGCCAAGTCGGCCAAGGAACGGGCGCTTTCGCAAAGCCAGGCCACGGCGTTGAACGAAGCCTACGAGACGTTGAAGGACCCGCTGAAGCGGGCGGCCTATGTGCTGGACCTGAAGGGTCACAAGGTGGACCTGACGGCCTGCGGCACCATCAACGACCCGGTTCTGCTGATGGAACAGATGGAAAAGCGCGAGGCCATCGCCGAAGCCGATACCGTCGACACCATCACCAAGCTGTCCGCCGAGGCCGATACCGAGGTCATCGCCTGCCAATGCCACATCTCGGCCGCCATCAACGCCGGCGCGTTCGAGGAAGCTGTGCATCTGACCATCCGCCTGAAATATCTTGCCAAGCTGGCCGAAGAGGCCCGCACCAAGAAGACCCGCATGACGCGGGCCATGCGCTAAGGAAAGGATTTCCCCCATGAGTGACGACGGCCTCGTCCTGCTGCAACTGCACGAGCCGGGGGAAACCCCCGTTCCCCATCAAGACGAAGCCGGCCTGGCCGTGGGCATCGATTTGGGCACCACCAATTCGGTGGTCGCCTTTTCCTTCGATACCGAGGTCGAAGTCCTGAAGGACGAAAACGGCAAGGCGCTGATCCCGTCGGTGGTCCATTACAAGGATGACGGCTCGGTGGTGGTGGGCCGCGAGGCCCGCGAAGCCATCCTGGAAAGCCCCGACCAGGTGGTGTCGTCCATCAAGCGCCTGATGGGACGCGGCCTGGAAGACGTGAAGTCGCTGGCCGGCACCTTGCCTTATGACGTGGAGGTTCCGCCGGAAGGCGGCATGGTGCGGCTGCGCGTGGCGGGGCGCACCCTGACCCCGGTGGCTATTTCCGCCCACATCCTGATGGCCATCAAGGACCGCGCCGAACAGGCCATGCTGGGCAAGGCGGTGACCCGGGCCGTCATCACCGTTCCCGCCTATTTCGACGACGCGGCGCGCACGGCGACCAAGGACGCCGCCCGTCTGGCCGACATCGAGGTGTTGCGTCTGGTCAACGAACCGACCGCCGCCGCCTTGGCCTATGGCCTGGATAATTCGGTGGAAGGGCTTTATGCCGTCTATGACCTGGGCGGCGGCACCTTCGACATTTCCATCCTGAAGATGGAAAAGGGCGTGTTCCAGGTCAAAGCCACCGGCGGCGACGCCGTGTTGGGCGGCGACGACATCGACCATGCGGTGGCCGAATATTTCCTGGCCCAGCGTCAGGCCGGCGCCGCCATCACCGCAGGGGAAGTGAAGCAGGCGCTGATGACCGCCCGCGTCGCCAAGGAATGCCTGACCGGCCGTCAATCGGGCGAATGGATGATTGAATTGGACGGCACCGCCAGCCGTCATTCGCTGACCCGTGACGAGTTGGAAAAGCTGGCCGCCCCCTTCGTCGAGCGCACCATCGAGATTTGCCGTGGCGTGGTCGAAGACGCCGGTATCGACGTGTCCGACATTCAAGGCGTGGTGCTGGTGGGTGGTTCCACCCGCATGCCGCTGGTCAGGAAGCGCGTCGCCGAGTTCTTCGGCCGCGAGCCGCTGTCCGACATCAACCCCGACGAAGTGGTGGCCGTCGGCGCCGCCCTTCAGGCCGAGGCGCTGACCCGTGGCTCGGACACCTTGCTGCTGGACGTGACGCCGTTGTCGCTCGGCATCGAGACCATGGGCGGCATCGTCGAAAAGGTCATCCCGCGCAACACCCCCATTCCGGTGGCCATGGCCCAGGAATTCACCACCTATCAGGACGGCCAGTCGGCCATGTCCATCCACGTGGTGCAGGGCGAACGCGAAATGGTCGACCAATGCCGGTCGCTGGCCCGTTTCGTCCTGCGCGGCATTCCGCCCATGGCGGCGGGCGCGGCGCGCATCCGCGTCACCTTCCAGGTGGACGCCGACGGCCTGTTGACGGTCTCGGCCCAGGAAATGACCACCGGCATCGAACAGCACGTGGCGGTCAAGCCGTCCTATGGCCTGTCTGACGACGAAATGGCCAATATGTTGCGGGATTCCTTGGTTCACGCCAAGGATGACATGGCCCAGCGCCTGCTGACGGAATCGGTCGTCGAAGCCCGTCGTTCAGTGCTTGCTGTAAAATCTGCCCTGGGAGTCGACAGCGACCTCTTGTCTGATGACGAACGACAGGCTATCGATGCTGCCATCGAAGCTGTCGAGACGGCATGCGCGGGCACCGACCGCGACGCCGTCAACGCCGCCGTCGAGACTCTGGAGGATTCCACCAAGGGCTTCGCCGAGAAGCGCATGGACCGGGGGATCCGTCAGGCTCTGGCCGGCGTGTCGGTGGAACGCCTCGATGACGCCCTGGGGGGCGAGTAAAGACCGGGCGCGGCCGACGCCGCGCCGCCCAAGACGAGGAAGGCAGGAAGCATGCCCAAGATGACGTTTATCAATCCCGACGGCAGCCGTGCCGAAGTGGATGCCCCGGAAGGTTTGTCGGTGCTGGAAATCGCGCATCGCAACAAGATCGAGTTGGAAGGCGCCTGCGAAGGCTCGCTGGCTTGCTCGACCTGCCACATCGTCGTCGCCCCGGAATGGTACGACCGTCTGGCCGAAGCCGAGGAAGACGAGGAAGACATGTTGGATCTGGCCTTCGGCCTGACCTCGACCTCGCGTCTGGGCTGCCAGATCATCATGAAGCCGGAACTGGACGGCTTGGTGGTGTCGGTTCCCGCCGCCACCCGCAACATGAGCGTGGACAAGAAGTAATGAAGTGGACCGACGTCCTGGACATCGCCATCGCCCTGGAAGACGCGCATCCTGACGCCGACAACGTCAATTTGCGCTATACCGATCTTCACGCCTGGGTATGCGCTTTGCCGGATTTCGACGACGATCCGCAGAAATCCAACGAGAAGATCCTGGAAGCCATTCAGATGGCCTGGATCGACGAGCGGGATTAGGTTGCAAGGGGCCCCTGGCGGGCCCCTTGGCTTTTGACGAGGACGATGTGAACAACGATATCGGCATTCCCCTGGTCGACATCGCCGCCCTGGCCGCTTTCGCCGCCTTGTGGGTGGGCTATACCGTGATGGCCGAGCACCGCAAGGTGCGCGAGCACACATTGTCGGCGGTGATGGCGGTGCACCGGGAAACCTGGATGCGCTCCATGTGTGAACGCGACAACCGCATCGCCGACACCTCGCTGATGGGCAACCTGATGCGTTCGGTGTCGTTCTTCGCGTCTGCCACCATCCTGATCATGGGTGGTCTGGTGGCGTTGATGGGGGCGGGGGAACATGCCTTCGTCGTCTACCAGGACATGCCCTTCGCCCCCAAGACCACCAGCCTGGAAGCCTTCGAGATGAAGGTGCTGCTGCTGATCGGCGTCTTCGTCTACACCTTTTTCCAGTTCACCTGGGCGCTTCGGCAATTCAATTACTGCTGCATCCTGATGGGCACCGCGCCGCCGGTAGATTCCCCCGAAGCCGAGAAGGACGCCTTCGCCGCCCTGGCGGCCAAGCTGCAGGATCTGGCCGCCAACACCTTCAATCGCGGCCTGCGTGCTTATTACTTCGCCCTGGCGATGATGATGTGGTTCGTCCATGCCGGCGCCTTCGTCGCCGCCTCGGCCTTGGTCGTCGCCATCCTGTATCGGCGCGAGTTCAATTCCAAAAGCCTGCAGACCCTGCGCAAGGCGCTGCCCAAAGGAGGGGACACGCCATGAACAAGCCGTCCCTGGGCCGCATCGTCGTCGCCATGTCGGGCGGCGTCGATTCGTCGGCCACCGCCGCTTTGCTGAAGGAACAAGGGTGGGACGTGGTGGGCGTGACGCTGCAGCTTTACGACCACGGTCAGGCGGTGTGCCGTCCCAACACCTGCTGCGCCGGCAAGGACATCCACGACGCCCGTTCGGTGGCCGACGTGCTGGGTATTCCCCATTACGTCATGGACATGGAAAGCACCTTCCACGCCGACGTGGTGGACAAGTTCGCCGAAGCCTATGTGCGCGGCGAGACGCCGATCCCCTGCGTGCTGTGCAACCAGACCGTCAAGTTCCGCGACCTGTTCTCGGTGGCCCGCGACCTGGGCGCCGACGCCCTGGCCACCGGCCATTACGTACAGCGCGCCGACGGCCCCAACGGCGCCATCATGCTGAAGGGCGCCGACCCGGCCCGCGATCAAAGCTATTTCCTGTTCACCACCACCCGCGAGCAGCTGGAATTCCTGCGCTTTCCCCTGGGCGGCATGATGTCCAAGGACGAAACCCGCGCCATCGCCGCCCGCTACAACCTGCCGGTGGCGACCAAGCGCGACAGCCAGGACATCTGTTTCGTCCCTGACGGCGATTACGCCGGTCTGGTTCAGCGCCTGAAGCCCGGCGCCATCCGGCCCGGCGCCATCGTCGATCGGGACGGCCACGAACTGGGGCGCCATCAGGGCATCATCCATTACACCATCGGTCAGCGCAAAGGCCTGGGCCTGGGCGGTGGCGATCCGCTTTACGTGCTGCGTCTGGATGCCGAAACCAACCAAGTGGTGGTCGGCCCGCGCGAAGCCTTGGGGCGCACCCACATCACGTTGCGCGGCGTCAACTGGCTGGGTGACGGCGATGGTGCCCAGGTGCGCTGTTCGGTGCGGGTGCGGTCTACCCGGCCACCCATGCCGGCTAGCATAAATCTGGACGGGCAGGGCGGCGCTAGCGTCATACTGGACATGCCGGAACAGGGGGTTGCCCCCGGTCAGGCCTGTGTATTCTATGACGGCCAGCGGGTCCTGGGCGGCGGTTGGATCGTTTCCGCCGACTGATTCGCGCATTGGAATTGTTAGATAAAACCCCTATAAGGATCAGGCTTATACCTGCGCCGCCCCGGAGAGTCGCGCCATGAAATCGGTGGAAGAA
Source organism: Magnetospirillum sp. 64-120 (assembly GCA_001898825.1). Taxonomy (GTDB): domain Bacteria; phylum Pseudomonadota; class Alphaproteobacteria; order Rhodospirillales; family Magnetospirillaceae; genus Magnetospirillum. Next base: position 52,244 of record MKVK01000011.1, read on the forward strand.
TTCCTGGTCTACGCCGCCCGCCTGGAACAAGAGGCGGCGCTGCGCTTCGACGAATTGGCCGACGCCGCCGCCAGCTTCGAGAACAACGAAGTGTCCGAGTTCTTCCGTCAGATGGCCGATTATTCCCGCATGCATCTGGAAGAAGCCCGCAAACGCGGTGGCTTCCACGACCTGCCCGACATCGCCCCCGGGGAATACGACTGGCCGCAGTTGGAAAGCCCGGAAGCCGCCGCCATCTGGGCCGCCGACCCGCAAATGGACGTGGTCAGCGCTCTGCGTGTGGCCCTGGATGCGGAAACCAATGGCCTGGCCTTTTACCAGAATGTCCTGGATGCCACCGACGACCCCGAGATCAAAGCCATGGCCGCCGAATTCGTCGAGGAAGAGGCCGAGCACGTGGCCGCCATCAAGCGTTGGATTTCCCGCGCCGCCGCCTGAATGCGGCCTGATTGTGAATTGAATTAAAACAATTTTTATCATCGGCGGGTGAGCGACGTAAGGTTGTCCTCCTTACGGCGGAGCGTGCTTATTTATCATTGACAATCCTAAGGCTTGGGAACCTTTATAACCAATCTAAGGTTATATGCTGGTCGGGGTAGTCATGCGCGACAATGGACCGCTTACTGGGCAAGAAGTTTTGATGGCGGATGGCCAGGTTCTGGTGTCGCGCACCGATACCGGGGGCCGTATCACCTTCGTCAACCGCGACTTCATCCAGATCAGCGGCTTCACTGAAGAGGAACTGGTGGGCTCGCCCCACAACATGGTGCGCCACCCGCACATGCCCCAGGCGGCTTTCGCCGATCTTTGGAAGACCGTTAAGGCCGGCTTGCCGTGGGAAGGTCTGGTCAAGAACCGGTGCAAGAACGGTGACCATTATTGGGTCCGTGCCAACGTCACCCCGGAAGTGGAAGACGGCAAGGTCGTAGGCTTTGTTTCCATCCGCAGCAAGCCCGACCGGGACTCGGTGGCCAATGCCGAGAAATTGTACGCCGACATGCGCGAAGGCCGCCTGCAGAACCTGTCGCTGGTGGAAGGCCAGTTGGTGGGAAGCGGGCTGGTTGCCCGGATCGGTTCTGTGCTGAGCACCTTGGCCGGCCGGGTGGGCGGTATCGTCTTCGCCTTGTCGCTGACCGCCATCTTGTCCACGGTGGCGGGGTTGATGGGCATGGGCGATTCCAACGAAGCCATCCGCACCGTCTATGAAGACCGCGTGGTTCCGGCGGCCCAGTTGGGGGAAATCCGCGATCTGATGCGCGACAACCTGCTGGTGATTGCTCGTTTGTCCAAAAATCCCGACGCCGCCAAGGTGGTCGGCGCCAATCTGGCGAAGATGGACGGGGTTTGGAAAGCCTATCTGGCCACCTACCTGACCCCCGAGGAAAAATCCCTGGCCGACGGTTTCGCCGCCCAGCAGGACAAGCTGGTCAAGCAGGCTTTCGCCCCCATCGTCAACGGAACGGTCAGCGATGGCGAGGTGCATTTCAGCACGCTGGCGCTGCCCCTGTACCGCCAGGCGGAAGGCGGTCTGGACAAGCTGATCGACCTGCAGCAGCGCGTCGCCAAGGATGTCTATGACGAAGCCGGGGCCGATTTCACCGAACACATGACGGTGGGGATCGGTCTGCTGGCGGTCGGCGCCCTGGCCGCCGTCATCCTGGTGCGGTTGCTGATGAAGGGCATCTCGGCGCCTTTGGGGCGGATGGAACGCAGCTTCGGCGCCATCGCCAGGGGGGAGCTGGCTTTCGCCATTCCGGTCGAACCGGTGCCCGATTTCCACCGCACCAACGCCATGCTGCGGGCCATGCGGGCCAAGCTGGCCTATAGCTTGTTGGAAAACAAGGAACTGTCCCACCGCGCCGAGGAACACCTGCGCAACGAGATGTTGAGCCTGACCGAAACCCTGGAACACGAGGTCCAGGAAACGGTGGGTGACATTTCCGTGCAGGCCCGGCGCCTGTCGGAAGGCTCGGTCGAGCTGTCTCGGGTGGCCAGCCAACTGCGGCAGATGGCCGAACACGTCACTGAAGCGGTGCAGATCACCAGCGGCAACGTACAGACCGTGGCCGGCGCCACCGAGGAACTGGAAGCGTCCAGCCGCGAGATTCTGTCCCAGGTGGGCAATTCGTCGCAATTGGCCGAAAGCGCCCGCCTTAACGTCGACGAGGCCAGCCAGCGCGTCGCCGGCCTGTCGGAAGCCACCGCTCGCATTGGCGACGTGGTCAACATGATCCAGAACATTGCCGGCCAGACCCGCATGCTGGCGCTGAACGCCACCATCGAAGCGGCCCGCGCCGGCGAGGCCGGCAAGGGTTTCGCCGTGGTGGCGGAAGAGGTTAAAAGCCTGGCCAACCAGACTGAACAAGGCATCGCGACGGTCAACTCCCAGGCCGACGAAATCGGCCGCACCACCCGTGAAGCGGTGGAAACGGTGGAGGCCGTCGCCCAGATCATTCGCCAGATCGACGCCATCGCCGGCGAAGTGGCCCGCGCCACCGACGAACAGCGGTCCGCCACCGCCGAGATCATGGGCAGCGCCGCGCAAGCCGCCGACCACACCCGCTCGGTGGCCGACAACGTGACGCTGATGATGCAAGGCGTTCAGTCCACCAGCGACACCGCGTCCAAGGTCAACGAACTGTCGGGCATGGTCAGCCGTGACATCGCAGCGCTGCAGCGACGCCTGTACGTTATCATGCGCACGTCCTATGGCGGCGACCGCCGCAGCATCGACCGCATCAGCGCGGCGCTGCCCTTCACCTTCGAATTCGGGGGCAACAGCCTGCGCGGTTATACCGGCGACATCGACCTGAAGGGCGCCTTCCTGGTGCCGGCCGGCGGCGACGTCCGCCCCAAGCCCGGTGCCCAGGGAGTACTGCGCCTGGAAGGGGTGGGCAGTGTGGAGGCCCGCATCGTCAACGACACCGGGATCGGCTTCAACACCTTCTTCCCCTCGGTCAGCCGCGAGGCCAAGGATGCCTTGGTCAGCCGTCTGGAAAAGGCGGAAGCGGAAGACAAGCCCTATATCGAGATGGCGGCGCAGGTGGCCGCCGCCGCCGCCGGCCGTCTGGCCGACGCGGTGAAGGATGGGGCCATTTCCATCACCGATCTGATGGATGTGGATTACAGTCCCATCGTTGGAACCGATCCTGTGCAGGTGATGGCCAAGCACACGGTGCTGGTGGAGCGTCTGTTCCCCGAACTGATCGAAGCGCCGCTGGCCAAGGATGGTCGGGTGGTGTTCTGCTGCATCACCGACCGTAACGGCTATATCGCCGCCCACAACAAGAAGTATTCACACCCGCAGCGCCCGGGCGAAACCGTGTGGAACACCGCCAACAGCCGCAACCGCCGGGTCTTCGACGACCGCACCGGCATCTTGGCGGCGCGGACCAGCAAGCCGCTGTGCCATACCTATGCCCGCGACATGGGGGGTGGTCAGTTCGTGGTGCTGAAGGAAATGGACGTCCCCATCGTCGTTGAAGGGCGCCATTGGGGTGCGGTGCGCATGGCGCTGAAGCTGGGATAAGGGGGGGGCGCGGCCGTCAGGCCGCCGCCAAGGCCTCTTCCACCGCCAAGACGGCGAAATTGTGGGATTCGCCGGCAAAGTGCAGGATACGGCCCACCGGGTCGTTGGCCGGGTCCGCCAGGACTTGTTGGGCTTCCTCGGCGCTGATGCCGCAGCGCACCAGGGCGCGCACATAGATGGCATCCAAGTCGAAATGACGACCGGTCGAGACGGCAGCGTGGCGTGCGCCGTCGATCAAGGATTGAATACGCAAAGCGGTGGAAGACGAAAGGGACACGGTAAACCTCCATAATTCGGCAAAACGGCCGGCAGATAGGGGCTGTCCCGGAGGTTTCCTAATCCCTGACGTTGCAGGGGCAAGCTGATTTTTCAGCCAAGGATAACCTTAATCCCAAAGGGCTTAAGGAATTATTGCCACGTTCTATCCTGTTTCCTGAAAAAGTCAAACAATTCCCCGTTTTCCATAAGATTGGTCTTTGCTGGAATTTTGCCGATCGTTTACCGGCCGTTCAATCACGGCCGGAATTGCTGACATGACCATAAGATATAAGAGGCTTAGTCATATGGGCAAAAGTCATGCTGTTCGACCTGATCGACACTTTCGTGGACAAATTCTCGCCGGTGCCGCAGCGCTCGGAAGCCTGCGAGGATGATGTCGAATTGAATTCGTCCGGTCGTACGGCCCAAGACAGGTATTTGGACTCGTTTTACGACAACGCGCGTTCGCTGCGGTCCAGCCGTCCCTTTGGAGATACACAATGCTGATGGAGCGTACTTTGACCAAGGCGTCGGGGCTGACTTCCTCTGTTGCTGGCGACCGTCGTCTGAACCAACGCCACGACGGCGCCGGTTTGCTGGTCGAGATCGAAGGCAATGTCTATCCCGTGGTCAACGTTTCCACCGGCGGCTTGTGTCTTCAGGGCCTGAATCGCAAGGATGGTGAACGTTTTCGTTTCGTCCTGTCACGGCTCGGCAATCCCGATGGGATCACCGGTGAATGCGAAGTTCTGGGGTGTAGCGGCGAACTGGTGCATCTGGTCTTCACCCGTCCGACCTTGCCCTTGCTGCGCTTGATCGTCGCCCATGTCAGCGCCTTGATTGGTGTGAAGCCCCATTTGCTGAAAAGTCGCTGATCCGGCGATCTTGGAATCCGGCCCGATTACTTTTCAGAACATCAAAAGCCTGATCCAAGAACAGGGATTTCCCCCAAGCCCGGTCTGTGTTTCCCTGTATGGGTTGTTTGCATCAAGGGGGCTTGTGATGAAGACTATCGTGTTGACGCTGAGCTTTGCCGCGACTTTGCTTGTTCCCTGGGCGGCCAGCGCCCAGGAAGCGGTGAAGAAGTGCATGGCCTGCCATACTTTCGACAAGGGTGGCGCGAAGAAGATCGGCCCCAACCTGTTCGGCATCTTTGGTCAAACCAGCACCTTGCCGGAATTGGCGGGTAAGGGGGTGGTGTGGGACGAAGCCGCCTTGATGGAGTATCTGGAAAATCCGTCGGCCTTCGTTTCCGCCAAGACGGCGGGGGCGGCCAAAAGCAAGATGGCGCTGCTGGTCAAGGACCCGGCCGAGCGCAAGGCCGCCATCGACTATCTGAAGACCTTGAAATAACCGGGCAAGGCGCCCCGGGACGGGGCGTCAAACAGCAAAAAACCCTGGCGGGTCATGGACCTGCCAGGGTTTTTGATTCTCGTCGGTGGTAGCGGGAGAGGGACTTGAACCCCCGACCCCAGGATTATGATTCCCGTGCTCTAACCAGCTGAGCTACCCCGCCTTACCGTGCGAGAGGCCGTTCGTATAAAGGCTTCCCGGACCCCTGTCAAGCGCCCTTGATGACATTTTTTGTGATAGCCGGTTTGCCGTCTGTGCGTCGGCAAGCTATGGTTGCCCAGGGGTGTCGCCGAACGCGAATTGGGGACAGACGGACATGGGCTTGGGTGGCCAAGCGGGACGCATTTTTGAAACCGCCTTTCAACATTGCCAGGACGGCATGGTGCTGGCCACCTATGGCGGGGTGGTCCTGGCGGCCAATCCCGCCATGGTCGGGCTGGTGCCCACATGGCCGCACGATCCTGTCGGGCGGACCTATGCCGCCTTGGTGCCGCATTCCCCGAAGCTGGCGCCGGGGCGCTGGCGTCAGGACATGCTGGACGGCCGGGTGGTCGAGGTCGAGGCGGTGGCCGGCGGTGCCGACGGTCTGATGCTGATCCATCGCGACGTCACCGTGCTGTGCCATTTGGGGGCGCGACTCAGTGACGCTGAAGGCGAGCTGGAGCAGACCCTGGGGCTGGCCAGCATCGGCGGCTGGCGCCTGGATCAGCGCACCTTGGTCTTGCACCTGTCCCGTGCCCACGGCCGGATGCTGCTGGGTGTTCCCGAGGCCATGGCCCTGCCCATGCAGGAATACGTGGAACGTTTCGTCCACCCCGACGACTGGATGCTGCTGGCGCAGAAAATCGCCCATGTCACCGAAGCGGGCTGGCCCGAAGGCTTCACCGACCATTTCGAATATCGTGTCCGTCACCCCGACGGCAGGGTGCAGCATATGGCGGTGACCTCGGCCATCCACAACGGCCGGGTGGTGGGCGTCACCCAGGACATCACCGAACGCAAGCGCATGGTGGAAAACCTGGAAGCCAACGAACGGCGCCTGCGCACCATCATCGAGACCACGCCGTTGCCTTTGGTCATCACCAACGCCAACGCCGCCAAGGTGATGTACGCCAATTCGTCGTTCCGGGCATTGTTCGACATTCCCGACGATTTTGACGGCGACATCAATTCCCGCAGCTTCTATCAGGAACCGGAAGACCGTGACCGCTTGATCGAAGCGCTGCGCCGCGACGGGGTGGTCCGCAATTTCGAGGCTTTGGGGCGCAGTTGGTCGGGCCGCAATTTCTGGGCCAGCGTCACCGCCGCCGTGTTGGAATTGGACGGCGAGCCGTCCCTGTTCGTCGCCGTCAACGACATCACCGCGCTGAAGAAGCACGAAGCCGAACTGCACGCCGCCAAGGACGCCGCCGAGGCGGCGGTGCGCACCAAGTCGGAATTCCTGGCGATGATGAGCCACGAAATCCGCACCCCCATGAACGGCATCATCGTCATGGCCCGGCTGCTGCTGGACACCGACCTGACGCCGGAGCAGCGTGAATGGCTGGAAATCGTCACCTCGTCCGGCGACACGTTGATGACGGTGCTGAACGACATCCTGGATTTCTCGAAGCTGGAATCGGGCAAGCTGGACATCGAGACCGTGCCCTTCGACCTGTCGGCCCTGGTGGGTGGCGTGGTCGAGTTGATGCGGGCCAGGGCCGAGGAAAAAGGCCTGGCCATCTCGGTCCATTACGGCATGGGGATCCCAAGCTTCGTCGCCTCGGACCCGACGCGCCTGCGCCAGGTTCTGCTGAATTTGGTGGGCAACGCCATCAAGTTCACCGAAGTGGGCGGCATCCATCTGGATCTGACCGTGGAACATCAAGCCGGCGACGATATGGTGTTGCGCTTCGCCGTGCGCGACACCGGAATCGGCATTCCCGCCGACGCCCTGACCCGGCTGTTCGCCGCTTTCAGTCAGGTGGATTCCAGCATCAACCGCCGTTTCGGCGGTACCGGTCTGGGCTTGGTCATCTGCCAGCGTCTGGTCTTGTTGATGGGCGGGTTGATCGACGTGGACAGCGTCGAAGGCAAGGGCAGCACTTTCAGTTTCACCCTGCCGGTACAGGTGGAAAGCGCCGTGGGCATGGCGTCGCGCAGCGCCTTGCCGCCTTTGCCGCCGCTGACCATCCTGCTGGCCGAAGACAACCCGGTGAACCAAAAGGTCGCCCGTGCCGTGCTGGAACGTCATGGACACCAGGTGGACGTGGCCGAGGACGGCGAACAGGTGGTTTCCATGGTGGCCGACGCCCCGGCCGGAACCTGGGACGTGGTGCTGATGGACATGCAGATGCCCGGGCGCGACGGGCTGGAAGCCACCCGACACATCCGCGACCTGCGCGGCCCCAAGGGACAGGTCCCCATCGTCGCCATGACCGCCAACGCCATGAAGGAAGACCGCGCCCGTTGTCTGGCCGCCGGCATGGACGGCTATGTGGCCAAGCCCATCGACACCCAGCCATTGTTCCTGGAACTGGCCCGTGTTCTGGGGATCGGCCATGACGGCCAGACTCCGCTGCCGCGCCCGGAACCGGGGGACGCGGTCCTGGATCGGGCGTCGCTGGAAATTCTGGCCGCCGCCGTCGGCCGTGGCGAGTTGGACGAAGTGCTGGTCAGCGGTCTGGCCCATTTTTCTGATATCCGCGTCACCTGGGCGGTGGCTTTTGGCCGCAGCGACGGCGAAGCCATGGCCTATGTGGCCCATGACATCAAAAGCATCGCCGCCAGCCTGGGATTGCAGCGTCTGGCCGCCGCCGCCAAGGTGGTCGAAGGACTGGCGCGGGCCGGTGACCTGGATCAGGCCATGGCGGTGGGGGCGCGGCTGGATGATCACCTGGACGAAGCCATCGCCGCTTTGGCGGAATTTCGCGTAACCTTGTGCTAGGGGGCGGCGAACCCCAGATATGGCCCCATGGACAATCGCGGATGACGCCATGTTTCCCTTCGTCAGTGCCAAGCTTCAGCTTCCCGAACCGCATCAAGCCCTGCCCGGACGGGCCGAGGTGATGGCGGTTCCCGACGCCCATCTGGTGTTGGGACGGCCCTTGGTGGCGCCGTTTCCGGCCCGGTGCCGGCAGGTTCTGCTGGGCATGGGCTGTTTCTGGGGGGCGGAACGCAAGCTGTGGCAATTGCCCGGCATGTGGGTGACGGCGGTGGGCTATGCCGGCGGCGTCACCCCCAACCCCACCTACGAGGAAGTGTGCAGCGGCAGGACCGGCCACACCGAGGTGGTTCTGGCGGTCCATGATCCGGACGAACTGGATTTCGCCACCATCCTGCGCCTGTTTTGGGAAAGCCACGATCCCACCCAGGGCATGCGCCAGGGCAACGACGTGGGGACCCAATACCGTTCCGCCATCTATGTGATGGACCAGGATCAGGAAGATTTGGCCAAGCTGACGGCCCAGCAATTCGGCAACCGTCTGTCACGGGCCGGTTTTGGCCCGGTCACCACCGAAATCGCCCGGTCCAAGACGTTCTATTACGCCGAGGCCTATCACCAGCAATATCTGGCGCGCAATCCCAACGGTTATTGCGGCCTGTCCGGCACCGGCGTTTCCTGCGGCTGAGACGTTTGCCACTGTTCCAGCGCCTGCAGCGACTGCCGGGCCAGCTGGTGCAGCACCGGCAGGGTCACGTCGATGCGCCCTGACGGGACGTCCGTGGGATTGAGCAGTTGACGGGCGGCTTCCGCCAGGGCGGAAAAGCCGATGCTGGCGGCGGCCCCCTTCAGACGGTGGGCCGCTTCGTGGGCTGCGGTCCAGTCCGCTTCCCGCCAGGCCTTGGCCAAGTCGGAAAGCGGCGGTTCCAAATTGTCGGCGGCTTGGCGGGTCAGGCCGGCGAACACCGCGTCACCGACCCAGGCGCGCAATTCTGACAGATATCGCTCATCGACAAGCTTTTCGACCATTGCCAATCACACGTATTGGTTTGTGCGCAGATCATAGTGATTGGGCCGCGGGACTGCAACATGGTCGCGCTTGACCGTGGTCAATGGCGCCGTAAGGCTGGGCATGCCAGAACGTGCTGATGAACCAGACCGACCCCTTGACCAGTGAAGAGAGCCTTCCCGCTTCGGCCGATTCCGACCAAGGCTGGGGGGCGTTGTCCGACCTGCCGGGCAATCCCATCATGTGGGTGTTGATCATCAGCGAACTGCTGGTTTTCGGCGCCTTCTTCATCGCGTTCGGCGTCGCCCGCATCCTGGACGTGGAAACCTTCCGCGCCGGGCAGGCGCTGTTGGACGTCCGCATGGGCGGCGCCAACACCTTGGTCCTGGTGACCAGTGGTTGGCTGGCGGCCAAGGCGGTGCAGATGGTCGGATTGGGGCGGGGGCGGGCCTCGCGGTTTTATCTGGCCGGGGCAGGGGGCTTGGGCCTGGTCTTCCTGGTCATCAAGGGCCTGGAATACGCCTCGAAGGCGGCCCAGGGCATCGACATCGAAACCAACACCTTCTTCACCCTGTTCTATCTGATGACCGGATTTCACGCCATGCACGTGATCATGGGCATCATCGTCCTGGCCATCGTCGGTTGGAAGAATTCCCCCGAGAACCTGGAGACCGGCGCCGCCTTCTGGCACATGGTCGACCTGATCTGGCTGATCTTGTTCCCCATCGTCTATCTGCTGCAGTGATCCCATGACCCACGGCGAAACCCCATCCCAAGTCAGTCGTCGCCTGTTCCGCGCCTGGATGCTGTTGGTCTGTCTGACCATGGTGTCGTTGGTGGCGGTGCTGGGCTTCGGCCACAGTGAAGCCGGTCTGGTGGCGGTGGTGGTGGCCTTGGCCGCTTCCTTTCTGAAAGCCCGCGCCGTACTGGACCATTTTCTGGATCTGCGTCAGGCCGGATCGGGCTGGCGCGGCTTCTTCTACGGCTCGCTGGTGTTCATTCTGGGGGTGTTGCTGGTCACCTATGTGGTCGCCGGAAGGTAACAATTTAATTACATTTCACACTCTCAGGTTGCTGTCTGTGCGCTGACTGCTTACACTCTGTTCCCGCTATGGGTGCATGTGTTTGCCGGAGGTGGTCATGAAGCGCGCAATTTGTCTGGCCGGTGGCGGTCCCGCCGTGGGGTTGAGCCTGGGCACCTTGAAGCGTCTGCACGAAGAACCGGGCATGAATTTCGATGTCTGGTCGCTGGCCTGTATCGGCGCCTGGCTGGGCATCGTCTGGAACCAGGCGGACAAGGGGGCGGAATACCAGACCTCGCTGGACTTCTTCCGCGGCATCTTCCGTCCCGACGACGTCTATGACCGCTTCCCCATCGCGGCGGCTTTCGCTCCGGATTATCAGGACAGCTTCCGCAACATGGTCGAGTTCATGGTCGACCCCGCCAGCTATCGCAACATGGTGGTGCCGGCAGCCATTCAGGAAGCCTGGGTCGACATCCTGCGTTTCGCCGGCGACCCGTCGCAATGGAGCCAGGCCAATTTCAACGCGCTGATCCTGAACCAGGTGATGGCGGTCAACCCGTTTTCGCGCTTCGTCACCAGCCTGATGTACAAAAGCAAGACCCGCGGCCTGTCGCGCATCTATTACCCCGACAGCGCCTTTTTGAAGCAGATCGCCTTCCAGCGGCTGTACGAGCCGGGCCGGCCGATCCTTTACCACAACGCCTATAACCTGACCGACGACCGGCTGGAGCTGTTCAGCAACAAGGACAGCCAGTACCAGAAGATCAGCGCCGAAACCCTGTGTGCCTGTTCGGCCCTGCCTTACATCGAGGAACCGGTGGTGTTCGGCGGCAAGACCTATTGTGAAGGCGCCACCGTCGACACCGTCAACTTCGAAGACCTGATGCGCAACCACCCCGATCTGGATGAGGTGTGGGTCAGCCGCATTCTGGACATCAAGCAGGTGCGCAAGCCGCAAAACCTTTACGACGCGCTCAACAACCTGGTGATGCTGTTCGCCGCCACCACCAGCGAAGACGACGTCAAGCTGTTCAAGCATCACGTGGCCAAGACCCACCCCAACCTGAAGATCATCGAGATCCCGGTCGCGTTCAACATCGACTATGACTGGAACTACTCGAACCTGGAACGGTCCATCGACGAAGGTTATGACGCCGCCGACCAAGTCCTGGCCGCCTATGTCCAGGGTAAAACCCTGACCCCCGTTCAATCCGCCGCCGTCTCGGTTTTACCGGCGCGGCCACGCAAGGGGCGGCCTTGATTTCCTACACTTAATCGAATCGTAAAATTGTATTCAATCCATCTTTGATGATTAAAGATGATTCGATTTCTTGTAATCGTCCTGCTAGCCTCGTGAAAAATACGGATAAGGCCCAAGAGCGATCCGCGGGCAGGGGGAGTTTGCGCTATGAGCTTTCTTGACGACGTGAAGATCGGCACCAAGATCGCCGTCATTCCCATCGTCGCCGCCATCGGCATGATCGCCATGGCGGTGGTCGGCATGCGGGGGCTTGCCAACCAGGAACGGGCCTTGGACGACATCGCCTCGGTGGCGTTCGCCAAGTCGGTGGAAAGCGCCCGCTTCGCCAGCGGCCTGCAGGCGGCCCACGCCGATCTTTACCGTCTGTTGACCTGGAACGCCGCCGGCGTCGACGCGGCCCAGATGGAAAAGGTGGAAAACGCCTTCAAGAAAGCGGTGGTCCAGGCCGAAGCGGAGTTGTCGCGCTATCGCGCCGCCTATCAGCTCAGCCCCGAAGAAACCGTGCTGGTGGACAAGACCGCCAAGGCGCTGGCGCTTTACAAGGAAAACACCGAACAGGTGCTGTCCATGCAGGCCCTGGACTTCACCGCCGCCGTGTCCTTCATGTGGACCGCCCAGGACAGCTTCCAGGCGCTGATGGCCGAATCCGGGGCGATGATCGCGTTGGAAAGTCGTCTGGTGGACGAATCCAAGCAGTTGGCCAGCGCTGCCGCCGGCAGTACCCGGGGGCTGTTCATCGGTATTTCCGTGGCCGCCTTGCTGGTCATGGTCGGCATCGCCCTGGTGCTGGGGCGGCTCATCGCCCGGGCGGTGGGCGGCATGACCAAGGCGATGGAACGTTTGGCCAAGGGGCAACTGGACGTGTCGGTGCCGTCAGTGGGACGCAAGGATGAAATCGGCGCCATGGCGGCGACGGTTCAGGTGTTCAAGGACAACGCCATCCGCGTCAAGGCGCTGACCGACGAACAGGACGCCATGCAGCGTCAGGCCGAACAGGCCAAGCGCGCCGCCATGGCCGAATTGGCCGCCGATATCGAGATGACGGTGCGTACCGCCGTCGCTGCCGCCTCCAGCGCCGCCGACGCCATCCGGGGCGAGGCCGAGTTGTTGGCCAGCAACGCCGAGACCGCGTCGTCCCAGTCGGCCCAGGTGGCGCAGTCGTCGGAAGCGGCCAGCGGCAACGTGGAAACCGTCGCCCAGGCGGCGGAACGTCTGGTCGGCTCGATTTCGGAAATCGACCGTCAGGTCAGCGAATCGTCGCAAGTGGCCCAGGAAGCGGTGGCGGAAGCCGCCCGCACCGACGAAACGGTGAAAAGCCTGACCCAGGCGTCCAAGAAGATTGGCGAGGTGGTCGGGCTGATCAACGACATCGCCAGCCAGACCAACCTTTTGGCCTTGAACGCCACCATCGAGGCGGCGCGGGCCGGCGACGCCGGCAAGGGCTTCGCCGTGGTGGCCGGCGAGGTGAAGTCCCTGGCCAACCAGACGGCGCGCGCCACCCAGGAAATCGCCACCGAAATCAATTCCATGAAGCTGGCCACCGAAGAAGCGGTGCGCGCCATCGACGGCATCGTCACCATCATTGGCCGGGTCAGCGGCGCTTTGGACGCCATCACCAGCGCGGTGGCCGAACAGGGGCGCGCCACCGAGGAAATCAGCGTGTCGGTCAGCCAGGCCGCCGACGGCACCCGGGTGGTCAGCGAAGGCATCGGCGAAGTGCGGCGTGTCGCCCAGGAAGTGGGCAACGCCGCCGGCAACGTGCATGGCACGACGGAATCCCTGGTGGGCGAGTTCGCCCGCCTGCAATCCGAGGTCGACGCCTTGGTGGGGCGCCTTAAGTCATCTTGAAGACCTAATCAAAACCGGAGGCAGAGGAAATGAAGCTGGTCAAGACCGCACTGATCGCGGGTGCCATGTTGTTGGCCCAATTCGGCGTCGCCCAGGCCGATGAATGCGCCAAGGCGCAGACCTTGGTGGACAAGGCTATCGGCCATTACGCCGTTGTCGGCAAAGAAAAGTCGTTTGCCGACTTCATGAACAAGGACAACAAGGAATGGGTCGACGGCGAGTTGTACGTCATCGTTTCGACCATGGACGGCATCTTCAAGGTGCACGCCATCAATCCCAAGCTGATCGACAACGACAAGCTGCCGGCGCTGAAGGACACCAACGGCGTGATGATCATTCAGGAAATGATCCGTGTCGGCAAGGAAACCCCCGCTGGCGGTTGGGCCAAGTATACTTGGACCCACCCCGAGACCAAGAAGCTTGCCCCCAAGCAGACTTGGGTCAAGGTCAAGGATAACCAATTGTTCATGGTTGGCTGCTACCCTTGATGCTGGAGCACTGCGATCTTTAGGAGCGCCGCCGGGTCAAACGGCGGCGTTTTTATTTCATTCACATTATTGTGACAATATGTTCCATGTTTCATTGCCATCTTGGGCAATGGAGCAATTGTTTCCGCCTCTTCGGTTGCGTCGAATCACCGACTATGCTTAACCTGTCACTGTCATGAACACATGAATACGTTTTCATTGGGGGCATGGTGACGCGATTTGGCGGGTGACGAATATTATTTCTTCACTCGTCGGGTCGAGATGCGGAACTAAGGTGGGACAGCACAGGCGGCGTGGATGAGACCCTATATCGTTGCCATCTTCAATCAGAAGGGGGGGATCTCCAAGACCACCACCAGTACCAATCTGGCGGTGTGTCTGGCGGCGCATGGCAAGTCGGTGGTGGTCATCGACCTGGATTCGCAAGGTGATTCCACCAAAAGCCTGGGTGTTGACCCCAATTCGAAAAAAGGCATCTACGACTTGTTCGTCGGCACCGCCGAATTGCCGGAAGTCATCCAGCAGACCATGTTCGACGGCGTGCGGGTGATTCCGTCCACCTATTCGCTGGCCGGTATCGAAATCAAGCTGTCCGAGATGAAAGACTCGCAGCGCACGCTTTCCAACATCGTCTCGCATGCTGACTTCGATTGCGACTATGTGGTGATCGATTGCCCACCGGCTTTGGGTATCTTGCCCATCAACGCGCTGGCCACCGCCCAGGCGGTGATCATTCCGGTGACGGCGACGCCTTATGCCAATGACGGTTTGCTGCGCACGTTGCCGTCCATCAAATATGTGCAGGAAGGGCTGAACAAGAACCTGCTTCTGCAAGGCGTTCTGTTCACCATCCACGACCGTCATAAAAGCGCGCGCAAGATCAGCCAGCTGATTCGGACCCGTTTGGGCGGCACCGTCTACGCCACCGAGATTCCGCGCGACAACACGGTGATCGAGGCCGCCGCGTCGCGTCTGCCGGTCTGCGTCTACGCGCCGCGTTCGCCGGCCGGCAAGGCGCATCTGGATTTCACCCAGGAATTCATCGACCGCCACCACAAGATCGCCGCCAAGGCGGGGGTCGAGATGCCCCCCGTCGTCAGCCGCGACCAGGCCTCTGAACGTTTGGGGCGCTGGCAGGTGGAACTGGCCGCCAAGGTGGACCGTCCGGCCGATGATCGGGTCAAGCAAAAGGAACATCAGCTTGACCGCATGCTGTATGGCGACCGCACCCAATTCGAGCGCTGGCACCTGTCGCTGATCCATTTCTTCATCGATCATCGGCTGTATCTGATGGCCTTTTTGCTGGTCGCCTTGGTCGGCGGGGTCTTCGCCATCGGCGCCGGCTTCGAGGGCGTGCGCATGCTGACCAGCGCTATCGGTCTTTCCTAAGTAATCGTCATTGCCGCTGACCTGTGCCTTTGCTTAAATGCCTTTCCAGGAAGTGGGGGCAATATGATGCTTGGCAATGTCGTGGGCGATGGAACGGCCGTGGTGGTTTTTCACCTGGGCGACCAAGTCTTTGGCATCAGTGCCGATCATGTGGCCGAAGTGGTGCCCAATGCTTGGCTGGCGCGTCCGCCCGCCTTGCCGGCGCTGGTCGCCGGAATCCTGGATTTGGGGGGGCAGCCGGTGGTGGTCCTGCGCGGCGACCGGCTGCTGGGTTTTCCCGATCAGACTTTCGGCCTGGATGCCTCGATCATGGTGATGAAGGCGGATGCCCGCCCGACCCGGATCGGGCTGATGACCGGCCGGGTCAGCGGCGTGCGGCCGCTTTCCGCCTGTCGGGCCCTGGACGTCGCCCCGGAGACCAGCTTTCGCGGCTGCTTGAAGGCGCAGTTGGCTTTTGACGATCTGGCGGTCAGCCTGTTGGATTGGGCCTTGCTGCTGAACGCCGAGGAACGCGACCGGCTGGCCGAGTTCGGTGCCCGCGACCATGACCGGCAGGACGGCTGGAAGGTCCAGCCGGCATGATCGAAATCTCGCCTTTGTTGTCCGATCCATATTTCAGCCGGTTGAAGTCGCTGGTGATCGAGGTCACCGGCATGGCTTTCTATGCCGACAAGGACAACGATTTGGCGCTGATCGTTTCCGACCGCATGAGCCAATGCGGGGTCAAGGGCTGCGCCCTGTACCTGGAACGCCTGCAGGCCGACAAGGGCGAGATGGAAGCCCTGGTGGCCGAACTGACCATCGGCGAAACCTATTTTTTCCGCCACATGGAACAGTTCCAGGCGCTGCGCCAGGTGGTGCTTCCCGACATCCTGGAGCGCAACGCCGGCACAAGACGCCTGCGCATCTGGAGCGCCGGCTGCGCCACCGGCCCCGAACCCTATACCCTGGCCATCATGCTGAAGCGTGAATTCGGCGCTCGCATCGAAGGCTGGCACGTTTCGATCCTGGGCACCGACATCAACCAGAAATTCCTGACCCGGGCGCGGGAAGGGCGTTATGACCACTGGGCCTTTCGCGCCACCCCGGAACAGATCCTGCGCGAATGCTTCGAACCGGTGGGCAAGCAGTGGCAGATCAAGCCGGAATACAAGTCGCTGGTCAGCTTTCAGTACCATAACCTGACCCAGAACCGTTTCCCGTCCATCGTCGACAACATCGCCGGCTTCGACATCATCATCTGCCGCAACGTGGTGATCTATTTCAGCCCCGAGACGGTGGCCGATCTGGTGCCGCGTTTCCACGACACCTTGGTTGAGGGCGGCTGGCTGGTCATGGGGCACGCCGAACCCAGCATGGATCTGTTCCGCCAGTTCCGTACCGTCACCTTTCCCGGCGCGGTGCTGTTTCAGCGCCAGGATGCAAGCGCCTTCGTCGAGCCGGCCAGGCTGGCTCCGGCACCGTTGCCGCCCATGCCGCTGCCGGCGCGGCCGACACCGGTGCGCCGGCCGCTGCCGGTGACCAAACCGCAGCCGGTCGCCGTTCCCGCCGCCACCTTGGACAACCCGCCGCTGGACCATCTGCGGACCTTGGCCGACCAGGGGCGTTGGGACGAAGCCCTGGCCGCCTGCGACCAATTGCTGCGGCACGAGGTGCTGGATTGGCGGGTGCATTACCTGCATGCCCTGATCCAGGAACAGGTGGGCGACGCGGAAGCCTGCGAGGCCGGGCTGCGCCGCGCCATCTATCTGGAACGCCGCGCCGTCATGGCCCATTACCATCTGGGCTTGTTCCTGCTGCGCAAGGACGACGCCGACGGCGCGCGGCGTTCGTTCCGCAACGTGTTGACCCTGCTGGTGGACCAGCCTGAGGATTCGGTGGTGGACGAAGGCGAAACCCTGACAGCCGGCCAGATGCGGGAAACCGTGGCCATGCACATGAAATTGCTGGGGGGTAGCCAGGCATGAGCGACACCAATGCCACCGCGCTGTTCACCATGGACGACCCGGCCTTCATCGAAAGAATCCTGAAGGCTCGTGCCCGTCGGCTGGCCGCGTCGCGTGACCAGCACGCCCAGGTGAGCCAGGGCGAAACCATGCTGTGTTTTCGCGTCAGCGGCGAACGTTACGCCCTGGCCCTGGACAGCTTGGTCGAGGTGGCAACCTTGGGGGCGGTGACTCCGGTGCCGGGCCAGCCCCGCGAATTGCTGGGGGTGACCAACCTGCGCGGCGAAATCCGCCCGGTGCTGAACCTGCACCAGATGCTGGGGCTGGCCGAACCGGCCGAGGACGCGCGCGCCTTCGCCGTCTATCTGCGCGGTCAGTTCCGGGCCGTCGGCCTTAGGGTGGACGAGATGCGGCGCATCCGCACCATCGACCCGCAAACCCTGACCTATCCGGCGCAAAGCGGCAACGGCCTGCCGCAGCGCTTCATCAGGGGCATCGGTCCCGACACCCTGATCATTCTCGATCCCACGCAAATTCTGGCCCAGGACGTGCTTCGCGACCGCCGGGCCGATTACCGCATTCGCCAGTGAAGGAAAGACCAATGGACAGCGCCCAATTCGCCCCCTGGAAGCGGATGAAACTTCGCCGCAAGTTCATAGTCGTCGCCACCATGTTCACCGTGGTTCTGGCCGGGTTGATCGCCTATGCCGCCTCTGCCGTCAACCAGCAGAAGGACAAGTTCTTCGTGTCCGACGTGGCCGGGCGGCAGCGCATGCTGGTGCAGAAATACACCGAGGAAGTCTTGCTGGCGGCGCAGGGGCAGGTCACCGACCATGCCGGCACCATGGCGCAAATGCGCGAGTCTTTGTCGGTGATGGAAAACGGCGGGACCGCGATGATCGGCGGCGACGCGGGCATGCGGGTGGTGGTCGCCGGCAGCGAAGACGGCGAGTTTCGGAACAAGCTGGGCGAACAGGGCAACTTGCTGCGCCAAATGGAAGCCGAGGCGGGGCGTTATCTGACCATGGCCGCCAATGACGGCCGTCGCGTCGAGAAGATGCGCGAATTGCTGGCGCTGCAGACCCAGTTGACCAACCAGGCCGACCTGTCGGTCAAGGTTCTGGTGCGCGAAATCGAACGCCACATCAACCTGACCGTCACCATCCTGACCATGATGGGCATCGGCGCCGCCTTGGGCGGCATGGGCATTTCCTGGATCATCGGCCGGGAAATCGTCGACCCGCTGGCGTCTTGCGCCTATGCGGCCTTGGAAATCGCCAAGGGCAACCTGCGTCTGGAACCGCAGAAGATCACCTCGGCCGACGAAATCGGCCAGTTGCAGGAATCCTTCAACGAGATGCTGGCGTCCTTGCGCGAAATCGCCCTGCAATCGCGCTCGGTGTGCGAAAGCCTGACCATCGCCGCCTCGCAGATCCTGTCGTCCACCCAGTCCCAGGCCGCCGGCACCAAGCAGCAGGCGGCGGCGGTGCAGGAAATCACCACCACGGTGGAACAGATCAACCTGTCGTCCAAGCAGGTGGCGGAACGGTCACGCCAAGTGGCGGGAACGGCGGACGCGGTGGCGCAATCGGGTCATGCCGGCCTGCAGGCGGTGCATGAAACCACCATCGGCATGGAAGCCATCCGCGAGCAGACGGAAAACGTCGCCGAGAACATCATCACGCTTTCCGAACGTACCCAAGCGGTGGGCGAGATCATCGCCACCGTCAACGAAATCGCCGAACAATCCAACCTGGTGGCGCTGAATGCCGCCATCGAGGCCGCCGACGCCCGCGAATCGGGCCGCCGCTTCTCGGTGGTGGCCGGCGAGATCAAGAACTTGGCCGACCAGGCCAAGGAAGCCACCTCGCAGGTACGCGGCATCCTGGAACAGACGCAAAAGGGCATCAACACCTCGGTGATGCTGACCGAGGAAGCGCTGAAGCGCGTCGAGGTCGGCCGCGAACGCACCAACCTCAGCGAACAGGTGATCCGCCAGATGTCCGACAACATCCAGGAAAGCGTCCACGCCTTCCAGCAGATCGTCGGCGCCACCAACCAGCAGCAGATCGGCCTGGAACAGGTGACGCAAGCGCTGCATGAAATCCGCCAGGCCAGCCAGCAGACCGCCCAGACCACGGCGCAGTTGGAACGGTCTTCGGTGGAATTGACCGGGTTGGGACAGCAATTGGCCAAGACGCTGGAGAAATACCGGCTTTGATGGACATCCGCGAAAGGCTGCTGGCCGCTTTCCAGGTGGAGTATCAGGAACACCTGGAGGTCATCCGCAAGCTGCTGGCGGAAATGCTGGCGCGTGCCGATGTCGGCAGCGGCATCGCTCAATTGGATGAAATTTTCCGCCGTGCCCACTCGCTGAAGGGCGCGGCCCGTGCCGTCGACCTGGGGCCGGTGGAGCAGGTGGCCCATCGGCTGGAAACCCTGTTCGCCCGCATGCGGTCGGGGCACGTCAAGATGGGGCCGGAACTGGCCAGTCTGATCGGCCGGTCGCTGGACATGGTGGAAGACTGGGTGACCGCCTTTGCCGGCGGGCAGGCGCCCCCCGACGTGGAGCCGTCCCTGGAACGCCTGCAGGTGTTCCTGGATACCGGCGAGGTGACGCCGCTGCGTCAGGCGGTGGCGCCGGTGGTGGTCGAGGTGCCGCCGGAACTGGAAGCGGCGGTGGCCGCCGCCGCAATTCCGGTCCCGTCTGCGCCGGTGGTTGAAACGGTCGAGGCACCGCGCCCGGTCGCCGCCGAGGAATCGGTCCGTGTCCGCGCCGTCCACCTTGACCGTTTGTTGCGCACCTCCGACGAACTGCTGACCGAGACCATGAACCAGCGGGCGGTCACCGAGACCTTGTTCAGTCTGGATCGTTCCCTGGTGGACAGCCAAGCGGCATGGCGGCGTTTCCGCAAGCTGGCCGGCAATCTGGCCGCCCATGTGGGTGACGACGACCGCGCCGCCGCCCTGAACCGCCTGGGCGAGGACATCGAACAGCGCATGCGCCAGATCGGCCGTCATGCCCGCGACGCCCGGCGCCGCCAGCAACGCACCGGCTGGGCGCTTCGTCAGTTGGGCGGCGAATTGCAGCGCGAGGTGCGCGACGCCCGCATGGTCCCCGCCGAAAGCGTCTTCGCCGGGTTCCGCAAGATGGTCCGCGACATCGCCCGCGACGCCGGCAAGGAAGTCGAGGTTCAGGTCGGCGGTCTGGACGTGGAAGCCGACCGCATGGTGCTGCAGGGATTGAAGGACCCGGTGATGCACCTGCTGCGCAACGCCCTGGCCCACGGCGTCGAGTCGCCGGACCAGCGCCGCGCCGCCGGCAAGCTGGAACAGGCCATGGTGGCCTTGCGCTTCGACGTCAGCGACGGCCGTCTGGCGGTGTGGATCGAAGATGACGGCCGCGGCCTGGACTTCGCCCGCATCCGCGCCAAGGCGGTGTCCCAGGGCCTGTTCTCGGAAGCCGAAGCGGCGCAGATGCCCGAACAGTCCCTGGTGGACCTGATCTTCGACCCCGGCTTTTCCACCTCGGGCGACGTCAACGACCTGTCGGGGCGCGGCATGGGGCTGTCGGTGGTGCGCGAAACCGTGACCATGATGAACGGCACCGTGGACGTCCGCCCCCGCCAGCCCTTTGGCACCACCTTCCGTTTGTCGCTGCCGCTGTCGGTGTCGACCCAGCGCCTGTTCCTGGTGGGCTGCCAGGGGCATTTCTACGCGCTGCCCACCGAAGGCATCGACCGCCTGCACCGCATCGCCGCCGAGGCGGTGGGCACCGTCGAAGGCAAGTCGGTGGTGTGCCTGGGCGGCCAGCAGATTCCCTTGCTGTCCCTGGCCCATCTGCTGGGCCTGGGCGAAACCGCGGTCAAGGTCAGCCGCAACGTGGTGCCGCTGGTGGTGCTGAAGCATGGCGAACGCCGGGTGGCGGTGGCGGTGGACGAGTTCCTGTCCATCCGCGAAGCCCTGGTCAAGGACCTTGGCGTGCCGGCGGCGGTGGGCACCATGGTGGCCGGCGGCATGCTGCTGGAAGACGGTTCGGTGGCCCTGGTGCTGAATCCGTTCGAAATCGTCGAGACCTTCAGGAAGTCGGGCACCGTGCGGGTGCTGACCACCATCGAGAAACCACCGGAAAAGCGGGTGCCGGTGATCCTGGTGGTGGACGATTCGCTGACCACCCGAACCTTGGAAAAGTCCATCTTGGAAGCCCACGGCTTCGTCGTCCGTCTGGCGGTGGACGGTATCGAGGCCCTGAACCGTCTGCGGGCCGAACGGGTGGATCTGGTGATTTCCGACATCCAGATGCCGCGGCTGGACGGTTTTGGCCTGTTGCAGGCGGTCAAGGCCGACCAGTCGCTGAAAACCATTCCGGTCATCCTGGTGTCGTCCCTGGAAGCGCGTGAAGACCGCGAACGGGGGCTGGCTTTGGGGGCCGACGCTTATGTGGTCAAACGCAAGTTCGACCAGAAAGAATTGCTTGAAACCATCGGGCAGATCCTATGAGCAAGAAGATACGTGTGCTGATCGTCGAGGATTCGCTGGTGGTGCGCGAACTGCTGAAGCACATCATCGGTTCCGACGACCGTTTCGAAGTGGTGGCCGCCGTGGATTCGGCGGAAGAGGGGTTGTCGCGCCTGGAAAGTCTGGCGCCTGACGTCATCTCGCTGGATATCCGCCTGCCGGGCATGAACGGCCTGGACGCCACCCTGCAGATCATGCAGCGCCGTCCCACCCCCATCGTGGTGGTGGCCGCCAATGTGGACGACGACGAACTGAACATCGCCATGAACGCGTTGCGCGCCGGCGCCCTTTCGGTGGTGGAAAAGCCGGTGGGGGTGACCAACGCCGCCTTTGAAACCATGGCCCGTCACCTGTGCACCCAACTGTCGATCATGAGCCAGGTGCGGGTGGTGCGCCAGGGCATCGACCGGGGTCTGCGTTTCGGCACGGTGGAACTGCCGCCGCCGCCGCCGCGCACCGGGGGGTATTCGGTGCTGGGGCTGGCGTCGTCCACCGGCGGGCCGCAGGCGCTGACCCAGCTGCTGAACGGCCTGGGCGCCGATTTCCCGCTGCCCATCTTGCTGGTCCAGCACATCACCGCCAGTTTCCTGGACGGCTTCGTGTCGTGGCTGGCCGGGGTGACGCCGTTCAAGGTGCGCATCGCCCAAGGCGGCGAGGAACCCGAAGTGGGCACCATCTTCGTGCCGCCCGCCGACCAGCACATGAAGCTGGTCAAGGGACGTCTTGTCCTGTCCGACGCCGCGCCGGTGCAAAGCCAGCGTCCGTCGGGCACGGTGCTGTTGGAATCCATGGCGGTGGACGCCGGCAGGAACGGCCTGGGGGTGATCCTGACCGGTATGGGCAGCGACGGCGCCGAAGGCCTGTCGCGCATGCGTCAGGCCGGCGCCTACACCATCGCCCAGGACGAAAGCACCTCGGTGGTCTATGGCATGCCGGCGGCGGCGGTGGCGCTGAAGGCGGTCAACGAAGTGCTGCCTTTGCCCAAGATCGCCGAACGTCTTCGTGAACTTGCCCGTGGGGGAAGCAAGGCATGAGTAACGACACCAACAAGCTGATCCTGGTGGTCGAGGATTCGGCCACCCAGGCGCTACGTCTGCAACACGTGCTGGAAAGCGAGGGGTTCACCACCCAATGCTGCTATTCCGGGGAAGAGGCGCTGGAGCAGATGAACCGGGTTCTGCCCGACTTGGTTATCGTCGACTACCATCTGCCGGGCATCCAGGGTGACGAATTGTGCCCCCAGATCCACATGAACCTGGCGACGCGGTCCATTCCCATCTTGATCCTGACCTCGGACGAAACCCAGGCCACCGAGCTGCACGGCCTGGAATCAGGCGCCGACGATTTCGTCGCCAAGTCCGAGGAAACCGAAATCTTCCTGCTGCGTGTCCACAACCTGCTGCGCAAGTCCATGCGCGATTCCACCGTTCTGGACGTGGCCCGCTCGCTGTTCCGCCGTGCCCGGGTGCTGATCGTCGATGATAGCCCCACCTATCGCGAAAGCCTGGCCGAGGAACTGCGCGAGGATGGCTGCGAGGTGGTCATGGTGCCCGGCGCCCGCGAGGGGCTGGTGGCCCTGAAGGACAGCGACTTCGACTGCGTCATGGTCGACATGGTGATGCCCGACATGGACGGCGTCGCCTTCTGCAAGGCGCTGGGCAATCGCGACGAAGGCGATTCGCCCCTGGTGGTGCTGATGCTGTCGGCCTATGAAAACAAGGAAAACGTCACCAGGGCGCTGGAAGCCGGGGCCGACGACTTCATCGGCAAGTCCACCGAACTCAGCGTGCTGCGGGCGCGGTTGCGGGCGCTGCTGCGCCGCAAGTTCCTGTCCGAGCAGAACCAACGCATCGTCGAGGAATTCCGCCTGCGCGAGATGGAGGCGTTGCGCGCCAAGGCGGAAAAGGACGCCGCCGAGGCCCGCGCCGCCCTGGCGGAAGGTCTGGCGCGGGCCAACCGCGAACTGGAAGAAGCCAACCAGAAGCTGCGCGAGACCCAGGTCCACCTGATCCAGTCGGAAAAGATGGCGTCCCTGGGCCAGCTGGTGGCCGGCATCGCCCATGAAATCAACAACCCGCTGTCTTTCGCGCTGTCCAACGTGTTCACGGTGGAAAGCTGGCTGGCCGGCATCGCCCACAGCGAATCCCTGTCCGCCGAACAAGGACAGAAACTGGACAAGTCGCGGTCGCGCATGACCGACGCGGCGCAAGGCCTGGAACGGGTGCGTGAACTGGTGGTCAAGCTGCGCACCTTCTCGCGCCTGGACGAAGGCGAGTTCAACACCATCGACGTGCGCGAAGCCATCGAATCGGTGCTGTTGTTCCTGCGTCACAAGATGACCGGGCGGATCGAGGTGGTGCGCGACTATGCCCCCGTCAACGATCTGGCCTGTTACGGGGGGCAATTGAATCAGGTGTTGATGAACATCATCGCCAATGCCGTTGACGCCATCGACGATCAAGGCATCATTACGGTACGCACAGGGATCGAAGACGACATGTTCGCCATTTCCTTGAAGGACAGCGGCGCCGGCATTCCGCCCGAGAACCTGGAGCGCATCTTCGACCCGTTCTTCACCACCAAGCCGGTGGGGCAGGGTACCGGGTTGGGACTGGCGATTTCCTACAAGATCGTCCAGGCCCATGGCGGCCGTATCGACGTGGTCAGCCAGCCCGGCGAAGGCACCGAGTTCAAGGTATTGATTCCCAGGACCCTGACGGCGTAGCGACCAACAAAAGGATGGCCCGGTGAGTAAAGAAAACATCCTGGTGGTCGATGACGAGCCGCAGATTCTGACGGCCATCTCGGACCTGCTTGAAGACGAGTTCACCGTGTGGACCGCGTCCGACGGGCCGGCGGCGCTGCAGTTGCTGTCCGAACACGACATGGCGGTGATCCTGTCCGACCAACGCATGCCGGGCATGACCGGGGCCGAATTGCTGGGCCGGGTGCGGGAAGTGTCCGACGCCACCCGCGTGCTGGTGACCGGTTATTCCGACCTGGACGCCTTGGTCAAGGCGGTCAACATGGGGCAGATTCACGCCTATCTGTCCAAGCCGTGGAACCCGCTGGAACTGAAGGTGGTGGTGCGCACCGCCGCCGACCGCTGGCGTCTGGGCCGGACCCTGGAACGTGAGCGCACTTTGCTGCAGGCGCTGATGGACAACGTCCCCGACGCCATCTTCTTCAAGGATTCCACCTTGCATTTCACCCGCATCAACCCGGCCCAGGCGGCCATGCTGGGGCTGGATTCGGTGCTGGAAGCCCAAGGTCACATGCTGGGCGACCTGATCCCCCACGTCGCCGCCGACCCGGTCGAGGCGCAGGAACAGGATCTGATCACGCGTGGCGTGCCGCTGATCGACCATGTGGAGACCGTGGTGGACCAAAGCGGATCGACCACCTGGCTGTCCACCACCAAGGTGCCCATCCATCTGGGCGGCAGGGTGGTCGGCCTGGCCGGCATTTCGCGTGACATCACCAAACGTAAGCAAGCCGAGGACCTGCTGCGCCGGTCCCACGACGACCTGCAAAAGGCGGTGGACGAACGCACCGCCTGGTTGCGCCAGGAAATCAGCCGCCGCACCCAGGCCGAGGAACAGGCCCGCGCCGCCCGCGACGTGGCCGAATCGTCCAGCCGGGCCAAAAGCACCTTCCTGGCCAATATGAGCCACGAATTGCGCACGCCGCTGAACGCCATCATCGGCTTTTCCGAACTGGCCGAATCGCAGATGAACGACGCCGAGCGGGCCAAGCTGGGCAGCTTCATCGCCGATATCGGCGAATCGGCCCATCATCTGCTCAGGGTGATCAACGACATCCTGGACGTGGCCCGGGTCGAAGCCGGCAAGATCGACCTGCACGAAACCGCCATCTTCATTCCCGAACTGATCCAGTCGGCGGTGCGGCTGACCAGTCCCAGCGTCACCGCCAAGCAGCAGACGGTGCTGACCTCGTGCCCCGACGACATGCCGCAGATCAAGGGCGACGAACGCCTGATCAAGCAGATTTTGCTGAATCTGGTGGTCAACGCCTCGAAGTTCAGCGGTCGCGGCGGGCAGATCACCATCGACGCCGCCCATGTGGGTGGAAGCGTGCGCCTGACCATCGCCGACAATGGCTGCGGCATCGCCGCCGAGGACATCCCCAAGGTGTTGCAGCCCTTTGGGCAGGTGCACAACCTGTTGGCCCCCAAGCAGGAAGGCACCGGCCTGGGCCTGCCGCTGGCCCGCGAATTCATGGAATTGCACGGCGGCAGCCTGGAACTGGAATCTGAAGTGAACCGCGGCACGACGGTGATCCTGACCTTCCCGTCGGTGCGGGTGGTGGTATGAGCCAAACTCTGCCCATCGCCGCCATCGGTGGCGATCATGCCAGCCAGGTGCTGGAAGCTTTTGTCGGGGAATTGGCGGCCCAGGGCGTCAAGGTGCGGGGACTGATCCAGCGTCATCACCCCGACATGCATCTGGTGGACGTGGAAAGCGGCCACACCTATGCCATCACCCAGGATCTGGGATCGGAATCCGAATCCTGTCGCCTGGACCCCTCGGGAATCGCCGAAGCCTCGGTGGTGCTGCGCCGTGCCCTGGCCGAGCGCGCGGTTCTGGTGGTGGTCAACCGTTTCGGCAAGCTGGAAGCGGCGGGTGGCGGACTGTCCGCCGAAATGCTGGCGCTGATGGCGGAAGGCGTGCCCATGCTGACCTGTTTGGGGGCCGACCAACTGGACGCCTGGGCTGAATTTACCGGCGGCGCCGGACGTGTCCTGCCGGCTGACCCGTCAGCTGTGCGGCATTGGTGGGACAGCCTTTAAGATTCGATTTCCACCATGGCGGCGAAACCCGACACTTCCAGGACGCGGCGCACCTGACCTTGTGGTGCCGTCACGGTCAGGCTGGCGCCTTGCGCCTTCAGGGTGTCGTGGGTGATCAGCAGCAGGCCCAGACCGGCGGCATCCAACTGCCGCAGCCCGGTCATGTCCAGACGGATGCGGGAATTGGGGCGTGGTGCCGGCATCTGGCGCAGCATCTGACGCCATTGCGGATGGGCGTCGAACACCAGATCGCCGGAAAGATGGATGGAATCGCCATCGAACTTGTAATCCAGGGTTTGTCCCACTCTCAGCCCCCTTAAGCTAGAACGGTGTGCAGGAAGGAATCCACGTCGCGCGACAGCTTGCCGGTGGGTTCTTCCAAATCTTCGGCGGCCCAGATCACCCGGATGGCCGAAGCGAAGGCCCGCGCCGAGGTCAGGGTCACTTGGGCCACGCCGTCGGCCAGGGTGCGGGCGTCGGTGTTGACCGCGCTCATGCTGGCGGCGATCTCGCGGGTGGCCGCGCCTTGCTGTTCCACGGCGCCGGCGATAGAGGCGCTGACATGGTCGATGTCGTCGATGGTGGCGGCGATTTCCTGGATGGCGGCCACCGTGTCGGTTGTCACCTGCTGGATGCCGTGCACCTGCTGACCGATCTCGGCGGTGGCTTGGGCGGTCTGGTCGGCCAGCTTGCGCACTTCGGCGGCCACCACGGCGAAACCCTTGCCCATTTCGCCGGCGCGGGCCGCTTCGATGGTGGCGTTCATGGCCAGCATGTTGGTTTGGCGCGCGATGGAATCGATCAACCCCACCATGGAGCCGACACGGCCGCCGATCTCGGCCAGGGTGGCGACCATGCGGTCGGTGCGCCGGGCGTCCTCGGCCGCCTTGGTGGCGATGGTCGATGCCCGATGCGCCTGACTGCCGATTTCGCCAACCGAAGCCGACAGTTGTTCGATGGCGGTGGCGACCGAGGCGACGTTGGCGGTGGTGCGCATGGAAGCCTCGGCGACGCCCAGGACGTCGCCCTGGCCCTGGCGTTCGGTGTTGTGGCCCACATCCTCGGCGATGGCGATGATCTCGCCGGTCTTCTGGGAAAGCTGGGTGGCGTTGCTGCGGACGTTGGTTTCCAGGGCGTCGGCCAGCTTTTGCGTCTGTTCGCGGCGGGCTTCCTCGGCGCGAAGCTTCAGTTCCTCTTGTTCGGCCTGAAGGCGCGTCATGTTGGCGCTGGTTTCCTTGAACACCGCAAAGGCCGAGGCCATGACCCCGATCTCGTCGCCGCGATCGGCCAGGTCGGGGCATTGGGAATCGCTGCCCGACGCCAGGTCGGACATGGCCTGGGTCAGCACCCCCATGGGACGCGCCAGATGGCGCCACAAGATCCAGGCCCCCAGGCCCAGGGCCGAGACGGTGCCGCCGGTGATGATGCCCAGGACCGTGGCTGCGGGCAGTTCCAAGGCGACGGCCACGGCCACGCAAAGCTGGGCGCAGACGCACAACGACAGGGTCAGCACAACCTTGGGACGGATGCCCAAATCGATGATGGGAGTCATCACCAAACTCCGGCTGCGGCGGTGGCGATGCCGCCCAACAATCCCGCCGATCCCAACACCGCCGCCAACAGCCAGCGCAGATTGCGGCGCGAGCGTCCCTGCACCGCCAGGGCGGCATGGTTCATGGTCTCTTCCAGGCGCATTTCCACTTCCTTCAAGGCGTCGATGCGCCGGGTGGCGGCTTCGAACCACATGGCGGCGGTCGGACGGTGCACGCTGGCGTCTTCCGAAAGCGCCCCATAGCGCAGCGAGGTGACAACCCGTTCCGAATCGGCCAAGGTGGCGCGGGAAAACCGCGCCAATTCGCTGCCGGCCCCCTCGGCGAACAATTTCAGCAGCATGTCCTGCTGTTCGCGCAGATCGTGGGCGCGGCGCCGGGCGGCGGCTTCCACATTGGGGGCGGCCAGCAGGCCGGTCAGGTGGGCGCGTTCCTGGCCAGCGGCTTCCTTGGCCGAAATCAGGTTCAGATAGGCGGTGCCCAGGCGGGCCAGCCGACCGCGAGCCGAGCTTTTCACCCCCAGCGCGATCAGGTCCAGCAAGGTGCCGATGCGTCCGGAATAGCCCAAGGCGGCCTGCGTCGGCGTCAGCTTGCGGCTGTCGACGCTGTGACGATGGGCGGTCAAGCCGTTCAGCGCTTGGGTCACCGCGTCGTTCACCGGATCGGCCGGCTGTCGGCTGAACAAGTCGCCGAAGGCGCCATGGGCCGTGTCGGTATGCTGCCTTTGGCTGGCCACCGCCGTGCCGTCCCCTTCGGGCTTGGACAGGAAACCCACCGACAGCCCGCGCTCGCGCTGCAATTCGTGGATCAGCCGGCCGGCGGCGATGATCAGGCTGATGCGCTCCAAGGTCTGGGCCGAGGTCTTGCCCAAGCGGCGGGCATCCAGAAAAAGCGGCGGCGCCGCCACGATCAAGGCCGCCGCCGGAACGGCGAAGCCGCCCAAAGCGGCTGCGGACACGAAACCTTGCATGATCACCTCCGGCTGGGAAGTGGGGGATTAGATACCCTCTAACCTAGCAAGGCGTATGCCATTCCCGGTGGCGTTGAAATCCCTGGTGGATTTTGCTGCAACGCAAAAGAGCCTGCTTGTTAAGCAGGCTCTTGGCGGCAAAGCTGCGCAAAAAATATGCGTTAAAGTTGCGATAACCAGGGCGTGATGTCGGCACGCGCGCGATCGCTGTACAGTTTCTTGCGGTCGCGGCCCTTGATCTTCTTGCCGCGCTCGTCCCTTTCCGGGGCCGGCGGGAACAGCCCGAAATTAACGTTCATCGGCTGATAGGTGTCCACATGGGCGCCGCCGGTGACGTGGGCCAAAATAGCGCCCAGCGCCGTGGTGGCCGGCGGTGCTATGAATTCGCCGCCCAAAGCCTGGGCGCTGGCGGCCAGGCCGGCCAGCAGACCGATGGCGGTGCTTTCCACATAACCTTCGCAGCCGGTGATCTGGCCGGCCAGACGCAGGCGCGGCTGGGCCTTCAGGCGCAATTGTCCGTCCAGCACCTTGGGGCCGTTGACGAAGGTGTTGCGGTGCAGGCCGCCCAGGCGGGCGAATTCGGCGTTTTCCAGGCCGGGGATGGTGCGGAAGATGCGCACCTGCTCGCCGTGGCGCAGCTTGGTCTGGAAGCCCACCATGTTGTAAAGGGTGCCAAGCTTGTTGTCCTGGCGCAACTGGATGACGGCGAAGGGCTTGGGGCCGTTGGGGTTGGTCAGCCCCACCGGCTTGCCCGGGCCATAGGCCAGGGTGTCGCGGCCGCGTTCGGCCATCACCTCGATGGGCAGGCAGCCTTCGAAATAGGGCGTGTCCTTTTCCCAATCGTGGAACGGCACTTTCTCGCCGGCCAAAAGCGCGTCGATGAAGGCGTAATACTCGTCTTTCGACAGCGGACAATTGATGTAGTCCGAGCCTTCGCCCTTGTCATAGCGGGACTGGTACCACGCCTTGGAAAAGTCGATGCTGTCCTTGTGGATGATGGGCGCGATGGCGTCGAAGAACGACAGCGAATCCTCGCCGGTTTGCTCGCGGATGGCCTTGGCCAAAGGTTCCGAAGTCAACGGCCCGGTGGCGATCACCACGTTGTCCCAATCCTCGGGCGGCAGGGCGGTGATTTCCTCGCGCTTGATGGTGACGTTGGGCAGGGCCGACAACGCCTGTTCGACACTGGCCGAAAAGCCGTCGCGGTCCACTGCCAAGGCGCCGCCGGCCGGCACCTTGTTGGCGTCGGCGGATTGCAAAATCAGCGAGCCGGCCTTGCGCAGTTCTTCATGCAGCAGGCCGACGGCATTGTAATCGGCGTCGTCCGAGCGCAACGAGTTGGAACAGACCAGCTCGGCCAGACCATCGGTCTGGTGGGCCGGGGTGGGGCGGTGGGGCCGCATCTCGTGCAGCACCACGTCGGTTCCGCGCTTGGCGATCTGCCAGGCCGCTTCGCAGCCCGCCAGTCCGCCGCCGATCACATGAATGGTCTTGGTCATGGGGGTGGAGATAAGCCCAGAACGGGCCGATGTCCAGCCTTATGCCTTGGTCCCGCTGTCCGAGCTTCCCACGTCCTGCACCGAGGTGACGAAGGACAGCGACGACGCCGACAGCGGATTCTTGCCGAAACCGACGCCGCTGGTCGAGGTGTCGTCACGCTTTTCGGTCTTCTGATCCAGCTTCTGCAGGTCCATGGGGCCAAAGGCGTAGCTGGCGAACAGCGATTGGCTGGCGTTGTCCTGCTTGCGGGTGTCGTGGGTGTCGGGCTTGTCCACCCGCTGCATCAGGGCGGCGGAATTGGGGTTGGTGCTGGCCACTTGCATGGGATGCTCCTGGTTGAAAAGGGCTGGTCGGTCCAATGCAGGCGGTGTGCCAATCGTAATCCATTGAAAAACAAGAAAAGTCATTTTGTTGCGGTAGGAAAAAGCTGCCGCCTTGATTTCGTCTTCCCATGTCGGAAGGATATTTCTTCCTGGCGCGGCTTAGGGTATAAGCAAGCACCGCCCAGCCACCCGATGGAGTAGGGGAAAACACACCCATGGCCAAGAAGTTCTATGTCGTCGGCGGCGAATACGCCGACACCTCGTTCACCACCATTGCTAGCGGCCAAAAGGAAGAGCGTTTCGGCCCCTTCGGCATGCAGGAAGAAGCCCATGTCTGCTGGCGTGCGCTGACCGGCAAGACCGTGGACAACGCCATGATCCGCTATTTCATCCGCGCCGACGAAGACCAAAGCGACGACAGCTGGTACGTGGTGGGCGGCGAATACGCCGATACCTCGTTCGACGTCATCGCCGCCGGCAAGACCTTGGAAGTGCACGGCCCCTTCGACCGCACCAACGCCATGAACAAGTGGCGCGAACTGACCGGCAAGACCGTGGACAACGCCATGATGCGTTACGACCTGTGCAGCGCCGCCGAGTTGCCCGCCCGCCAGGGCTAAGGCCCGTCAGGGTGGAAAGCCCATATTTTTTATATGGGCACTGGTAACCATAGGTCTTTCAGGGTATTTTCTTGTTTAGGACAGTTCCAAACAAGGAGATACCCTGATGTCCCACAAGTACCACGTCTTCGTTTGCGGCACCTCGCGTCCGGCCGGTCATCCACGCGGCTGCTGCACCTCCAAGGGCGGCGGCGCCGCCATGTTCGACCAGATGATGGCGCGCTTCCAAAAGCACATGCTGTGGGACAAGGGTGTCAGCCTGGCCCAAGCCAGCTGTTTGGGCTTTTGCGGCAACGGCCCCTTGATGGTGGTCTATCCGGAAGGTGTCTGGTATCAGCCGGTGGAAGCCGCTGATTACGACGAAATCGTCGATTCCCATTTCAAGAAGGGCCAAGTGGTCGAGCGCCTGCGCGTCAACCCGGGTCACTGATGGACGCTTGGCGGTGCCGTTCCTGAAGCAGGGCAGGGGCGGCGCCGTCAGGTGACCAAACGGTCGTGGATCAGGCCGTAAAAACGCGGCGGCAACGTGTCGCCGTCATAGCGCCACCCCAGATGGGTGCCGCATTGCGCGCAAAGCGCGATTTGCCACAGATAGCCTTTGAACCATGTGAATTCAGCGGATGGCACGCCCATCAGGCGCAGGTTCTGGGCATCGGCGAAACACCACACCCGGAAAATCATCCCAGCCGGATTGAACACGACGTGTTCATGGTCGCCGCCCATGGGCAGCAGCCAGTCATGGCGAGAGATCAAGGCGCCACATTGGCGGCAGCGATAGAGAACGGGGCCAAGGGCCGTCCGGCTGTCACCCAAGGGATTGGTGCAATCCAGCGGCATGGCGTCCTCCGAAAATCGTCATGCCCGGGCGTGACCCGGGCATCCATGTGGATGGCGGCACACCGCCATGGATCGCCGGGTCAAGCCCGGCGATGACGATGTTCCGAGATCAGGCGGTGCGCTGGATCAGGTGATAGCCGAAGGGGGTTTCCACCACATCGGAAATCTGGTCCAGGTCCAGGGCGAAAGCGGCGCTTTCGAATTCGCCCACCATCTGGCCGCGACCGAACTCGCCCAGATCGCCGCCTTCACGGCCCGACGGGCAGTCGGAATATTCGATGGCCATCTTGGCGAAATTGGCGCCCTTGTTGATCTGTTCCTTGATGTCCTTGATCAGCGCCTGGGCTTCGGCCTTCGACCGGGTGGCTTCCGAATGCATCGAGCCGTCATACATCAACAAGATGTGCGAAGCGCGAATCTGGGCTTCCGGTTCGGTGCGCTGGATCAGGTGATAGCCGAACGGCGTTTCCACCACGTCGGACAACTGCCCCACCTGCAGGGCGAAGGCGGCTTCGTCGAAAGCCGGCACCATCATGCCCTGGCCGAACATGCCCAGATCGCCGCCGCCTTGGCCGGACGGGCAATCGGAATGCTGGGCGGCCAATTGGGCGAAGTCGGCGCCATTGGCCAACTGGGCCTTCAATTCGTTGATCTGCGCCAGGGCCTCGTCCTGCGAACGGGTGGCGGTCGAGCGCATGGAGCCCTTGTACATGAGCAGGATGTGCGAGGCGCGGATTTGCGAAGCCATGAAATTCTCCTGGGGGTGAAACGCGTGCGGACCATAGCAGCAGCCGGGGGGACGATGCTATAGCTTGGTAAAGTCAATGACGGAGAGTGTTCATGAGCATCCAAGCGATCGCCATCGTCTCGGGCCTGGTGTTCGGCGCCGGCTTGATCGTCGCCAAGCTGCTGATCGGCCGTGCCCTGGCCAACAACGCGGCCAAGGTTCAGGAACCGGAGCAAGAATAAAAAAACCCGCCGGAAGGCGGGTTTTTCTTTAATGCAGTCCCATCCATATGGTCGCCGCGGCCATCACGGCCAGGGCGAGCAGGAATGCCGCCTTCTTCAAACGCAGGGCCAAAGGCCCCTTGTTGTCGTTGGCGGGCCCGGCGATCCGATGGGGCGGCGCGTTCACGCGCTGCCCCTCGGACGCCACCAGGCGGATGTTCCGCTTAGCGCTTGGAGAGCGGCGGGACATCGCGGACGTTTTCGCCGATGTACAGCTGGCGCGGACGACCGATCTTCTGGTCGCTGTCGGTCAGCATTTCGTTCCACTGGGCGATCCAGCCGACGGTGCGGGCCAGGGCGAACAGGCAGGTGAACACCTGGGTCGGGATGCCCATGGCGCGGAAGATGATGCCCGAATAGAAGTCCACGTTGGGGAACAGCTTGCGCTGGACGAAGTATTCGTCTTCCAGGGCAATGCGTTCCAGTTCCATGGCCAGCTTCAACAGCGGGTCGTCCTGCTTGCCCAGTTCGGCCAGAACTTCATGGCAGGTCTTCTGCATGATCTTGGCGCGCGGGTCGTAGTTCTTGTAGACGCGGTGACCGAAGCCCATCAGGCGGAACGGATCGTCCTTGTCCTTGGCCTTGGCGATGAATTCGGGGATGCGGTCGACACTGCCGATTTCATGCAGCATTTCGAGCACGGCTTCGTTGGCGCCGCCATGGGCGGGACCCCACAGCGAGGCGATGCCGGCGGCGATGCAGGCGAACGGGTTGGCGCCCGACGAGCCGGCCAGACGGACGGTCGAGGTCGAGGCGTTCTGTTCGTGGTCGGCGTGCAGGATCAGGATGCGGTCCATGGCCTTGGACAGGACCGGGCTGACCTTGTAGGGCTCGCACGGCGTGGCGAACATCAGGTGCAGGAAGTTTTCCGCATAGGTCAGCTGGTTCTGCGGGTACATGAAGGGCTGGCCCTGGCTGTACTTGTACGCCCAGCCGACGATGGTCGGCATCTTGGCGACCAGACGATAGCTGGCGACCATGCGCTGATGCGGGTCGTTGATGTCGGTCGAGTCGTGGTAGAAGGCGGCCATGGCGCCGACCACGCCGCACATCACGGCCATGGGGTGCGAGTCACGACGGAAACCGCGGAAGAAGAACGAGATCTGCTCGTTCAGCATCGAGTGGCGGGTGATGTCCTGCTCGAACTTCAGCTTCTGTTCGGCGTTGGGCAGTTCGCCCTTCAGGATCAGATAGGCGACTTCCAGGAAGTCGCACTGTTCGGCCAGTTGTTCGATGGGATAGCCGCGATGCAGCAGGACGCCGTTGTCGCCATCAATGTAGGTGATGGCCGACTTACAGGAACCGGTCGAGGTGTAGCCGGGGTCGTAGGTGAAGACATCCAGGTCGCTGTACAGCTTGCGGATATCCATGACCTTCGGACCGACGGTGCCCGAATGCAGGGGGAATTCAACCTGCTTTCCGGTGCTGTTGTTGATCAGCGTAACGCTTTCCTTAGTGCTCATGTCAGCTTTCCCCGTGATCCACACTAGTGTGCGAGTGTTATGCCGTGCCACATGCCGGTCGGGCGTGCGGCGGTTTCGTTCAGGGCCGATCCTTTCCGACGCAATCGGCGATACGGCCCAAAGTCTCGGTCTTGCCCAACACCTCCATCACTTCGAAGATGGGGGGAGAGACCGAGGATCCGGTCAACGCGGCCCGAAGCGGCTGCGCCACCTTACCCAGTTTCTGGCCTTTGCCTTCCGCGTAGACGCGGGCGGCTTCCTCCAGAACATCCTTTTTCCATTCCCCCCCCTCGATCAGGGCGGCGAATTCGGCGAGCAACGCCATCTGGTCGGCGTCGGCGGCTACCTTGGCGGCCTTGTCGTCGAGCGCCAGGGGCCGACGACGGGCGTAAAAGGCGGCCAGATCGGCCAGTTCCACCAAGGTCTTGGCCCGTTCCTTCAACCCCGACATGCCGGCCAGCAGGCGGGACTTGGATTCAGTGTCCACGTCGTGGCCCAGCTTGGCGGCGATCAAGGGCGTCAACAGTTCGACCAGACGGGCATCATCGGCGATGCGCATGTAATGGCCGTTGAGGTTGGTCAACTTGGTCATGTCGAAACGCGACGGCGAACGGCCCACCGCATCCAGACCGAACCATTCCACCGCCTGCTCGGTGCTGATGATCTCGTCGTCGCCATGGCTCCAGCCCAGGCGCAGCAGGTAATTGCGGATGGCTTCCGGCAGGAAGCCCATGTCGCGATAGGCTTCGGCGCCCAGCGCGCCGTGGCGTTTGGACAGCTTGGCGCCGTCGGGGCCGTGGATCAGCGGGATATGGGCGAAACGCGGCACGTCCCAACCGCACGCCTTGTACAGCTGGTACTGGCGGAAGGCGTTGGTCAGATGGTCGTCGCCACGGATGACGTGGGTGATGCCCATGTCGTGATCGTCCACCACGACGGAAAGCATATAAGTGGGGGTGCCGTCGGCGCGCAGCAAGACCATGTCGTCCAGTTGGACGTTGGCCACCTTGACTTCGCCCTGGACCATGTCGTCGATGATGGTCTCGCCCTCTTGCGGGGCCTTCAGGCGCACCACGCCGGGCACACCGGCAGGGGCGTCGCTGGCCGGACGGTCGCGCCAGATGCCGGGATAGCGCATGGGCTTGCCCTGGGCTTTTTGTTCGGCGCGGATGGCGTCCAGTTCCTCGGGCGTGCAATAGCAGTAATAGGCCTTGCCTTCGGCCACCAACTGGCGGGCCACTTCGGCATGACGGTCCATGCGGGCGAACTGGAACACCGGTTCGCCGTCGCCTTCCAGGCCCAGCCAGGTCAGGCCGTCGAAAATGGCGTCCACCGCTTCCTGGGTCGAACGTGCCCGGTCGGTGTCTTCGATGCGCAGCAGGAAGCGGCCCCCGTGGTGCTTGGCAAACAGCCAGTTGAACAGCGCCGTGCGGGCACCGCCAATGTGCAGAAATCCAGTGGGCGAGGGGGCGAAACGGGTGACGACCTGCATGATTATTGCGCGACGCTCCATGAACAAATTTGGCGCTGGCGAACTCTGTAGCATATTCTTTCGTCCATGACAGCCCGATCATCGCATCGGAATGCAAAATTCCCGCCCGATAGGATGGGTTTTTTCCCACGCGAACGGCTAGGTGGGGGTGGGCGTTTGACAAAGCGCCCGCACAATGGATAGTTGTCAGTTCCCACGCAAACCAAGGACTTCAAATGACCGCGGATTTCGTCAGCGTTCGCAATCTGGTCTTCGAATATGGCACGACAAGGGCGCTGGATCAGGTGGGGTTTGACCTGCCCGCCGGCTCGGTCACCGCCTTGGTCGGTCCCAACGGCGCCGGCAAGACCACGTTGTTGCGGTGTCTGGCCGGACTGGAACGGCCCTTGGCCGGTTCCATCGCCGTCGATGGCGTCGATGTCCTGGACCAGCCGCGTCTGGCCCATACACGATTGGGTTTCCAGCAGGATTTCTTCGGCGTCTACGACGAGTTGACGGTGCGCCGCAATCTGTTGCACGCCGCCGCCATCCAAGGCTTGGACAGCCACGACATGGAGGCGGCCAGCATCTGGGCGGCGGAAGCCGTGGGGTTGTCCGAACGCATGGAGCAAAAGGCCGGCGCGCTGTCGCGCGGCCTGCGCCAGCGTCTGGCCATCGCCCGCGCCCTGGCCCACCGCCCGCGTCTGCTGCTGATGGACGAACCGGCCTCGGGCCTGGATCCGGAGGCCCGGCGCCATCTTTCCACGCTGATCCGTAATTTAAATTCGGCCGGCATGACCATCGTGGTGTCGTCGCACATCTTGTCCGAGTTGGAAGATTACTCGACCCACATGCTGGCCCTGCGCGACGGCCATTCCGCCCAGCTGGCCGTTCTGGGCGGCGCCCAGGCACCGCGTTCGCGCTGGCGCTTGGGCTTGGTCGGCGACGCCCGCGACGCCTTGGCCGGATTGCAAGGCTTGTCCGAGGTGGCCGAGGCGCAAATCGTCGGCGGCGACATCGAATTCAGCTTCGCCGGCGAACCCTTGGCCCGCCACCACCTGCTGCGTCACTTGATGGACCAAGGCGTCATGGTCACCGATCTGGCCCCCACCGGCGGCCATCTGGAAAAGCTGTATCTGGGAGAAAAAGCATGAGCGCGTCCTCGCTGCTGCGCGTCAATCCCGAGTTGCAGCGCTGCCTGTGGCTGGAATTGACGCCGACCCGTCTGGTGCTGATGCCGGTGCTGCTGGGACTGGTGCTGGCCGGCCTGCATCTGATCGGCACCCCCGATCTGGCGGAATGGATCGGCTATGCCCTTTATTTCCTGCTGTTGCTGTGGGGCACAAGGCTGGCCGCTGAATCCTTCGCCGACGAAGTGGCGCAGGGCACCTGGGACATCCAGCGCCTGTCGGCGGTCAACCCG
The DNA here is from genome assembly GCA_001898825.1 of Magnetospirillum sp. 64-120. GTDB lineage: Bacteria > Pseudomonadota > Alphaproteobacteria > Rhodospirillales > Magnetospirillaceae > Magnetospirillum. The sequence goes on from MKVK01000011.1 coordinate 89,766, forward strand.
GTGGGGCTGGCTTTGGGCAAGCTGGTGGGGGGCACCATCTATGTGTGGTACGGCGCCGTCTGGTGTCTGCTGGCCCTGCCTTTCGTTCCCGGAAAAATGGCCGCCGAGGAATTGGCCGGCATCCTGATCGGCGGCCTGTCGGGCCAAGCGGCGGCGTTGATGGTGGCCATGCTGTTGCACGGTTTCGACGCCAACCGGCGGCGTGGCTCCACCGCCTTGGCCCAGGTGGTCGGCATCGTCGCCGGCATTCCCAGCCTGGGCATGGCGGCGGCCTTGTCGTCGGTGGTGCGCGAATGGGGCACTGAAATCCATTGGTTCGGCGCCCAGTTCGATGTCGGTTCCTTCACCTTGACCCAGCAGGTGGTGACCCTGGGCTGGTGGTTGCTGGGACTGGCCTGGATGGTGCGCCGTCACTTGGGGCATGCGCCGTCGCCCTGGCCCTATCTGGCTTTTGCCGTCTACCAGATGGCGTTCTGCAGCGGCTTCTTGTTCGCCGGCGATCTGGTGCCGCCGCTGCCGGTGGTCACCGGAATCGCCGCCTTGGCCGGCGCGGCCTTGGCCTATGTGTCGCTGTTCACCACGCCTTGGCATGTTGCAGACGTCAAGCGGCTGATGCTGGCCGGGACTTGGGCCAAGCGCTGGTCGCTGTTGCCGTCCTGGCTGCCGGTGGCGGTGCTGGCGGTCATCTTGGGTGCCGTCAGCGTGCTGTCGGGCGGGCGGGAATGGAGCTTGGCCGCCGCCGCCCTGGCGCTGTTCGTGCGCGACATCGCCTTGGTGGCGGCGGTGCGGCTGCTGTCGCGGCGCCGCACCACCTTGCTGTTGCTGGTTCTGGCGGTGCTGTTGTACGGGCTGTTGCCAGAGGTTTTGGACGCCATCGGCGGCATGGGCTTGCGAGCGTGGATTTTCCCCACCCTGGACGCCCCGGCCTTTACCCTGGCCGGTCCCTGGGCCCAGGCCCTGATGGCCCTGTCCCTGGCCGGCTGGGCGTGGAAACGGCGCAAGGGACAGTGATCCCATGGTGCAGCGGCTTTTGCTCGAACGCGAGCGTTGGCCGCTGTGGCTGCCGGTCTTCCTGGGGCTGGGCATCGCCGTTTATTTCGGGCTGGGCGTCGAGCCGCCGGGGGGGCTGGGCGCTGTGTGCGTGGCCCTGGCGCTGGGCGTTGCGGTGGTCTTGCGCCGTTGGGGCCTGGGGTTCCTGGTGGGCTGGCCCCTGGTCTTCGTCGCCCTGGGCTTCGCCGCCGCCCAAGCCCGTTCGGCCTGGGTGGCCGCCCCGGTGCTGGAACGGCCCAGCGGCCGGGTGGTGGTGCAAGGGCTGGCGGACGAAGTCGAACCCCTGGCCGAAGGTGGTCAGCGGGTCACCCTGATCCAGCCGCGCCTGGATTGGGACGGCCCCGTTCCTGCCAAGCTGCGACTGCGCCTGAAGCAGAACGATCCGGTGCCGGTGGGGGCGGTCATCCGCCTGGACGCCATTCTGGTGCCGCCGCCGCAACCCATGGCGCCTGGTGCCTTCGATTTCGCCCGCCATGCCTGGTTCATGGGGCTGGGGGCGGTGGGGACCGGACTGTCCGCCCCCCAAATCGTTACGCCATCGCCCAGCGCCTGGGGGCTGAACCGCCTGCGTCAGATCATCCTTGAGCGCATGACCCGGCAGTTGCCCGGCGGCACCGGCGGGGTGGCGGCGGCCTTGGTGACCGGCGAGACCTCGGCCATTCCCCGTGGGGTGCTGGATGATTACCGCGATTCCGGCCTGGCCCACCTGCTGTCCATTTCCGGCCTGCATATGAGCCTGCTGGCCGGCATGGCGTTTTTCGTCCTGCGCGGTGGGTTGGCCCTGATCCCCAGTGTGGCGCTGCGCCATCCCATCAAGAAATGGGCGGCCGGTCTGGCCATGCTGGCGACCTTTTTCTACATGCTGCTGGCCGGTGCCCCGGTGCCGGCGCAACGGGCCTTCGTGATGACCGGAATCGTGCTGCTGGCGGTGCTGCTGGACCGATCCGCCTTGTCCATGCGACTGGTGGCGTGGGCGGCCATCGGGGTGCTGCTGCTGTCCCCCGAGGCGTTGATCGGTCCCAGCTTCCAGATGTCCTTCGCCGCCGTCATGGCGCTGATCGCCAGCTATGAAAAGCTGGCGGGGCCGCTTTCCGCCTGGGGCGCCAATCACAAGGCGTGGCATCACCGGGTGGCGCTGTACGTGGTGGGGCTGATGCTGTCGTCGTTGGTCGCCGGTTCGGCCACCGCCCTTTACGGCGCCTATCATTTCAACCGCTTCGCGCCGTTCTCGTTGTTGGCCAATCTGGCGGCGGTGCCTTTGACCGGCGCGGTGGTGATGCCATCGGCCATGGTGGCCCTGCTGCTGATGCCCTTGGGGCTGGATGGTCTGGCCCTGGTGCCGTTGGGCTGGGGCGTCGACGCCATCAACTGGGTGGCGGCCCAGGTGGCGTCCTTGCCCGGTGCGGCCACGCTTTTGCCGCCCTTGCCGTCCTGGGGGCTGGCGGCCTTTACCCTGGGCGGGCTGTGGCTGGGTCTATGGAAGGAAACATGGCGCTTGTGGGGTTTGCTGCCCATGGGGGCCGGCTTGGCCGGATTCCTGACCGTCACCCCGCCGGATATTCTGGTGGATGGCCGCGGCTATTCCTTCGCCGTCCGCATGGCCGACGGTTCGCTACTTGTCAACCGGGGTGGACGATTGTTGCGCGACACCTGGGAACGCCGCGCCGGGCCGTTGTCGGACGAGCCCTGGCCCAAGAACGCCGTCAGCGCCGATCAAAATCTGGCCTGTGGCGCCGGCTTCTGTCTGTGGCGGGACCGGGATCGCCGGGTGGCTTATGTGCAAAAGGACGAGGCGGTGCAAGATGCCTGCGCCAGCGCCGATTGGGTGATCGCGGCGGTGCCGCTGCGCGACAAGTGCCGGGGCCGCGCCCGGGTGATCGACCGCTTCGACCTGTGGCGCGGTGGCGCCCATGTCCTGTGGCTGTCCTCGGGCCGGGTGGACTCGGTGGCCCGCTGGCAGGGCGACAGGCCGTGGTCGCACCACCCGGTCAAGCGTCGAAAGAAACCTGAGGAAATTCCCGCAAGCTCCGAAAAAGAAACAGAAAATGACGACTCTTAAAGTGAAATCTTGAAGCGCTCGATCCCCAGTCCAGTGGGGTCGATGTCGGGGCTTTGGCCGCCCATCAACTGGGCCAGCAAGCGGGCCGAACCGCAGGCCATGGTCCAGCCCAAGGTGCCGTGGCCGGTGTTCAGCCACAGCCCGCGCAGCCGGGTCCTGCCGATCAGCGGCACGCTGTCGGGGGTGACCGGGCGCAGGCCGGCCCAGGGCTCCACATGATCGAAATCGCCGGCACCGGGGAACAGGGCGCGGGCGCGCTCGACGATCAGCCGCCAGCGTCTTTCGTTGAGCGACGGGTCATGCCCGGCCATCTCGGCGGTGCCGGCGGCGCGCAGGCGGTCGCCCAGACGGGAATAGACCATCTTGTGTTCGTCGTCGGTCACCGACACGGTGGGCGCCGCCGGGCCGTCGGCGGCCAGGGTGATGGAATAGCCCTTGGCCGGCACGACGGGCAGCCGGATGCCGGCGGGGCGTGACAGCAGCGGGCTCCACGATCCCAGGGCCAGCACCACCGCGTCGGCGGTGATGACGCCGCGATCGGTGGCGGTGCCGGTCACCGTGTCGCCGTCGCGGGTCAGATGGGTGACGGTGGTGCCATAGCGGAACTCGGCCCCCAGCCGGGCGGCGTGATCGGCCATGGCGCGGGTGAACTTGTGGGCGTCGCCGCTTTCGTCGCCGGGGGTCAGGATGCCGCCGGCCAGTTGCGGCGCCACGGCGGCCAGGGCCGGTTCGATGGCGACGCATTGGGCGCGGTCCTGGATCTGGCGGTCCAGGCCGTATTGGTTCATCAAGCGGGCGGCGCGGCAGCCCTGGTCGAATTCGCGGGCGGATCGGTAGACATGCAGGATGCCCTGGGTACGCTGGTCGTAATCCAGGGCCAGACGATCGCGCAGTTCCTGCAGGCAGGCGCGGGAATAAAGCGCCACCCGCAGCGTGCGTTCGGTATTTTGCACCGCCCGCGCGCTGGTGCAGTTGGCGACGAAGCGCAGGCCCCAGGCCCACAGGGCAGGGTCGAAGCGGTTCCAGCGGAACAGCAGCGGCGCGTCTTCGCGGCCCAGCCATTTCAGCACTTTCGGCAGCACGCCGGGATTGGCCCAGGGCTCGGCGTGGCAGGGCGATATCTGGCCGCCATTGGCGAAGCTGGTTTCCAGGCCGGCGCCGGACTGACGGTCCAGCACGACGACCTGATGCCCGGCTTCGGCCAGGTGGTATGCGGTGGTGGCGCCGATGACCCCGGCGCCTAAGACCAGCACCTTCACCGAAAATTCTCCGTCCCTGGTGTGAAGGACCTTCCTATCCCATGCCCCGCATCGCCGCAAGGGTGGGGCGACAAGGACGCGGTTCGCCAAAGCCCATGAAAGGGCTAGGCTGTATCCAGCAAGGAGGTCCGCATGGTCGCCGAGATTCTAAGCGTCGCCGAAATGTACCGCGCCGATTCGCTGGCCATGGCCGGCGGCATCGCCGGCACTCGCTTGATGGAAGCCGCCGGCTGGGCGGTGGCGCGCGAACTGCGCCGCCGCTTTCCGCCGTGCCGGGTGGCGGTGCTGTGCGGACCGGGCAACAACGGCGGCGACGGCTTCGTCGTCGCCCGCTTGTTGCGTGGCGCCGGCTATGCGGTACGGCTGGCGCTGTTGGGCGACGCCGCCAACCTGAAAGGCGACGCAGCCCATATGGCGGGGCTGTGGCGGGGCACGGTGGACAATCTGGAACCCGCGGTGCTGGACCGGGCCGACGTGGTGGTGGACGCCCTGTTCGGGGCCGGGCTGGCACGGCCCCTGGATGAGCCGACGGCGGAAATGATCGTTGAAATCCAACACCGCAAGCTGCCGGTGGTGGCGGTGGACGTGCCGTCGGGGGTGGACGGCGACACCGGGGCGGTTCTGGGCGTGGCGCCGCAGGCTTTGGTCACCGTCACTTTCTTTCGCAAGAAGCCCGGTCATCTGCTGTATCCCGGCCGTGCCTTGTGTGGGGACGTGGTGGTGGCCGACATCGGCATTCCCGATTCCGTGCTGGCCGAGGTCGAGCCGTCGGTGGCCGAAAACGATCCGGCTTTGTGGTTGGATCGTTTCCCCTGGCCACAGGTCGACGGGCACAAATACCAGCGCGGCCATCTGACCGTGCTGGGTGGGGCCGAGATGACCGGCGCCGCCCGTTTGGCGGCCCGCGCCGGGCGCCGTGTGGGGGCGGGGCTGGTGACCATCGCCGCCCCCGATCAGGCTTTGGCGGTCTATCGCATGGCCGATCCCGGCAACATCGTGGTTTCCGAAGCGGATTTGCCGACCCTGTTGGCCGATCCTCGTCGCAACGCCTGGGTGGTGGGGCCGGGCGGCGGCCAGGGCGAGGGCAGGCGGGCGCAGTTGCGGGCGGTGCTGGATTCGGGCCGCGCCTGCGTCATAGACGCCGACGCCCTGGGCTGGCTTGCGCCGTGCCGGGATTCGCTGCGCAAGTTCCTGACCCCGGCGGCGGTGCTGACCCCCCATGATGGCGAGTTCTGCCGGCTGTTCGGCGACATCAAGGGATCGCGTCTGGACCGCGCCCGCCAAGCCGCCGCCTGTTCCGGCGCCGTGGTGCTGTTGAAAGGCGCCGACACGGTGATCGCCCATCCCGACGGCCGCGCCGTGGTCAACGCCGCGGCGCCGCCTTTCCTGGCCACCGCCGGCTCGGGCGACGTGCTGGCCGGTTTGATCGGCGGCTTGCTGGCGACCGGCATGGACGGTTTCGACGCCGCCTGCGCCGGGGCCTGGCTGCACGGTGCCGCGGCGTCGGCGTTCGGCCCCGGATTGGTGGCCGAAGATTTGGCCGAAACCCTGCCCCTGGTGCTGCGCAACCTTTACCGCCCGGAAAATCCACCTAAATTACAGGGATAAACAACCGCAAGACCGGGGGAGAAAGTCGATGACCCAAGCCGCCACGCCATCCTTGCTGGACCGCATCAAGGGTCTGGCCAAGTCCTGGCTGGAAGTGGCCGGGTCGTCGAAAAGCGGCGAAACCCTCAGCTTCGCCCCCCATCTGCCCGATGACGATCTGGGGCGGTTGCGCGATCAGATGCGGGCCTGCCTGGACGGCAAGGGCGGCGAGGTTTCGGCGCGGGCCCGGGCCGCCGCCCTGGGTCGCGAATACCTGGAACTGTCGCCCGACGGCCGGCGGCGTTTCCTGAAACTGGTGGCCGCTGAATTCGGCCCCGATTCCGAAGCGGTGGACCAGGCCATGGAAGCCCTGCGCCAGGCGCCGCCGGAAAGGCGCGCCGTGGTCGAACAGCGGCTGCGACAGGTGCTGGAACCGCCGCGCCTGCGCCTTTTGACCCAGTTCAACGCGCTTCCCGAAGGGGTCAAGTTCCTGGTCGACCTGCGCGCCGAACTGGCGGGGATGAGCAAGGGCGACGCCTGTCTGCAGGCCTTGGAAGGCGACCTGAAAGGTCTGCTGGCGGCCTGGTTCGACGTGGGCTTCCTGGAATTGCGCCGCCTGACCTGGAACTCGTCGGCCAGCGTTTTGGAAAAGCTGATCGAATACGAAGCGGTGCACACCATCCGCGGCTGGGACGACCTGAAGAACCGCCTGGATTCCGATCGCCGGCTTTATGCCTTTTTCCATCCGCGCATGCCGGACGAGCCGTTGATCTTCGTCGAGGTGGCGCTGGTGCAGGGCATCAGCGGCGATGTGGGGCAGTTGCTGGACTTGAACGCCCCCCTGGGCAATCCGGACGCCGCCGACACCGCCATCTTCTATTCCATCAACAACGCCCAGCGCGGCCTGAACGGCATTTCGTTCGGCAATTTCCTGATCAAGCGGGTGGTGGAAGAACTGACCCGCGAATTCAAGAATCTGAAGACCTTCGCCACGCTTTCGCCCATGCCCGGGTTCCGCCACTGGCTGGAAGGCCGGCTGGCCGAGGGTGAACCGGGCTTGTTGTCGCCTGCCGAGCATCGGGCCCTGGCCCAGGTGTCCAACGGACTGGGCGCCAAGGGCAGCCTGAAGGCCCTGTTGGCCGAGCCCGATTGGGTGGGCGACGCGCATCTGTCGGACGTGCTGCGGGCGCCCTTGATGCGGCTGGCGGCGCGTTATCTGGCCGAGGAACGCAAGTCGGGCGACCGCGCGCTCGATCCGGTGGCGCATTTCCACCTGTCCAACGGCGCCCGGGTGGAACGGGTCAACTGGCAGGCCGACCTCAGCTCCAACGGCCTGCGGCAATCCTGCGGCATGATGGTCAACTACCTGTACAAGCTGGACGACATCGAAACCAACCACGAAGCCTATGTGGGCCGTGGCAAGGTGGTGATCTCGGCCGGGGTCAAAGCCCTGTTGAAGGGCTGAAACGAAAAGGCCGCGCCCCAGCGGGGCGCGGCCTGATCCCGTGGGGCCGGCTCAGCCGGCGCGGATTTCGGTGACGAACTGGTCGACCTGGCTTTCCAGAACGCCCGAGTTCTGCGCCAGTGACGCGGCGGCGGTCAGCACCTCGCGGGCGGTGTTGCCGGTCTCGAAGGCGGCCGCCGAAACCCGGGCGATGGTGCCGGTGACTTCCTGGGTGCCCATGGCCGCCTGCTGGACGTTGCGGGCGATTTCCTGGGTGGCGGCACCCTGTTCCTCGACTGCGGCGGCGATCGAGCCGGCGATCTCGTTGATCTGGCCGATGGTCCGGGCGATGTCGGTGATGGCGCCCACCGCGTCGCGGGTGGCCGACTGCACGGCGCTGATCTGGGTGCCGATTTCGTTGGTGGCCTTGGCGGTCTGGTTGGCCAGCGACTTCACTTCGTTGGCGACCACGGCGAAACCTTTTCCGGCTTCGCCCGCTCTTGCCGCCTCGATGGTGGCGTTCAGCGCCAAAAGGTTGGTCTGGCTGGCGATGGCGTTGATCAGGCTGACCACCTGGCCGATCTTGCCGGCAGCTTCCGACAGGCTTTCCACCATCTGGTTGGTGCGTTCCGCCTCGCTCATGGCGCCGGCGGCGATGGACGCCGAATGCGACACCTGACGGCTGATTTCCTCGATGGACGACGACAGTTCCTCGGCGGCGGCGGCCACCGTCTGGATGTTGGTGGTGGCTTCCTCGGCGGCGGCGGCGACCGTGGTGGACTGGCCCGATGTTTCCTCGGCGTTGGCGGCCATGGTCCGCGCCGCGGCTTCCACCTGGGTGGCGGCGGTGGCGACCTGCGACACCACGCCCTTGACCTCGCGTTCGAAATGATCGGCCTTGGCCCCCAGTTCGCGGGCGATGATGGCCGCCGTGTTGGCCTCGATATAGACCGAGGTGGCCAGGTCCATGTCCAGGAAGGCGGCCTTGTTGACGGCGGTCATGGTGGCGGCGGCGACATCCGGCTTCTTGCGATAGGTTTCGGCGATCAGGGCGAACACCTTGTTCAGCACGAAACAATAGCCGGCCGTGTACCAGCGGGGCTCCAGGCCGATGCGCTGGTGGACCTTGCCGATCTCGGTGACGTTGGCGAAGTAGCGGTCGTCGAAATTGCCGTCGAACACCGAATCCAGCCAATGCTTCTTCTGCATGGCGGCGGCGTGGGCGATGCGGTCGTCGGAGACGAACTTGCCGGCCACTTCGGGATAGGATTTCACATGGGCGTAGAAGGCGTCCAGCATGGCGTCGATGCGGGTCGCCAGGATCGGGCGGAATTCGCGAAGGGTCCGACAGGTCCGTTCGTCGATTTGCAGGAATGCGACGCGACCATCACGATCAAGATCCATCAAATCTACCCCCAAAGGTTACATTCACCCACCCCTTTGATGGATGCCGCTCCCCATAAAATGGGATGTGGTCTCCATATTTTGACTGATCGGAAGTATAAGAAATCAACCACAAAGTCTATAAGGATTTTAAGATTCCCATCATTTTCGGTGCGGGCGAAAAATCCCGAGACAGGGTCTGTATCATTGCCGTTATACGTGCTATAGACACCCGTTCCGGCGGGCCGGACCTGGAAATCTGTCGTGTTTTTCGAAAGATGGACGGGGCCGCGCACCTGCCTATGCGGGCGTGGCGGAACTGGTAGACGCACCAGATTTAGGTTCTGGCGGTGAAAACCGTGGGGGTTCAAGTCCCTTCGCCCGCACCAGTTTCGCCTGAAGCTTCCCGCAAGGGGCCAGGGTGTCCGCCGGTGTTCTTCAACGTTTATTTCGATTGGCGATAGACTGATGCAGGTAACCGAGACCAATGCTGATGGCCTGAAGCGCGAATTCAAGGTCGTCGTCCCCGCGTCTCAGCTTGAGACGCGTACCCAGGCCCGCCTGGAGGAGATCGCTCGCACCGTGAAGCTGCCCGGCTTCCGCCCCGGCAAGGTGCCGATGAAGATCGTGCGCCAGAAATATGCCGCCGCCATCATGGGCGAAGTGCTTGAGCAGGCCGTCAACGACGGCACCGGCAGCGCCATCTCCGAGCGCAACCTGCGCCCGGCTGCCCAGCCCAAGGTCGAGATCACCTCGTTCGCCGAAGGTGCCGACCTGGAATTTGCCGTCTCGTTGGAAATCCTGCCGGAAATCGTTCCGATGGATTTCTCGACCATCTCGCTGGAACGCGAGAAGGCCGAAATCCCGGCCGAGGAAATCGACGAGACCCTGAAGAACATCGCCGAGCGTAACGAAGCCAGCGAGACCGTCGAGCGCGCTGCCGCTTCCGGCGATCTGGTGGTCATCGACTTCGTCGGCAAGCAGGACGGCGTCGCCTTCCCCGGCGGCACCGCCGAAGGCTATACCCTGAAGCTGGGTTCCAACACCTTCATCCCCGGCTTCGAAGACCAGCTGGTCGGCGCCAAGGCCGGCGACGCGGTGGTGGTCAAGGTCACCTTCCCGGAAGGCTACGGCAATGCCGAACTGGCCGGCAAGCCCGCCGAATTCGACGTCACCGTCAAGGAAGTCAAGGCCACCAAGCCGGCTGCCATCGACGACGAACTGGCCAAGACCGTCGGCCTGGACTCGCTGGATGCCCTGAAGGGCGCCATTTCCGAGGAAATCGGCCGCGAGCTGAACGCCATCGCCCGCAACAAGGTCAAGCGCCTGCTGCTGGACGCCCTGGCCGCCGGTCACGACTTCCCGGTTCCGTCGGTGATGGTCGACGGCGAGTTCGACGCCATCTGGAAGCAGGTGGAAGCCGATCGTGAAGCCGGCCGCGTCGACGCTTCGGACGAAGGCAAGGACGAAGACACCCTGAAGGCCGAGTACAAGACCCTGGCCGAACGCCGTGTCCGTCTGGGTCTGCTGCTGGCCGAAGTCGGCCAGAAGAACGAAGTCACCGTCACCCAGGACGACCTGAACAAGGCGCTGATCGAAGAAGCCCGTCGTTACCCCGGTCAGGAACACTTGGTGTTCCAGTACTACAAGGGCAACGCCGAGGCCTTGAACTCGCTGCGCGCCCCCATCTTCGAAGAGAAGGTGGTGGACTTCATCCTGGAACTGGCCAAGGTCACCGACAAGCCGGTTTCCGCGGCCGACCTGCGCAAGGATCCCGACGAGGCCGAAGAGGGGGGCGAAGCCTCCGACGAGGCCAAGCCGAAGAAGAAGGCCGCCGCCAAGAAGAAGGCGGCCGACAAGGCGGAGTAAGGTTTCAGGCGCCGGTGTTTCCGAAAGGAAATGCCGGCGCCCCACTTGTGCTATCCGCTTTTCTCCCCCATTGTTTATTGCGGCGCATTCATCGGCGCCCCGAATTGTCAGGCAGAAGGACGGATCATGCGCGAGAGAGACCCCATCGACCTTTATATGAACACCCTGGTGCCGATGGTGGTCGAGCAGACCAGCCGGGGCGAGCGCTCTTACGACATCTACTCGCGCCTGTTGAAGGAACGCATCATTTTCCTGACCGGCCAGGTCTATGACGAAGTGTCGTCGCTGATCTGCGCCCAGCTGCTGTTCCTGGAATCGGAAAATCCGAACAAGGACATCGCTTTCTACATCAATTCCCCCGGCGGCGTGGTGACCTCGGGTCTGGCCATGTACGACACCATGCAGTACATCCGTCCGTCGGTGTCCACCGTGTGTCTGGGCCAAGCCGCTTCCATGGGCTCGCTGCTGCTGACCGCCGGCGCCAAGGGCAAGCGCTTCTCGCTGCCCAATGCCCGCGTCATGATCCACCAGCCCTCGGGCGGCGCCCAGGGCCAGGCCACCGACATCGAGATCCAGGCCCGCGAGATCCTGGCCCTGCGTGCCCGGCTGAACAACATGTACGTGACCCATACCGGCCAGACGCTTGAGGTGATCGAGCGCGCCATGGAACGCGACAAGTACATGACCGCCGACGAGGCCAAGGAATTCGGCCTGATCGACGAAGTGGTGTCCAACCGCCCGACCCTGGAAGAGATCGAGGCCAAGGGCTGATATCCCAAAGGTTGATTTGGGGGCCGGCTTGGGATTTTGGGATTTTGGTTGTGTGCCGAAGGTCCCTGTGGCTAACATGAAACCCAAGCTTCCGGCCGCTTTTTTCCAATGGAGTACCGATGACCAAGTCCACAAGCGGCGATTCCAAAAATACCCTGTACTGCTCTTTTTGCGGAAAGAGCCAGCACGAGGTGCGCAAACTGATCGCCGGGCCGACCGTCTTCATCTGTGATGAATGCGTCGAGCTGTGCATGGACATCATCCGCGAAGAGCACAAGACCCATCTGGTCCGCTCGCGCGACGGCGTCCCCACCCCCAAGGACATCCGGGCCGTTCTGGACGATTACGTGATCGGCCAGGACCATGCCAAGAAGGTGCTGTCCGTGGCGGTGCACAACCACTACAAGCGCTTGCAGCATGGCGGCAAGGCCGGCGACGTCGAAATCGCCAAGTCCAACATCCTGCTGGTCGGCCCCACCGGCTGCGGCAAGACCCTGTTGGCCCAGACCCTGGCCCGCATCCTGGACGTGCCGTTCACCATGGCCGACGCCACCACCCTGACCGAAGCCGGTTACGTGGGTGAAGACGTCGAAAACATCATCCTGAAGCTGCTGCAGGCCGCCGAATACAATGTCGAACGCGCCCAGCGCGGCATCGTCTATATCGACGAGGTCGACAAGATCAGCCGCAAGTCCGACAACCCGTCCATCACCCGCGACGTGTCGGGCGAGGGCGTGCAGCAGGCTTTGCTGAAGATCATGGAAGGCACGGTGGCCAGCGTTCCGCCCCAGGGCGGCCGCAAGCATCCGCAGCAGGAATTCCTGCAGGTGGACACCACCAACATCCTGTTCATCTGCGGCGGCGCCTTTGCCGGCCTGGAAAAGGTGATCGGTTCGCGGGGCAAGAACAACTCCATCGGCTTCGGTGCCGAGGTGCGTGGCCCCGACGAACGCCGCACCGGCCAGATCCTGCGCGAGGTCGAACCGGAAGATCTGCTGAAGTTCGGTCTGATCCCCGAATTCGTCGGCCGTCTGCCGGTCCTGGCCACCTTGGACGACCTGGACGTGGACGCCCTGGTGGAAATCCTGTCCAAGCCCAAGAACGCCCTGGTCAAGCAGTACCAGCGCCTGTTCGAGATGGAAGACACCAAGCTGTCCTTCACCGACGACGCCCTGGTCTCCATTTCCGAGAAGGCCATTTCGCGCAAGACCGGCGCCCGTGGCCTCCGGTCGATCATGGAAGGCATCTTGCTCGACACCATGTTCGAGTTGCCGGGCATGGAAAACATCGAGGAAGTGGTGGTCAACAAGGAAGTGGTCGAGAACAAGGCTCAGCCGCTGCTCATCTACTCGGAACGGCGTGAAGACGTCGGCGCCGGCGCCTAAGCGCGCCGGCCGTTCCGGTCCTTGATCGGTCGTTCCCCTTGACGGGGCGGGGAATCCGACCATCTAGGTAAGAATAGTATAAAGTCGGCCCGGGGTTTCCCGACCCTGGCCGCAGGCCCGAAGAGGTAACATGACCGAAATCGCTCGTGGCGACGTCTTCCCCGTTCTTCCGCTTCGCGACATCGTCGTCTTCCCCCATATGATCGTCCCCCTGTTCGTCGGCCGCGACAAGTCGGTCCGCGCCCTGGAAGACGTCATGCGTGAAGACAAGCAGATCTTGCTGGTGGCGCAGAAGAACGCGGCGCAGGACGATCCCACCACCGACGACATTTACGCCGTCGGCACCGTGTCCACCGTGCTGCAATTGTTGAAGCTGCCCGACGGCACCGTCAAGGTGCTGGTCGAAGGCGGCAAGCGTGCCCGTATCACCGGTTTCACCGACAACGACTCGTTCTTCCAGGCCTATGCCGAGGTGCTGGACGACGGCGAGTTGGAAGGCCAGGAACTGGAAGCCCTGGCCCGTTCCGTGGTCGGCCAGTTCGAGCAGTACATCAAGCTCAACAAGAAAATCCCGCCGGAAGTCCTGGTCTCGGTCAACCAGATCGAGGATCCCGCCAAGCTGGCCGACACCGTGGCCTCGCACCTGTCGCTGAAGATTTCCGACAAGCAGGAACTGCTGGAGCTGGGCACCACCGCCGAGCGGCTGGAACGCGTCTATTCCTTCATGGAAGGCGAGATCGGCGTCCTGCAGGTGGAAAAGAAGATCCGCAACCGGGTCAAGCGCCAGATGGAGAAGACCCAGCGCGAGTACTATCTGAACGAACAGCTGAAGGCCATCCAGAAGGAACTGGGCGAGGGCGAGGACGGCAAGGACGAAACCGCCGAGCTGGAAGAACGCATCAGTAAGACCCGGCTGTCCAAGGAAGCCCGCGAAAAGTGCCTGGCCGAGGTCAAGAAGCTGAAGTCCATGAGCCCCATGTCGGCGGAAGCCACCGTGGTGCGCAACTATCTTGACTGGATGCTGTCCATTCCGTGGAAGAAGCGCACCAAGGTCAAGAAGGACGTCAAGCTGGCCGAAACGATCCTGAATTCCCAGCATTACGGGTTGGAGAAGGTCAAGGAACGCATCGTCGAATATTTGGCCGTGCAAACCCGCACCGAAAAGGTCAAGGGCCCGATCCTGTGTCTGGTCGGCCCGCCCGGCGTCGGCAAGACCTCGCTCGGCAAGTCCATCGCCGAGGCGACGGGGCGTAACTTCGTGCGCATCTCCTTGGGTGGCGTGCGCGACGAAGCCGAAGTGCGCGGTCACCGCCGTACCTATATCGGTTCCATGCCCGGCAAGGTCATCCAGGGGATGAAGAAGGCCAAGTCTTCCAATCCGCTGTTCCTGCTGGACGAAATCGACAAGCTGGGCTCGGATTGGCGCGGTGATCCGTCGTCGGCGCTGCTGGAAGTGCTGGACCCGGAACAGAACGCCACCTTCAACGACCATTACCTGGAGGTCGATTACGACCTGTCCGACGTGATGTTCGTCACCACCGCCAACACGCTGCGCATGCCCCAGCCGCTGCTGGACCGCATGGAAGTGATCCGGCTGTCGGGTTACACCGAGGACGAAAAGGTGGAAATCGCCAAGCGTCACCTGTTCGACAAGGTGATGACCGCCGCCGGTCTGAAGAAGGGCGAATGGACGGTCTCCGACGACGCTATCCGCGATCTGTGCCGCTATTACACCCGTGAAGCCGGCGTGCGTAACCTGGAACGCGAACTGGCCAACCTGGCCCGCAAGGCCACCACCGAGATCGTGTCCAAGGGCAAGGCCAAGGTGGCGGTGACGCCCAGGAACCTGGAAAAGTATGCCGGCGTGCGCAAGTACCGCTTTGGCGAAGCCGAGTTGGAAGACATGGTCGGTGGCGTCACCGGCCTGGCCTGGACCGAAGTGGGCGGCGAATTGCTGACCATCGAAGCCGTGACCATGCCCGGCAAGGGCAATTTCTCCATCACCGGCAAGCTGGGCGACGTGATGCAGGAATCGGTGCAGGCGGCGCGGTCTTACGTCCGCTCGCGTTCGGTGTCCTTGGGCATCAAGCCGAATGTCTTCGAAAAGCGCGACATCCACGTCCACGTTCCCGAAGGCGCCACCCCCAAGGATGGTCCGTCGGCCGGTATCGCCATGTGCACCGCCATCGTCTCGGCCTTGACCGGCATCGCCGTCCGTCGCGAAGTGGCGATGACCGGCGAAGTGACCCTGCGTGGTCGCGTCCTGCCCATCGGCGGTCTGAAGGAAAAGCTGCTGGCCGCGCTTCGCGGTGGTCTGAAGACCGTGCTGATCCCGAAAGACAACGAAAAGGACCTGGCCGAGATTCCGGACAACGTGAAGAAGGGCCTGGAAATCGTGCCCGTCTCCACCGTTGACGAGGTCTTGGAGCGTGCTCTGACCCGGGTTCCGGTGCCGGTCGAGTGGGAGGAGCCCGCCGAGGCACCCGCCGCGAGCGCCAAGGAAGACGAATCGGGGGCGGTGCTGAAGCACTGATCCTGATAACTTGTGGTCATGTTTTGACGGCGGCCGGCACATCCGGCCGCCGTTTTCTTTTGCTGATCGGGTGAAGACCCTGCTTTATGCACAGATAGTCTGGAAAATGGCGGAAAACCGGCGTTTATCATGCATTCACGATTGACGCCTGACAAAGCGCGGACATAAACTTTTGGCGTTATTTGTGGGGTGCCTTCATGCCGAAGGTTTTCGCACGTGCAATAGTCATAGGGGGCTATCAGGTGAACAAGAATGATCTCGTGACGGCGGTCGCCACCAGCGCCGGCCTGTCGAAAGCCGACGCCGCCAAGGCCGTCGATGGTGTGTTCGATGCCATTTCCGGCGCCTTGGCTGGCGGCGACGAAGTGCGTCTGGTCGGTTTCGGCACCTTCTCGGTGTCCGAACGCGCCGCTTCCGAGGGCCGCAACCCGCGTACCGGCGAAACCATCAAGATCCCGGCGTCCAAGCAGCCGAAGTTCAAGGCCGGCAAGGGCCTGAAGGACGCGGTGCAGTAAGCGCGCCCTGATGAAGAAGGCCGGCCGGCTTTTGCTGGGCCGGCCTTTTTTGTTGATGAAGCCGAGGTTTCGCCCGTGTTCGCTATCCGACCCGCGCATTTCCCCGAAGACCGTCCCGTGGTCGCGGCCTTGTTCCGGGAATATGCCGATTTCCTGGGCTTTGACTTAAGCTTTCAGGATTTCGAAGGCGAGCTGGCAACCTTGCCGGGGCATTATGCCGCCCCCGCCGGCGTGGTCCTGATGGCTTGGTCCGAGGACAAGGCGGCCGGGTGCGTCTGTTTGCGCCCTTTGGAAAACAATATCTGTGAAATGAAGCGTCTGTATCTGCGTCCCGACCATCGTGGAGCGGGGCAGGGGCGGCGTCTGGTGGAACGCATCTTGGCCGAAGCCCGCAAACGGGGCTATTCCCGCATGGTTCTGGATACGGTTCCGCAATTACAGGCCGCCATCGGCCTGTACCAGTCCCTGGGGTTTGTCGAAATCGACGCCTACACCTTCAATCCGGTCCCTGGCGTGCGCTTTTACGGCTGCGATCTATAAAAGCAGTCGGGCATTGCCTTTTTCTTCGTTCCCGCTTATGAAGCTGTCCCGGAGGGGCGGTTAGCTCAGTTGGTAGAGCGCCTGCTTTACACGCAGGATGTCGGCGGTTCGAGCCCGTCACTGCCCACCACTTCTTAAAATCCCTGAAATTTGTAATTGCATCCACCGAACCTACCCGTTCGGCACGGCCGATTCTACCCGTCCGCAGAGGGGCGGGGGCTTGTTGCGGTGCAGCACACAACAGATTGTGGGAAAATCGCCTTTGGCAAGGGGTATGTTTGCTTGACAGCCCGTCGGGCCTGCTTTACACCACCCCTACCCGCGCGGGTGGCTGCGTTGGGGGTGTAGCTCAGTTGGTCAGAGCGCCGGCCTGTCACGCCGGAGGTCGCGGGTTCGAGCCCCGTCACTCCCGCCACCAGCCACGGCTGGGTTGTCTTTTCTTCAGGAAAAGATGATCCTTCCGGACCAAACCTCGCGCTTGAGGCTAGTGTCTTGCAGGGAGGGCCTCTTTCCATCATCGC
Organism: Magnetospirillum sp. 64-120; assembly: GCA_001898825.1. GTDB lineage: Bacteria > Pseudomonadota > Alphaproteobacteria > Rhodospirillales > Magnetospirillaceae > Magnetospirillum. Next base: position 106,682 of record MKVK01000011.1, read on the forward strand.
CTGACGAAGGCTTGCCGTTCCGCCGCCAGTTTTGTCCGCCCAGCGCGCATTCGCGTTTTGGGCCGGTCGCTTGTGGGGGACGTGTTCGCCGCAGGTGGGGATGAAATAGGGCGTATCCAGGCGGATTCAATATGATAAGGGCTGGATGATGGAAGCTTGGCTGCTCGAATATCTGCCGATCTTGATTTTCATCGGAATTGCCGTGGCGTTGTCGGCCATCATGGTGGCCGCGTCGTGGCTGGTGGGGCGACAAAAGCCCGACCCCGAGAAGAATTCGGCTTATGAATGCGGTTTCGAGGCGTTTGGTGACGCTCGTTCGAAGTTCGACGTCCGCTTCTATCTGGTCGCCATCCTGTTCATCATCTTCGATCTGGAAGTCGCCTTCTTGTTCCCCTGGGCGGTGACGCTCGGCAAGATCGGCATGTTCGGTTTCTGGTCGATGATGGTGTTCCTGGGTGTGCTGACCATCGGCTTCATCTATGAATGGCGAAAGGGAGCCTTGGAATGGGAATGACCAATTCCGGTCTGGTGACGCCCGCGCATGCTGCGCCGCTGCCTCAGGGCGCGGCGCAAGACGGCGTTCTGAAGCTGGTCACCGACGAAATCGAGGACAAGGGCTTCGTGCTCGCCAACGTCGACAAGTTGGTCAACTGGGCGCGTACCGGCTCGTTGTGGCCGATGACCTTCGGTCTGGCCTGCTGCGCGGTGGAAATGATCCACGCTGGCTGCTCGCGTTACGACCTTGACCGTTTCGGCGTGGTGTTCCGCCCGTCGCCCCGTCAGTCCGACGTGATGATCGTCGCCGGCACCCTGACCAACAAGATGGCCCCGGCGCTGCGTCGCGTTTACGACCAGATGGCCGAACCGCGTTGGGTGATCTCCATGGGGTCGTGCGCCAATGGCGGCGGCTACTACCACTATTCCTATTCGGTGGTGCGCGGCTGCGACCGTGTGGTTCCGGTGGACGTTTACGTCCCCGGCTGCCCGCCCACGGCGGAAGCTCTTCTGTACGGCATTCTTCAGCTGCAGAAGAAGATTCGCCGCACCGGCTCCATCCTGCGCTAAAGGGGCATGGGAACCATGACGCAAGTGCTGAAGGATCTGGGCGACTATATCGCCGCCGCCCTGCCCAATGATGTGCTGTCCACCGAAGTCACCCGCGTGGGTGAACTGAACGTGGTGGTGCGCGCCGCTTCCATCGTGAAGGTGCTGACCTTCCTGCGTGACGATTCCGGCTGCCTGTTCAAGCAGTTGCTGGACGTCTGCGGCGTCGATTATCCGGGCCGCGAGGAACGTTTCGACGTGGTCTATCACCTGCTGTCGCTGAAGCATAACCAGCGCGTGCGGGTCAAGGTCACCACCGACGAGGAAACCCCGGTGCCGTCCGTGGTCGGCGTGTTCAACTCGGCCGGCTGGTTCGAGCGCGAGACCTGGGACATGTACGGCGTGATCTTCTCGGACCACCCCGACCTGCGCCGCATCCTCACCGATTACGGTTTCGAAGGCCATCCGCTCAGGAAGGACTTCCCGCTGACCGGTCACGTGGAACTGCGCTATGACGACGAGCAAAAGCGCTGCGTCTACGAGCCGGTGAAGCTGGTCCAGGATTTCCGCAGCTTCGATTTCCTGTCGCCCTGGGAGGGTCAAGGCCCGCTGCCCGGCGACGAAAAGGCCGAGGGGAGCCACTGACATGGCCGAATCCCAGATCAAGAGCTACAACATCAATTTCGGCCCCCAGCATCCGGCCGCGCACGGCGTGCTGCGTCTGATCCTGGAAATGTCGGGTGAAGTGGTGGACCGCGCCGATCCGCATATCGGCCTGCTGCATCGCGGTACCGAAAAGCTGATCGAACACAAGATTTACGCCCAGGCGACGCCGTATTTCGACCGTCTGGACTATGTCGGCACCATGAACCAGGAACACGCCTTCGTCATGGCGGCGGAAAAGCTGCTGGGCGTCGAGGTGCCGTTGCGCGGTCAGTACATCCGCGTGCTGTACTGCGAAATGGGCCGCATCCTCAACCACCTGCTCAACGTCTGCTCGTTCGTCTTCGACGTCGGCGGCATGACGCCCATGCTGTGGGGCTTCGAGGAACGCGAAAAGCTGATGGAGTTCTACGAGCGTGCTTGCGGTGCTCGTCTGCACGCCAATTACTTCCGCGTCGGCGGTGTCGCCCAGGATCTGCCCGCCGGCCTTCTGGAAGACATCGACGCTTGGTGTGATCAGTTCCCCAAGGTCGTCGACGACATCGAGACCCTGGTCACCGAGAACCGTATCTTCAAGCAGCGTACCGTCGACATCGGCATCGTCAACGCCGAACAGGCTTTGGATTGGGGCTTCACCGGTCCCAACCTGCGCGCTTCCGGCATCGCCTGGGACCTGCGCAAGGCGCAGCCCTACGAAGTCTACGACCGCATGGAATTCGACATTCCGGTGGGCAAGACCGGCGATTGCTATGACCGCTATCTGGTCCGCGTCGTCGAAATGCGCGAATCGGTCAAGATCATGAAGCAATGCATCCGCGAGATGCCGGCCGGCCCGGTGAAGACCGAGGACCGCAAGGTGTCGCCGCCGCCGCGCGCCGAGATGAAGCAGTCGATGGAAGCTTTGATCCATCACTTCAAGCTGTTCACCGAAGGCTTCCGGGTGCCGGAAGGCGAGGTGTACGCCGCCGTGGAGGCCCCCAAGGGCGAGTTCGCGGTCTATCTGGTGGCCGACGGCACCAACAAGCCGTATCGCTGCAAGATCCGCCCGCCGGGATACGTCCACCTGCAGGCGCTGGACATGATGTCCAAGGGACACATGCTGGCTGACGTGGTGGCCAATATCGGCTCCATCGACATCGTTTTTGGCGAGATCGACCGATGAGCAACGAAACTGAAATGACCAGCTTCGCCTTTACCCCGGAAAACCTGGAAAAGGCCAAGGCGATCATCGCCAAGTATCCGGCCGGTCGCCAGCAATCGGCGGTGATGCCGCTGTTGGACCTGGCCCAGCGTCAGGTCGGCTGGACCTCGATCCCGGTGATCGAATATATCGCCGATCTGCTGGAGATGGCCCCCATCCGCGTGCAGGAAGTGGTGACCTTCTACACCATGTACAACCAGCGTCCGGTGGGTAAGCACCACGTGCAGGTGTGCACCAACATCTGCTGCCTGCTGAACGGTTCCGACGGGGTGTCGGAAGCCGCCAAGGAGGCCTTGGGCCTGGATTGGGGCGAAAGCACTGAAGACGGCATGTTCACCCTGTCCGAGGTGGAATGCCTGGGCGCCTGCGTCAACGCGCCCATGATGCAGATCAACGACGATTACTACGAGGGCCTGACCCCTGACAGCACCAAGAACGTGCTGGAAGCGATCAAGCGCGGCGAGACCCCGAAGCCCGGCCCGCAGGACGGCCGCCAGTTCTCGGCTCCCGCCGGCGGTCCCACCACGTTGGGCGAACTCACCTTCGGAACGGAGAAGGCGTGATGCTGCGCGATCAGGACAGAATCTTCACCAACCTGTACGGCATTCACGACTGGCGCCTGTCCGGCGCCCGTTCGCGCGGCGATTGGGACAACACCAAGGCGCTGTTGGAAAAGGGCCGTGACGCCATCATCGAAGAGGTCAAGACCTCGGGCTTGCGCGGCCGTGGCGGCGCCGGCTTCGGCACCGGCATGAAGTGGTCCTTCATGCCCAAGACCGAAGGGGCGCGCCCGCATTACCTGGTGATCAACGCCGATGAAGGCGAGCCGGGGACCTGCAAGGACCGTGAAATCATGCGCTTCGACCCGCACAAGCTGGTCGAGGGCGCGTTGCTGGCGTCCTTCGCTATCGGCGCGCATGCCTCCTACATCTATATCCGCGGCGAGTTCGTGCGTGAAGCCGAACACCTGCAGGTGGCCATCGACGAGGCTTATGCCGCCGGTCTGATCGGCAAGAACGCCTGCGGCTCGGGCTGGGATTTCGATCTCTACGTCCATCGCGGTGCCGGCGCTTACATCTGCGGCGAGGAATCGGCGCTGATCGAAAGCCTGGAAGGCAAGAAGGGCCAGCCCCGCCTGAAGCCGCCGTTCCCGGCCGGCGTCGGCCTCTATGGCTGCCCGACCACCGTGAACAACGTCGAATCCATCGCCGTGGTTCCCACCATCCTGCGCCGCTCGGGCGCCTGGTTCGCCGGCCTGGGCCGCGCCAAGAACTCGGGCACCAAGCTGTTCTGCATTTCCGGCCATGTGAACAAGCCGTGCAATGTGGAAGAGGAAATGGGCATCACCTTCCGCGAGCTGATCGACAAGCATTGCGGCGGTATCCGTGGTGGTTGGGACAATCTGCTGGCGGTGATCCCCGGCGGCTCGTCCACCCCGGCGCTGACCCGCGAGATGATCGAGAACTGCCCGATGGATTTCGACGGCCTGCGCGAGCAGGGCTCGGGCCTGGGCACCGCCGCCGTCATCGTCATGGACAAGTCCACCGATCTGGTGCGTGCCATCACCCGTCTGTCGCGCTTTTACAAGCACGAAAGCTGCGGCCAGTGCACGCCGTGCCGCGAAGGCACCGGTTGGCTGTGGCGCATGATGGAACGCCTGGACAAGGGTGACATGGCCATGGAAGAGATCGACATGCTGTTCCAGGTCACCAAGCAGGTGGAAGGCCACACCATTTGCGCCCTGGGTGACGCCGCCGCTTGGCCGATCCAGGGTCTGATCCGCAATTTCCGCCCCGTGATCGAGCAGAAGATCCGGGCCCGCAACGCCAGCGCGGCCTAAGGGAGGTTCGAGAAAACATGCCCAAACTGACGATCGACGGAACCGAGATCGAAGTCGAAGCCGGGATGACCATCCTGCAGGCTGCCGAAACCATCGGCATCGAGATCCCGCGTTTCTGCTACCACGAACGCCTGGCTGTTGCCGGCAATTGCCGCATGTGCCTGGTGGAAGTGGAAAAGATGCCCAAGCCGGTGGCGTCCTGCGCCATGCCGGTGGGCGAGGGGATGGTGGTGCACACCGGTAACGCCAACGTGCGCAAGGCGCGCCAGGGCGTGATGGAGTTCCTGCTCATCAACCATCCGCTGGATTGCCCCATCTGCGACCAGGGTGGCGAATGCGACCTGCAGGACCAGGCCATGGCCTATGGCGGTGATCGCGGCCGCTATAACGAGGAAAAGCGCTCGGTCGAGGACAAGGATTACGGTCCGCTGATCCAGACCTGGATGACCCGTTGCATCCAGTGCACGCGCTGCATCCGCTTCATTTCCGAAATCGCCGGCACCCCGGTGCTGGGCGGTCTGGGCCGTTCCGAGCACCTGGAAATCGGCCGCTACGTGGGCGCCGCCGTGTCCTCGGAACTGTCGGGCAACCTGATCGACCTGTGCCCGGTGGGCGCGCTGACCAACAAGCCGGCCAGCTATACCTACCGCGCCTGGGAATTGAAGAAGACCGAAAGCGTCGACGTCATGGATGCGCTGGGCTCGGCCATTCGCGTCGATACCCGCGGCAACGAAGTGATCCGCATCCTTCCCCGCGTCAACGACGACATCAACGAGGAATGGCTGTCGGACCGTTCGCGCTTCGCCGTGGACGGCCTGAAGCGTCAGCGCCTTGACCGCGCTTACGTCCGCAAGGACGGCAAGCTGGTTCCCACCTCGTGGAACGACGCCTTCGCCACCATCGCCGCCAAGGTGAACGGTCTGGCCGGCAACAAGATCGCCGCCATCGCCGGTGACCAGACCGACCTGGAAACCATGCAGGCCCTGAAGGACCTGTTGGCGGTGCTGGGTTCGCCCAACATGGATTGCCGTCAGGACGGCGCCAAGCTGGTTCCCGGCAACCGCGCCGGTTACCTGTTCAACTCGACCATCGCCGGCATCGAACAGGCCGACGCTCTTCTGATCGTGGGCTCCAACCCGCGCATCGAGGCGCCGGTTCTGAACGCCCGCATCCGCAAGCGTTGGCTGAAGGGCGGCTTCAAGGCGGCGGTGATCGGTCCCAAGACCGACCTGACCTTCAAGCATGACTACCTGGGCGACCAGGCCAGCATCCTGGCCGACATTGCGTCCGCCAAGCATCCGTTCTTCGAGGTGCTGAAGAACGCCCAGAACCCGGCCATCATCCTGGGCCAGGGCGCTTTGACCCGCCAGGACGGCACCGCCATCCTGGCCCTGGCGTCCAAGCTGGCCGAAGCGACCGGCATGATCAAGGACGGCTGGAACGGCTTCAACGTCCTGCATACCGCAGCCGCCCGCGTCGGCGGTCTGGACCTGGGCTTCGTGCCCCAGGCCGGCGGCAAGGACACCGACGGCATCGTCGCCGGTGCCGCTTCGGGGGACATCTCGGTGGTCTTCCTGGCCGGCGCCGACGAAGTGGACGTGAAAAACCTGGGCAACGCCTTCGTGGTCTACATGGGCACCCATGGCGACGCCGGCGCCCACCGCGCCGACGTGGTCCTGCCCACCGCCGCCTACACGGAAAAGAGCGCCACCTTCGTCAACACCGAAGGCCGGGTGCAGCGTACCCGTCTGGCCATCTTCCCGCCGGGCGAGGCCAAGGAAGACTGGAAGGTCATCCGCGCGTTGTCCGACGCTTTGGGCAAGCCGCTTCCCTTCGACACCGTCAAGCAGCTGCGTGAACGCATCGCCGCCAGTAACCCGCTGCTGGCGGGCGAGGGCAGCCTGACCGCCGCGTCGTGGGCGCCGGTCGGTACCGAGGGCGCGTTGTCGGACAAGCCCTTGGCTTCCAGCATCGACAACTTCTATCAGGTCGACCCGATTTCGCGTGCCTCCAAGACCATGGCGGAGTGCACGTCGCAATTCGGTGGCGGCTGTGGCTGCAACAGCAAGAAGAAGACGGGGACCCATGGTTGATATGCTCTCTGGGCTGCTGCCCCCGGAACTGTGGCGTCTGATCGTCATCGTTCTGCAGATTCTGGTCATCGTCGTGCCGCTGTTGGTGGCCGTCGCTTACCTGACCTATGCCGAACGCAAGGTCATCGGCGCCATCCAGCTGCGCAAGGGCCCCAACGTGGTCGGCCCCTTGGGTCTGCTGCAGCCGCTGGCCGACGGCGCCAAGCTGTTCTTGAAGGAAACCATCTTCCCGTCCGGGTCGAACAAGGTGGTCTTCGTCATGGCGCCCATGCTGACCTTCACCCTGGCGCTGATCGCCTGGGCGGTCATTCCCTTCGACGAAGGCTGGGTGCTGGCCGACATCAATGTCGGTATGCTGTACCTGTTCGCCATCTCAAGCTTGGGCGTCTACGGCATCATCATGTCGGGCTGGGCTTCCAACTCGAAGTACGCCTTCCTGGGCGGCCTGCGCTCGGCGGCGCAGATGGTGTCCTACGAAGTGTCCATGGGTCTGGTGATCATCTCGGTGCTGATCACCGTGGGTTCGCTGAATCTGACCGACATCGTGATGAAGCAGAAGGAAACGGTGTGGTTCGTCATTCCGCACCTGCCCATGTTCGTCATCTTCATCGTGTCGATCCTGGCGGAAACCAACCGCGCCCCCTTCGACTTGGCGGAATCGGAATCGGAACTGGTGGCCGGCTACAACGTCGAATATTCGGCCATGACGTTTGCCATGTTCTTCCTGGGCGAATACGCCAACATGATCCTGATGAGCGGCATGGCCGTCGTCTTGTTCCTGGGTGGCTGGCTGCCCATCGTCGACGTGGCGCCGTTCAACTGGATCCCCGGTGTGATCTGGTTCGCGCTGAAGGTCTGCGCCGTTCTGTTCGTCTTCCTGTGGGTGCGTGCCACCTTCCCGCGCTATCGCTATGACCAGCTGATGCGCCTGGGTTGGAAGATCTTCCTGCCGTTCTCGCTGATCTGGGTGGTGCTGACTTCGGGCGTGCTGGTCGCGTTCGGTTGGCTGCCGGGCCAGGGCTAAGGAGAAAGAGTGATGGCTTTTCTCGACCGTACCGCACGGGCGTTCCTGTTGACCGAACTGGTCCAGGGCTTGGCGCTGACCTTCCGCTACATGTTCAAGCCGGCGGTCACCACCAACTACCCGTACGAAAAGATCCCGATGTCGCCGCGTTTCCGTGGCGAGCACGCGCTGCGCCGTTATCCCAACGGCGAGGAACGCTGCATTTCGTGCAAGCTGTGCGAGGCCATTTGCCCCGCCCAGGCCATCACCATCGAAGGTGAAGTGCGCGAAGACGGCTCGCGCCGGGCGCGTCGCTACGACATCGACATGACCAAGTGCATCTATTGCGGCTTCTGCCAGGAAGCCTGCCCGGTGGATGCCATCGTCGAGGGTCCGAATTTCGAGTTCGCCACCGAGACCCGGGCCGAGCTCATGTACAACAAGCAAAAACTGCTCGCGAACGGTGACCGCTGGGAGGCCGAACTGGCCATGCGCCTGGCCGCCGACGCGCCGTACCGTTGATTAAGGGGGATGGCATGATCGCGGCATTGATCTTTTACATGTTCGCCGGCTTGGCGGTGGTGAGCGCCGGTCTGGTGGTCACCGCGCGGAACCCGGTGCACTCCGTGCTGTTCCTCATTCTGTGCTTCTTCAACGCGGCGGGCCTGTTCTTGCTGTTGGGCGCGGAATTCCTGGCCATGGTCCTGGTGGTCGTCTATGTGGGCGCCGTGGCGGTGATGTTCCTGTTCGTCGTCATGATGCTGGACATCAACTTCCTGCGCTTGCGCGAAGGCGTGGCCCAGTATCTGCCCACCGGCGCCGTCATCGGCGTGGTGCTGCTGATCGAACTGGCCATGAGCTTCGCCGGCTGGTCGTTCGCTCCCGACGTGGAAGCCATGCTGGCCTCGCCGGCCCCCACCGGCGGCGAGATCACCAACACCGCTGCCCTGGGCCAGTTGATCTACACCAAGTACGTCTATCTGTTCCAAGCCTCGGGCGTGGTGCTGCTGATCGCCATGATCGGCGCCATCCTGTTGACCCACCGGTCGCGTTCGGGCGTGCGCAAGCAGAAGATTTACGATCAGGTCGGCGTCACCGCCAAGGACCGCATCGAGATCCGCAAAGTCAGCACCGGGGGAGGCATCTGACATGTTCACCATCGGCCTTGCCCATTACCTGACCGTCGCGGCCATCTTGTTCACCCTGGGTGTGTTCGGCATCTTCCTGAACCGCAAGAACGTCATCATCATCATGATGAGCATCGAACTGATGCTGCTGGCGGTGAACCTGAACATGGTGACCTTCTCGTCCTATCTGAACGATCTGGTCGGCCAGGTGTTCACCATGTTCATCCTGACCGTCGCCGCCGCCGAGGCTGCCATCGGTCTTGCCATCCTCGTCGTCTTCTTCCGCAACCGCGGAACGATCGCGGTCGAGGAAATCAGCCAGCTGAAGGGGTAATCCAGCGATGATGTATGTCGCCGCAATCTTCCTGCCGCTGCTGGGCTCGATCGTCGCCGGTCTTTTCGGCCGCTTCATCGGTGACCGTGGCGCGCAGATCGTCACCTGCACGTTGTTGGGCGTTTCCGCCCTGTCCTCGGCCTTGATCTTCAAGGAAGTGGCCATCGACGGCAATTACGTGACCATCCAGATCCTGCACTGGATGCAGTCGGGCACGCTGGACGTGTCGTGGGCCTTGAAGTTCGACACCCTGACCGCGGTCATGATGATCGTCGTCACCTGGGTGTCGTTCATGGTCCACGTCTATTCCGTCGGCTACATGAGCCACGACCCGGCCATTCCGCGCTTCATGTCCTACCTGTCGCTGTTCACCTTCGCCATGCTGATGCTGGTGACCGCCGACAACCTGGTCCAGCTGTTCTTCGGCTGGGAAGGCGTGGGCGTGGCGTCGTACCTGCTGATCGGTTTCTGGTACCAGAAGCCGTCGGCCTGCGCCGCCGCCATCAAGGCCTTCGTGGTCAACCGCGTCGGTGACTTCGGCTTCGCGCTGGGCATCTTCGGCGTCTACTTCCTGTTCGACAGCGTCACCTTCTCGTCGATCTTCGCCGCCGCGCCGGAGAAGGCCAACGAAGTGGTGCACTTCTTCGGCATGGACGTGAACGCCATCACCATCTGCTGCCTGCTGCTGTTCGTCGGCGCCATGGGCAAGTCGGCCCAGCTGGGCCTGCACACCTGGCTGCCCGACGCCATGGAAGGCCCGACCCCGGTTTCGGCGCTGATCCACGCCGCCACCATGGTCACCGCCGGCGTCTTCATGGTCGCCCGCATGAGCCCGTTGTTCGAATATTCGACCACCGCGCTGACCGTGGTCACCGTGATCGGCGCCGCCACCGCGTTCTTCGCCGCCACCGTCGGCTGCGTGCAGAACGACATCAAGCGGGTGATCGCGTACTCCACCTGCTCGCAGCTGGGCTACATGTTCTTCGCCATCGGCGTGTCGGCCTACCAGGCCGCCATCTTCCACCTGATGACCCACGCCTTCTTCAAGGCGCTGCTGTTCTTGGGCGCCGGCTCGGTGATCCACGCCATGAGCGACGAACAGGACATCCGTCGCATGGGTGGCATCTGGAAGCACGTCAAGGTGACCTGGGTGCTGATGTGGATCGGTTCGCTGGCCCTGGCGGGCGTGCCGTTCTTCGCCGGCTACTATTCCAAGGACACCATCTTGGAAGCGGCCTGGGCGTCGCACACCTGGTCGGGCCAACTGGCCTATGTCATGGGCGTGGCCGCGGCCTTCCTGACCGCGTTCTATTCCTGGCGTCTGTTGATCCTGACCTTCCACGGCAAGCCCCGCGCCGACGAGCACGTCATGGCCCATGTCCATGAAAGCCCGGCGGTGATGGTTCTGCCCTTGCTGGTCCTGGCCTGCGGCGCGGTGTTCTCGGGCTGGTTGGGTTACGAGATGTTCGTCGGCCATGCCGCCCACGACTTCTGGCGCGGTTCCATCAAGGTTCTGTCCGATGTCCATGGCGCCATGGAAAACCTGCACCACGTGGAAAAGTGGGTCGCCTTGACCCCCACCGTGGTCGCCGCTTCCGGCATCGTCTTGGCCTACATCCTCTACATGTTCGTCCCCTCGATCCCCGGGGCCTTGGCCTCGACCTTCAAGGGCGTCTACCTGTTCCTCTTGAACAAGTGGTACTTCGACGAACTGTACGACTTCCTGTTCGTGAAGCCGGCCTTCAAGCTGGGCCGTGGCTTCTGGCAGGGCGGTGACGGGGCGCTGATCGACGGCGTCGGTCCCGACGGCGTGGCCGCCGCCACCAAGTCGATCGCCCAAAAGGTGGGCAAGCTGCAATCCGGGTACCTGTACCACTACGCGTTCGCGATGTTGATCGGCGTGGCGGTGTTCGTCACCTGGTACATGTTCAACGCGCGCTAAGTCTGGGGAAGACAATGACCGACTGGCCTCTGCTCTCGTTGACGACGTTCCTGCCGCTGGTGGGTGCGTTGTTCATCCTGGCGATCCGCGGCGATGCCCAAGTTGTGGCGCGCAATGCCCGCAACGTGGCGCTTCTCACCTCGGTGGCGACCTTCGTCGTATCGCTCTTTATCCTGGGCTATTTCGATGGCGCTTCGGCTGAGTTCCAGCTGAAGGAAAGCGCCGTCTGGCTGCCCGGTACCGTGATTTCCTATTCCATGGGCGTCGACGGTATCTCGGTGTGGTTCGTCCTGCTGTCCACCTTCCTGACCCCCATCTGCATCCTGTCGTCCATCGGCGCGGTGGAGACCCGGGTCAAGGAATACATGGTCGCCTTCCTGGTGCTGGAAACCATGATGGTGGGCATGTTCTGCGCGCTCGACATGGTTCTGTTCTACGTCTTCTTCGAAGGCGTGCTGCTGCCCATGTTCATCATCATCGGCGTGTGGGGTGGGGCGCGGCGCGTCTATGCCGCCTATAAGCTGTTCCTGTACACCCTGTTGGGTTCGGTGCTGATGCTGGTCGCCATGCTGGCCATGTATTTCAACGCCAACACCACCGACATTCCGACCCTGATGGCGCATTCGTTCCCGCAGAACATGCAGCTGTGGCTGTGGCTGGCCTTCTTCGCGTCCTTCGCGGTGAAGGTTCCCATGTGGCCGGTGCACACCTGGTTGCCCGACGCCCACGTGGAAGCGCCGACCGCCGGTTCGGTGATCCTGGCCGGCGTGCTGCTGAAGATGGGGGCTTACGGCTTCATCCGCTTCTCGGTGCCCATGTTCCCGCTGGCCTCCGAATACTTCGCCCCCTTGGTCTATACGCTGTCCATCGTCGCGGTGATCTACACCTCGCTGGTGGCTCTGGTCCAAGAGGACATGAAGAAGCTGATCGCCTATTCGTCGGTGGCCCACATGGGCTACGTGACCATCGGCATCTTCTCGATGACCACCCAGGGCGTGGAAGGTGCGCTGTACCAGATGCTGTCGCACGGCGTGGTGTCCGGCGCGCTGTTCCTGTGCGTGGGTGTGGTCTATGACCGCATGCACACCCGTGAGATCGCCCGTTACGGCGGTCTGGCCGAGCGCATGCCCAAATACGCCCTGGTGTTCATGTTCATGACCATGGCCTCGGTGGGCCTGCCGGGTACCGGCGGTTTCGTCGGCGAGTTCCTGGTGCTGCTGGGCGTGTTCCAGGTCAACACCTGGGTGGCGTTGTTCGCCGCCACCGGTCTGATCCTGGGGGCGTGCTACGCGTTGTACCTGTATCGCCGCGTGGTGTTCGGCCGGCTGACCCGCGACGACCTGAAGTCGATCCTGGACCTCAGCCCGCGTGAAGCCTTCATGTTCGCGCCGCTGATCGTCATCGTCATCTGGATGGGTATTTATCCGATCACCTTCCTGGAGCCGATGCATGCTTCGGTGGCCAAGTTGATCGACAATTACGAACTGGCGCGTGCCGCCGCCGAAACGCTTTCCGTCGCGGCTCGTTAAGGGGGATTGGAGATGACCGAGACTTTCGACCTCATGCCGGTCCTGCCGGAGCTGCTGGTCGTCCTGGCGGCCATGGGGCTGTTGATGCTGGGCGTCTTCCGCAAGGGAGACGGCACCGCGTCCACCACCTCGCTGGCGGCGGTGACGCTGCTGGTGGCCATGCTGCTGACCTGGGCGGTCGGCGGTGCCGAACGGGTGCTTGCCTTCGGCGGCCTGTTCGTGCTGGACCCCTTCGCGGTGTTCGCCAAGGTGGCCATCCTGGCCGCCTCGACCATCGCCTTGGTGATGTCGCTCAACTACCTGGACAAGGAAAAGCTGGGCCGCTTCGAATATCCCATCCTGATCCTGCTCGCCACTTTGGGCATGATGATGATGGTGTCGGCCAACGACTTCCTGTCGCTGTATCTGGGCCTTGAAACCCAGTCGCTGTCGCTTTACGTGCTGGCGGCCTTCCATCGCGACAGCACCAAGGCCACCGAGTCGGGCCTGAAGTACTTCGTGCTGGGTTCGTTGGCCTCGGGCATGCTGTTGTACGGCGTGTCGCTGGTCTATGGCTTCTCGGGCACCACGTCGTTCGACGGCCTGGCCAAGATCTTCGGCGGCGAGCACGCGGCGCACCCGCATCTGGGTTTCGTCGCCGGTCTGGTCTTCGTTCTGGCCGGTCTGGCCTTCAAGATCTCGGCGGCGCCGTTCCACATGTGGACCCCTGACGTCTATGAAGGCGCGCCGACCCCGGTGACTTCCTTCTTCGCCGTCGCCCCCAAGATCGCCGCCATGGCTTTGCTGGTGCGCGTCATGACCGGGCCGTTCGGCGACATGACCGAACAATGGCGTCAGATCATTGTGTTCATCGCCTTGGGTTCCATGTTCGTCGGCGCCTTCGCCGCCATCGCGCAGTCCAACATCAAGCGTCTGATGGCCTATTCGTCCATCGGCCATGTGGGCTTCATGCTGGCCGGTGTCGCCGCCGGCACTGCCGCCGGCGTCCAGGCCGTGCTGGTCTACCTGGGCATCTATCTGACCATGAACGTGGGCGTCTTCGCCGTCATCTTGTCCATGCGTCAGAAGGGCCGTCTGGTGGAGGGCATCGACGATCTGGCCGGCTTGGGCAAGACCAACCCGGCCATGGCCGCCGCCATGGCGGTGCTGATGTTCTCCATGGCCGGCATTCCGCCCATGGCTGGCTTCATCGGTAAGTTCTATGTGTTCAAGGCGGCGGTCGACGCCGGCCTTTATACCTTGGCCATCATCGGCGTGCTGACCAGCGTGGTGTCGGCCTATTACTATCTGCGCATCATCAAGGTGATGTATTTCGACGAGGCGGTGGAAAGCTTCGACCGTGCCAGCAGCAAGGCCCTGGGCCTGGTGATGGCGGCGGCGACCGTGGTCAACATCGTTTTCGTCGCCGTTCCCGGTCCGCTGCTGACCAGCGCCAAGGCTGCCGCCGCGGTGTTGTTCCCGGCCGCGGGGTGATGATATCGGCAAACCTGCCGGCGCCGTTCACGCTGATCAGCCTGGACGACGTCGGCAGCACCAACGACGAAGCACGGCGGCTGTCCCAAACCGAGGCGGCCGCCGATTTGCTTGTGGTGTCAGCTGTTACACAAAGCGCCGGCCGTGGACGGCGTGGCCGCGCCTGGGTCAGCCCTGCCGGCAATCTGCATGCGTCGTGGCTGATCCGTGTCGAATCCCTGCATCATGCCGCCCAATTGGGTTTCGCCGCCGCCGCCGCCCTGGTGGCGGCGCTGGCGGAATTGGTCCCCGGCCCGGAATTCCAGGCCAAATGGCCCAACGACGTTCTGGCTGCGGGGCGCAAGTGTTGCGGCATGTTGCTGGAATCGGCCGGTTCCCACTGGCTGGTGCTGGGGATCGGGGTGAACGTAGTGGCGGCGCCGCCGCCAGAGGGCTTGAACCACCCCGCCTGCAGTCTGGCCGATCATGGCTATGACGGCGGGGCAGGGGCGGTGTTGGAGGCGTTCTGCCGCCATTTCCATCCCTTGCTGACCGCGTGGCGGCAAACCGGTTTCGCCCCTGTCCGTGCCGCTTGGCTGGGCTGTGCCCGGGGATTGGGGCAGCCCACCGTGGTCCGTTTGGAAAATGACACCCTGACCGGCACTTTCGCCGGACTTGACGACGAAGGCGCCCTGCTTTTGGATCAAGGCGCGTCGGGTGTCCGTCGTATCCTGGCCGGGGACGTGTTCTTCCCCGATGCCCGCTAACCTGGAGGCCCGCCATGCTTCTGGCCATTGATGCCGGCAACACCAACATCGTCTTCGCCGTTTTCGACGGCGAACAGGTTCGCGGCGAATGGCGCGCGTCCACCCATACCGACCGCACCGCCGACGAATTGGGGGTGTGGCTGATGCAATTGCTGACCACCGAGAACCTGAAGCGCGAAGATATCTCGGCGGTGATCATCGCGTCCGTGGTGCCGGCCATCGTCTTCAACCTGAAGACCCTGTGCCGCCGCTATTTCGGTTGCGAACCGCGGGTGGTTGGCGATGAAAACGTCCAATTGGGTATCAAGATCCTGCTGGACCGTCCCGAGGAAGTGGGCGCCGACCGTCTTGTCAACGCGGTGGCGGCGCACAAATTCTATCAAGGGCCGCTGATCGTCATCGATTTCGGCACGGCGACCACCTTCGACGTGGTGGACGTGCATGGCAATTATTGCGGCGGCGCCATCGCGCCGGGCATCAACCTGTCGCTGGAGGCGCTGCACATGGCCGCCGCCAAGCTGCCGCGGGTCGCCATCGGCCGACCCAAGCAGGTGATCGGCAAGGCGACGGTTCCGGCCATGATGTCGGGCATTTTTTGGGGGTATGTTGGATTGATCGAAGGCTTGGTACGTCGTATGGAAGAGGAGTTCGGGTCCAAGATGCTGGTGGTCGCCACCGGCGGTCTGGCGCCGCTTTTCGCCGAATCGACCCCGGTGATCAATGAACTGGCGTCCGACCTGACCTTGCGCGGCCTGTTGGAAATCCATCGCCGCAACTCGCCGGTGCGGGCATGATTCCGGGCAAGGACGAACTGTTTTTCCTGCCCCTGGGTGGGGCCGGCGAAATCGGCATGAACATGAACTTGTACGGCCATGCCGGCAAATGGCTGATGGTCGATTGCGGGGTGACCTTCGGCGACGACACCATGCCGATGATCGACGTGGTGATGGCCGATCCTTCTTGGATCGAGGAACAGGCCGAGCGTCTGGCCGGCATCGTCATCACCCATGGTCACGAAGACCATGTGGGGGCGGTGCACTATCTGTGGCAACGCCTGCGTTGCCCGGTTTACGCCAGCCCGTTCGCCGCCGCCATCCTGATCAACAAGCTGCACGAAGTGGGTTTGCAGCGCGAAGTCCCGGTCCATATCGTGGTGCCGGGGAAAAAATTCGACGTCGGCCCCTTCAACGTGGAAATGATCGGGCTGACCCATTCCATTCCCGAACCCAATTCCCTGGCCATCCGCACCAAGGCGGGCACGGTGCTGCATACCGGTGACTGGAAGTTCGATCCAGACCCGCTGATCAGCGGTCCCGCCGACACGGAAAGCCTGCGCCGCATCGGCAACGAAGGTGTCCTGGCCATGGTGGGCGATTCCACCAATGTCTTCACCCGTGGCCATTCCGGGTCGGAAGCGGAAGTGCGCGCCAATCTGATCGGCTTGCTGTCGCGCTTTGACGGTCGCATCGCCATTTCCTGTTTCGCCACCAACGTGGCGCGACTGGAAAGCGTCGCCTTGGCCGCCGAAGCCAACGGCCGCTCGGTCGCCCTGGTCGGCCGGTCGTTGTGGCGCATCGAAAAGGCGGCCCGTGATTTGGGCTATCTGAAAGACATCGCGCCCTTCCTGAACGACCGCGACGCCGCCCATCTGCCCGCCGACAAGGTGGTGTTCCTGTGCACCGGCAGCCAGGGCGAGGCGCGAGCGGCGCTGTCGCGCATCGCCGCCGGCGACCATCCGGCGGTGAAGCTGTCCAAGGGCGACGTGGTGATCTTTTCCTCGCGCATCATCCCCGGCAACGAAAAGCCCATCTATCGTTTGCAGAACGATCTGGTGCGCATGGGGGTCGAGGTGATCACCGACCGTGACGAGGATATCCACGTTTCCGGCCACCCGGCCCGCGACGAGATGGAAGCCATGTACCAATATGTGCGCCCCCGCATCGCCATTCCGGTGCACGGCGAGGCCCGCCACGTCAAGGAACACTGCGCCCTGGCCCGGGCGTGCGGGGTGACGGAAACCTTGGCCATCGAGAACGGCGCCATGGTGCGCCTAGCCCCCGGAGCGGCGGAAGTGGTGGACCATGTGCCCACCGGCCGCCTGGCTGTCGATGGTCAGGCGTTGGAAGGCGGACCGCGCTTGGTGCGTCTGGATTCGGCGGTGCTGCGCGACCGTCGCCGCATGGTGTTCAACGGCTCATGCGTGTGCACCATCGTCGCCGACCGCAAGGGCAAGCTGTTGGGCGACCCGCAGGTCACCGCGCTGGGTCTGCTGGATGCCGAACATTTCGCCGAGGAACACGAGACGGTGGTGGAAGCCGCCCGCGAAGCCTTTGAAGAACTGCCGCTGAAGGCCCGCCAGGACGACGAGGTGGCGGCGGAAGCCGTGCGCCGTGCCGTCCGCCGGGAATTGAAGACCATGCTGAACCACAAGCCGATCACCACGGTGCATCTGGTCCGGGTTTAGCGGGGCTTTTCACGCGATTGCGTCGACATGACATCGATGTATCGTATTGGCCGCAGGGGAGGGGGATGAATGAGGAGGCCGACTTTCGAGCAGTTTCTGTGGGTCATGCCCGCAGCCTACGCTATCCATATCCCCGAAGAGTTTCTCACCGGTTTTCCGGCCTGGATGGCGACTCATATGCATGCGTCGATGGACGCCCAGGGCTTCATGCTGAACAACGCCCTGTTTATGGCCATCTTGCTGTCAGTGTCGCTTTGGGCCAGCAAGACGCGTTCGGCGCTGCCGGCTTTTGTCCACCTGAGTTGGGCCAGCGGCAACCTGTTCTGGAACTTCATCTTCCATCTGTGGACAACCGTTCAGGCCGACAGCTATTCGCCTGGCTTGGTGTCGGCGACCCTGCTGTATTATCCGATTTCGATCTGGGCGGGTGTGCTGGCGGTCAAAGAGCGCCGGCTGACCCCGGGAGCCGTCTTCGGGGCCTTCGCCATTGGCGCCGGGCTGATGCTGTTCGTCATCTGGGCTGGGCTGTGGCGGTTCCACCTACCTTTTGCCTGATGCGCAGGATTAAGGCCCGCCAGGATCACGAAGTAGCGGCGTACCGCTTCCGCCGCGAGCATGAAGACCATGCTGAACCATAAGCCGATCACCACCGTGCATCTGGTTCGGGTGTAAAAAGCAAGTCCGCCAAAGGTACGATTGACCGCAAGTGGTGTTACCGCCATGGTCGCGGTTATGCATACCGGAACGACTTCCGCCATGAATTTGGCCCTGCGGGTTCTGCTGCCGTTCTCTGGCGGTTATTTCCTGTCTTATCTGTACCGCACGGTGAACGCGGTGCTGGCCCCCAACATCGCCGCCGACATCGCCCTGGATGCCGGGGCGTTGGGGCTGATGACCGGCATGTATCTGCTGGCCTTCGGGTCGTTCCAGCTGCCCTTGGGGGTTTTGCTGGATCGTTTCGGCCCGCGCCGGGTCGAAGCCGCGCTTCTGGTCTTCGCCGCCATGGGGGCGGCACTGTTCGCCACCGCCGAACATGCCGGCACCTTGATCCTGGGGCGGGCCCTGGTGGGCTTGGGGGTGTCGGCCTGCCTGATGGCGTCCATCAAGGCCAATGTCCAATTCTATCCGCCGCGCCGACTGGCCCTGGTCAACGGCATCATCTTGTTCGCCGGTGGCTTGGGGGCGGTCGCCGCCACCCAACCGGTGCAGATGGCCCTGGGCTTCATGGATTGGCGGGGCGTTTTTTGGGTCCTGTCGGGGTTGACCCTGGCCATGTCGGTGGTGTTGTTCGTCACCGTGCCGGAAAAGTCCGCCGGGGCCAGTTCGGGTTCGGTGTTGTCGCAGCTGCGCGGCGTCGCCGATATCTGTCGTAATCCCGATTTCCTGCGGGTGATGCCGGCCACCGCCATGACCTTGGGCTCGTTCATGGCCATTCAAGGCCTGTGGGCGGGGCCGTGGATGCGCGACGTCGCCGGCCTGGACGGCGGTGGCATCGCCCAGGCGCTGATGATGATGGCCGCCGGCATGGCCTTGGGCTATCTGCTGTGGGGTGTGGTCACCGACATGCTGGCTCGTTTTCGCATACCGCTTTTGGCCGTGGCTTTGTTCGGCATGGCTTGGTACGTGGCGTCGCTTGCGGCCATGGCCTTGGGGGTGGTGGTGATTCCCAATCTGCTGGCCGCCAGTTTCGGCTTTGCCGGGGCGTCCACCGCTTTGTGCTATGTGGTGGTGGCGCAGTCGGTGCCGCCCACCATGTCGGGACGGGCCACCACCAGCTTGAACCTGATCATCTTCGCCGCCGCCTTCGCCCTGCAATGGGGGTTGGGGGCGGTGATCAACCTGTGGCCGAAAGTGGGGGCGGGGTGGCCGGCCCAGGCCCATCAGCTGGCCCTGGCCATTCCCACCATCCTGTCCCTGGCGGCCATGGCATGGATGGGGCCGCTGGTGGGGCGGCACTGGCGCAACAGGTAGGACGCGTCCCCGCCCCGTGGTGGAGTGGCGGGGCTTTGGCGCTTTCCATTAGAGTGTTGTGGCGAAAGGCCTTTCGGGATCACCCCATCCCATCATCCGGCGTTGCCCGCGCCAACAGGGCCTTTCGCGCCTTCGCAAAATTAAACTTCCGGTTAAAAACGCACATTATCTTTTTTTGACGCGGCGAAGAGTCACTGTTCAAGGCTAAGCTCGACAGCGACAATACCCACCTGCATCCAACCATGGAGATCAGGTCATGGGCGATCGCGGTAAGAACGGATGTCTTGGAATGTTGATGGGGGTTGGCCAAGTCACCGCCAACCGGGATTCGGCGGCCATGCGGCGGATCATCGACGATGTGCTGGCCTGTGACAGCATGGTCCGCTGCGGCGACCGGCTGGAATGCACTTGGCTGGCCTCGCAATTGGCCGACAGCCTGCGCCGGAGTTAGGTCATCCGGGGCGAAATCGGCTTTAAAGCCGGCCGGTGAACAGCGTCTTGTACTTCATGTCTTCGCCCAGGATATGGTCCATCAGCCACGACTTCAGGAAGTTGGCCATGTCCTCGGTCAGGGCGTCGGGGGTGTTGCCGGCCAGATGGCGGGCGCGGAAGGCCAGAACCGTCTCGCGCAGGCGTTCGTGCTGAAGCTGGTGTTCGGCTAGGTTTTGATAATCGCGGGCCGCCAGCTTGCTTTCCTCGCGGTTGAAGTGGCCGTCGGTGTAGTCCAGCAATTCGTCGAACAACTGATCCAGTTCCACCTTGGACGGATCGGTCTGCCACGCTTCGTAAATACGGTTCAGGATTTCAAGCAAACGTCGGTGATCCGCATCCAAGGCGGTGGTCCCGACGCTGAAAGACTTGTCCCACTGAATGAACGGCATGATCGGGTGACACTTTCAGCATTGGCCTAACCAGAATAGGGACATAGCCAATGGCGGATGCTTATGCAACATCCGCAAGAGATTTTCCGACATGCATGGATGACATGGCGGCTTTATTTGCCGCTGATCAACCGCAGCAGGGGGTTGGCTTCGGCCAGTTGCCGCCACGGCGCGGTCCACATGTCCATGGCCTGGCTCCACATCTGCATGGGCGCCATCAGGGGCAGCATTTGTCCTTGCAGCAAGCTGCCGGCCAGGGGCAGGGCGGTTTGGAAGTCGGGCATGGCGCGCAATTGGATGGTCATCATCTCGGCCCCGCCTTCGGGATCGGCGCGATGGCTGATTTCGATGGTCATGTTGGGCAAGTTGCCGGTGATGGTGGTTTCGTCCATGTGTGGGCCTTTCCTGGCTGATTCCGTGGGCAAGGTGCCACGAAGACCGATGTCGGTTCCATGAAAAAGCCCCGCGTCAGCGGGGCTTTCACCCTCACAGCAATTTACGGCATTGGGTTGCCGCTCGCCGACAGGATTCGGCGCATTCCTTCATGCGCAAATCCTCGGCGGCCAGTTTTTCGCAAGCATCGGCGCATTTGTCGGCGATTTCGGCGGTGACCCGCAGGACGGATGTGTGCTGGCGCGACGACCGCAGCAGGAAGTCGGCGGCGGTTTCGGTGATGTCGGCGGTGTCCAGCAGCAACTGCACCAATTCCCAATCGGCGTATTTGCCCCCTTGCTGCATGCCGTGGATGGCGGCTTCGGTGGCGGCGCGGTGCGCCAGGTCGCAGGCGTTGATGCAATCCTTCATCATCGGCATCTGTCGTCCCTCCCTTTGGGTATTTCCCTAGGGTTGAAAGGGTGATCCCAAACTACGCCACCGTCAATGTGAAAAGCCCGGCGCTGGCGCGCCGGGCTTGCCTTGAAAGCCGCGGAAAGGCTTGTCAATCGGCGTAAACGTACTTGCCGTTCTTCCACACGTACATGACGTAATTGGGGCCGACCACGTCGCCCTTGGCGTCGAAGCCGATATTGCCGATGACGGTGTCGAACTTGTTGGCCTTGAGCGCGGCGATCACCTTCTTGCCGTCGGTGCTGCCGGCCTTTTCAGCGGCCATGGCCCAGGCCTGGATGGCGCCGAAGGAATAAAGGGTGTAGGTCTCGGGTTCGTACTTCTTGTCGCGATAGTACTTCACCAGGGCGGCGTTCTGCGGCAGCAGGCGCGGATCGGGGCTGAAGGTCACCAGGGTGCCTTCGCCGGCGGCGCCGGTGATGGCCCAGAATTCTTCCACCAGCAGGGCGTCGCCGCCCACCAGGGTGGTCTTCAGACCCTGGTCGCGCATCTGACGGACAATCAGGCCGCCTTCGGTCTTGTAGCCGCCCAGGAAGACGAAGTCGGCGCCGGCCGACTTGAGCTTGGTGACCAGGGCGGAATAGTCCTTTTCACCGGCGGTGATGGCTTCATAGAACACCTCGGTGACGCCGTCGGCGTTCAGCGCCTTCTTGAACTCGTCGGCCAGGCCTTTGCCGTAAGCCGACTTGTCATGAATGATGGCGACCTTCTTGCCGGGGAACTTCTTGCTGATGTAATGGGCGGCGGTGGGGCCCTGCTGGTCGTCACGGCCGCAGACGCGGAAGACGTTGTTCAAGCCGCGTTCGGTGTAGGTGGGGTTGGTCGAACCGGGCGAGATCTGCGGGATGCCGTTTTCCTGATAGACTTCCGAAGCCGGGATGGAAGACCCCGAGCAGAAATGGCCGATGACGGCGGCGACCTTCTTGGACGTCAGTTCCTCGGCCACCGAACGGGCCTGCTTGGGGTCGCAGGCGTCGTCGCCGACGACGATCTTGAGCTTCTGGCCCAAAACCCCGCCCTTGGCGTTGATGTCTTCGACGGCCTTGTTGGCGCCTTGCTTGAACTGTTCGCCGAACTGGGCTTCCGGCCCGGTCATCGGACCGGCCAGACCCAGCAGGATCTCGGCATGGGCAGCGGCGCTGAACGCCAGGGCGGCCACACTGGCCAAGGCCAGAGTCTTCAAAGTCTTCATCTCCCGTAACCCTCCGTCTGGTGACAAAACAACTTATTGGCGGAAACCTTAGCACCAGGTCGCGGGGAAGACAGCCCCCTTAGGCGTGGTGCGACAAACGCTCGCGCCAGTCGAACAGGCCGACGCGTTCGTAGATCCAAGGATATTGCAGACACATGCGTCGGGCCCGAGTCGCCCGCCAGGACGCGGCGGCGATGGCGGCGATGACGGCGGTGTCCAGCACATAGCCGGCCAAGCTGAGCAACGGGCCGCCGAACAGGGCGAAGACCAGGAAGCGGTCGACGGCGCCCAGCATCAGGGAATAGGCCAGGACCTGCCACAGCGGACGCCAGGTGGCCGACACCGCCTGTCCGGTCATGAAGGCGCAGCCGCCCATGAAGATGATGGTGACGCCGATGAAGACGGGGATGGAATGGATCATGCCGTCGCTCCGTGGCCGCCTTCCAGATAATGGGCGCGGATTTCCGGATTGGCCAGCAATTCGGCCCCCGAACCCGACAACGTGACGCGGCCGTTGACCAGCACATAGCCGCGATGGGCCAGTTTCAGCGCGTGGTGGGCGTTCTGTTCCACCAAAAACACGGTCATGCCCTGTTCCTGGTTGATCTGTTTGATCATCTCGAAGATGTGGCGCACCACCAAGGGGGCCAGACCCAGGGACGGCTCGTCCAGCAACAGCACGCGGGGGCGGCTCATCAGGGCGCGGCCGATGGCCAGCATCTGCTGTTCGCCGCCCGATAACGTGCCGCCGCGCTGGTTGATGCGTTCCTTCAGGCGCGGAAACAGCGCCAGCACCTTTTCCAGGTCTTCGTCGTAATGGGCGGGATCGCCGGCCACCGCCCCCATCTGCAGGTTTTCCAGCACCGTCATGCGGGCGAAGATGCTGCGTCCTTCGGGGGAATGGGCCAGCCCCATATGGGCCAGCTTGTGCATGGGCAACTGGGTGATGTCCTGGCCATCCAGCAGCACCCGGCCCTTGGTGGCGCGGGGCGAACCGCAGATGGTCATCAGCAACGTGGTCTTGCCGGCGCCGTTGGCGCCGATCAGGGTGACGATCTCGCCCTTTTTCACTTCCACGTCGACGCCGTGCAGGGCTTGGATGCGGCCATAGCCGGAATGCAGGTTTTCCACCGCCAGCATGTCAGGCCTCCGACTCGTCGGGTTCGCCCAAATAGGCGTGGATGACCGCCGGGTCGTCCTTGATCAGGGCCGGCGCGCCTTCGGCAATCTTGCTGCCGTAATCCAGCACCACCACCCAGTCGGAAATCTCCATCACCACGCTCATGTCGTGTTCGATCAGCAACAGGCCGATGCCCATCTCGTCGCGGATGCCGGTCAGCAAGCTGTTCAGTTCCAGCGATTCCTTGGGGTTCAGGCCGGCGGCCGGTTCGTCCAGGCACAACAGCACCGGGTCGGTGCACATGGCCCGCGCGATTTCCAGCCGGCGCTGCGAGCCATAGGGCAGGGAACCGGCGTCTTCGTCGGCCAGATCCAACAGCCCGACGCGGTCCAGCCAGTGTCGCGCCTTGTCGACGGCCAGTTTCTCGGCCTTGGAATAGCGCGACAGGCCTAGCAGCCCGGCCAGGGAAAAGGCGCTGGCCCGCATCAGTTTGTGGTGCTGGGCGACGATCAGGTTTTCCAGCACGCTCATGCGGGCGAACAGGCGGATGTTCTGGAAGGTGCGCGCCACACGCGCCTTGGCGGCGATGTCGTAATCGTCCAGCCGTTCCAGCAGTACTGGCCCATCGGCGTGGTTCAAGGTCATGCGGCCGATCTGCGGCTTGTAGAAACCGGTGATGCAGTTGAACAACGTGGTCTTGCCGGCGCCGTTGGGGCCGATGACGGCGGTGATGGCCTTGGGCTGGGCGGTGAACGACAGATCGTTGACGGCGAACAGGCCGCCGAAGCGCATGGTGACGTGTTCGACGTCCAACAGCGGCAGCGTGCTCATGGCGTCGCCCCCTTGCCCAGGCGGATGGTCGGCGCACGGTGCGACAGCAGGCCCGACGGCTTCCACAGCATGATCAGCACCATGGCGCCGCCAAAGGCCAGCATGCGGTACTGCTGCAATTCACGGAACCATTCGGGCAGGCCCACCAGCAGCAGCGCCGCCAGCACCACGCCGATCTGGCTGCCCATGCCGCCCAGCACGACGATGGCCAAGATGACCGCCGATTCGATGAAGGTGAAGCTTTCCGGGCTGATGAAGCCCTGGCGGGTGGCGAAGAACGAGCCGGCGAAACCGGCGAACATGGCCCCGGTGGCGAAGGCCGACAGCTTGATCATGGTGGGGTTCAGGCCCAGGGAACGGCAGGCGATTTCGTCTTCGCGCAGCGCTTCCCAGGCGCGGCCGATGGGCAGGCGGCGGATGCGCAAGGTGAACAGATTGGTCAGCAGCGCCAGCGCCAGGATGACGAAATACAAAAAGATCACCCGGTGGTCGCCGGAAAAGTCCAGGTTGAAGTAATCGGCGAAGGTGGTCTTGCCTTCGGGGGCGTTGGCGGTGAACACCAGACCGAACAGGCTGGGGCGCGGAATGCCACTGATGCCGTTGGGGCCGTTGGTAAAGTCCACCCAGTTCTGCAAGATGACGCGGATGATCTCGCCGAATCCCAGGGTGACGATGGCCAGATAGTCGCCGCGCAGGCGCAGCACCGGAAAGCCCAGCAAAATGCCGAAACCGGCGGCGAAGACGCCGGCCATGGGCAGGCACAGCCAGAACGACAGGTCCAGCTTGGTGGCCAACAGCGCATAGGAATAGGCGCCGACCGCATAGAAGGCGACGAAGCCCAGATCCAGCAAGCCGGCCAGGCCGACGACGATGTTCAACCCCCAGCCCAGCATGACGTAGATCAGCACCAAGGTGGCCTTGTCCACCAACGAGCGGTCGGCGAAGGGCAGGAACGGCAGGGCCAGGGCGAAACCGGCCATGGCCCAGCCCGCCACCAGCCGGGCCTTGGGGAACTTGGCGCCCAAATCGGGCAGGACGGGCACACGGTCGGCGGGAACCGCCTGACGCAGCAGGCACAGGGCGAAACGGCCCAATCCGACGATGGCGGCGGCCCAGGCGACCCAGTCGAAGCGGGTGGCCAAGGTCAGGGCGGAAGCGGAATCCACCAGACGGAAACCCAGCATGGGCAGGGCCAGGGCAGCGGCGACCACCGCGCCCAGGATGCCGTCCTTGAGGGCGGCTTTCAAATTGGCGCCGGCCATCTAGATCTTCTCCACTTCCGGGCGGCCCAGCAGGCCGGTGGGACGGAAAAGCAGCACCAGAACCAGGATCGAAAAAGCCGCCACATCCTTGTATTCAATCGAGAAATAGCCGGACCAGAAGGCCTCGATCAGACCGATCAGCAAACCGCCCAGCATGGCGCCGGGCAACGAGCCGATGCCGCCCAGAACGGCGGCGGTGAAGGCTTTGATGCCGGCCAAAAAGCCGATGTAGAAATCGATGACGCCGTAATAAAGGGTGACCATCAGCCCGGCCACCGAAGCCAGGGTGGCGCCCATGACGAAGGTCGCCGAGATGATGCGGTCGGTGTTGACCCCCAGCAGCGCCGCCATCTTCATGTCCTGTTCGGTGGCGCGTTGGGCGCGGCCCAGCGACGTGCGGGTGATCACCCAGGTGAAGACCACCATCAGCGCCACCGTCAGCGCCATGATGGTCATCTGCAGATAGGACAGGTTGACCGAGAAGGTCTCGCCGTGCATCAGCTCGATGCCGCCCTTGAACAACGGCGGCAGCGGCTTGACACGCGCCCCTTGGGTCAATTGCGAGAAGTTCTGCAGCACGATGGA
Source organism: Magnetospirillum sp. 64-120 (assembly GCA_001898825.1). Taxonomy (GTDB): domain Bacteria; phylum Pseudomonadota; class Alphaproteobacteria; order Rhodospirillales; family Magnetospirillaceae; genus Magnetospirillum. The sequence goes on from MKVK01000011.1 coordinate 132,829, forward strand.
CATGCCGATGGCGGAAATCAGCGGCGCCAGTTTCGGCGCGTTGCGCAACGGGCGATAGGCGACCCGTTCCACCGCCCAGCCGTAAAGCGCCGTCAACACCATGGTTGACACCAGCGCCGCCAGCAGGCCGAAGGCCACGGATGTGCCGCCCAACAGGGTGGAAACCAGGAATGCAATTAGGGATATAAAGGCGCCCAGCATGTAAATCTCGCCATGGGCGAAATTGATCATGCGAATAATGCCGTACACCATGGTGTAACCGATGGCGATCAGGCCATAAATGGCTCCCAATGTCAGCCCGTTGATCAACTGCTGAAGGAAGTATTCCATTCGCCCACCTTGTTGGTCCCGTATTCAGGGACGGGTCTTTGAAAACTACTCTCTGGGGCCGGCCTGTCAACGGCCAAAGCCAAAAGACACGGCACTTTCTCGATACTCGAACCGGATTGCTCTGGTATCATGCTCCGCCAGGGGAGAGGGTAGGGGGTGGCCGTGAAAATCCTTGATGACGTCATCCGCATAAGGATCGATTCGACCCAGGTGGTCGGCGCCTTCATGCGGCTTTTGGCCGAGCAGGCGGCGTCGGGCGAGACCCTGGCTCCGGCCAACCCGGCCAACCGGGCCATCTATCGTGAACTGGCGCCGTTCCGGCTGGTGGAATACAGCTATGTGGACGCCACCATGGGCGACATCGAAGGCGTCTATGTGGGGTTCGCCGACGGCTCGCTTTATTCGGTGTCCGAGGACATCCCCGAAACGGTGGTCGACGCGCTGGTGGCGGAAAACCATGACAGCTTGGCACCGCTTTATCTTTACATCCTGCTGGCCCAGCCCCATGCGGCGGCCGAGATCGCCCATTTCCTGGCCGCCCTGGCCGAACATCTGGGCCGTCCGCTGATCGGCGTGTTCCGCGACCATGACGGCCACATGTCGTCCCGCGCCTTTGGCGAGGGGGCCGAGACCCTCCCGGAAATCCGGCTGGAAGTATCCAAAGCCGTGCTGGAAGCCAACCGTCATCTGGACAAGGCGCGGGTGCTGAAGCGTCTGGCCGACCGCACGGTGGCCGCCGACGGCCGCGCCTTCGCTTCCATCACCTACAGGTTCTCTCCCCATCTGGCGGAATTCCCCAGCATCGCCGCCCGGGACGACTTCATCGCCTGGAGCCGCACCATGTGCGAGTGGATTTACGCCCGCTGGTGCACCTGGGAAGACATGGGGATGACGGAAATCCTGCGCCCGGCGGAAATCGCCAGCGAACCGGGGGGCGAGTTCACGCCGGTGCGGCTGGTGGCACCCATGGAATACGACAACGGTGCCCCATGGCGGGCTTTTGGCGGCAGCGACGCGGCGTCGGCCCAGCATTTCCCCCACTCGGACGCCGCCATCAGCGACCAGGAGATGCGCCATTCCCTGGATCTGGCGCAGGCTTATTGGCGATATGTCACCGACACCATCGCCGCTGGCGAGGCCCTGGCCCGTGCCTTGTCCGACGACCGCAGGCGGCGGGGGATGAAGCCGAATTAAAAAGCCGAAGGCGACCCCGTGTCGGGCCGCTTGGTCGCCGTGCGGGCTTCAAGTGTGGTTTTAGCGGTTTTCCGCTACCGCCAAGGCGGCGACCAGGGCGTCCACCTCGAACGGCTTTTCCAGCACGGCGACGGCGCCCAGGCGCTTGGCGGTGTCCAGGCCAGCCGCCTTTTCCAGTCGTGCGCTTCCCCCGGAAATGGCGATGATCGGCGTTTGCGGGCGCATGGTCTGGATTTCCAAGATGGCTTCGATGCCGTCCATCTCGGGCATGATGATGTCGGTGATGATGATGTCGAAGGCATGGCCGGCAGCGATCATTTCCACCGCTTCGGCGCCGTTTTCGGCGGTCACCGCCTGATGGCCCAGTTCACCCAGCACGTCCACCAGGGTGTCGCGCATCAACGGCGTGTCTTCGACGATCAAGATGCGGCTCATGCGGGTCCCCTGTACGAATGTCCTTCGGGTTTGTTTGATAATCGCATTTACGGTGTTGGGCAAGCCATGTCGGCCAGCGGCAAGGCGATGGTGAAGATGGTGCCTTGGCCGGGATGGCTGGAAACCGCCACCGACCCGCCCATGGCGGTCACCAGACCATGGACCACCGACAATCCCAGGCCGGTGCCCTGGCCCACCGGCTTGGTGGTGAAGAAGGGGTCGAAAATGCGCGCCGCCACCTGTTCGGTCATGCCGCAGCCGGTGTCGGCCACCGAGATCAAGGCATGCGGCACTTCGTCCATGGTGCGCGTCAGCCGGACCGACAGTCTTCCCTTGCCGGCCATGGCGTCGCGGGCGTTGTTGGCCAGGTTCAGCAGGATCTGGACCAACTGGACCGCGTTGCCCATGACCATGGCCTGGTCGACGTCCACGTTGATTTCCAACTTGACCGTCGGCGGCAGGCTGGATCGCGCCAGATCGCTGAACTGGCGCATGACCGGGGCCAGGTTCAGCATGGACATTTCCGGCTGATCCTGACGGCAATAGGCCAGAACGCCGCGAACGATGTCGCGGCCGTGCTTGGCTGCTTCGACGATACGGTTGGCGCGTTCGCGGTTCTTGGCGTCCAAGGGCGCGCCGCGCATCAGCAGTTCGGCGCCCATCAGGATGGGGCCCAGCATGTTGTTCAGTTCGTGGGCGACGCCGCCGGCCAGACGGCCCAGGGCTTCCAGTTTCTGGCCTTCGGTCAGCACCCGTTCCATCTTGCGGCGTTCTTCCTCGGCGCGGGTGGCGTCAGTGATGTCTTCCACCAACAGCAACAGGGACAGATGGCTGTCCTCGCTGCTGGCGGCGAAATGGCGTCCGGTCAGGGACCAGCGCCTTTTCTGTCCGTCATCGCGCAAAGTGTCGACCTCGACACAGAAAGGCAGCTCGCTCCAATCGCACGGCAGGCCGGGGACCAGGGACTGGATGGGGGCGCCCTGCACCTGATCGGCGGCCAATCCGACCATGCGGTGGAAGGCCGGATTGCTTTGACGCACCCATCCTTGCTGGTCGGCGACCAGCACGCCGATGGGGGCGGCGTCGAAGGTCAGGCGCAGGCGCTGTTCGGTTTCGGCCAGCACCGATTCCGTATGCTTGCGCTGGGTGATGTCGCGGCCGATGACGATCAGCGACAGCCGGCCGTCGGTGCGCACCTCGGAAACGGTGATCTCAAAGGGAAAGGCGCTGCCGTCGGCGCGAACGGCCACAATCTCGCGGGTGCCGCGCTGGAAGCACGACATCATCTGGTCGTCGTGGCAGGTGTCGCGGGGGACGGGGCAGGGCTGGTTGATCAGCTCGACCAGGCATTTGCCGCGCAACCCGCCTTCGGGGCAGCCGAACAAGCGTTCGGTGGCGGCGTTGGCCCATTCGATGCCGTTGACGCAGTCCACCGTCAGGATGCAGTCCTCGGCGTGGTCCATGACGGTCTGGAAATGGTGTTCGGCCCGCATCCATTGGGTGACGTCCAGCCAGGCCCCGTCCCAGGTCACCGAGCCGTCGGGGCCGCGTGTCGGATGGGCGCTGCCGCGTAGCCAATGGGTCTGCCCGTCGGCGGAAATCAGCCGGAACAGTTCGGTGCAGCGGTCCATCTGGGCGGCGGAACGTTTGATTTCGCGCAAGTGGTCGTCACGGTCGGCCCAATGAACGGCATTCAGCGCCCCCACCGGGTTGACGCTGAGGTCGTCGGGGGCGATGCCGAACAGGGGCAAGGTGTTGGGTGAAATCCAGTCGTAACGCAGCATGCCTTCTCCGTCCATGCTGCGGCGGAACAACACGCAGGACAGGTCTGAAAGCAGGTCGACCAGGGCCGCCGGGTAGGGTGGGGGCGGCGAAACGGATTTCATGGCGAACCTTACGCGGCAGGGGATTGAGAGAGGGACGAGATGGTGTAGCATGCCCCGGCAACAAAGACAGGATCAAGTCATGTCGGGGCGCGCCGCCCACATCATCGTCGTCGGCAACGAAAAGGGCGGCTGCGGCAAGACCACGGTGTCCATGCATGTGGCGGTGGGGCTGCTGCGTCTGGGCTTCAAGGTCGGCTGCATCGACCTGGACCATCGCCAGCAAAGCCTGGGGCGGTACTTTTCCAACCGCCGCGCCTGGATGGAACGCAGCGGCGTCGACCTGCCGACACCCACCATGGTGGTGATGCAGCCTTCCAATGCCGAGCTGAAGGCTCAGGCCGCCGCCCAGGAAAAGGCCGGGCTGGCCGGTTTGCTGGGGCATCTGGCCGGACACAACGACTTCGTCGTCATCGACTGTCCCGGCTCCGACGTGGCTTTGGCCCGGCATGCCCATGTCCACGCCGACACCCTGATCACGCCCATCAACGATTCCTTGCTGGACCTGGATCTTTTGGGGCGGCTGGACCCGGTCAACTGGCAACTGCAGGCCGGCGGCGTCTATGCCAATCTGGTGTGGGAATTGCGCAAGGAACGGCGTCAGGCCCATCGTTCGGGCATAGACTGGCTGGTGACCCGGTCGCGCCTGTCGGCGCTTACCGACCGCAACAAGCAGAAAATGGCGGAAATCCTGCCGCGCATGAGCAAGGTCCTGGGCTTCCGGCTGGCCGACGGTTTCGGCGAGCGGGTGATCTATCGTTATCTGTTCCTGTGGGGGCTGACGGTTCTGGACATGGAACAGGCGGGGATCGAGTTGGGCGGTGGCAAGTCCAACCAGGCCGCCCGCCAGGAAGTCGTCTCGCTGCTGCGCAGCCTGTGGCTGCCCAAGGTGAACGAGCGGCTGGAACGCCTATAGCCCGAGCGGCGATTGATCCGTCCGGCACGGGCAACACATGACTTATCCATCCCAGGGCGGTTCGGGGCCGAAAGTCTTGCCAAGGAAATCCAGGAAGGCGCGGACCTTGGCCGACAGGTGCCGGCTGTGCGGATAGACCCCGTAAAGGGCGCTGTCCTGGGGCACGTAATCTTCCAGGACCGAGACCAGAGCGCCCGACCGCAGGTCGTCGCCGACGAAGAAGGTGGGCAGGTAGACCAGCCCCAAACCGGCCAGGGCCAGGATGCGCAAGGCTTCGCCGTTGCCGGCGCTCAAGCGCGACTGGACCCGCACGGTTTCCAGTTTGCCGCCGATGGCGAAGCGCCATTCGGCGGGGCCCATGCCGATATGGCTGAGACAGGCATGGGCGCCCAGATCGTTCGGCACCGTCGGCGTGCCGCAGCGGGCCAGATAGGCCGGGCTGGCGCAGACCGCCCGGCGGATGGGGGCGACGTGACGGGCGATCAGGCTGGAATCGCTAAGACGGCCGATGCGGACGGCGACGTCGACGCCTTCCTCGATCAGGTCGACGAAGCGGTCGCTGAGCGACAGTTCCAATTCCAGCTCGGGACAGGCTGCCAGGAAAGACGGCAGGGCGGGTGTCAGATGCAGCACGCCGAAGGACATGGGGGCGGACACCCGCAGCTTGCCGCGTGGCGCCGTTTGCAATTGCCCGACTTCCGACGCCGCTTCTTCCAGGTCCAGCAAGATGCGCTGGGCGCGTTGGAAATAAAGCTCGCCCGCTTCGGTGGGCGACAGGCGCCGGGTGGTCCGCTGCAGCAGCCGCACCCCCAGTTCCGCTTCCAGGTGGGCGACCTGACGGCTCAGCAGCGATTTCGACACCCCCAGGCGGCGGGCGGCCTGACTGAAGCCACCGGATTCCACGGTGGCGACAAAGGCGTTCAGGGCGGCCAGTTGATCCATGATTGTCCAATAATCAGCAACAGTGTTTCGACATCATAGATAATTGTCGCTTTTTGTGCAAAGGCGCATCTTCTGGGCAGCTTCATTCCTTCGGAGATCATCCCATGAGCACCCAAGACCTGCGCACTTCCGGTTCGATCATTCCTGTTCTGAACCCCCTTTATGAAACCTTGGCGCCGCTGACCGATCCGCTGGTGCGGGTGGTGGCTGGCCTGTTCCTGGTGCCGCACGGGGTGCAAAAGCTGTTCGGGCTGTTCGGCGGCTATGGTTTGGAAGCCACCGAACAGTTCTTCCAGGCCAAGCTGGGCCTGCCGGCCGGCGTGGCCACCTTCGCCGGGCTGATCGAGTTCTTCGGCGGCATCGCCTTGGCTTTGGGGCTGCTGACCCGCCCGGCCGCCGCCCTGGCCACCGGTCTTTTGTTGGTCGCCGCTTTGCAGGTGCATCTGGGCAAGGGGTTCTTCTGGACCTCGGGCGGCTATGAATATCCGCTGCTGTGGGCGGTGGTCACCCTGGCTTACGCGGTCAAGGGCGGTGGCCGTTATTCCATCGACCGCCTGATCGGCAAGGAAATCTGATCATGAACGCGCCGAAGACGCTGTTCCTGTCCCATGGTTCCCCCATGATCGCCCTGGAAGCGTCTTCGGCAAGCCGCTTCCTTGCCGAACTGGGGCAAACCCTCCCGCGTCCCAGGGCGGTGCTGGCGGTGTCCGCCCATTGGCAGACCGAAAGCTTTGCCGTGGGCGGCGCCTCTAACCCTCGGACCATTCACGATTTTTTCGGTTTTCCGCCGCCGCTTTACGACATGCGATATCCGGCGTCGGGCGACCCAGAGCTGGCCGCCCAGGTGATGGCCCAGACCGGGGCAGAATTGGTGGCGGGGCGGGGGCTGGATCACGGCATCTGGACGGTGGCGCGGCTGATGTGGCCCGACGCCGACGTCGCCGTGGTTCCGGTTTCGGTGTCGCGCCGGGGCGACCCGGCTGAACATTGGGACTTCGGCCGCGCTTTGGCCCCGCTTCTGGACGACGGCGTGATGCTGATGGCCACCGGCTGCGCCACCCACAACCTACAGGCCTATTCCGGCCAGCCCCGGGACGTTCCGGCCGAGGATCGGGTCTTGGCCTTCACCGACTGGCTGTCGGAAAAAGTCCGGGCCGGCGACCGGCAGGCCCTGGTGGACTATCGCCGCCAAGCCCCGCATGCGGCGTGGAACCACCCCAGCGACGAACACCTGATGCCATTGTTCGTCGCCGCCGGGGCGGGGTGCGGCAAGGGGCGGTCCTTACACCATTCGGTCGAGCATGGGGTGATCGCCATGGACGCCTTCGCCTGGGTAAATTAGTCTTTTACAACAATTTCTTCCAAGCCGTTGTTGATGGCTGCCTTTAACAGGCGGCCATCTTTTTTCGTGCGTTCGACGAAGTCGTCCAGGGCCGCCAGCCACGCCGGGTCGCCCTTGTTGACGGCATAGGCGTAGGGGGTGGGGGCCAAGGGCTGCGGCGGCGCCAGCAGTTTGGCCCAGTCGTGGCGGGCCAGCATCTTGCGGCTGTAAGGATAGTCGGTGGCGAACAGGTCGGCGCGGCCGCTCATCACTTCCTGTTCGCGGGCTTCGGGGGTGGCGACCACCGACAGCGTCGCCTGTTTCAGCTCGGCCTTCATCACGTCCACCATGTAGGTGCCGGCTTGCGCGGCGACCACCACCCCGGGCTTGTCGATGTCCTGCCAGCTGGACACCGCCGGGTTGTTCTTGCTGGCGATGGCGTAGACGCCGCTTTTCAGGTGCGGGTGGGTGAAATCCAGCTTTTCCTGACGGGCCGGGGTGATGCCGATGCCATGCATGCTGACGTCGCATTTATCTTCGGTCAGGTCGGCGACCAGGGTGCGGAACGACGAATCGACGAAGGTCAACTTGACTCCCAGGTCCTTGGCCAGTTCCTTGGCCATGTCGATGTCGATGCCTTCAAGCACGCCGGTCCGGGTGTTGCGATAGGTGATCGAGTAATAGTCCGGCCAGATGCATACCCGCACTTCGCCATTGGCCTTGATGCGGTCCAGATGGGATTGGGCGCGGGCCGGGGCGGAAAAAACAATGGCGGAAACGGCCAAGCTCAATACGATCCCTTTACGCATGCCACTCTCCCGGTAATAATTTGATCTTGGGTATATCACCTTTGGAGGGTCTGGTTGAGTCCGCGATTTGCCGAAGACCCCGGACGGCTGTTGCGCCGGCCGGTGGGCGCGGCCACCAGGCCCCAAACCACCCGCTTGATCGTCATGGTCGCGGTCGTGGTGGGTTTGGCCGTCCTGGGCGTGGCCGGGGCCATCTTCGAAATATTGCGCAACTCTCGGGCCGAAGCCATTGAATCGGCTGAACAATCCACCCGCAGCACGGCTTTGGCGCTGACCGGTGCGGTGTCGCGTACGGTACAGTCCATCGACGTCTTGCTGCAAAGCGCCGCGGGCCGCGTGGCGGAATGGGACCTGTCGCATCCGTTCACGGAACGGGACCAGGAAATCCGTCGCCTGCTGCGTTTCATGCCGCACATTCGCCAGATGGCGGTGATCGCCGCCGACGGCACCATCCTGGCCGACAGCGGCGACCGCTCGATGACCGCGCGCCTGGACAAGAAAGCGCTGTTCGCCGAAGCCCAGGCGGCGCCCATTCCCATGGTGGTGGGGAGTTTGCGCTTCGGCCGTTTCCTGGGGGCGGAAACCCCCAATTCCCCCCATCAATACCTGCCTTTCATGCGGTTGGCCGATTTCGGCGGACAGGCCGGCCCGGTTTTGCTGATCGCGGCGGTCAATCCCTTGTATTTCAAGGACGTCTTCGCATCTGTCGAGTTGCCGTCCAGCGCCCGTCTGCGGCTGTGGCGTTACGACGGCACCTTGTTGGTGGGCGAACTGGGGGCCGGGGATGGCGAACATGCCGACGATCCCTTGTTCACCACCCAGTTGAAGATGTCGGAATTCGGCACCTTCATCGATTCCAGCCATCCCCAGGACGGCGCCATGATCACTTCGTACCGCACCACCTTGAACTGGCCGCTGGTGGTGTCGGTGGGGATGTCGCGCGACGAAGTGCTGGCGGATTGGAAGGACGGCGCCTTGCCGCTGTTGTGGCCGGCCGGCGCGCTGACCCTGGCCTTGCTGGCGGCGGCGGCGGTGCTGACCCGTTCGTTGATTTCCCGGACCCGGGCCGAGGCCATGCTGCTGCTCAGCGAGCGGGTGTTGGAAACCATGTCCAACGGCGTGGCCATTTCCGATGCGACGGCGCCCGATCTGCCGTTGGTCTATGTCAATCCGGCGTTCGAGCGCACCACCGGATACACATCCGATCAGGTCCTGGGGCGCAATCCGCGTTTCCTGCATGGCGACGACCGCGATCAAAGCGCCCTGGGCGACGTCCGCGCCGCCTTGGCCGACGGCCGTTCGGTCGAGGCGGTGCTGCGCAATTACCGCGCCGACGGCACGCCTTATTGGAACGAGTTGACCATTTCCGCGGTTCGCAGCCTGTCGGGGCGGCTGACCCATTTCGTCGCCATCCAACGTGACATCACCGACCAGGAAAAGCATCGGGCGCAGTTGGCCGAGGCCTATGGGCGGATCGAACGCTACAGCGCCGAACTGGAACGTTTTTCCTTTATCCTGGCCCATCATCTGCAGGAACCGGCGCGCCACATTTCCGTCTATGCCCAGTTGGTGGCCCGGGCGTTGGAAGGCAATGGCGACGACGAGATCCGCAACAACCTGACCTATCTGTCCAAGGCCGGCGCCCGGTTGAAGGAACTGTTGCGCGATGTGCAGCTTTATCTGGCCATGGACCGTCTGGTCATGACCGGCGGTGTCTGCCAGGCCGAAGCGGTGCTGGACAAGGAATGGGAAGCCCGCAGCCGCGACAAGGGGGACGTCGACCTGATATCTGGGGTCTTGCCGAAGTTGCAGGTCTCGTCGCGGCGTCTGGCCGACCTGTTCGGCATCCTGATCGACAACTCTTTGGTTTTCCGCCATCCCGACCGCCCGCTGCGGGTCAAGGTCGAGGCGGAAAAGGTCGAGAACGGCTTTTGGCGCTTTTCCTTCACCGATAACGGTCTGGGCATCCCCCCCGAGTTCCTGGACAAGGTTTTCGGTGTGTTCGAGCGTCTGCATGGCCGCGACCATTTCCCCGGAAACGGGGTCGGTCTGGCAATTGCCCGTAAATTGGTGGAAACTTTGGGCGGCACCATCCATGCCGAATCCGACGGTGTTTCGGGAACCACCATCGTGTTGACCTTGCCAGAAGCAACGGAGTAGACGAATTGCCATACGATCAGACCTTCGACATCCTGCTGGTCGAAGACGATCCGGGGGACGCGGGGTTGACGCGTGCTGCTTTGGATCAAGCCAAGTTGATCTGCAACCTGCACCATGTCTGCGACGGCATCGAAGCCCTTGAGTTCCTGCGCAAGCAAGGCCCCTATCAAGACGCACCGACCCCGCATCTGGTCCTGTTGGATCTGAACATGCCCCGCATGGGTGGGCGCGAGGTCCTTGAGGCGCTGCGGGCCGACCCGGTGCTGCACAAGATCCCGGTGGTGGTCCTGACCACCTCGGACGTGGAATCCGACATCGAGGCGTCCTATCGATTGGGCGCCAACAGCTTCATCACCAAGCCGGTGGACATCGACCAATTCATCGATTCGGTGAAGGCGATGGGGGATTACTGGTTCACTATCGTGCGGCTGCCCCACTGATCCGTCGCCTGTTCCCGCCCGTTCAGCAACACAGCCATGTTCGCATCCGGTGACGGTTTATTATTTTTCCATTTAAACTTCACCTAAAGCATGCTTCCATATCTAATCTAAAGTATGGATCGTGGCCATTCGGAATGTGGTTGTTGCCATGGGATTTTCCGGAATGCCCGACACGGGCGAGACAATCAAAGGACTGGTTAAGCTGACGCCTCGGCCTTTGTGGGGAAAGGCTCCCGAGGTCGGTGCCGTCGCCAAGTCCACGGTTTCCGGTGCCGATCGCGGCGTCAAGAAACTGCGCGTCCTGCTGGTGGAAGACCAGCCCGGGGATGCCATGCTGGTGATGATCGCCCTTCGCGAAAGCACCGCGACCCATTTCCAGGTCACTCATGTCCCCACTTTGGCCGGGGCCAAGGACGCTTTGGCTGCTCAGGACATGGATGTCGTCCTGCTGGACCTGTCCTTGCCGGATTCCAGCGGCCTGGACACCGTGACGAAATTGCTGGCGGTCGCACCACGCATGCCGGTGGTGGTGATGACCGGCCTGGACGACCCGATGCTGGCGTCGCGGGCCCTGGAAGTGGGCGCCCAGGATTATCTGGTCAAAAGCGACGACCCCGGCCGTGCCGTCGAGCGCGCCATTCTTTATGCCATCACCCGTATGAATTCGCAGATCGAGCGCGAGCAATTGTCGGAACAACTGGCCAAGGAACAAAGCCGCGTCCTGGAAGAAATCGCCGTGGCGCGGACCATGCAGTTCGACTTGCTGCCGCGTCCCGACCGGCTGAACCCGGTGCTGGATCAGTTGGGTCTGACGCTGCATTCCTATTTCGAGCCCTGTTCGGGGATCGGCGGCGACCTGTGGGGCTGCCATGATTTAGGGGACGGTCGTCTGTCGGTGACTGCCTTCGACTTTTCCGGCCACGGAATCGGGGCGGCGCTGAACGTCTTTCGCCTGCATACGCTGATCGACGAACAACGCCAGCATCTGGCCGATCCGGCGACGTTGCTGCGCAATTTGGGCGGTTCGCTGCGGCAATTGCTGGGGCGCGGACAATTCGCCACCATGTTCGCCGCCGTCATCGATTGCCGGGCCCAGGAAATCATCTGGTCGGGGGCTGGTTCCCCGGCGCCGTTGCTGTTCCGGGGCGGACGGGCGGAGTTCATGGATTCCCGGGGCATTCCGTTGGGGCTGATGCCCAATCCGCAATACCACACCCATCGCACCGCCTTTCCGCGCGGCTCCGAATTGCTGATCTATTCCGACGCCTTGATCGAAGCCACCGGCAACGACCTGACCATGCTGGGCAACGAAGGGCTTTTGGACCTGATTGGGCAAAGCCGGGATGAAGGCGGACTGGCGATCGAGAACCTGCTTGACCATTTCTACAATTGGGCCCGTCCGCCGCTCGAGGATGATCTGACGGTCATTCACCTGCAATGGCCCTTTGAATAACAGGAACGTTACGATGGAAGTCAGCGTTGTGCGAAGCGCCGAGGCCGTGCGCTTTTCCCTGAAAGGAACCATGTCCTTTCGCGACAAGGACAATTTCAATCCCATCCTGGAGGCGCTGGCCGACAAGGCCGGTTTGAACGTCGTGGTGGATCTGGCCGGCTTGGACCATGTGGATTCCTTCGGTATCGGTCTGTTCTTGCTGGCCAACGAACAGGCGGCCGGCGGTAACCGGTTGTTCCGTCTGGTCAATCCCCACGGGTCGGTGGCCAGGGTGTTCGAACTGGCGAATCTGGATGCGGTCCTGAACCTTGGAAAGGACACCTCTCCCCGTCATGCGGCTGCGGCGCCCGCGCGCGGGGGGATCTGCTTTCATCGGTATCCGATGTCGGCGGATGGCGGTGAAACCTGTGTCAGCTTAAGCGGGCGTCTGGTTTTCGCCGAACACGAGACATTCGAGGAAATCATCGCCTCGATGGCGCAGACCACCGGCAAGACGGTGGTCTTGGATCTGGAGGGATTGGACTTCATGGATTCCGCCGGATTGTCCATGATCATGATCGCCCGCGAGGAAGCCGAAGGACGCGGTCAGACGCTGAAGCTGCGCAATGCCCGTGGCGCGGTCCGGCAATTGCTGGATTTGTCGGCCCTGGACTTCATGCTGGAGGGGTAGGGAGGGCATGTCCGGGGGAACCGTCATTTTATTCGAAGGAGGCGAGGTGCCCGACAGCTTGGCCTATCGCGCCGCCAAGCTGGGGGTCGAGGCATGCCCCAATGTCGAGCGCCTGTCGATTCACGCCAACCGCATCCTGATGGCCCCCATGGCGATGGTGGCGTCAGGGTTGCAAAACGGCTTCAGCGGCTTCATCGAATACCGTTCCTGCGACTTGGTCTGTCCGTTGAGCGCCGATCTGATCGCCGCGGTGGAAAGCGGCGGCCTGTGTCTGTCGGCCTCCACCGCCAGTCTTTTGCACAGCGATCCGGCACAGAAGTTCTGTCAGGCGGTGATCAACCGCTTTCCCGGCCTGGATCCCATGCGGCTGGAACTGGCGGTGGCCGAGGCCTGCGGCAACGCCATCATCCACGGCAACCTGGGGCTTGCCAGCGATTTGCGGCATTCCCTGGCCGGCTTGGCCCAGTTCAACGAACGCGTCGCCACCCACGCCGCCGATCCGATCATGGCGGCGCGGCGGGTGCGGCTGACCGCCTGGCCCACCGGGGACGGGGTTGAAATTCGCGTCTCGGACGACGGCGACGGTTATGACCTGGATGCGGAAATGGCCAAGCCGGTGGACGTCGCCGCCAAAAGCGGCCGCGGATTGGGGCTGATCCGCAAGGTTTGCGCCCGGATTCACGGCACGGATGGCGGTCGGACCCTGTGCATGCGGTTCGTGACGTCGGAATGAAACTCGCCGTTTGCGAGATATTCACATCACCCATGAATCCTGTTGTCATCGCTTGGGTAACCTCAGCCCGTTTCGGGGCCTCGACAACGGCCGAAGTATTATGCTTCAGTCTAGGTCGTGGTCATAGTCATGGGTGAGGGGCGGCGATGAAAATTGGGCAGATCAGTGTTTCGCACATAGATGATGCCTCTTTGGCGCCCCTGACCGGAAATCCCTGCGATCTGGTCCTTTTGTTCGCCGCCATCGACCTGTTGCGCGATCCGGAAAGTTTCGCGGCTTTGCGGCGGGCCTTCCCCACTTCCATCCTGGCGGGCTGTTCCACGGCGGGCGAGATCACCGGGAAAGGCATGAGCGACGGAACCGCCAGCATCACCACCCTGTCTTTCGACACGGCGCGGGTGCGCAGCAGCACCTGCCGTTTGGAACGCATGGACGATTCCGCCGTGGTCGGCGCGCAATTGGGCCAGGCTTTGAAAGCCCCGGACCTGCGGGCGGCCTTGGTTTTCGGCAAGGGTGTGGACATCAACGGCAGCGCCCTGATCGACGGCATGGTCGGGGCCATGGGGGCGGACGTCCCCATTTCCGGTGGCTTGGCCGGCGATGGCGGGGCTTTTCAGGGGACCTTGACCCTGACCTCGGAAGGGGTGGACGCCGATCAGGTGGTGGCGGTCGGACTTTACGGCGACCGCCTGAAAGCCAGCCACGGCAGCTTCGGCGGTTGGCAGCCCTTTGGCCCGCCCCGCAAGGTGACCCGAGCCGACGGCAACATCCTTTACGAATTGGACGGCCATTCGGCGCTGGCCCTTTACAAGGATTACCTGGGCGAATACGCCCGCAACCTGCCGGCATCGGGCCTGCTGTTCCCGTTCGAGATGCTGGATGCGGAATGCCGGTCGGTGGGTTTGATCCGCACCATCCTGGGGGTGGACGAACAGGCCGGCGCCTTGGTTCTGGCTGGCGACATCGACCTGAACGGTCATTTGCGGCTGATGCACGCCAACAATGAAGGCCTGGTGGACGGCGCCGAGATCGCGGCGCGTCGGGCCAAGGACGAAGCCGGCGGCGCCACCGCCGACAGCCTGGCCATCCTGGTCAGCTGCGTGGGGCGGAAGCTGGTGATGGGCGACGCCGTCGACGAAGAGGTCGAGGCGGTGTCCCAGGTGTTGGGGCGGCACGTGCCGCTGACGGGCTTTTATTCCTATGGAGAGATCGCGCCCTTTTCCACCACCACGCAATGCATGCTGCACAACCAAACCATGACGGTCACTTTCTTGACGGAGGCCTAGGTTGCATCGTCTGCTGGGACGCCAGATCCGGCGCGCTTTGGCGACCGACGACGACGCCGCGACCGACGATCTTCTGCAACGGCTGGCCGGGATGGATCGCAGCCAGTTGCCGGCGGATGTAGCTTGTCTGGTCGAAGGTCTGCACGATCTGTTGCGCCGGGTGGGCGAGACCTACGAGCAGCACGAACGCGACCTGACGCTGCGCAATCGATCCCTGGAACTCAGTTCCGGCGAGCTGACCAAGGCCAACGCCAAGCTGCGCGAAGAAACCGCCGCCCAAGCCCGCGTGTTGACCGCCTTGCGCAGCAGCGTCAACGAAATCCTGGCCCTTGGCGGCCAACCGCCCTTGCCGGAAGACGACAGCGGCATCGAGGCGCTGACCGCCATCATCTCGCAGTTGACCCACGAACGGGCCGAGGCCCAGCGTGACCTGGAACGCCAGAAATTCGCCTTGGACCAGCACGCCATCGTCAGTATCACCGATCACACCGGCACCATCATCTACGCCAACCAGAAATTCTGTGACATCAGCGGCTACAGCGCCGAGGAATTGCGGGGGGCCAACCACCGTATCGTCAATTCCGGCCTGCATCCCCGGGAAATGTTCACCGACATGTGGCGCACCATCGGCAACGGCCAGGTGTGGCGCGGCGAGATTTGCAACAGCAAGAAGGATGGGTCGCTTTATTGGGTGGACGCCACCATCGTTCCCATCTTGGACGATCTGGACCGGCCGCGCCAATACATCGCCATCCGCACCGACATCACCGCCCGCAAGAGCATGGAGGCGGCGTTGCGGGAAAGCGAACGTCGTCTGCAGATCGCGCTCGACGCCGGCGCCATCGGTCTTTGGATGTTGAACACCCGCACCGACGAAGCCTTTTTCAGCGATCAGTGGACCGCCATGCTGGGTTATGGCGCCGACGAAGTGTTGCCGTGCGGCGAAACCTGGCGGCAACTGCTGCACCCCGACGACCGGGAAGCCACCTTCGCCGCCTTCGAAGCCCACGTGGCGGGGCAGTCGGCGGCCTATAACGTCGAATTCCGCCTGCGCCACAAGGACGGGTCCTGGCGTTGGGTGATGGCGTCGGGCCGGGTGATCGATCGTGACGCCCAGGGCCGTGCCATTCGCGTCGCCGGCATCCACAAGGAAATCACCGACCGCAAGCAGGTCGAGGACATGCTGAAAGAGGCGGTGGGCCGCGCCGAAGCCGCCAACCGGGCCAAGTCGGAATTCCTGGCCACCATGAGCCATGAAATCCGCACCCCCATGAACGGCATCATCGGCATGACCGGCCTGTTGCTGGATACCCAGCTGAACCGCGAACAGCAGCATTTCGCCAATACCGTCCGCACCTCGGCCGAAGCGTTGCTGAGCATCATCAACGATATCTTGGACTTTTCCAAGATGGAGGCGGGGAAGCTGGAATTCGAATACGGCCCCTTCGAGATCCGCCCGCTGGTGGAAGGGGTGGTGGACATCCTGGCCCCCAGGGTCAAGGGCCGCGAGGTCGAACTGACCTATTCCGTGCTCAACGATGCCCGCGGCGTGTATTACGGCGACGCCGGGCGGTTGCGTCAGGTGTTGTTGAATCTGGCCGGCAACGCCATCAAGTTCACCGAAACCGGCTCGGTTCACATCGGTGTGCGGGTCAGCCAGGATTTCGACGACATGATGCGCTTGCGCATCGAGGTGGTGGACACCGGCATCGGTATCCCCGAAGCCGCCAAGGCCAACCTGTTCACCATGTTCACCCAGGCCGATTCGTCCACCGCGCGGCGTTTCGGCGGCACCGGGCTGGGGCTGGCCATTTCCAAGCGCATCATCGACATGATGAACGGCAAGATCGGCTTTGACAGCAGCGAAGGCAAGGGATCGACTTTCTGGTTCGAGGTGGTGCTGCGCCGCAGTGACGAACAGCCGGCCACCCACGAGTTGGACAATCCGCTGGACGGTGCCCATGTGCTGGTGGTGGACGACAATCCCACCAACCGCGAAGTGTTCGAACATCAATTGCACAATTGGGGGGCACGGGTCCGTTTGGCGGACAGCGCCGCCGCCGGCCTGCTGGCGGTGCGCCATGCCCAGCAAGGCGGCGACCCGTTCCAGCTGATCTTGCTGGACCACCACATGCCGGGCATGAGCGGGTTGGACCTGGCGGCCGTGTTGCGGGCCGATCCGTCTTTGCACGACCTGAAGCTGGTGATGGCGTCGTCGGCCAATCCGTCCGACTTGCGGCAGGGCGACAACGCCTTGCGTCTTGACGACGTCTTGTCCAAGCCGGTGCGGCAAAGCGACCTTCTGGACAGCCTGATGACCCATTTGGGCCGGTCGTGCGTGATCACGGCCAGCCATCATCCCCATGCGGACCCGTCCGAGCACGTGGCGTCCTTCGCCCTTCGTATCCTGGTGGTGGAAGACAACCCCATCAACCAGCAAGTGGCGGTGGGGCTGCTGGCCAAGCTGGGCCATCGCGCCGACGTCGCCGACGATGGCGCCGAGGCGGTCACCCTGGTGGAACGCGGCGATTACGACCTGATCCTGATGGACATGCAGATGCCGCGCATGGACGGCCTGACCGCCACCCGCATCATCCGCGGCCTTGCCGACGACAAATCCGGCGTGGTCATCGTCGCCATGACCGCCAACGCCATGAGCGGCGACCGTGACGCCTGTCTGGCCGCCGGCATGGACGACTATCTGGCCAAGCCCATCGATCGCCATCGGCTGGCGGCGGTTTTGGACCGCTGGACGGCCAAGATCATCGAAAGCCGGGGTGATGAGCGGACCGCCTGCGTGGCGGTGGCCGAAACCCGGCCGGCCGAGACGGCGCCTTCGGCCCCCTTGGTTGACGACGAAATCCAGGTGGATTTGCGCGACGCCCTGGGCGACGAGGCGTTTCAATCGCTGCTGGGGTCTTTCCGCAACAGCATCTCGGTCCGTTTGGGCGAAATCCGCGCCGCCATGGATGCGGCCGAACCCGGCAACGTCGCCGCCGCCGCCCATTCGCTGAAAGGCGCCGCGTCCAATCTGGGTTTCGCCCGTCTGGCTCAGGTCGCCGGGCGTCTGGAACGCGCCGGCAAGGATGGCAACGGCGATTTGACATTGGAAAAAGACGTGGTCGACGTGGCCCGGGAAACCTTGGAACATCTGACCCGCCCTGGGGTCAGAAACTGAAAGGGCGATCATGCGTATTCAGATCGTTGACGACAACGACACCAACCTGATGCTGTTCGAACAGATCGCCCTGCGAGTCGCCGACGACGTCAGCGTCGAATGTTTCGCCGACCCGGTCAAGGCGCTGGACGACGCCCGCAAGCAATTGCCCGACCTGGTGCTGGTCGATTACATGATGCCGGTGATGGACGGCCATCAATTCCTTGGCGAAGTCCGCAAGTTGCCCGGCGGCCGCGACGTTCCCATCGTCATGATCACCGCCGCCGGCGAACGTTCGGTGCGCCAAAAGGCGCTGGAACTGGGGGCCACCGACTTCCTGACCAAGCCGGTCGATCCCACCGAGGTGCGGGTGCGTCTGGTCAACCTGCTGGCCCTGCGCCGCAACCATCTGCGTCTGGCCGACCGCAACCGCTGGCTGGCCGACGAAGTGCGCAAGGCCACCCAGGCCATTTTTGCCCGCGAACACGAATTGGTGGTCCGGCTGTCCCGTGCCGCCGAGTTCCGCGACCCGGAAACCGGTGGCCACATCCAGCGCATGGCCCATTATTCCGAACTGATCGCCCAGGGGTTGGGACTGGCCCCGGATCTGTGCGACCTGATCCTGCGTGCCGCCCCCATGCACGACGTGGGCAAGCTGGGGATTCCCGACGGCATCCTGCTGAAGCCGGGGCGGTTGGACGAACAGGAATTCCACGTGATGAAGCGTCACCCGGAAATCGGCCATGCCATCTTGGACGGCAGTGCTTCGCAGTTGATCGCCATGGGGGCGGAAATCGCCCTGACCCACCATGAAAAATGGGATGGTTCGGGCTATCCCAACGGTTTGGCGGGGGAAGCCATTCCGCTGACCGGCCGGGTGGTGGCCGTCGCCGACGTGTTCGATGCCCTGACCAGTGAACGGCCCTATAAGCTGGCCTGGACGGTGGAAAAAGCCCGCGACTTCCTGGTGGAAGGCAAGGGCACGCATTTCGATCCGGCCTGCGTCGACGCTTTCGTGGCGGCCTGGGACGAAGCCATGGTCATCAAGGCCCGCTTCGCCGACGAAACCGCCTATGACGGTTCGGTCGAGCAACTGGCATGAGCGGCAGGCCAGGGCTCAACTTCAATCTGGTGTTCATATGCCTGGTGACCGCCCTGGCATCGCTGGTTTACGTAGGCACCTTGCTGACCGTGCGTTCCATGCTGCTGGACAGCATCGTCGACGCCACGCAGGCCGCCAACCGCAGCCTGATCCAATCCTTCGCCAACACCGTCTGGCACGACATCGATGGCAATCCCGACGCTTTGGCCGGTGTCGACGACAAGGTCCATCGATTCATTGACGGCACCGACGTGGTCAAGGTCTGCATCATGACCTTGGACGGGGTCGTGGTTTATTCCACCGACGCCGCCGACCTGGGGCAGACCCATGGCAGCGCCGCTTCCATCCGTCAGGCCGTCAACGGGGCCAAGGTCGCCGGTTTCGAGCATTTCGACACCCTGCAGGGCAATGGCGGAAGGCTGGAAAACGTCGATCTGGTGACGTCGATCCTGCCTTTGCCCAATCTTGGCGCAGGGGCGGCGAGCGTCGCCAAGGTCTATGCGGATCGCCGTGACGCGGTGTCGCTGGCCGGCAGCCGCATGACCCGCATGGCGGTGATCATGGCCGGCTTTTTCTTTTTCGCCGTTCTGTGTCTGGTCTTCGTGGTCTGGCAATTGGATCTGGCCCGCCGCATGCAGGAACAGCAGCTGTCCGAACAAAACGACGCGCTGACCCGTTTGGCCCGCGAAAACGACGAGGCGCGGCTGCAGGCGGAATCGGCGGCGCGCGCCAAGTCGGAGTTCCTGGCCACCATGAGCCATGAAATCCGCACCCCCATGAACGGCATCTTGGGGATGACCGAATTGCTGATCGACACCGGCCTGACGCCGGACCGTTTGCGCTTTGCCCAGACCATCCGCACATCGGCCGAATCGCTGCTGACCATTTTGAACGACATCTTGGATTTTTCGAAGCTGGATGCCGGCAAGCTGGTGTTCGAACGGGTACCCTTCGACCTGACCGAATTGCTGGAAGGGGCGGTGGACGTGGTGTCGCCGCGGCTGCGCGGACGTTCGGTCGACCTGCATTATCTGGTCCCCGACGACGTCCTGACCGGGCGAATGGGGGACCCGGTGCGCCTGCGTCAGGTGGTCCTGAACCTGTTGGGCAACGCCGCCAAGTTCACCGAGACCGGGGCCATCACCGTCACCGCCCGGGCGGCCGGCGACGATCGCGTCCGTTTCGAGGTGACCGATACCGGCGTCGGCATTCCCGACGAAGCCCAGGCCAGCCTGTTCGGCATGTTCGCCCAGGCCGATTCCTCGACCTCGCGCCGTTTCGGCGGCACCGGCCTGGGGCTGGCCATCTGCCGTCGCATCGTCGAAGGCATGGACGGTGAAATCGGTTTCCATTCCCGCGAAGGGGAGGGCAGCACCTTCTGGTTCGAAGTGGACCTGCCGCCCCAGGGCCAGACGGTCGCCCGGACCATCGAGCCGGTTCTGGCCGGGGTGCCGGTTCTGGTGGTGGACGACATGCCGGCCAGCGGCCGGGTGGTGGAAACGGCCTTGCTGCGTGCGGGGGCAGCCGTGTCCTCGGTCGCCAGCGTCTCGGATGCGTTGGTGTGGTTGCGCGCCATCGACGTCCCCATTCAGTCCGTGGTGGTGCTGGCCGACCAGGACATGCCCTTGATGGGGGGGCTGGAACTGCTCAGCATGATGCGCAACGACCCGCTTCTGGCCCGGGTGAAGGTGGTGGTCAGCGTGCCCGGCGGCGACCGCGAGATCATGGATCAGGCGCTGGCCCGTGGCGCCACCGCGGTCTTGGCCGCGCCCTATCGCCATGGCGAGTTGGTGGAAACTATCCGTCAGGCCGCCTTCAACCTGGCCAAATCGGCAGAACCGGAACCGTCCGCCCCCGCCGCCGTGCCGGCCGAAGGGCGCAGGATGAAGATTTTGGTGGTCGAGGACAACCCGGTGAACCAGGACGTGGCCCGTGGCTACCTGCACGCCATGGGGCACGACGTGGACATCGCCGGCGATGCCGGCGACGGTGTCGCCATGGTGCTGCGCGGCGATTACGATCTGGTGTTCATGGACCTGCAACTGCCCGACATGGACGGCATCGAAGCCACCAAGCTGATCCGCGACCTGCCGGGGAAATGCACCACCATTCCCATCATTGCCATGACCGCCAACGTGTTGGCGGAAGACCGCGAACGTTGCGCCCAGGCGGGAATGAACGGCTTTCTGCCCAAGCCGGTGCGCCGCGACGCCCTGAACGCGGTTCTGACCGAATGGCGTGAGCGTCTGAAGGGCTGACCTTTAGCGCGACAGGACCTTCAGCACCTGTTCCAGCAGATTGTCCACCTGCTGTTTGGCGATGGGCGGGGGCTGTTCGCTGCCCTGCAGTACCGGTGGGATGACCGAGGCGGCCGAAGGTTGGGGCTGGGTCGGCGGTGGGGCGATGGGACGGCTGGCCGGCTGAACCGGCGGCACCGGAGCGGCTTGTGGTGCCGTGTCGGGGGCGGGGGCCGGCTTGACGGTCGGCGTGGGTCCGGGTTGCTGGCGGGGCGCCGAGTTGATGCGGATTCCAGGCGGCAGGGTCTTGGCCTGCAAACCGCTTTCCATCTGTTCCAGGCGTTTGTTGACCATGTCCAGGAAGCCGGACAGGGCGTCCACCTTGTCGGTGCTGGTGACCCGTTCTTCCATGTTGCCGATGCGGCTGGAAATGGCTTCCAGCACCTGGGTGATGGACGAGGTGTCGACGCCGCCGGCTTGGTCGGGGGCGTGTTCCATGCGTTCTTCGATGCGGGCCACGCGCTGCGAGATGACGTCCAGGGCCTGACGCAGGGGGGTGACGTCCACCGGCTTGGCTTCGTCGATCTTGCGTTCGACGCTGGCCATGCGTTCGGCGATGGTTTCCAGGTTGGTGGCGACTGGCGCCATGTCCACCGCCTCAGCGACGCGGCCCGGCAGGTCGTCGACCTTTTCTTCGACCTTTTCCACCTTCTGGACCATGGTTTCCAGAATCTGGACCACGGGCGAGGGGTCATAGGCCTCGCTTTGGCCGATCATTTCCTCGATATGGCCCAGACGGTCGGCGATCACCGTCAACTGGCCGCCGTCTTGCGGTCCGGTCAGGGCGTTGGCGCCCAGGCGGTTTTCCAGTTGCTCCAGACGTTCGGCCATGTGCTGGAAGCCGCTGGCGGAATCGTGGGCGGTGGTTTGCAAGGCGTTGCGCAGGCCCGCCAGATGCTGGCCGACGGTCTTCAGCGCGCTGGCGAAAGCTTCGATGGCGGCCAGTGCCTGCAGGTCGCGGCGTTCCATGCGACCCAGGGTTTCCAGAACCGCTTCGGCGGCATAGGTGCGGCTGCTGGCGTTCAGCGCCTCGAAGGTGAAGGACAGGGCTTCCAGCCGTTCGACCAGCGGCACGATGGCCGCCTGGTCCATGACCGCGGGGGACGTGGAATGCACTTCCATGCCCGTGCCGGGCGGCTTTGCCCCCATCGGCGTTTCCATGTCTTGCGAATCGTCGGAAACCACACCAAACCCCATTGTTTCTGGCCCGAAATCGAAACAAACAACACTATGCCTTGATCGGCTGTGACGTACAAGGGTGGGGCGGAACAAGCACAGCCATGCATTGGCGGCGCTTGTTCCGATCGGGGGGCTTTGGCACCTTGATGGAGAACTTGAACGGAGCTTTCCCCCCATGGAAAAAACCTGCGTGCTGGTCGTCGACGACAACAAGACCAACCGCGATCTTTACATGGACTTGCTGGAAATGACGCCTTTCAGCGGCGTCGCCTTGAATGACGGCCTGCATGCGGTGGACATGGTGCGCCGGCATCGCCCCGGTCTGGTGCTGATGGACATCAACCTGCCCGGGCGCAGCGGGATGGAGGTGACCGCCGACATCATCACCGCTTTGGGTGACGAAGCGCCCCCCATTCTGGCCATGACCGCCTCGGCGCTGCCCGATCTGATCGAGCAACTGCAAAGCCACGGCTTCGCCGGTCTGGTGACCAAGCCCTGTGGGGTGTCCACCTTCCTGGCGGCGGTGACCTGGGGGATGACCGGCAAGCCCCAGGGGTTCAAGCTGTTTTAGGACGGTTGACCAGGGTCAAAGCTGTTGTCAGCGGAAGTCATGTAAATTAGCTTATTCTAAAGTTTTCAAGGGGTGGACATGAAGCTGTCGTGGAAATGGGGTGGGGGCGCCCTTTTGGCGGCGGCCGTGGCCTTTGCCGTCGTCGCCAGCCAGCGAGAGGGCAAGGCGACCGACGGGGCGGCCCGGACGACGGTGCCCGAGGCGGCGGGCATCTATGGTATCGGCACCATCGAGGCGCGGGTGCAATCCGCCATCGGCTTCGAGGTGGCCGGCACCGTGGTCGAGTTGACCGCCGACCAGGGCGACCGCGTGGTCAAGGGGCAGGTCGTGGCCCGTCTGGCCGATGGCGAGCAGCGGGCGGTGGTCGCCCAGGCCGAGGCTGCTTTGGCCCAGGCCCGCGCCCGGTTGGAACGGGCCCGGGCGGTTCGTGAACAAAAGCAAAGCGTCGACAGCCGCCGCCAAGCCTTGGAACGCAAAGGCACCGTATCCATCGAGGCGGCCGAGGACGCCCGGGCCGGTGCCGACATCGCCGCCGCCGACGTGGCCGTCGCCCAAGCCGACATCGAGGCGTCGCGGGCGCTGCTGGAACGCGAGCGCCAGAAACTGGCCAAATTCACCCTGACGGCGCCCTTTGACGGCGTGGTGGTCAAGCGTGACCGCGAGTTGGGGGCCGCCGTGGTCGCCGGCGTGGCGGTGTTCACCGTGGTCGACCCCGCCACCGTGTGGGTCCGCGCCTATGTGGACGAAGCCCGTGCCGGCCGGCTGGCGGTTGGTCAGACCGCCCAGGTGGTCCTGCGCTCGTTGCCGGGGCACGATTTCCCCGGACGCGTCGCCCGCATCGACATCGAAGCCGACCGGGTATCCGAGGAACGGATCGTCCATGTCG
Source organism: Magnetospirillum sp. 64-120 (assembly GCA_001898825.1). Lineage (GTDB taxonomy): Bacteria > Pseudomonadota > Alphaproteobacteria > Rhodospirillales > Magnetospirillaceae > Magnetospirillum. The sequence goes on from MKVK01000011.1 coordinate 156,593, forward strand.
CCTTCGACGCCATCCCCCACCCCTTCCATCTGGGTGAACAGGCCGAGGTGGTGGTGGGGGACGGGAAATGAATCTGGCGCTCCGCGACATCCGCCATCGTTTGGGCCGTTTCGTGCTGACGTGCGTCGGCCTGGCGCTGTTGCTGGGGGTGGTGCTGTCGATGATCGGGATTTACCGGGGTATCGTCGCCGACGCCCTGCAATTGGTGCGTCTGGCCGACGCCGATTTGTGGGTGGTGGAGGGTGGAACCCAGGGGCCTTTCGCCGAATCCTCGCGGATTCCCAAGGATGCCCGCGAAACCGTGGCCCGTCTGGACGGCGTCGCCGAAGCCGGGGTGCTGACCTTCCAGACCGCCGAGGCCAGCTATCGGCAACGCAAGATCCGGCTTTACGTGGTGGGCTATGAAATCGGCCGTCTGGGGGGGCCGGCCCAATTGGCCGCAGGCCGGGCGATCGCGCGATCTCATTACGAGATGGTGGTCGACATTCGTTCCGGTATCCCCTTGGGTGAAACGGTGCGCCTGGGGACCAAGACCTTCACCGTCGTCGGGTTGACCCGGGGGAGGGTGGATTCCGGCGGCAACCCGGTGGCCTATCTGACACTGAAGGACGCCCAGGAGCTGCAGTTCGAACTGGATGGCGCCGCCGCCCGCAATCAGGCGGCGCGGGGCCAGGGGGCCAACCTGAACCAGGTCAACGCCGTGGTCGCCCGCCTGCATCCCGGGGTGGCGGCGGAAAGCGTCGCCCAGACGGTGCGGCGGTGGAAACACCTGGGCGCCGTCACCCAACAGGGACAAGAAAACCTGCTGGTCAGTTCGGTGGTTGACCGTGCCCGCAAGCAGATCGGCATGTTCACCGCCACCTTGTTGCTGGTGTCGGCGGTGGTCATCGCCCTGATCATCTACACCATGACCATGGACAAAATGCGCGAGATCGCCACGCTGAAGCTGATCGGCGCTCCCGACCGCACCATCATCGGCCTGATCGTCCAGCAATCCCTGGCCTTGGGCGGCATCGGCTTCGCCTTTGGGGCGGTGCTGATTTTCCTGGGGGCCGACTTCTTTCCCCGCCGGGTCATCCTGCTGCCGGGCGACGCCGCCGCCCTGGGGGCGGTGGTCATCGCGGTTTGCCTGTTGGCCAGCCTGATGGGCGTGCGTTACGCCTTGAAGGTCGATCCCGCGCAGGCCTTGGGAGGTTGAGATGGAAGCCCTGGTCCAACTGAAAGGCCTGGCGAAGCATTACGGCGAGGGGGCGACGCGGGTGGACGCCTTGCGCGGCCTTGACCTCGACATCCACGCCGGTCAGGTGGTGGGGCTGCTGGGGCCCAGCGGTTCCGGCAAAAGCACGCTTTTGAACCTGGTGGGCGCCATCGTCGAACCCAGCGCCGGCTGGATGCGGCTGGACGGCGAGGTGGTCTATGACGGCAAGTGGACGCGGCGCGACCTTAGGCGCCTGCGGTTGGAAAAGATCGGCTTCATCTTCCAGTTCCACAACCTGATCCCGTTCCTGTCGGTGTCCGAGAACATCGAGGTGGTGCTGGATCTGGTCGGGCAGGGGCGAGCCCAAGCCCGAGCCCGGGCGCAGGAGTTGCTGGATTACCTGGAAGTGGGCGAGCATGCCGGCCGGCGGCCGTCACAATTGTCCGGCGGTCAGGCCCAGCGCGTCGCCATCGCCCGCGCCCTGGCCAACCGGCCACGCATCATTCTGGCCGACGAACCCACCGCCGCGCTGGATTCGGAACGTGCTGGCATCGTCATGGACCTGTTGCGCAAGGTGGCGGTGGAACAAAGCGCCGCCGTCATCGTCGTCACCCACGACGAGAAGATCTTCGACCGCTTCGATGCCATGCACGTGCTGCGCGACGGCCGTTTGACCGCCTAGCGGTTCAGTACTTGCGCACGCGTTCCGGGGCGATTCCGACGATACGGCCCCACAGGTCGAAGTCTTCGGCGTTTTCCACTTCCACCAGCACGATGTCGCCGGGTTCCACGTCGGTTTCGCCGTTCAGGTAGACACAGCCGTCCACTTCCGGGCTGTCGGCCCACGACCGGCCGAAAGCGCCTTCGTCGTCCACTTCGTCGATGATCACTTCGATGGTCTTGCCGATCTTCGACTTGCTGATGTCGTCGGAAATCTGCCGCGCCACTTCCATCAGGCGGTTGTAGCGCTCTTCCTTGACGTCCTCGTCCACGTGGTCTTCCAAGGAATTGGCCGGGGCGCCGGCGACGTTTTCGTACTTGAAGCAGCCGACGCGGTCGATGCGGGCCTGTTCCAGCCAATCCAACAGGAACTCGAAGTCTTCCTCGGTCTCGCCGGGGAAGCCGACGATGAAGGTGGAACGGATGGCGAGGTCGGGGCAAATCTCGCGCCAGGACTTGATGCGTTCCAGCAGACGTTCATGGTCGGCCGGGCGCTTCATCGCCTTCAGGATCTTCGGGCTGGCATGCTGGAAGGGGATGTCAAGGTAGGGCAGGATCTTGCCTTGCGCCATCAGCGGGATCACTTCGTCCACATGGGGATAGGGATAGACGTAATGCAGGCGCGTCCACACCCCCAGGTCACCGAGCGCCGACGCCATTTCCGTCAACCGCGTCTTGACTGGGCGGCCGTGCCATTGGCTTTCGGCGTATTTCAGATCCACGCCATAGGCGCCGGTATCCTGGCTGATGACCAGGATTTCCTTGATGCCGGCCATGGCCAGACGTTCGGCTTCTTCCAGCACGTCGCCCACCGGGCGGCTGGCCAAATCGCCGCGGATGCCGGGGATGATGCAGAAGGAACAACGGTGGTTGCAGCCTTCGGAAATCTTCAGATAGGCGTAATGGCCGGGCGTCAGGTGCAGGCCTTCCGGCGGCACCAGCGAATGTATGGGCGAGCTTTCCGGCGGCGCCGCTTCGTGCACCGCGTCCACCACCTGTTGGTACTGGTGCGGCCCGGTGACCGCCAGCACGTCGGGATGCACCTTGCGGATGGCGTCTTCTTCCACGCCCATGCAGCCGGTGACGATGACGCGACCGTTTTCGTTCATGGCCTCGCCGATGGCTTCCAGCGATTCGGCCCGGGCGCTGTCCAGGAATCCGCAGGTGTTGACCACCACCACGTCGGCGCCCTCATAGGAATCCGAAAGGTCATAGCCCTCGGCGCGCAGACGGGTGAGGATGCGTTCCGAATCCACCAAGGCCTTGGCGCAGCCCAGGCTGACGATTCCGATTTTCGGCATGGTGGAGATTCCTTCGTTGGATGATGGCGGTGGAAGTAGCTTTTTGCGGCGCCAGTTTCAAGCCTGCTGCGATCTTTCCTTGACGATTTGCTGCGGATGCTAAATTAGTCGCGGCTGTTTCATTCGCACTCGCGGTAGGAAAATGAGCATCGCAGAATTCTCTCCCTGGACATCCTTGGCCGGCGGCGCCCTGATCGGGGTGGCGGCCGTGCTGTTGATGCTGGCCAACGGCCGGATCATGGGCATCGCCGGCATCGTCGGCGGCGTCGCCCAGGATCCTCGTTCCCCCGACACGTCGTGGCGACTGGCTTTCCTGGCCGGTCTGGCGGTTCCGGCCGTCGTCGCCTCGATGCTGGGGGCGTTTCCGGCGGCGCCGGTTGTGGGGGGCGGTGTGGTGGTGGCCGCCGGTTTCCTGGTGGGGTTGGGTACCCGCATGGCCAATGGCTGCACTTCGGGTCACGGCATCTGCGGTCTGGCCCGGCTGTCGCCGCGTTCGCTGGCGGCTGTCGGCACCTTCATGGCGGTGGCGGGGCTGACCGTCTTTGTCGCTCGCCATGTTTTGGGGGGAATGTGATGCGCCGCCAATTCAGCGCTTTCGCCTCGGGCTTGTTGTTCGGCTGCGGCCTGCTGCTGTCGGGCATGGCCGATCCGGCCCGGGTTCTGGGCTTCTTGGATGTTCTGGGCGTCTGGGACCCCAGTCTGGCCTTCGTCATGGGCGGCGGGTTGACCGTCACGGCCTTGGGATACCAGTGGTGTCTGCGCCGGTCTGGGCCGCTTTGCGCCGTCACCTATCAGATTCCGCAGCGGCGCGACCTGGATGCCCGGCTGTTCCTGGGTTCGGCGTTGTTCGGGCTGGGTTGGGGGCTGGTGGGCTATTGTCCCGGTCCGGCGCTGCTGGCCGGGGCGGCCGGATTGGGCACCGCGCTTTGGTTCTGTGCCGCCATGCTGGCCGGCATGCTGTGCTGGCGATTGATGGAAAGCGGCGACTGGCTGCCGGCGAAGGCGGCCAAAGGCTGAAACGAAAAAAGCCCGAAACCGATGGTTCCGGGCTTTTTCTTGTCCGGTCGACCGCCTTATTGGGCGATGACGCTGACGGCGCGGCGGTTCTGCGCCCAGGCCTGCTCGTTCGAGCCGTTGGCTTCCGGGCGTTCCTTGCCATAGGTCGAGGTGGACAGGCGGCTGCCCTGGATGCCCTGGGCCATCAGGTATTCCTTGGCCGACTGGGCGCGACGGTCGCCCAGCGCCAGGTTGTATTCGCGGGTGCCGCGTTCGTCGGCATGGCCTTCGATGCGCAACATGACGGTGGGATAGCGGCGCAGGAAGGCGACCTGACGATCCAAGGTGGCCTTGGCGTCGGCCGACAGCGACTGGCTGTCGGTGGCGAAGTAGACGCGATCACCGACCGAGGTCTGGAATTCGCGCTGCATCTGGGCCAGACGTTCGGCTTCGCTCATCACGCCGCCGCCGGGACGCTGGGCGGTGGCGCCGTTGTTGTAGCCGGCGCCGGTGGCGCCTCCGGTCTGCTGAGCCTGATCCGAACAGGCGGCAACCGCCATCAAGGCGGTCAGGGCGGTGAAAGAAACGACGATGCGACGCATGATGCGTGTCCCCTTGGGAAGGTATGGTGCGATCCGCGATAGTGGCCACGGATCATGGCGGAAATATGGAACGGCCCCTCCCGAAAGGGAAGGGCCGTTTCGCAGCAGAATCGAACTTTTGGTTTAGCCCAGGTTCGAAGCCACGAAGTCCCAGTTCACCAGCTTGTCCAGGAAGGTCTGGACGAAGTCGGGGCGACGGTTCTGGTAATCCAGGTAATAAGCGTGTTCCCACACGTCGACGGTCAGCAGCGCCTTCTGGCCGTGGGCCATGGGCAGGTCGGCGTTGGCGGTCTTGGTGATCTTCAAGGCGCCGTTTTCTTCCACCAGCCAAGCCCAGCCCGAACCGAACTGGGTGACGGCGGCGTTCTTGAATTCCTCGGCGAACTTTTCGTAAGTACCGAAGGCGGCTTCGATCTTGGCCAGCACGGCGCCGGTCGGCTTGCCGCCGCCGCCCTGCTTCATGCAGTTCCAGAAGAAGGTGTGGTTCCACACTTGGGCGGCGTTGTTGAACACGCCCTGCTTGGCCGGCAGGTCCTTGGCGGCGACCATGATGATCTCTTCCAGGGACTTGGACGCCAGGTCGGTGTCCTTGACCAGGTTGTTCAGGTTGGTGACATAGGCGTTGTGGTGCTTGCCATGGTGGAAGTCCAGCGTCTGCGCCGAGATGAACGGTTCCAGAGCGGTCTTTTCATAGGGAAGCGCGGGAAGCTCGAAAGCCATTTTTGCCTCTTATGCTTGGGGAAGTTGGGTAGTTTGGAAAATGTCTAAACCTGGGCACAACATAGGTAAGTGAAGTCTGAATGTGAAGTGGCAAAATCCTATCACGAGAATCGGAGATCGTCTCGCCCCAAGGCCAGACGGGCGGCGGCAAGACCTGATGAAGCCGCGGATTCCAAGGTGCACGGCCAGGGCGAGGCCAGCCAGTCGCCGGCCAGGAACACCCCAGGAATTTCCGTGGTCGGGCCGGGACGGTGGCTGTGGGCGGCGATGTCGTGGCGCAGGGTGGCGCGCTTTTCCAAGATGACGCGATGGGGCGGCAAAGACGGCGGACAGGCCAGGATGGGGGCGATTTCCGCCCAAATCCGGGCCGGATCGACCCGGTCGGGTGCCGCCGAGATGGTCACCGAGGCGACGTCGTCGCGCACGAACAACCATTGCGCCTGCCCGCCGATCAACCCCAAAGGGGCGGCACGACGGACCGGCAGCGGCAGCAGATAATGCAGGTTGGCGATGGTTTCGTATTGAAAACGATACTGTGTGCCAAGCAGGTTTTCCACCGCCCAGGGCGGCAAAGCCAGCACCACTTTGTCATGATCGCTTATGATTTCAATGGCTTGACCGAATGTCAACTTGTGTTGACTGATGGCGGTCAGGCGCTGCTGGTAACGGATTTCGGCTCCGTTCCGATGCAGTCGGGCCAGGATGGGGTCGATCAGGTCGGCGGACAGCCCCTTGGTGAACAGATGGCCGCGCATGCCGTTGGGGCCGCCCAACAGAATGGTCCGCAGAACCCGGGCGAACAGCGCCGCCGAGGCCAGATGCGGCGCCGTGTTCAGCAAGGCCAGACACAGGGGCTGCCAGAAACGTTGAAAGCCCGGCCTGTGACCCAGAACCTGGGTGACGGTGCTGCGGGGGCGGGGGAAAAGGGCGGCCAGCACTTCGCGCCATTGCACCGGCAGTTTTCCAGCCCTGGCTTGCCAGCGCTGTCCATGGGTCAGTTCCAGGAAATCCACGACCGGCGGCAAAGGCGACAGGGGGGCGCCGACCGCACGGGCAAGGCCCAGAACCGACTTGTTCACCCCCAGGACAAGGTGGCTGCCGTTGTCGATGGTCCGGCCCAACAGCGGGTCGAAGAAGGACCGGCAGCGTCCGCCGGCCTGGGGGGCGGCTTCGTGGATCACCACCCGATATCCGGCATGGGACACGGCCAGGGCGGCGGCCAGACCGGACAGGCCGGCGCCCACCACGTGCAGGCGGGGCTTCATGCCGCCCGGGCCAGGGCGCCCAGGGCCAGTCTCAGTTTGCGCCACTGCCCCGCGCGCGGCGGTGCCGCGTTCCACAGGTCGCGGCGGATCAGGGCTTTCAGCAAGTCCTCGTAGATGGCCATCATGGCCAGGGCCGGCCACAGATTCCGCCGCGGCGCCTTGGCCAATTCGGTCCGCGCCCGGGCAAAGGCGTCTTGTGCTCGCATCGCCGTCAATCGACAGGCTTGGGGCAGCGCCGGATGGGTCAACACCGCCAGCGGCGTCAAAGGCGGGCAGATCGAAGCTTCCAACAGGCAGGGGCGGGGCAGGTACAGGCGACCGCGGCGGGCGTCTTCGGCGACATCGCGCAAGATGTTGGTCAGCTGCAGCGCTTCGGCCAGGGCCAGGGCGAAGGCGTCGCAATCGTCGCGCCCCATGATGCGGGTGGCCAAAATCCCCACCGTGCCCGCCACCTGGCGGCAATAAAGCCGCAAATCGGCCATTTCCGGTGCCGTCAATGGTTGGTTGACATCGCTTTCCATGCCGTCCAGAAGCAGGAACAGTTCTTCGACCGGCAAGCTGTGGGCGGTGATGGCGGGCGCGATGGCGGCCACCACCGGATGCAGGGCGATGCCGGTGACGCGCCAGCTTTCCAGCGCGGCGCGGATGGTGGTCAGCTTGGCCAGACGCAGGGCGGTGTCGTCGTCGCTGTCGGCCACGTCGTCCAGGGCCCGGCAAAAACCGTAAAGCGCGAACATGGCCTGACGCTTGGTCCGGGGCAGCAAGCGCATGGGCCAGTAAAAGGATGAAGCGCGAGAACTCATGCCCGCGTCCACAATCCTTGCCAAACCCCGCCCAGGCAGGCGGCGCCATAGGCCAGGGGCGAGAGCGCCACCCGACCGGTCAGGGGATCGCGGTTTCGCAGCAATGCGGCCAGACGGCGGCCGATTTGGATGATGATGGCGGTTTCCATGGCCAGACGGCGATCCTTCAAACGGGACGGCAGGTTATCGGCCTGATCCAGCAACATGTCCACCCGATCCAGCATCAGATCCATCACATGGCGCAACGGTGCGCCACCGCCGCAGGCGGCCAGATGGGCCGGCGCCATGCCCACCGCCGCCATCCAGTCGGCCGGCAGGTAGACCCGGCCCAGCCGGGTGTAGTCGTCGCCGCAATCCTGCAGATGGTTCAGCACCTGAAGTGCGTCGCACAGGCTGTCCGCTTGGGGGTGCAGGCTTTCGTCCTCGCCGTGTAGGTCCAGCAGGAAGCGGCCCACCGGGGCGGCGGAACAGGCGCAATAGGCCATCAGGTCGGCCCAGGAATGGCAATGGTCGCACAAGCAATCGCGGCGGAAGGCCTGCAACAGGGCCGAGGCATGGGCCAGCAGGCGGGAATTGCCGCCCAAGGCGCCGTGAAGGGCCAAGGCGACGGGGGCGCCGGACAATCCACCCAGGCCGCGCTCGAAATTGTCCAATTGGGCGATCTTGTGACCGCGATCCAGGTCCGGAGAATCGGCGATGTCGTCGGCTTGGCGGGCAAAGCGGTAGAAGGCCATCACCGCGTTCCGCTTGTCCCGCGCCAGCAGCCACGAAGCGACGGGGAAGTTCTCGTCACCCGCCTGTTTGCTGGGGGCGGGCAGGGACGCGGCGGCGGCTCGGGCCATGGGCAACCTGCCATTGGTGTTGTGGCGGACAAGGATTATATAGGAGGCCGGTCCCCAACCCACCAGGAAAAATCCGTCTTGAGTGATCCACTTGCCCTTTTGGGGGAATCCCTGCGCCGCGACGACCATGATCGTTATGTCAGTTCCATGTTCGCGGCCCCGGATCGGCGGGCCGATCTGTGGGTGCTGTACGCCTTCAACCTGGAGCTGGCCCAGATCCGTCCGCAGGTGCGCGAGCCCTTGGCCGGGATGATCCGCCTGCAATGGTGGCGCGATGTCATCGCGGGGACGCGGGCCGGCGAGGCGTCGCGCCATCCGGTGGCCGGGCCGCTGGTGCAGCTGATCGGCAGATGTCAACTGCCGTTGACGGAATTCCAGCGCATCATCGATGCCCGCGAACGCGACCTGGATGCCATTCCCTTCGCCGACCGTCAGGCTTGGGTCGATTACGGCCGTGACAGCGCCGGCACCCTGGCGTCGCTGGCCTGTCGCGTCCTGGGGGCCGGCTGCGACGCGGCGCCGGATTTGGGCGCCGCCTGGGCGTTGACCGGCCTGTTGCGATCGGTGCCTTTCCATGTGGGGCAGAACTGGCTGACCTTGCCCCGCGACGCCTTGCAGGCGGCGGGGCTGGACGCCGAAACCGTCCTGGCGGCCCAGGCCGACAAGGCGCGGTTGGTCGGTGTGGTCAAGAATCTGGCTGACGAAACCCGCCAGTTCATGGATCGGGCGCGGCGGGCCAAGGTCGATCGCCGGGCGTTGCCGGCCCTGCTGCCGGCGGTGGCGGCGCGGGCCTATCTGGCCCGTATCGCCAGCTTGGGCGGCGACGTCTTCGATTCGCGCAGCTTCCGGCCCCGGCCCATGCCGTTGCGTCTGGCCTGGGCGTCGATGATGGGGCGGCTTTAACCCTTGTGAAGAATGAGGGCAATCCACATGTGTGGGGGAGCCAAGGGGAACCCGCATGCCCGATCTTCAGGACTGCCGCGCCCATATCCGCCTGCTGCGTCACATGGACGAAGCCGAATGCGTTGACCGGCTGCGGCGCGAATGCGACTGGCCGCGCAAGCGCCGTCAGGCCATCAAGGATCGGGCGCTGGACCTGATCGCCCAAGCCCGCCGCCAAGGCCCCGGCCCGGTCGAGGCCTTCTTGCTGGAATACGGCTTGTCCAGCGCCGACGGCCGCGCCTTGATGGCCCTGGCCGAGGCCTTGCCCCGCATCCCCGATGCCGCCACCAAGGATGCTTTCATCGCCGCCAAGCTGGACCAGGGCCATTGGGGCGAACATCGCGGCCATTCGCCGTCGCGGCTGGTCAATATGTCAACCATGGCGTTGACGTTGGCCGGACGGGTGCACGGGGCGTCGCTGGCCCAGGCGCCGTTGCGGGCCGTGCTGGACCATGCGGTGCGCTATCTGGGCGACATCTTCGTCATGGGCGAAAACATCGAACAGGCCCTGCGCCGAGCGTCTCGTCCCGATCTGGCCGGCAACCGCCACTCCTTCGACATGCTGGGCGAGGAAGCCCGCACCGCCCAACAGGCCGACGCCTATTTCCACGCCTATCAGGACGCCATCACCCAAGTGGGGCGGGCGGGCAAGGGGGTGGTCGAGGGGCCGGGGATATCGGTGAAATTATCGGCCCTGCATCCGCGCTACACCATCTTGCAGCGCCAAAGGGTGTTGGATGAACTGGTGCCGCGACTGACCGCTTTGTGTCGTCAGGCCGCATCTGTCAATATTGGGTTGACAATCGACGCCGAGGAAGCCGACCGGCTGGAACTGTCCCTGGATGTCATCGAGGCGGTTCTGGCGCAAGGCGGCTGGGACGGCTGGCAAGGCTTGGGGCTGGCGGTCCAGGCTTATCAGAAGCGGGCGGTGGCGGTTGTCGACTGGGCGGCGGCGGCGGCGCGCCGTTTCGAGACGGTGCTGGTGGTGCGGCTGGTCAAGGGCGCCTATTGGGATGGCGAGATCAAACGGGCCCAGGAACGGGGATATCAGACTTATCCGGTGTTCACCACCAAGGCGGCCACCGACCTGTCTTACCTGGTCTGCGCCCAGCGCCTGCTGGCGGCCAAGGGCGTGTTGCGGCCGGCTTTCGCCACCCATAACGCCACCAGCATGGCGGCGGTGATCGAATTGGCCCAAAGCCACCAGGATTGGGAATTCCAGCGCCTGCATGGCATGGGAACCGCCGTCCATGGCGCCCTGGCCGGCCTTCATCCCTGCCGGGTTTACGCCCCCGTGGGCGAGACCCGGGATTTGCTGCCCTATCTGGTGCGGCGCCTGCTGGAAAACGGCGCCAACACGTCGTTCATTCACGCCTTGGCCGACCAGCGCATCGCCGCCGAGGATATTGTCAATGGCGTGGTTGACGAAAAGCCGCTGCGGGTGCCGGCCAAGATTTTTTACCCGCACTGGCGACTGTCCCAAGGTCCAGACCTTTCCGATGGCGAAACATTATCCCAATGGGATCAGGCTGTTGCCGATGTTTCTTGGCCTGATGGTTCGGCCGAAAACCAAGGCTTGGACGAAATTGTCAACAGATTGGTTGACGGTTTTGCCGATTGGGACAGCCGTCCGGCCGACCAGCGGGCGGCCATTCTGGAACGGGCCGCGGACGTGTTGGAAAATTCTCCGCATCGTTTTCTGCGCCTTGCCATGGACGAGGCGGGCAAGACCTGGACCGACGCCATCGGCGAAGTGCGGGAAGCGGTGGACTTCCTGCGCTATTACGCCGCCGAGGCGCGCCGCCTGTTCGACCGGCCGACACCGCTGCCGGCAGTCAGCGGCGAGGAGAACCGGCTGCGGTTGCGCGGACGCGGAGTTTTCGCCTGCATTTCGCCGTGGAACTTTCCGCTGTCCATCTTCATTGGCCAAGTGGCGGCGGCGTTGGCGGCGGGAAATTGCGTCATCGCCAAGCCGGCGCCGCAAACCCCACGCATGGCCCAAGCCGCCATGGAAGTCTTGTGGCAGGCTGGTCTGCCCCGCGATGTCGCCGATCTGGTGTTGGGCGGGGCCGAGACCGGCGAGGCGGTCGTCACCCATCCGGCCATTGCCGGCGTCGCCTTTACCGGATCGCACACCACGGCCAAGCGCATCGCCCTGGCCTTGGCCGCCAAACCGGGGCCCATCGTGCCGTTGATCGCCGAAACCGGCGGCATCAACGCCATGATCGTCGATTCCACCGCTTTGCCCGAACAGGTGGCGGCCGACGTGGTGGTCTCGGCCTTTGGGTCGGCGGGGCAGCGCTGTTCGGCGCTGCGCCTGTTGTTCGTTCAAGACGAGGTGGCCGACAAGGTGTTGTCCCTGGTTGACGGTATGGTCGCGCAACTGCGCCTGGGCGCCCCCCGCGATCCGGCCACCGACATCGGTCCGGTGATCGACCAAGCCGCCCTGGAACGCTTGCTTCGGGCCGAAAAACAGTTGGAAAGCCATGCCCGGCAGCTGTTTCGCGGCCAGGCGCCGTCAAACGGCACCTTCATGCCGCCCACCGCCTATCAGGTGGATTGGGACCATCTGCCCGACCAGGAAATCTTTGGCCCGGTGCTGCAGGTCGTGCGCTGGCGCCACGAGGATTTTCCCCGGATCGTGGCGTGGCTGAACACCAATGGCCACGGCCTGACCCTGGGGGTGCACACGCGTATTGAAACGATGTCGGAACGAATTGCAGCAGAAGCCCGTATCGGCAACATATATGTCAACCGATGGATGACAGGCGCTATGGTTGGATGCCAGCCCTTTGGCGGCATGGGATTGTCGGGGACCGGGCCGAAAACCGGCGGCCCTCACACGCTTCTTCGTTTCGCAATGGAAACAGTCGTCACCGTCAACACCGCCGCGTTGGGCGGCAACGTCACCCTGCTTTGTGGCGAGGGGTGACGAAAAACCGCCGGAACCCAGGGTTCCAGCGGTTTCCGTCTGTCAACATGATGGTTGACGTTACTTGGTCTTGCAGGTCTTGATGCCCAGCGGCAGGTAAGCCGGGCACCAGCCGATCAGGCCGGTCAACAGCGGCACCACGCCGATATAGCCCCAGACGCCGACGGTATTGGTGACCGCCAGCGCGATCAAAGCCAGACCGACGACGATGCGCAGGATGCGGTCGATGCCGCCAACGTTCTTGTTCATGGAAATGATCCCCAGTCAGGTGTCGAAAGATCACCCTTTATAGGCCGATGGGGGCAGGCGTTCCGTGACTAGGTCACAAACGGCCTTGTTCGTGCAGCGAAGCCAAGCCAGCGGGGTCCACAACCTCGACCCGGCCGCGGAACAGCCCGACCCAGCCCCGCCGTTCGAAATCCTTCAACTGGCGGCTGACCACTTCGCGGGCGGTCCCCAACTCGGTGGCGATGTCCTGATGGGTGGCCTTGATGGCGCCATCCGTGCCGGCATGGGTGCACAACCAGCCGGCCAAACGCAGGTCGATACGGCCAAAGGCCACTTCCTCGATCAACATCAACAGGTCGGAAATGCGGGTGGCGTAAGCGGAAAAGACGAAATCGCGAAAGGCTTCCGATTGCCCCAGCAAGGTGCGGAAGGCAAAAGCCGGCACCACCAGCGCCTTGACCTCGGTCTCGGCGACGCCTTCGGCGGTGTAGTCGCCATGGGTGATCAGGCAGTTGGTGGTCAGCACGCAGGATTGGCCGCTTTCCACCCGGTACAGCACGATCTCGCGGCCGCTTTCCGACACCTTCTGCACCCGCACCGAGCCTTCCATCACCAGCACGTAGCTGGTGCAGGCCGAGCCGTCATGAAACACCGGAGTGCCGGCGGGCAGGGTGACCACCCGGGCGGCGCCGTCCAGCACATGGGCGGAACCCGGATCCAGCCGGGCGAATTGCGGAAAGGTCTTGGCGATTTCTGCGTTCATGGCAACGCAGTGTGCCGCAGCCGCGAAGACGGGGAAAGAGGGATTACACTTCCTCGATGTGGCACGACAGGCCCAGTTCGCCGGCGGTGTTGGTGACGGTGGCCAGGCAGGTCTGGGCGCGGTCGGCGATGTTGACCGAAAACCGCGTCACATACAGGTTCTGTTCGGGCACCCGTTGGGCGTCCATGCGGACGATGTTGGCGTTGAACTGGCCGAAAACCTCGGACAGGCGGGCCACCAGCCCGGGGCGGTCGCCGCCCGAAACGATGACCCGATGGGTGATGCGGCCCTGGGCGCCATGGCTGGAATCCAACTCGAAGGGGCGGACGTCGACGCGGGCGCCGACCAGTTCGGGCAGGCTGTGCAGGGCTTGGCCCAATTCATGCGCCGTGGTGTCGGGGGGCAATTCGCAGACCGAGTTGAATTCGGCCCCGGCGCCCAGCATGGCGAAGCTGCTGTCCCCCAGGTTGACGCCCATGTCGAACAGGCAGCCGGTGATGGCGGCGACCAATCCGGGGCGGTCGGGGCACGACACGGAAATCATCACGGCGGTCATGGGACGTTCTCCTGGCGGTCAGCTTCGCCATGATGCGCCAAGGGGCGATGAATTCAAGGCCGTGTTGACGTATATTGACGCCGGAATTTTGGGGAAGGGTGATGAACGGGCGTTTTATCGGAAGCATGGTGCTGGCCGTGGCCGCTGTTTCAGCGGGGACGGCATGGTGGTGGCAGGGCAAGAACCGCATCGACGCGTCGGATCTGCAAGCCGTTGACCGGGGCAGGGTGGTTTACGCCAAGGCCTGCGCCGAATGCCATGGACAGGACCTGCAGGGCGAAGCCGATTGGCGGGTGCGCAAACCCAATGGCGAATTGCCGGCGCCGCCTCATGATGCCAGCGGCCATACCTGGCATCACGACGATGAATACCTGTTCGCGGTGACCAAGCACGGCTTGGCCCGTTTCGCGCCGCCCGACTACAAAAGCGCCATGCCGTCTTTCGTCGGCAGCCTCAGCGACGCCGACATCCGCGCCGCCTTGGCCTATATCAAGTCCACCTGGCCGGAAGAAATCCGCAAGCGCCAGGAGGCATTGAATCAAAAGCGCTGAGCGGCGGTCTGCCAGGTCTCGCCCTGTTTGACGAAATCGTGGACATGCAGCGTATGAAAGGCCGAACCGCCCCAGCCGCGGATGTCCACGCTGAGGCGCGGATAGTCGAAGCGGATCAGGGCGAAGCCGTTGGCGTCCTGGCGCAGGCGGGTCGAACAGGCGGTCGAGGCCTGGACCAGCACGCAGGATCCGTGGTGCGGCGTGGTGATCAGTTCCACATGGGCCTTGTGGACATGGCCGGTCAGGATCAGGTCGATGCCGTTTTCCACCAATGTGTCGAAGGAATGCCCCGAACGCGCCGTGCTGGGCGGGTGGTGCAGGAAGGCGATCTTGCAATGGTGGTCGGCGGCTTCGGCCAGTTCGCTGCGCACTTCGTCTAGGTGGTGGCTGCGCAGCTTGCCGCTTTGCCAGCGCAGATGACGCGTGCTGTCCAGGCCGATGGCGACGATTTCGTCGTCGCTGTAACAGGTGGCCTGGGCCAGTCCGGGCAGGTGTTTCTCGAACTTGGCGCGTGGCGACAGCAGCCGTTTCAGCGGTCTGTAAAAAGGCGCCAGGTCGTGGTTGCCCGGCACCACCAGGACCGGGGCGCCCAAACGTTCCAGAAAGGTGCGGGCCTCGGCGAATTGGTGGCTTTTCGCCCGCTGGGTCAAGTCCCCCGAGATGATGACCAGATCGGGCTGGTGGCCCGCCATGTCGACGACCAGCGCTTCCACCACCGCCGGGTCGGCCTTGCCGAAATGCAGGTCGGAAAGATGGGCGATCAGGCGCATGACTTGTCCCTGGCCATCAGCACGCGCAGCGATCGGGGGTGGCTGCGGAACACCAAGGGGGCCCGCAGGACCGTCACTTCGCCGTCCAGGGACAGCATCATGCGGCTTTTGCGGCTGGTGACCACCACCTGGTCGGCGCTGAATACCGTCAATAGGCGGTTGACGCGCCAGCGCCCGAAAAAGGCGTTGAGCGCCAGCCACAGCAGCCCCAGGCGCGAGGTGGTCTTGGCCACGTGCACCATCAGTTCCCCGCGATCCAGGGTCTGGCGCGACGGCGGCAGGTGCAGCGGGGTTTCCGCCCAGGCGTTGTTGGAAATGACGACGATGGGGGTCAGCAGCGACGAACTGACGCCGCCGGCGCTGATTTCCACCCGCATCAGCGGATAACGGCGCAGCGCCCGCAACGCCGCCAGGGCGAAGGCCGGCCATTTGCCCAAGCCCTCGGCTTGCAACTTGTCACGCCGCCGCACCACCCGGGGATGCATGCCCAAGGACGCCCAGATGGCGAAGGGCAGGCCGTTGACCTCGGCCAGGTCGATGTCGGCGGCATGGCCCTGGCCCAGGGCGGCGGCGGCGGCCACCGGATCGGTCGGCAGACCCAGGTCGCGGGCCAAAAGGTTCAAGGTGCCCAGCGGCAGCAGGCCCAGCGGCTTGTCGCGGCCCAGTCCGGCCAGGATGGCGGTCAGGAAGGTGCCGTCGCCACCGCCGACCACCACCGCGTCCACGTCCTCGCGACGGGCCCAGGCGGCCAGGGTGGCGGCCAGTTGCCGCTTGCCGGTGATTTCCACTTCCACGTGATGGCCCTGCTCCCCCAGTTTCTCGGCCATGGCCGCGACGGTGGCGTGCAGGGGAAGGCGGCGGAAGGTTCCGGCCGAACGGTTGACGACAAGGGCGATGCGCATGATCCGGTCAAGATGGCGGCGGGGAAGCCCAGAATATCGCAACCTTGGTCATGTGGCACGTAACCAATGTGGTCGAATTGACCGATGCTGTGCACAGAGGGTAAGGTTGCACAATGTCGGCATGACAATTGTCAATTGCATGGGCGGGGGCCAAGGCGAAACCATGATCCAGTTGTCAGCAGCGCATCGCGGAATAGCGGAACGGCTGATTTGCCTGCATGACGAGATCAAGGCTGAAAATTCGCTGGTGGCGCTCAGCCGGATTGCCGTTGCCCTTTACGATCCGGCCACGGACATCCTGAAGACCTTCATCCATTCGTCCGACGGCGACAATCCGGTGGACGGTTCGTCGGCCTTGATGGCGGGCAGCCCGTCGCTGATGCAACTGGCCTCGACCGGGGCGCGGCGCATCGTCAACGACCTGGGGCCCGCCGCCCGTTCAGGCCGCGAATTCGCCCGCAAGCTTTACGATGCCGGTTACCGCTCCAGCTATACGGTGCCCATTTCCAACAAGGGGACGCTGTACGGCTTTTTGTTCTTCAACTCGTTTCAGGACGGCTTTTTCCAGCCCCCGGTGATCCAGCGCCTGCGTCCCTATGCCGAGCTGATCTCGCTGGCGGTGATGCGCGAACTGGATACCGTCCGCATGATGCAGGCGGCGGTCAAGGTCATCCGCTCGGTCAGTTCGGCGCGGGACGAGGAAACCGGATCCCATCTGGCCCGCATGGCCCATTACGCCCGGCTGATCGCCACCAAGATGCACGACCGCCATGGCCTGACCGACGAATATATCGAGTTCCTGTTCCAGTTCTGTCCGCTGCACGACGTGGGCAAGGTGGCGGTGCCCGATTCGGTGCTGCTGAAGCCCGGCAGCCTGACCACCGACGAATTCGAGCAGATGAAGGGCCACGTGGCCAAGGGCGTCGAAATCATCGACCTGATGATGCGCGATTTCGGCCTGAAGACCATGCCGTATTTCGACGTGCTGCGGAACATCGTCGCCTATCACCACGAAACCCTGGACGGGCGGGGCTATCCCTATGGCCTGAGCGGTGGTCAGATTCCCGTCGAATCGCGCATCGCCGCCGTGGCCGACGTGTTCGACGCCCTGACCAGCGTGCGCCCCTACAAAGCCGCCTGGACCAACGAGGAGGCGTTGAACCTGCTGCGCCGCAATGCCGGGGTCAAATACGATCCCGAATGCGTCGAGATATTGGCGTCCAGCGGCCAGGAAATCGCCCATATCCAGGCCCGCTTCATCGAAACCGTATATGATTGACGGCCCGTGGCCTGGCGTGTTCCCCTGAATTCGCAGGTTCACGGGAACGAGGGGATGGCGGTGCGGTTGATTTTTCCGCTGGTTCTGGCGCTGGCTTGCGCGTCTCCGGTCATGGCCGAACCCATGAGCGCCGGGCCGTGGGCGGCGGCCACCCAGCCCGCCGACGATAATCCGTCTTCCATCGGCAGCGCCGCCGCCGGTTGCCTGACCGGTGCCCAGGCATTGCCCCCGGACAGTGCCGGCCTGCAGACCCTGCGCCCCCAGCGCAACCGCGCCTGGAGCCACCCGCGTACCTTGGACTACCTGACCAAGCTGGGACACGACGCCCAGGCCCAGGGATTGGCGCCGTTGTTGGTCGGCGACCTGTCGCAGCCGCGCGGCGGGCCCATGGCTTTTGGTCATGGCAGCCATCAGAACGGCCTGGATGTGGATATCTGGTTCCGCTTGCCGGGCAAGCCGCTGAAGGCGGCCGAGCTGTCCAGCCCGGTGCCGGTTTCCATGGTCAAGGGCCGCAAGGTCAACCCCAAGACCTGGGGGGCGAGACAGCTGAAGCTGCTGCAATTGGCCGCGGCCGACCCGCGCGTCGACCGTATTTTCGTCAATCCCGCCATCAAGGCCGCCGCCTGCAAGTCCAGCCATGGCGACTGGCTGGCCAAGCTGCGTCCGTGGTGGGGGCACGACGAACATTTCCATGTCCGTCTGTCCTGCGCGGAAGGCGACACCAATTGCCAGCCCCAGGCGGCGGTGCCCCCCGGTGACGGCTGCGGGGCGGAATTGCAATCGTGGCTGAACAAGGCCACCATATTGCCTGACTTGGGCGAAAAGCCCAACACGCGGCGTCCCAACCTGCCGGCCATCTGTTCCGCCATCCTGGACCAGCCCGGCCCGCGTGAGGCGGCGAACCGCTGATTTACTTGCATCACCGCTTGCAAAACGGCGCCGAAGCCTGTATCTAGCCGCCCACACACCGCACGCGGGGCCGCGTCGGCGTCTTTTGACGTTCGTCGCTCCGGTGCTGGAACCGACCATGGTTCCGGCTACTCCCGCGGAGGCTTAACCGGAGAAAGAAAAGGAATTCTCTCCATGTCCATGCCGACCTTCACCATGCGCCAGCTCGTCGAAGCGGGCGTCCACTTCGGCCACAACACCCGCCGCTGGAACCCCAAGATGGCTCCGTTCCTGTTCGGCGTGCGCAACGGCATCCACATCATCGACCTGCAGCAGTCGGTTCCCATGCTGCATGCCGCCATGACCGCCGTTCGCAACGTCGTCGCCGGCGGTGGCCGCGTCCTGTTCGTGGGCACCAAGCGCGCCGCTTCCGACACCGTCGCCGAAGCCGCCAAGAAGTGTGGCCAGTACTATGTCAACCACCGCTGGCTGGGCGGCATGCTGACCAACTGGAAGACCATCTCGCTGTCGATCAAGCGTCTGCGCGAACTGGACGAACAGCTGGCTTCGGGCGCCGTCGGCGGCCTGACCAAGAAGGAACAGCTGGTCCTGGCCCGTGAAAAGGAAAAGCTGGACCGCGCTCTGGGCGGCATCAAGGACATGGGCGGCCTGCCGGACATCCTGTTCATCATCGACACCAACAAGGAATCGCTGGCCGTCCAGGAAGCCAACAAGCTGGGCATCCCGGTGGTCGCCATCTTGGATTCCAACTCGGATCCGTCGGGCGTGCAGTTCCCGGTTCCCGGTAACGACGACGCCATCCGCGCCATCCAGACCTATTGCGATCTGATGGTCGCCTCGGTGCTGGACGGCATCCAGGCCGAAATCGGCCGTTCGGGTGGCGACATCGGCGCCGCCGAGGAAGCCCCGGTGGAAGTGATCGCCGCCGAAGCCGTCGAAGGCGAAGCCGCTTCGGCCCAATAAGGCGAAGATTTCACGAAATGGCGGCGACACGCGTCGCCGCCATTTTGTTACGTAGATAGTGATTCGAACGTTTCTTCGAACAAACCTGACGAAGAGGAATGAACCCATGGCCGAGATTACCGCTGCGCTTGTCAAGGAGCTGCGCGAAAAGACTGGCGCCGGCATGATGGACTGCAAGAAGGCGCTGAACGAGACCGCTGGCGACGTGGAAGCCGCCATCGACTGGCTGCGCAAGAAGGGTCTGGCCGCTGCCGCCAAGAAGGCCGGCCGCGTCGCCGCCGAAGGCTTGGTCGCCATCGCTTCCGCCGGCACCAAGGGCGTGGCCGTCGAAGTGAACGCCGAAACCGATTTCGTCGCCCGTAACGACCAGTTCCAGGGCTTCGCCAAGGGTGTCGCCGACGTGGCTTTGACCGTCGGCGCCGACGTGGACGCGCTGAACGCCGCCCAGTTCCCCGGTGCCGGCAAGACCGTCGCCGAGACCCTGACCGGCCTGATCGCCACCATCGGCGAAAACATGAACCTGCGTCGCGCCGCCAAGCTGGAAGTCAGCCAGGGCGTGGTCGCCTCCTACATGCACTCGGCCGCCGCTCCGGGCCTGGGCAAGATCGGCGTGCTGATCGCGCTGGAATCGGCTGGCGACACCGCCAAGCTGGAAGCTTTGGGCAAGCAGATCGCCATGCACGTGGCCGCCGCCAACCCGCTGTTCCTGGATTCCGGCTCGGTGGACAAGGCCGCCCTGGAACGTGAGACCGCCGTTCTGACCGAACAGGCCAAGGCCTCGGGCAAGCCGGCCGAAGTCATCGAAAAGATGGTGCAGGGCCGCATCCGCAAGTACTACGAAGAAGTCTGCCTGCTGGACCAGGTGTTCGTCATCGACCAGGAAAACAAGATTTCCAAGGTCGTCGAAAACGCCGGCAAGGACGTCGGCGCCCCCGTCAAGCTGACCGGCTTCGTGCGCTTCGCCCTGGGCGAAGGTATCGAGAAGGAAGAAAAGGACTTCGCCGCCGAAGTGGCCGCCCAGCTGGGCGGCTGATCGGACGAAGGTTCGTTTCGTTTTGAAGCCGCCGCCAGGGGATTTCCTCTGGCGGCGGTTTTCGCCTGAACTCCGACATCAGGCGAGACAGAAGGGTGGAATGGTGTATGATCGCCACCCGGAAAAAACCCGGCTAACAGCCGGGGACCGACCGCAATCCAAGCCTTTGGGGGCATTGATGGCCAGCGACGCCAAATTTCGCCGCGTTCTCCTCAAGATCTCGGGCGAAGGACTCATGGGGGATCGCGATTACGGTCTGGACAACACCACCGTGGAACGCATCGCCGCCGAAGTCCAATCCGTGCGCGACCTGGGTGTCGAAGTCTGCTGTGTGGTGGGCGGCGGCAACATTTTCCGCGGCCTGTCCGGCGCCGCCAAGGGCATGGAACGGGCCGCCGCCGACAACATGGGCATGCTGGCCACCGTGATGAACGCCTTGGCCCTGCAAAACGCCCTGGAGGCCATTAACGTCGATACCCGCGTGCAATCGGCCATTCCCATGCCGTCGGTGTGCGAATCCTTCATCCGCCGCCGCGCCATCCGGCATCTGGAAAAGGGTAGGGTGGTGATTTTCGCCGCCGGCACCGGCAATCCGTTCTTCACCACCGACACGGCCGCCGCGTTGCGTGCCGTCGAAATGGGTTGTGACGCGCTTTTGAAGGCGTCGCAGGTGGACGGCGTCTATTCCGCCGATCCCAAGAAGGTCAAGGACGCCGTGCGTTACGACACCCTGACCTTCCACGACGTCCTGGCCCGCGATCTGGCGGTGATGGACGCTTCGGCCATTTCGCTTTGCCGCGAAAACAACGTGCCCATCGTCGTCTTCGACATGCACACCGACAAGGCTTTCGCCGAGGTGGTGTTGGGACGCGGGCGTTTCACCATTATCAAAGAAGGGGGTTGATCCGTGTCCACACCGACCAACTGGGGCGATCTGAAGAAAGACATCGCCCATCGCATGGACAACACGGTCGAGGTTCTGAAGAAGGAATTCTCGGGCCTGCGCAGCGGCCGCGCCGCCGCGTCGCTGCTGGAGCCGGTCATCGTCGAAGCCTATGGCCAGACCATGCCGCTGACCCAGTGCGGCACCATCGGTGTTCCCGAACCCCGCATGCTGACCGTCCAAGTGTGGGACAAGGGCCAGGTCAAGGCGGTGGAAAAGGCCATCCGTGACGCTGGATTGGGCCTGAACCCGCAGACCGACGGCCAGCTGGTCCGCGTGCCGATTCCGCCCTTGAACGAAGAGCGCCGCAAGGAACTGCAAAAGGTCGCCGGCAAGTATGCCGAACAGGCCCGCATCGCCATCCGCAATGTCCGCCGTGACGGCATGGACACCCTGAAGAAGATGGAAAAGGACGGCCATATCTCGGAAGACGAGATCAAGAAGCATGAAAAGGAAGTCCAGGGCCTGACCGACGAGACCATCAAGAAGGTGGACGAGACGCTGGCCCACAAGGAAAAGGAAATCATGCAGGTCTAGATGGTGATGGAGACCGCCCCCTTGTCAGCCGCACCGCCGCCTCCGCCCGTGCACGTGGCCATCATCATGGATGGCAACGGCCGCTGGGCCAAGGCTCGGGGCTTGCCGCGCACCGCCGGTCACAAGCGGGGCGCCGAAGCCGTTCGGCGCACCGTCGAGGCGGCGCGCGAGATGGGCGTCTCCTACCTGACCCTTTATGCCTTTTCGTCGGAAAACTGGAAGCGGCCGGCCGGTGAGGTCACCGATCTGATGGGGCTGTTGCGCCTTTATCTGCGCAATGAAGTCTCGAACCTGCACAAGAATGGCATCCGCCTGCGGGTCATCGGCGACCGCACCCGGCTTTCCGCCGACATCAACGCCCTGATCGACGAATCGGAAGCCAAGACGGCGGCCAACACCGCGCTGACCCTGGTCCTGGCCCTGTCCTATGGCGGGCGGCAGGAAATCGTCTGTGCCGCTCGGCGACTGGCCGAACAGGTGGCGGCAGGCAAGATTTCACCCGACGATATCGACGAGGCGGCATTCGGCGCCAATCTGTTCACCGCCGACATCCCGGATCCCGACCTGTTGATCCGGACATCCGGCGAGCAGCGCATTTCCAATTTCCTGCTGTGGCAGGCGGCTTACGCCGAATTCGTCTTCACCGACGTGTTGTGGCCCGATTTCGGTCGTGAACACCTGGAAGAGGCGGTACGCGCCTTCCATGGCCGCGAGCGCCGCTACGGCAACGCGCCGGGCTGATCCATCGTGCTGCTGCCCCGCATCCTGTCCGCATTGGTGATGATCCCCGTGGCCTTGGCGGCCATCTGGTGGGGGGGGTACGCTTTCGCCGTCCTGGTCGCCGTTGCCGGTGCGGTCATGGTGTGGGAATGGGACCGCATGACCGGCGGCCCGTTCACCACCGGTGGGCGCTTGGCCGCGGGACTGGTGGCTGTGGCATCGCTGATGGCTTTCACCTGGCCGCTCGCCGCCTTGGCTCTGGTTCTGCTGGCCGCCGTCATCGCCGGGCGCCGTGCCGAGATGGAAGGGACGGGGCGTCGGTTCTGGGCCCTGTCCGGGGTGTTTTATTGCGGCTTGCCGGCTATCGCCCTGGTTTGGCTGCGCGGTGCCGACGAATCCGGCCTTTATCTGATGCTGTGGCTGATGATGGCGGTGTGGGCCACCGATATCGGCGCCTATGCTGCCGGCCGCACCGTTGGCGGGCCGTTGCTGATGCCGGCTGTCAGCCCCAAGAAGACTTGGGCGGGACTGATCGGCGGCATGGTCAGCGCCGCTTTGGTGGGGGGCGCTTCGGCCTGGGCTTTCCCGTTGGGGGTGGAATGGGGCATTCTGACATTCGTCAGCGCCGTCCTGGCCATTGTCGCCCAAGCCGGCGACCTTCTGGAAAGCTGGGTCAAACGCCGTTTCGGGGTCAAGGATTCCAGCAATATCATTCCCGGCCATGGCGGCGTGCTTGATCGCGTGGATGGCCTGTTGTCAGCCGGTCTGGCCGTGGCTTTGTTCAGGCTGATGGTCGCCCTTTGAGGTCTTGTTCATGAGTGATCCCCGTCGCGCCGTCACTATTTTGGGTTCCACCGGTTCCATCGGCCGCAACACGGTGGAACTGATCGAGGCGCGGCCCGACCTTTACCGCACCGAGGCCCTGGTGGCCAATTGCAACGCCGTGCTGCTGGCCGACCAGGCGCGTCGGCTGCGCCCGCATCTGGCGGTGGTGGCCGACGAAGCGGCCTTGCCGGAATTGCGTCAGTTGTTGGCCGGCACCGGCATCCGCACTGCTGCCGGCGCTGCCGCCGTGGTGGAAGCGGCGCAATTGCCCGCTGATTGGGTGATGTCGGCCATCGTCGGCGCTGCCGGCCTGGAGCCCACCTTGGCCGCCTTGCGCCGGGGCTGCGTGGTCGGTTTGGCCAACAAGGAATGCCTGGTCTGTGCCGGCGACCTGATGATGGCGGAAGTGGCGGCGCACGGTGCCACGCTTTTGCCGGTGGATTCCGAGCATTCGGCCATTTTCCAGGTGTTCGAGGACGACCAGCGCGGCGCCATCGACAAGATCGTGCTGACCGCCTCGGGCGGGCCGTTCCGCCAAAAAAGCCTGGACGAGATGGCGGCGATGACCCCGGCCCAGGCGGTGGCCCATCCCAATTGGTCCATGGGCGCCAAGATCAGCGTCGATTCGGCGTCGATGATGAACAAGGGCCTGGAACTGATCGAGGCCCACCATCTGTTCGCCATGCCCGAGGACAAGATCGACATCCTGGTCCATCCGCAATCGGTGATCCATTCCATGGTCGCCTATGCTGATGGCTCGGTGCTGGCGCAGTTGGGCAGCCCCGACATGCGCACCCCCATCGCCTATGCCCTGGGTTGGCCGCGCCGCATTTCCTCGCCGGCCCCCAAGCTGGATCTGGCCGCCATCGCCACGCTGACCTTCGAAGCCCCCGATCCCGTGCGTTTCCCGGCCCTGCGTCTGGCTCGCGCCGCCTTGCAAAGCGGCGGCGCCGCACCTACTGTGCTGAATGCCGCCAACGAGGAAGCGGTCGCCGCCTTCCTGGCCGGGCGCATCGGTTTTCTGGATATCGCCCGCACGGTCGAGAAAACCCTGGAAACCACCCCGGCGGCCCGTTTGGGGTCTATCGACGACGTGCTGGCCCAAGATGGGCTGGCCCGTGTTCGTGCCCGTACTTTGATCGACACTCTGGCCTGATCGGGGCAGCATGGATTTTTTCTGGAACTACATCGTCGTCTTCCTGCTGATCCTGACCGTGGTCGTCTTCGTCCACGAACTGGGCCATTATCTGGTGGCCCGCTGGAACGGTGTCCGCGTCGAGGTGTTTTCCATCGGATTCGGTCCAGAAATCTGGGGCTTCAACGACAAGACCGGCACCCGCTGGCGCTTCAGCGTGCTTCCCCTGGGCGGCTATGTGAAGATGTTCGGCGACGCCGACGCCGCTTCCGCCACAGGTGACGGTCGTGACATGACCGACGCGGAAAAGGCCGTCAGCTTCCGTCACAAGCGGGTGGGCCAGCGCGCCGCCATCGTCTTCGCCGGCCCCGCCGCCAACTTCATTTTCGCCATCGTCGGTCTGGCCCTGATGTTCATGGTTTTGGGCCAGCCGGTCACCGAACCGGTGGTGGGGCAGGTCATGCCGGGCAGCGCCGCCGAACAGGCCGGAATCCTGGCCGGCGATCGGGTGGTGCGGGCCAATGGCGACGACGTCACCCGGTTCCAGGACATCCAGCGCATCGTGCGTCTGGACATCGACAAGCCGCTGCAGCTGACCGTGGAACGTGATGGTGCGGCGATCGATCTGGTCGCCCATCCGCGCATCGTCGAGCGCAAGGGCATGTTCGGCGACATGGAAAAGGTTCCGGTCCTGGGCATCGCCGCCGATTCGGCACAGACCCGCATCGTCCATTATGGCCCCGGATCAGCGCTGTGGCAGGCGGTGCGCGAATCGGGCAACATGATTTCCGCCACCTTCGTCGGCATCGGCCAGATGATCAGCGGCACCCGGGACAGCGACGAACTGGGCGGCCCCATCCGCATCGCCAAAGGCGCGGGCGAGGCGGCGCAACTGGGCATCGCCTCGGTGGCGTTCTACATCATCATGCTGTCGTTGAACCTGGGCCTGATCAACCTGTTTCCCATTCCCATCCTGGATGGGGGACATCTGGTTTTTTATGCCTTCGAGGCAATCCTTGGTAGGCCGTTGGGCGAGAAGGCCCAAGAATATGGTTTCCGAATCGGGCTGTTTCTGGTATTGGCCTTGATGGTATTTGCCACCCGTAACGATATCGTATCGTTGCCGGCGTGGGAGGCCATAAAGCGGCTGTTCTCATGATTTCACAATCACCCATGAGAATGGGTGGATTGGGAAGGGGGGCGTTGATGGGTTTGTTGCGTAAAGCCGCGATCGCGATCGGCTTGGTTCTGGTGTCGGCTTCCGCCTGGGCGCAAAACGCCGGCATCGTTCGGCAAATCGTCGTGCAGGGCAACCAGCGCGTCGAAGTCGAAACCGTCAAGTCGTACATGGCGGTCGCCGAAGGCGACCCCTACAGCGCTGAACGCATCGACCGTTCGCTGAAGACCCTGTTCAACACCGGCTTGTTCGCCGACGTCGCCATCCGTCAGGAAGGCGAGGCGCTGGTGGTGCGCGTGGTGGAAAACCCCATCATCAACCGCATCGCCTATGAAGGCAACAAGCGCATCAAGGACGAACAGCTGGAACAGGAAACCCAGTTGCGTCCGCGTGTGGTCTATACCCGCACCAAGGTCCAGAACGACGTCAAGCGCATCCTTGATCTTTATCGTCGCCAGGGCCGTTTCGCCGCCACCGTCGAACCCAAGCTGATCCAGCTGGAACAGAACCGCGTCGATCTGGCTTACGAGATCAACGAGGGCGAGCCCACCTACGTCAAACGCATCAATTTCGTCGGCAACCACATGTATTCCGACTCGCGCCTGCGCGAGGTGCTGGCGACCAAGGAAGAGCGCTGGTACCGGTTCTTGTCGTCCGACGACACCTATGACCCCGATCGCGTCACCTATGACCGCGAATTGATGCGTCGCTACTACCTGAAGCACGGCTTCGCCGATTTCCGCGTGGTGTCGGGCGTGGCCGAACTGACCCCCGACCGCGGCGGTTTCTTCATCACCTTCACCGTCGAGGAAGGCGAGCGCTACAAGTTCGGCACTGCCGCCATCAACGCCAATCTGCGCGACCTGGACGGCAAGGAGCTTGAGCCGCTGCTGACCAGCGTGCCGGGCGAGTGGTACAACGCCGATCAGGTGGAAGACATCGTCCAGAACCTGACCGACGCCTTGGGCTCCAAGGGCTTCGCCTTTGTCGACGTGCGTCCGCAGGTCAACCGCGACCGCGAAAACAAGACCATTAACATCACCTACGACATCAACGAAGGCCCGCGCGTCTATGTCGAACGCATCGACATCACCGGCAACGTCCGCACGCTCGACAAGGTGATCCGCCGAGAGTTCCGTCTGGTCGAAGGTGACGCCTTCAATACCGCCAAGATCCGCCGTTCGCGCCAGCGCATCAAGGATCTGGGCTATTTCGACAAGGCCGAGGTGACCAACGTTCCCTCGGAAACCGCGCCGGACCGTACCGTCATCAAGGTGGACGTGCAGGAAAAGTCCACCGGCGAGCTGTCCTTCGGCGTCGGCTGGTCCACCGTGGTGGGGCCGCTGGTGGAAGCCTCGGTGCGTGAACGCAACCTGCTGGGCAAGGGCCAGGACCTGAAGCTGTCGGCTTCGTTGGGCACCCGGCGCAACAGTGCCGAGTTGTCCTTCACCGAACCCTATTTCCTGGATCGCAAGCTGTCGGCCGGTTTCGACATCTTCTCGGTGACCCGCAAGCTGCAAAACGAAAGCTCGTACGACCACAACACCTTGGGTGCGGCGCTTCGCAGCGGTTATTACATCCACGACAACCTGCGTCAGGACCTGCGCTACCAGATCAAGCGCGACCAGGTCGAGAACGTGGACAGCAACGCGTCCCTCTTCGTCAAGGAACAGGTCGGCACCTCGACCACCTCGTCGGTGATGCAAAGCCTGTTGTGGGATTACCGCGACAGCAAGCTGGAACCCACCGAAGGCTTCTTTGTGAAACTGAGCAATGAAGCCGCCGGTCTGGGCGGCACCCAGAAGTGGTTGCGCAACAACATCAGCGGTGGCCAGTACTTCCTGCTGGACGAGCAGGTGGTGTTGGGGGTGACCGGTTCGGCCGGCATCATCAGCGGTTTCGGCGACGAAAAGGTGCGCATCACCGAACGCTATTACCTGGGCGGCGACAGCTTCCGCGGCTTTGCCAGCGCCGGCGTCAGCCCGCGTGACAAAAGCTCGGGCGACGCCCTGGGCGGCATGTGGCAGGCTGTGGGCAGCGTGCAGTTGAAGTTCCCGCTGGGCCTGCCCGAGGAACTGGGCTTTGCCGGTCAGGTCTTCACTGACTTCGGTACCGTCGGTTCGACCGAGGATTATTCCAATTCCTCGACCATCGATCAGAAGAGCTCGCTGCGCGCCTCGGTGGGCGCCGGTGTGACCTGGAAGTCGCCCATGGGTCCGGTGGCCCTGGATCTGGCCATTCCGGTCATGAAGGAATCGTTCGACGAAGACGAATTCTTCAGCTTCAATTTCGGCACGAGGTTCTAGGATGGCCGTATCGGGGGCCATCCGCCTGATGGCGGGTGCGGTTGCGTTGCTGGTGTCCGGTTCTGCCTTGGCGCAGACGGCGCCGGCGAAAGGCGTGGCCGCACCGGCGATCATCGTCATCGTCGATGCCGCCCGGGTACAGCGTGAAAGTACTGCGGGCAAGGGCTTGGCTGCTGAACGCGAACGCTATCAGCAGACTTACAACACCGAGTTCGAAACGGCCCGCAAGCAACTGCAGGCGGCTGAACAGGACTTGGCCAAGCAACGTTCATCCCTGGCGCCGGATGTCTTTCAGGAAAAGGTTCGGACCCTGAACGCCCGCATCGCCGAGTTTCAGCGCCAGTACCAAGGGGCCGTGCGCGCCTTGGACAAGTCCACCGCCACCGCCAGCAACGATCTGCAAAAGGCCGTGGTGGGGGTGACCAGCGAAGTGGCGTCCGAAGCCGGTGCCGGTTTGGTGCTGCATAAGCAGCAGGTTTTTCTGCATGACGAACGCATGGACATCACGGCCCAGGTGATCGAGCGGCTGAACAAGCGCTTGAGCTCGATCCCGTTCCCGGTTCCCGAAGCCCATGTGCCGACGGTCGAGGAAACAGCCCCCAAGGGAAAGAAGTAAACCATGGCTGACGCCCGTTTTTTCCAGGTGGCCGGTCCGTTCACCTTGGGACAATTGGCCGATCTGTGCCGGGCCGAGTTGTCTACCGGTGCCAAGGCCGACCAGGTGGTGGTGGATGTCGCCTCGCTTGAGAACGCCGAAAGCCAGCACATCAGCTTTCTGGACAACCGGAAATACCTGGCGGCTTTCGCCGAAACCAAGGCCGGGGCGGTGATCGTCCATCCCGACGTGGCCGACCGAGCCCCCGCCGGCGTGACGCTGCTGTTGTCCAAGGACCCGTATCGCGCCTATGCCATGGTCGCCCAGGCTTTCTATCCGGCGTCAGCCCCCACTGAATGGCGGGCGCCCACCGCCTGGATCGATCCCAGTGCCCAGATCGGCGCCGATTGCTGGATCGGGCCCGGGGCGGTGATCGGCGCCAACGCCGAAATCGGCGCCCGCTGCCGGATCGAAGCCAATGCGGTGATCGGTGACGGTGTGGTGCTGGGCGAAGGCGGCAAGATCGGCGCCAATGCCAGCGTCTGCTGCGCCATCATCGGCAGGAATGTCAGCATCTATCCCGGGGCGCGGATCGGCCAGGACGGCTTTGGTTTCGCCATGGGGGCGCAGGGCCATCTGAAGGTGCCGCAATTGGGCCGCGTGGTCATTGGCGACAACGTGGAAATCGGCGCCAACACCACCATCGACCGTGGCGCCGGACCCGATACGGTGATCGGCGACGGCTGTTGGATCGACAACCTGGTGCAGATCGGCCACAACGTGCAATTGGGCCGCGGTTGCGTGGTCGTCGCCCAGGTCGGCATTTCCGGTTCCACCCAGTTCGGCGATTTCGTCGCCGCCGGCGGCCAGGTGGGCTTCGCCGGGCATCTGAAGATCGGCATGGGCGCCAAGATCATGGCGCAGTCGGGGGTCATCGGCGACATTCCCGCCGGTCAGACCTATGGCGGCTATCCGGCGGTCCCCCGGATGGAATGGTTGCGTCAGCAGGCATTGCTCAGCAAACTGGCCCGCGACAAAAAGCAGCGCTAATCTTCATATCTATTTTGTTTGTAAGAACAGGAAGGACAGCATGGTGAACGAGACCGAGACCGGGAAGGAGGTCGACATCAACCGGATCATGGAAATGATCCCGCACCGCTACCCGTTCCTGATGGTCGACAAGGTGGTCGACATCGTCGTCAATGAAAGCGCCGTCGGTATCAAGAACGTCACCATCAACGAACCGTTCTTTCAGGGGCATTTCCCCCAACGTCCGGTGATGCCGGGCGTGCTGATCATCGAAGCCATGGCGCAGACCGCCGCCGTGCTGGTGGTGTCGACCCTGGGTCCGGCGTCGGAAGGCAAGCTGGTGTATTTCATGAGCGTCGACGAAGCCCGCTTCCGCAAGCCTGTCGGCCCCGGCGACCAGCTGCACATCCACGTCACCAAGGAACGTTCGCGCGGCAACGTCTGGAAGTTCCGCGCCGAGGCCAAGGTCAACGGCACCCTGATGGCTGAGGCGGTGTACGCCGCCATGATTTTGGATAGCTAATGGCCAACATTCATCCCACCGCCATCGTCGATCCGCAGGCGGATGTCGCCGGATCGGCTTCCATCGGCCCGTTCTGCGTGGTCGGTCCCCATGTCCGTCTGGGCGAAGGTGTGGAACTGCTGTCCCATGTGGTGGTCGAAGGACGCACCACCATCGGTGACAACACCCGCATTTTCCCCTTCGCGTCCATCGGCCATCAGCCGCAGGACCTGAAGTATCACGGCGAGCCGTCCACCCTGGAAATCGGCAAGAACAACCAGATTCGCGAATACGTGACCATGCAGCCCGGCACCGAAGGCGGCGGCATGATCACCAAGGTCGGCGACAACTGCCTGTTCATGGCCAGCGCCCACGTGGCCCATGACTGCATCGTCGGCAACAACGTGATCATGGCCAACAACGCCACCCTGGCCGGTCACGTGCTGGTGGGCGAATTCGCCTTTCTGGGCGGTCTGTCGGCGGTCCACCAATTCGTGCGTATCGGCAAGCACGCCATGGTCGGCGGTATGTCGGGCGTCGAAGCCGACATCATCCCGTTTGGCATGGTCATCGGCAACCGCGCCCATCTGAACGGATTGAACATCGTCGGCCTGAAGCGTCGCGGCTTCTCGCGCGATGAAATTCATTCCCTGCGCAGCGCCTATCGTTTGCTGTTCGGCCCGGAAGGCACGCTGCAGGAACGTCTGGCCGACGTTGCCGAGCAATATGCCAGCAACGGCGCGGTGATGGAGGTGATCGAGTTCATCCGCTCGGATTCCTCGCGTTCACTGTGCACGCCCGGCTTCGAGGATGGCAAGTAAGCTCGGCATCATCGCCGGCGGTGGCGCCTTTCCAGGGCTTGCCATCGCCGCCTGCCGGTCCCAGGGCCGGCCGTTCCATGTCCTGGCGCTGACCGGCCACGCCGACCCCCAGGTTATCGGCGACGCGCCCGCCGATTGGATACGCCTGGGCGAGGCGGGCAGTGGGCTGAAACATCTGCGCGCCGCCGGGGTCACCGAATTGGTGATGATCGGCCCGGTGCGTCGCCCGTCGCTGAAGGAACTGGCTCCCGATTGGTGGACCGCCAAGTTTTTCGCCAAGGTCGGCCTGAAGGCCTTGGGCGATGACGGCTTGCTGCGCGCCGTGGCCCGTGAAATGGAAGACGAAGGCTTCACCATCATCGGCATCGATCAGGTCCTGGCCGATTGTCTGGCCCCCGAGGGCCTGTTCGGCCGCCATTTTCCCGACGATTTGGCGCAATCCGACATCATCCGCGGCTGGGAAGTGGCCAAGGGGATCGGCGCCCTGGACGTGGGCCAGTCGGTCATCGTCCAGCAAGGCATCGTCTTGGGGGTGGAAGGGGTCGAGGGCACCGACCGCCTGATCCGCCGCTGTGCCGAACTGCGCCGTGAAGGTCCCGGCCCCATCCTGGTGAAGGTCCGCAAACCCGGCCAGGACCGTCGCCTGGACCTGCCCACCATCGGTTTGGCGACCATGCATGAAGCCATCGCCACCGGCTTGCGCGGCATCGTGGTGGAAGCCGGCGGCACCTTGGTGCTGGACCGCCAGCAATTGACCGAAGAAGCCGACATGAACGGCTTGTTCGTCTTGGGACGCAAGGATTGACATGCTGATCTATGTCATCGCCGGCGAGCCTTCGGGCGACCTGCTGGGCGGCCGCCTGATGGAATCATTGCGCCGGGAAACCGACGGTTGCGTTCAGTTCGCCGGCATCGGCGGCGAAAACATGCAGGCCCAAGGGCTGCGGTCGCTGTTTCCCATGACCGAATTGACGGTGATGGGGCTGACCGAGGTGTTGCCGCGCATTCCCCGCATCCTGCGCCGGGTGCGCGAAACCCTGGACGACATCGGGCGCCTGCGGCCCGACGCCGTCGTCACCATCGATTCCTGGGGCTTCACCGGCCGGGTGCAGAAGGGCTGTCAGAAGCTTTATCCCGATCTGCCGCGCATCCATTACGTCGCCCCCATGGTGTGGGCGTGGAAGCCCAAGCGCGCCGCCAAGCTGGCCAAGGTCCTGGACCTGCTGATGACCTTGTTGCCGTTCGAGCCGCCTTATTTCGAGCGTGAAGGCCTGCGCACCATCCATGTGGGCCATCCGGTGGTGGAATCCGGGGCCGGGCAGGGTGATGGCGCCGCCTTCCGCGCCCGTCATCATCTGCCCGACGACGTGAAATTGCTGACGGTGCTGCCCGGCAGCCGTCATTCCGAGACCAGCAAGCTGTTGCCGGTGTTCGGTCAGGTGCTGGAACAACTGAAATCCTGCCCCGGTCAGATACGGGTGGTGGTGCCCACGCTTCCGCATCTGGCCGACGAAGTGCGCCAAGCGGCACGCGGCTGGCCGTTCGAACCGCTGGTCATCACCGATTCGTTGCAAAAATACGATTGCTTCGCCGCCAGCACCTGCGCCTTGGCGGCGTCGGGAACGGTGGCCCTGGAACTGGCCATGGCCGGCTTGCCCAGTGTGATCGCCTATCGGCTGTCGGCGTTGACCGCCTTCATGGCCCGCAACCTGTTCGGGTTCAAAATCAAGTGGGCGACCTTGGTCAACATGGTGCTGGACCGTCCGGTGATGCCCGAATTCCTGCAGGAAGAGTGCCGGGCCGACCGGATCGCCCCCGTTCTGGCCCGGATGCTGACCGACGAAAGCGAACGCGACTGGCGCCGCCACGACATGGCGGCCGGCATGGTCGCCTTGGGGCTGGGCGGGGAATCGCCGGGCAAGCGGGCCGCCCAAGTGGTTTTGAACTACATCGCGCAAAGGAAACAGCCATGAGCTGGCAGATGCTGCACACCATGATCCGGGTCGGCGACCTGGACAAGTCCATCGCCTTTTACACCGGGTTGCTGGGCATGACGCTGCTGCGTCGGACCGATTACCCCGAAGGCCGCTTCACCCTGGCCTTCGTCGGCTATGGCGACGAAAAATCCAACACCGTGCTGGAACTGACCCACAACTGGGACACCCCGTCCTATGATCTGGGCAACGGCTTCGGCCATGTCGCCCTGGGGGTGCCCGACATCACCGCCACCTGCGACCAGTTGGCCCGGGCAGGGGCCAAGATCACCCGGCCGCCCGGCCCCATGAAGCATGGCACCACGGTGATCGCCTTCATCGAGGACCCGGATGGTTACAAGATCGAATTGATCGAGCGCAAGCCGGCTTGACAGAGTTGACCGGCGGGTGCAGCGTCAACCGCATTGTTGACGGGGTTGATCATGGACCTGTTTCAATTGATGGATGAAGGCGATAGCCAGCGCGACAAGGCGCTGGACCGCCTGGATGGAATCGTCGCCCTTTACGCTTCGGACGACGCGGCGGTGCGCGAGGAAGCCATGGGCCGGGCCATGATCTTTTGCGGCAAGGAATGGGGCGGCTATGCCGCCGGTCTGGAGGCTCTGGCCGACCGCTGCGACGCCCGCGACCAGTCGCTGATGGCCCTGCGTCTGCGCGAAGAAGCCCAGGACCCCGGCTGCATGATCCGTCAGACCGAGGCGGAAATGGCCGAACAGGCCAAGACAAGCGATGAAAAACGGGCGGTGATCGCCCGATACGGCTCGGAACAGGCGGCGCTGGGGCCGACGCCCCTGGAACGCATGTTCATCGACGCGGTGGCCGACTGGCAAAGGGACCCGGACATGGACCCCTGGGCACCGGTGGACGGATGGTCGGTGCCTTGGCACCCCATCCCCGACGAACTGGCCCATACGGTGGCGGTGGCTTGCCCGATGCCGCAAACCATCGCCGATGCCCGGGCCGAATGCCTGGCCTGGGAAAACCGTCTGGCCGAGTTGGAAGTGCTGGGCGAGGGGCCGGGCAGTGCCACCCTGCCCACCGCCTGTACCGCCCGCCATCGTCTGGTACAGTTGGAATGGGCCGCCGAGTTGCCGGTGCAGTCCTTGGCCGACTTTCACATGCGGCTGGAATATTGGCGCAGCCATGGCGGCGACGACGGCGCCGGCTATGCGCGGCTGGAACAGGATTTCGCCCAATTGCTGGCCCAAGGTGTCAGTCTGGGCGGCGTCGAGACCACCAAGGACAAATGCCGCCGCCTGAAACTGGACAATCCCGGTTGGTCTTTGGCCAAGATCGGCCAGGAACTGGGGATTTCCCGCCAAGCGGTGCACAAACATCTGAAAGCGTGAGGGAGGAAAGCATGCGCAAGTTCCTGATGACCGCGGCTCTGGCCGTGATGGCTGCCGCACCGGCCCAGGCCCAGTTGATGGACGTGCTGACCGCGCCCAAGACCCTGATCGACCGCGCCATCGAGGCCCGTTCGGCCGGCGACATCGCCAAGGACAACGAAATCGTCGTCAAGGTCAACGCCATCATGGGGAAGCTGGGCACCATCAAGGCGTCCACGGAAATCTACGAGCAGCGCCTGCTGATCACCGGCATCTTCGACGACAAGGCGGTCTACGACAAATTCGAAAGTGAAGTCCGCAAGGTGGCGGGGGTGAAGAAGCTTTACTGGCACGTCAGCTATCTGGCGGAAAACGACCCCAAGCGGAAAACCCTGCTGGATTGGGCCGACGTCACCGTGATGGCGACCAAGGCCCAGGGGCGTCTGGTCGGCACCGCCGGCGTCGCCGACGTCAACTTCCGCACCACAGCCGATTCCTATGGCACCGTCTATCTGATCGGCCGTGCCCGATCCGGCGAGGAAGCCAAGAAGGCCCTGGCCCGTGCTCGCGACGGCAAGGGGGTCAAGAAGGTGGTGGATTACGTGGTGGTGCGGCCTTAGTTTGGCCAGCGGCGGCCCGTGCCGGTCCCGTTTAGGCCCCCAACCTTTGGCCCAAGTTGTATGACCAGCGGGCGGCAGCTATTCTGCCGCCCGTTTCTTTGTTGGAAGGTGCCTCTATGTTCACCCGGGCGATGCCGGCCTTGTTCGTGGCTTTGTGGAGCACGGGGTTCATCGGCGCCAAGTTCGGCCTCCCTTACGCCGAACCGTTCACTTTCCTGTCCATCCGCTTCGTGTTGGTCATCGCGCTCTTGGCGGGATTGGGGCTGGCGGGCCGTGCCGTCTGGCCCAAGTCGCCGCGTCAGATCGGCCATTTGCTGGTGTCCGGCAGCCTGGTCCACGCCGCCTATCTGGGCGGTGTTTTCGCGGCTATTCATCACGGCCTGTCTTCGGGCATGGCGGCGCTTTTGGTGGGGTTGCAGCCCTTGTTGACCGCCTTGGTGGCGGGGCCCTTGTTCGGTGAACGCATCAGCCCGCGTCAGTGGCTGGGCTTGATCCTGGGGTTGGTCGGCGTCCTGCTGGTGTTGGCGGCGCGTCCGTCGGGCCTGGGTTTCGCCGGACTGTCCTGGGTGGGGGTGGGCTTCGCCCTGGTCGCCCTGGGCGGCATCACCATGGGCACGCTTTATCAGAAGCGCTTCGGCCAGGGCATGGACCTGCGCACCGGTTCCGCCGTGCAATACGTGGGGGCGCTGCTGGTCCTGGGGCCGGCGGCTTATTTCACCGAGACCATGCAGGTGGAATGGTCGCTGACCTTTGTCCTGGCCATGGCCTGGCTGGTCCTGGTGTTGTCCTTGGGCGCCATCACGCTTTTGATGATGCTGATCCGCAACGGCGAGGCGGCCCGCGTCGCCAGCCTGTTCTATCTGGTGCCGCCGGTCACCGCCGCCATCGCCTGGGCCTTGTTCGGTGAAACGCTGACCGTGCTGGGCCTGGCCGGCATGGGCCTGGCCGCCCTGGGCGTGGCGTTGGTGATCCGGCGTTAGGTCTTGGTCATGCGGGCCAGCAGACGGCGGATGAAGGCCTCTCCCTGCAAAACCTGCTCGATGGAGATGTATTCGTCGGGTTTGTGCGCCTGCTGGATCGATCCCGGGCCACAGACCACGGTGGGAATGCCGGCCTGGTTGAACAGGCCGGCTTCGGTGGTGAAGCTGACCTTGGCGGTGTCGTTGTTGCCCGACAGCTGACGGGCTAGAACGGCGGCTTCGTCGTCGTCGTCGGTCAACAGCCCCGCCGTGGTGTTGTATTCGTCGAACATGATGCCGGTGGCGGGGTCCACCATCAGCATTTCCGGGACCAGATCCTGGGCGAAGCCGCGCAGTTCGGCCATCAGTTCTTCGGGGTCGTGGTTGGGCAGGTTACGGAACTCGAATTCGAAACTGCACTGGGCGGGAACGATGTTCAGCGCCGTGCCGCCCTGGATCACCCCGGTGTGGACGGTGGTGTAGGGGGGCTGGTAACCGTGGTCGAAGGGGCCTTGTTCACGGATGCGCCTTTGCATGCGGCGCAGATAGGTGACCATCTCGGCGGCGATTTCCACCGCGTTGACCCCACGGTCGTTCAAAGCCGAATGACATTCTTTGCCATGAACGTGGCAGCGAACGTTTTTTTTACCCTTATGGCCGACAATCACCCTCATTTCCGTGGGCTCGCCCACTATGCACAGCCTGGGTTTCACAGGGAGGGTCGTAACATCCTGGATCAGTCGGCGGACACCGATGCAGCCGATCTCTTCGTCATAGGAAAAGGCGAAGTGGATGGGCATGGAGAGCGGGGCGGCGGCGAATTCGGGGGCAAGGGCAAGGCAAATGGCGATGAAGCTTTTCATGTCGGACGTACCGCGGCCGTAAAGTCGTCCGTCCTTACGCACAACATGGAAAGGGTCCGCCGACCAGTCTTGACCCTCGACAGGTACGACATCGGTATGTCCTGACAACACGATGCCGGGAACATCCGAAGGTCCAATGGTGGCGAACAAGTTTGCTTTTTCTTGCGCGTCATCATAAGTCATTCGAATATCGGCACCGCAACGTGACAAAATGTCGGCGGCGAACTGAATGAGTTGGATGTTGGTTTTGTAGCTGGTGGTGTCGAAGCTGACGAGGCGTTCGATCATGTCCATGCTGTCAGGCATGCGTGGTCCCGCTGTTAGGCCGATGAAGCCGCCGGCTATGTGGTTACAAGGGCATCATCATAGGGCGCGGGGATGCGGGGTTCCAGCCCAAGGATGCGGGGAAGGTCGGATCGCAGGCCAATGAGTGAAGCCATTTCCGCCACCACGGCGGGTAAAACCAAGGATCAGCCGGCGTTCACGCTGGGGGCTTTTTCCACGCTGAAGTCGAACATGTTCGATTTGGCGGTGGCGTCGCTTTTCCTGAACGTTCTGGGCCTGGCTTTGCCCATGTCGCTGCTGCAGGTCTACGACCGCATCCTGCCCAACCATTCCACCGGCACCATGGTGCTGTTGATGGCCGGCGTCCTGGGCGCCTTGATCCTGGAATCCATTCTGAATTTCGGCCGCTCCTACATCACCGGCTGGATCGGCGCCCGTTTCGAGCACAAGGCCGGCTGCGCCGCCATCACCCGCCTGATGACCACCGGCATCGACGCCTTTGAAAAAGAAGGGTCGGGCGTGCATCTGGAACGCCTCAATTCCCTGTCCCAGGTCCGCGAGTTCTATGCCGGCCAAGCACTTCTGACCTTGCTGGACCTGCCTTTCGCCCTGATCTATCTGGCCCTGGTGGCCTTGATGGGCGGCTGGCTGGTCGTGGTGCCCATGGTCTTGCTGGTGCTGTTCGCGGTCACGGCGATCAAGGTGGGGACCAAGCTGCGTGACGCCATCGAAAAGCGCATGGTCGCCGACGACCGCCGCTTCAACTTCCTGATCGAGGTCCTGGGCGGCATCCACAGCGTCAAGGCCATGTCCATGGAGGCGCAGATGGTGCGCCGCTATGAACGGCTGCAGGAAAGCTGCGCCGAAGGCTATTACACCGTGGCCTTGCGCAGTGCCGGGGCGTTGGGCGTGTCGTCCTTCTTCTCGCAGTTGACCACCATCGCGGTGGCCGCTTTCGGCAGCCTGATCGTCATGAACGGCGACATGACCACCGGCGGTCTGGCCGCCGCGTCGCTGCTGGCCGGCCGCGCCATGTCCCCCATCCAAAAGGCTCTGGGGGTGTGGACCCGTTTCCAAAGTTTCGTCCTGGCCCGCGGGCGTCTGGAAAAGCTGTTCGCCCTGCCGCCCGAAGCCCCGGCCGGCCTGCCCAAGATGCCGCAGCCCAAGGGGCGGCTGGAGCTGGAAGCGGTGAGCTTCAGGTTCGGCGAAAAACTGCCTGACGTGATCAAGGACGTCAGCATCGTCATCGAAGAAGGCGAATGCGTCGCCATCGCCGGCGGCAACGGTTCCGGCAAGACCACGCTTTTGGCCCTGATGCAAGGCGCGCTGCGTCCCACCTCGGGCCGCTTGCTGGTGGACGGGGTCGACGTCACCGGTTACGAACCGCAATCAGTGCGTGACCAGATCGCCTATCTGCCGCAATCGGGTGTGCTGTTCCAGGGCACCATCTTGCAGAACATCACCATGTTCCGTCCCGAATACGACGACATCGCGGTGGAAACTGCCGGCCTTTTGGGCCTGGACGAAGTGGTGGCCACCATGGCTTTCGGCTTCGACACCCCGGTGGGTGACGGCGCCTATGATTCCCTGCCGCGCGGCATCAAGCAGCGCATCGCCATCGCCCGCGCCTTGGTCCACAACCCGCGCATCGTGTTGTTCGACGAAGCCAACACCGCCGTTGATTCGGCGGGCGACAACTTCCTGCGCGTGTGGTTGGAACGGGCCAAGGGCAAACGGACCCTGGTCCTGGTCACCCACCGTCCGTCGCTGGTCAAGCTGGCCGACAAGGTCTATGACCTGGACCATGGCGTGCTGACCGCCAAGCCGCCGAAAGACGACAACCCCTTCTTGTCCTTGGCCGCTCCGGCAGGTGGCTCATGAACCAGGTCGCCCCCGCCGCCCAGCCGGCCAAGGCCAGCCAGCAGGCCATCGAGCATTATCAGGCACAGATGGAGCGGTCCATCCTGGGCGGCTTTTCCGCCGCGTCCGATCTGGCCGCCTGTCTGTTGCCCTTGCTCAAGGCCCTGGGCTGGAAAGGCGACCCGCGCCACGTCGCCGAGTCGCTGCCGCATTTCGCCAACGACCTGGACCTGACCGGCCTGCGCAACGTGATGGCGCAGTTGAATTATTCCAGCCGTCCGGTGCGGGTCACCTTGGACGAAATCGATTCCCGTCTGGTGCCGTGCCTGTTCCTGCCCGACAACCAGGCGGCCCTGGTCATCCGTTCCAAGGATGCCGCCGGCATCGAGGTCTATGACAGCGCCCAGGACCAAGTCCGTCAGCTTGAAGACGGCAAGCTGAAGGGCACCGCCTATTTCTTCACCGCGCTGGGCGAAACCGCCCCCAGCCGCACCGGCTGGTTCCGCACCGTGCTGGAACGTTTCCGTCCCCTGTTCTGGCAGGCCTTCTTCGTCACCTTGTTCCTGAACGTCATCGCGCTGGCCACCCCGGTCTTCGTCATGAACATCTACGACAAGGTGATCGGCACCAATTCCATGAACTTGCTGATGGCGTTGTGTCTGGGCGTCGCCTTCGCCCTGGTCTTCGACGCCATCTTGCGCGCCGTGCGCGCCCGCATC
The DNA here is from genome assembly GCA_001898825.1 of Magnetospirillum sp. 64-120. Classification (GTDB taxonomy): domain Bacteria; phylum Pseudomonadota; class Alphaproteobacteria; order Rhodospirillales; family Magnetospirillaceae; genus Magnetospirillum. Next base: position 196,086 of record MKVK01000011.1, read on the forward strand.
CTGGCCTTCATCGGGGCGCGGCTGGACAACATCATGGGCAACAACATCTTCCAGCATCTGCTGGCCTTGCCGCCCGGCTTCACCGAGCGCGCCACCATCGGCGCCCAGGTCGCCCGCATCAAGGATTTCGAATCGGTGCGTGAGTTCTTCACCGGGCCCTTGGCCACGGTGTTCATGGAACTGCCCTTCGCCATCTTCTATTTCGCCATCATCTTCTTCCTGGGCGGCATCATCGCCCTGGTCCCGGTGATCGCCACCTTGCTGTTCATCATCGGCGGCTATCTGGTGATGCCGGTGGTCAGGAAGAACGTGTCCATCGCGTCCCGCGCCGCCTCGCGCCGGCAGGAATTCCTGATCGAGACCCTGGGCAAGATGCGCGCCGTCAAGCTGGCGGCGGCCGAGCACAACTGGACCAAGCGTTACCGCGACATGTCGGCCCGTGCGGCTTATGGCGGTTTCAAGAACGGCATCTTCGCCGCCATGATCACCACCGGGTCAAACATCCTGATCGTGTCCTCGGGTCTGGCCACCATTTCCACCGGTGTGCTGGGCGTCATCGACGGCACCATGACCACCGGCGGCCTGATCGCCGCCATGATGCTGGTGTGGCGGGTGCTGGGGCCGTTGCAGACCGCCTTCACCCTGATCCAGCGGGTCGAGCAGGTCAGGGGGTCGATCACCCAGATCGACCAGCTGATGAACCTGAAGCCGGAACGCGACCCCAAGGCCATGGTGGCGCCCTTGAAGAACCTGAAGGGCAGGGTGTCGTTCTCGCGCGTGTCGCTTCGCTATTCCAACGACGCCGACCCGGCGCTGGTGGGTGTCTCCTTCGACATCGAACCGGGCGAAGTGGTGGCGGTCACCGGGCGCAACGGCTCGGGCAAGTCCACCATCATCAAGCTGATGATGGGGCTTTACGCCCCCCAGGCCGGGTCGGTGCGCATCGACAATTCCGACATGCGCCAGATCGATCCCTTGGAACTGCGCCACGCCATCGGCTATGTGCCCCAGGTGTGCAACCTGTTCTTTGGCACCATCGCCCAGAACTTGCGCCTGGCCCAGCCGACGGCCACCGAATCCGATATCCGCTGGGCCTGCGAGATGGCTGACGTGTGGGACGAGATCATGGCGTTGCCGCGCGGCATGGATACCCGCGTGGGCGATTCCAACATCGACCACCTGCCCACCAGCTTCGTCCAGAAGCTGTCGCTGGCGCGCTGTTATCTGAAGCGCAGTCCGTTGATGCTGTTCGACGAACCGGTCAACGGCCTGGATTTCGACGGCGACCGTCAGTTCATGCAGGCGGTTGAATATTTCCGCGGTCAATCCACTATCTTCATGGTGACCCATCGTCCCAGCCACCTGCGTTTCGCCGACAAGATCCTGGTGTTCGATGGCGGTTATCTGCGTCTGGCAGGTCCTGCCGACGAAGTCCGCGCCCGTATTCCTCCGGATTTGATTTAGCCCCGGGATGTGATCCAGCCATGACCAGTCAAAGCCTCGTCAACGTCCCGCAAAATCAGCCCCCCGGCGAGACCGCCAAGGTCGAGATCAAGCAGTCCAGCCGGGTGGCGCGCCATCTGGCCCAGGCGGTGCAACTGGAAGAATCCGGCACCACGCCGCTGATCCGTCTGACCATTTACCTGGCCTGCGCCGCCTGCGCGGTGTTCCTGGGATGGAGCGCGTTGACCACGGTGGATGAAGTGGCGGTGGCCGAAGGCGAGATTTTGCCGCAAGGCTCGATCAAGACCGTGCAGCACCTGGAAGGCGGCATCGTCGAGGAAATCCTGGTCAAGGAAGGCGAACTGGTCGAGGTCGGGCAGCCCATCTTGAAGCTGTCGCCGGCCCAGGCCCTGGCCGAGCTGGAACAGACCCGTGCCCGTGAAATGACCCTGCTGCTGAAGTCCGAGCGTCTGCGCGCCTTCGTCGAAAGCCGCAAGCCCGATTTCAGCTTTGCCGGCAACCAATACGCGTCGCTGATTTCCGACAACATGTCCATCTATCAGGCCCAGGTGCAGTCCCGCGACACGGCGCGCTCGATCATCCTGGCCCAGATCGAACAAAAGCGTGCCGACCTGCGCCTGATGGAATCCCAGCAAAAAAGCCTGCGTGATCAGGTTCACGCCCTGGCCGAGGAAATGAAGATTCGCGACCAGTTGGTGGCCAAGGGGCTGGTGACCCGCATCACCCACTTGGACACCAAACGCGAACTGGCCCGTGCCGAGGGCGAGTTGACCCGCATGGTCGGCCAGACGGTGACGGCGCGTGAAGCGGTGTCGGAAATGGAGAACCGGCTGATCGACAGCCAGTCGTCCCTGCAAAAGCAGAACATGGACGAAATGGGCGTCACCATCGCCGAATTGGCCCAGGTGCAGGAAACCATCGCCCGCCTGGAAGACCGGGTGACCCGCCTGATCATCGAATCGCCGGCCAAGGGCTATATCAAGGGGCTGACGGTCAAGAACCAGGGCGCGGTGATCCAGCCCGGCGGGCTGATCACGGAAATCGTTCCCGTCGACCAGGAAATGCGGGTCGAGGCCAAGGTTCTGCCCCGCGATGTCGGCCATTTGCGCATCGGCCAAAAGGTCCGGGTCAAGGTCACCACCTACGACTTCGCCCGCTACGGCTCGATCTCGGGCAAGCTGGAACGCATTTCCGCTTCGTCCTTCCTGAACGAAAAGGGGGAACCCTTCTTCAAGGCCAATGTCAGCCTGGACAAGAATTATGTCGGCTCGACCCCCGGACATTTCCAGGTGGCGCCGGGCATGACCGTGTCGGCGGAAATCATCACTGGCGACAAGACCTTGTTCCAGTACATGCTGAAACCTATCTTCACCCAGCTTCAGCAATCCTTCCACGAACGGTAAGCGACCCATCATGAGCCAGGAAAACCAGGGCGACCAACAGACGCCAAAGGTCAGCGTGCCGTTTCACATCGGGGTGATGGCGCGGCTGCGCGCCTATTTCTTCGCCGGTATCCTGGTCACCGCTCCGGTGTCCATTACCTTCTATCTGGCCTGGCAGTTCATCAAGTTCATGGATAACCAGGTCTGGCCGTTCATTCCGCCGGAATTGAACCCGCAGAACTGGGGCTTTCCCGGTTTCGGCCTGATCGTGGTGGTGGTCGGCCTGACCCTGATCGGCATGCTGACCGCCGGCTTCGTCGGCCGCATCCTGGTCAAGCTGTACGACCTGATCTTGGAACGCATGCCGGTGCTGTCGGGCATCTATTCGGCGGTGAAGCAGATTTTCGAGACCATGCTGGCGCAAAAGGCCAATGCCTTCCGCGAAGTGGCGCTGATCGAATATCCGCGCCCCGGCATCTGGACCATGGCCTTCATCACCGGCAATTCGCGGGGGGAAATCGCTTCCATGTTCGACCGGGACATGGTCAACGTCTTCGTGCCGACCACCCCGAACCCGACGTCGGGCTTTCTGCTGTTCCTGCCGCGTGCCGACGTCCGCGTGCTGGACATGAGCGTGGAAGAGGGGCTGAAGATGGTGATCTCGACCGGTATCCTGGTGCCGCCGCACCGCAAGGCCCAGGTGGAACAGCCGGAACTGAAACTTACCCCGGCGGGGTGAACCGTCCCGCCTTATGCGTGCTTGAATACGGCCTGGATGGTTTTCTTCTCGCTGCTGGCGGCAAGCGTGTTCGGCGTTCCCGCGTCGGCGTCGAACACGGCGACGCTGCGCGGGGTCTTGCCGGTTCCGCCCGAGATGATGAAGGCCACCGCGTGGCCCGGGGTCATCAACACGTATTTCCCGGCCGCGGCGCTGTCGCGAAAGGTCTTCAGCCATTTCCCCTTGTCGCCGCCGGTGCATTCGGTGAACCCGTTGCTGATCAGGTAGCCGACGATGATGGTTTCGCTGGCGAAGTCGTAGTCGCTGAACCCTTGCTTGCCTTCTTCGCTCATGTCGAAGCCGAAGGATGACAAGGCGGTGTTGACGTTGCCGATCTGGGTAAGCGTGGAAGCGTCCTGCGCCTCGACCTTGCTGTTGACCCGGTTGGCGATGTGGAACAGTTCCTTGAAGATGTCCTCGGGGTTGCGGTTCAGGATGCCGCCGATGGCCACCGACTGGCAGGCGCGCTTGGCGCTTCGTTCCTTGGCGAAGGTCCGGGTGTGGGTGTAGACGTTCGTCGCATTGCCCAGCGAGGGGGTGACGAAGTCGATGTCATTGGCCAAGGCGGTGTCCAGGGTGTTTTGCTGCATCCTTTGCACCGCGCCAATTCCGGGACGCGCCGCCATGGCGTATTTGGTGGCGGGGGGCGTGTGCCGCACGGCTGGACGATGGGCCGGCATGGGCTGTCCGACGGTGGCCGGGCCATATCGGGTTGGCGGTGGTGCATGCTTGGACACGGCCGGTCACCTTTTTCGGGGCTGTTCGGCGATGATATGCCCGTTTCAGCTGTGCTGTCACCCCGACCTAAGGGTATGGACCGCCGCGTCGCGTTCAAACAGATACAGCAGCGTGCGCAACGCCTGACCGCGTTCCGACTGCAGGTCCGGGTCGCGGGCCAGGATCAACGCCGCATCGTCGCGGGCGGCGGCCAGCAATTCACCATGGATCGACAAATCGGCCAATTTGAATTCCGGCAGGCCGCTTTGCCGCGTCCCCAAAATCTCGCCGCCGCCGCGCAGGCGCAAATCTTCCTCGGCGATGACGAAGCCGTCCTCGGTGGCCCGCATGATCTCCAGCCGCGCCTTGGAGTTTTCCGACAAAGGTGAATCGTACAGCAACAGGCACGACGACGCCCCGGTCCCGCGTCCGACCCGGCCGCGCAACTGGTGCAATTGCGCCAGACCGAAGCGTTCGGCGTGCTCGATCACCATGATGGTGGCCTCGGGGACGTTGACGCCCACCTCGATCACCGTGGTGGCCACCAGGATGGACAGTTCTCCGGCGGCGAAAGCGGCCATCACCTTGTCCTTGGCCGGCCCCTTCATCTTGCCATGGACCAGCCCGACACAGGTGCCGAACAATTGTTCCAGGTGGCGATGCCGTTCTTCCGCCGCCGCCAGATCGGATGTTTCCGAATCCTCCACCAGTGGACACACCCAATAGACCCGGGCGCCGCCATGGATGGCGCGGCCGATGCCGTCAATGACGTCGTCCATGCGGGAAAGCGGCAGCACCCTTGTGCTGACCGGCTGACGCCCCGGCGGCTTTTCGTCCAGACGCGACGAATCCATGTCGCCATAGCTGGTCAGCAGCAGAGTGCGGGGGATGGGGGTGGCGGTCATCACCAGCATGTCCACCGCCTGTCCCTTGGACGCCAGTTCCAGACGCTGATGCACGCCGAATCGGTGCTGTTCGTCGATGACGGCGAAGGCCAGGTCGGCGTAGGTCACGTCTTCTTGGAACAGCGCATGGGTGCCGATCAGGATATGGATGGCCCCCGATGCCAGATCGGCCAGGATGGCGTCACGTGCCTTGCCTTTGTCGCGGCCGGTCAGCAGGGCGACCCGCAGACCGGCGCTTTCCACCAACGGGCCGATGGTTTCGAAATGCTGGCGGGCCAGGATTTCGGTGGGCGCCATCAGCGCCGCCTGGGCGCCGGCTTCCACCGCGTTCAGCATGGCCAAAAGCGCCACCACCGTCTTGCCGCTGCCGACGTCGCCCTGCAACAGGCGCAGCATGCGCAAGGGCTCGACCATGTCGGCGTCGATTTCCCCCAGGGACCGGGTCTGGGCGCCGGTCAGGGCAAAGGGCAGGGCGGCCATCACCTGGGGGCGCAAACGGGTGGAAACCGGGATGGCGCGTCCTTTCAGCTTGCGCATGTGGGCGCGCACCATCATCAGCGCCAACTGGTTGGACAAAAGCTCGTCATAGGCCAGACGGCGGCGGGCTGGGCTGTCCTCGGCCACCGCCTGTTCCGATTGCGGCTGGTGCAGGTCGTTCAAGGCCTTGTGCCAGCCGGGCCAGTTCTGGCGGGCGAACCACGCCGGGTCCTGCCATTCCGGCAATTCGGGGACGCGGTCCAGGGCGCCGCGCACGGTTTTCGCCACCATCTTGGCGGTCAGGCCGCCGGTCAGCGGATAGATGGGCTCGATCCCCGTCACCTTGTCGCGGTCGGCCAGGGGGACGACGTGGTCGGGGTGGGTGATCTGGATGTCGTTGTTGAAATGCTCGACCACGCCGCTGACCACCCGCCATTCGCCTTGGGGCAATTGCCGGCGCAGCCAGTCTTCGCGGGCATGGAAGAACACCAGATGGGCAAAGCCGGTTTCGTCGGACACCCGCACCCGATAGGGGCGCTTGGGGCTGCCCGACGGATAGTGGGCGTCCACCATCACCGTGATGGTCGCCACCTTGCCGGCCGGCGCGTCGGCCAGTTTGGGGGAAAAACGCCGGTCGATCACCCCGGACGGCAGGTGCCACAGCAGGTCCGCCACTTTGGGGCCGACCAAACGCTCGTACAGCGGCGCCAATTTGGGGCCGATGCCGGGCAGGGTGCCGATGGGGGCGAACAGTGGGTTCAGCAGGCTGGGGCGCATGAAAAAGGCCGGTTGGTGGCTGACAGACGGGCGGGAACGCTCTATATCCTAGTGCGCAAAGGCCGCCAAGGCCAGGGACCACGACCATGGAAGTCCAGGCTTAAGATGGAAGCACGATTGAAGCGTCTGATGTTCCGCGCCCACCACATGGGCTCGAACGAAAACGACATCCTGTTCGGCGGTTTCGCCGAGAAATACCTGGCCAGCCTGACCCCTGAACAGGTGGACCGCTTCGAAACCCTGATCGCCGAGCCCGACACCGACCTGTTCAATTGGGTGACCAACAAGCAGGACGTGCCGGCCCAATACGATCACGATGTCATGGCCATGATTAAGAAATTCGTTCAAAACGAAGCTGCACGCACTTGATTAATATAAAAAATATCACCGATTTTACCGGCCGACATTCACTGGCTGGCGCCCCCGAAGGCGCCGATTCCTTGGCCCTGGCCGAACTGGCCCGGGCCTGGGCTGGCCGCGACGTGCTGTACGTGGCCCGCGACGATGCGCGCATGGCCCGCATGGCCGAAATGCTGGCCTTCTTCGCCCCCGAAATCGAGGTGGTGGACGTTCCCGCCTGGGATTGCGTGCCCTATGACCGGGTGTCGCCCCATGTGGACGTGGTGGCGCGGCGCATTGATTCGCTGTGCCGTCTGGCGCACGGGCCGGCCCAGGGGCCGCGGGTGGTGCTGACCTCGGTCGCTGCCCTGGTGCAACGTGTCCCACCCCGTCAGGTTCTGGCCAAGTCCAGCTTCGCCGCCCGTGTCGGCGGCCGTCTGGACGTCGATCATGTCATCGGCTTCTTGAACCGCAATGGCTATGGCCGCACCGACACGGTGATGGAGCCGGGCGAATACGCGGTGCGCGGCGGTATCCTGGATCTGTTCCCGCCGGGAACGCCGGAACCGGTGCGCCTGGATTTCTTTGGCGACGAGCTGGAGAGCATCCGTTCTTTCGACCCCATGAGCCAGCGCACCACCGGGCAGTTGCAAAGCTTCGCCCTGGCCCCGGTGTCGGAAGTGATCCTGGACGACGAGTCCATCGCGCGATTCCGCAGCGGTTACCGCGAATTGTTCGGCGTGGTCAGCAGTGCCGACCCGCTTTACGAATCGGTGTCGCAAGGCATCAAGTTCACCGGCATGGAACATTGGCTGCCGCTGTTCCATGACGGCATGGACACCTTGTTCGCCTATGTGCCCGACGCCCTGGCGGTGCTGGATCACCAGGTGGACGAAGCCCGCGATGCCCGCCATGCTTTGATCCTGGAATATTACGAGGCGCGGCGCACCATCACCGGCGCCGGTCTAGCCGAATCGGGCATGGTCTATCATCCGCTGCCGCCCAACCGACTTTATCTGGAAACCGACGAGTGGAACCGCCTGCTGGCGGTGCGCCCCTGTCTGGCGCTGTCGCCCTTCGCGTCCTCGGATGAGAAGGGGGGCGATGCCGGCGGCCGCATGGGCCGCGACTTCGCCGACATCCGCGCCCGGCCCGACGGCAACGTCTATGAAGCCTTGCGCGATTACGTGAACAGCGAAAGCCGTCGGGTGGTTCTGGCGGCATGGAGCGCCGGTTCCCGCGACCGTCTGTCCCATGTTCTGGCCGATCATGGCATGAAGCCGGTCCAAGTGGACAGCTGGACCGAGGCGCGAGACGCTTCGGCCAAATCCTTGCCCATGGTGGTGCTGGGCCTGGACCACGGTTTCGCCACCCCGGATTTCTGCATCGTCACCGAACAGGATCTGCTGGGCGACCGACTGGCGCGGCCGGCCAAGAAAAAGCGCAAGGGCGCCCAGTTCATCGCCGAGGCCTCGGCCCTGTCTGAAGGCGATCTGGTGGTCCATCTGGAACACGGCATCGGCCGTTACGACGGACTGGTGACGCTGCAGGTCTCGGGCGCGCCCCATGACTGCCTGCGGGTGATCTATGACGGTGGCGACAAGCTGTTCGTTCCCGTCGAAAACATCGAAGTTCTGACCCGTTACGGTTCGGAACAGGCCGGCGCCCAGCTGGACCGCCTGGGCGGCGCCGCCTGGCAGGCCCGCAAGGCCAAGCTGAAGAAGCGCATCCGCGACATGGCCGAACAATTGATCGCCATCGCCGCCCAGCGCCAGCTGCGCAAATCGGAAAGCCTTACGCCGCCGGAAGGACTGTGGGACGAATTCTGCGCCCGTTTCCCCTATGCCGAGACCGAGGATCAGGCCCGCGCCATCGAGGACACGGTGGCCGATCTGGGCTCGGGCCGGCCCATGGACCGTCTGGTTTGCGGCGACGTCGGCTTCGGCAAGACCGAGGTGGCCATGCGCGCCGCCTTCGTCGCCGCCATGTCCGGCATGCAGGTCGCCGTGGTGGTGCCGACCACCCTGTTGGCGCGCCAGCATTACCGCAATTTCGCCGAACGCTTCAAAGGCCTGCCGCTGCAGGTGGAACAACTCTCGCGTCTGGTCACCGCCAAGCGGGCGAATCAGGTCAAGGCCGGTGTGGCCGACGGCTCGGTGGACATCGTCGTCGGCACCCATGCCGTGCTGGCCAAGTCCATCAGCTTCAAGCGCCTGGGCCTGTTGATCATCGACGAGGAACAGCATTTCGGCGTCGGCCACAAGGAACGCCTGAAGCAACTGAAATCCGACGTCCACGTGCTGACGCTGACGGCGACGCCGATCCCGCGCACCTTGCAACTGGCGCTGACCGGGGTGAAGGAAATGAGCGTCATCGCCACGCCCCCCGTCGATCGCTTGGTGGTGCGGACTTTCGTGTTGCCGTTTGATCCGGTGGTGCTGCGCGAAGCCATCCTGCGCGAACGTTATCGCGGCGGTCAGGTATTCTATGTCTGCCCGCGTCTGGCCGACATCGACCGCGTCGCCGACCGACTGGCCAAGCTGGTCCCCGAGGTCAAATGCGCCGTCGCCCATGGCCGTCTGACGCCGACGGAACTGGAAGAGGTGATGACCGCCTTCGGCGACAAGCAATATGACGTGCTGCTGTCCACCAACATCATCGAATCCGGTCTGGACATGCCGTCGGTCAACACGCTGATCATCCACCGCGCCGACATGTTCGGCCTGGGTCAGCTTTATCAGCTGCGCGGCCGTGTCGGGCGCGGCAAGACCCGCGGCTACGCCTATTTCACCCTGCCCACCGACAAGGTGTTGTCGAAAGCCGCCGAAAAGCGCCTGCACGTCATGCAGACCCTGGATTCGCTCGGCGCTGGCTTCCAGTTGGCCAGCCACGACCTGGACATCCGCGGTGCCGGCAACCTGCTGGGCGAGGAACAATCGGGCCATATCCGCGAAGTGGGTATCGAGTTGTACCAGCAACTGATCGAGGAAGCGGTGGCCGCCGCCAAGGGTGGCGAAGACCAGATCGCCGTCGAGGAATGGTCGCCGCAGATCACCCTGGGCACCCCGGTCTTGATCCCCGAAACCTATGTGGCCGATCTGTCGGTACGGCTGTCGCTGTACCGCCGGATCGCCACCTTGGCCGACCGCGAGGAAATCGACGCTTTGGCGTCCGAACTGGTGGACCGCTTCGGCAAGATGCCGGCCGAGGTGGAAAACCTGCTGGAAGTGGTGGCGGTCAAGGGCTTGTGCAAACAGGCCGGGGTGGAAAAGGTCGACGCCGGCCCCAAGGGTGCGGTGGTCACCTTCCGCGGCAACAGCTTCGCCAATCCCATAGGCCTGGTGCAGTACATCGCCCAGCAGGGCGGCGCCGCCAAGCTGCGCCCCGACCACAAGCTGGTGTTCGTCCGTGCCTGGGACGAACCGGCCAAGCGGGTCAAATTGGTGCAAAAGCTGATGGGCAAGCTGGTGGAAATCGCCCGGGCGGCGTGATCAGTCCGTACTGGTCACGACGACAGCGCCAGTTCGGTTTCCGACTGGCGGGCAATGTCGATCAGCCGCAGCAGGATGTCGGGTTCCTGCGCCCCGGCCAGGGCGTAGGAACCGTCCAGGATCAGGCAGGGCACGCCGTTGACGCCCTGGCGATGGGCGCGGGCGTTGTCGTTCATCACTGCCGCGATGTCGGCGTCGGAACGCAGGTAGTCTTCCAGCTCGCGGCCGGGCAAGCCCAGCTTCTCGCCGATCAGGATTAACACCGGGATCAGGCCGATATCCATGCCTTCGACGAAATAAGCCCGATAGAGTGCTTCGACCACTTCCGACTGACGGCCGAAATCGGCGGCATAACGGATCAGGCGGTGCGAATTCAAGGTGTTGGGGGCCCGTGTGATGCGGTCGAAGGCGAATTCGATGCCTTCGGCGGCCCCGGCGCTGGCGACGGCGGCATGGATGCGGTTGACCCGGGCCGGGCCGCCGAACTTGCGGTCCAGATAGGACCGGCGGTCGATTCCTTCAGGCGGAATGTCGGGGTTCAGCAGGAAGGGGCGCCAAGTGATTTCGGCCCGCGTGCCGGGACGCTGGGCCAAGGCACGCTCGAAGCGGCGCTTGCCCACATAGCACCAAGGACAGACGGTGTCGAAAATGAATTCGATCCTCACGTGCCCCGTCCTTAATCCAGGTTCTGCCGAGCCCGTCTCAGCACCGTTTCCAAGGAATCGCCGGGCGCGACCACCGTGCAGCCCACCTGCACCCAAACCTTGACCGGTTGATAGACGTCGCGCACGGCGAAATCGGTATAGGCCAGAACTCCGGCGATGCGGTGCATCACCACTTCGGCCTCGTGAATGGGGGTGTCGGGCAGCACCACGCAGAATTCGTGCGGCTTGAACGACGCCGTCAGGTCCTCGGCCCGCAACAGGCCGGTGATCCATTGGCCAACCTGCTGGGTCAGGTGCAGCGCCGCGTCGTCGCCGAACTGCTGGCGCACCCCTTCGATGTTGGGGGCGGCGAAGAACACCACCGCCAGATGACGGTCCTGGGCCTTGGCGGTTTCGATGCGGCTGGACAGATAGGCCTCAAGGAAGGCGCGGCTGTACTGTCCGGTGACCTCTTCACGGGTGGCGGGGGCCAAGCTGTCGTTGAGCGCGCCGCGAATGTTCCAGCGCAATTGCTGGCGTCGTACCAGGGTCAGCACCGCCGCCTTCAGCACCATGGGATCGACCGGACGGCCGATGACGCGGGTGGCGCCGCGCCGATAGGCGTCAATGGTGTCAGTGCCCACATTGGCCAGCAGCACCATGGGAAGGTTGAACAGGCGGGGGTTGTTGCGGACCTGCGAGCAAAAGCCCAGCAAGCCGTCGGTTTCCTGGGCGAAGGACAATACCGCGGCGTCGAAGTTGCGTCGCACCAGAATGTCTTCAGCTTCGTACAGCGTGGCGCTGGTGACGATTTCACCACAGCCTTCCAGAACCGTCGCCACCGGGGTCGGGTCGTCGCCGATGATCAGGATGGCCGGCGGCTGCGTGCCGGTTTCCTCGACCCGGTGGCGGGCGGCGACGTTGAAAGTCTTGGCGATGGCGGCGCGCTGGCGCAATTCGGCGTGCATGGTGGCCAGACGCACCAGCGGCCGCATGCGGGCGAACAGTTCCGCGTCCTCGCAGCCGATGTTCAGCACGTCGTCGATGCCCACGTCCAGACATTGGGTGCACAGGGCGGAATCCATGCGGTCAACCAGCACCACCACCGGAATGTTGGCGGTGGTTTCACCGTTCTTCAGCGTGATGGCCATATCCATGGCGTCGTCGCCGCTGAGCAGGATCAGGTCTGGATGGTCGGCCTGGGCCAGGGCCAGTCCCTGGGCCATGTCGAAGGCGATGCCGGCGTGATAGCCGCCACGTGCGAGTCGTTCCTTCAAGGCCACCACCTGGGTCGCGTTGGCATTGATGATCAGCACGTTGGCAAGGCGAATCATGGGGGCCCCGTGGTTGATGGCAGGAGTAGCCGAATACAATAATACGGAACCAATATTCCCATAAGGGGGAAGCGTATGCCAGAGCCTTGGTGATCAATCCCCCAAGGTGACGAATATGAAGCCGGCAACCACCAAGGTGCTGGCCAGCACCAGCAGCAGGGCCTTGCGGCCCAGGGCGCGGTTGCGGTGCAGGGCGAAGGCGGTCACCACGATGCCGACGGCCATGAACAGCGCGGTAATCTGTGAATCCTTCATCGTCTTGCCTCCTTAAGCTGGCGGCAGTCTAGGCGGCGAAGGGCGGCTGTTCCCTGACGGTGGTCAAACACCCAAAAGAAAAGCCCCGCCGTTTCGGCGGGGCTTTTCATCGATCGGCGGCTTATTTGCTTTTGCGCTTGGCCGGGGTTTCATCCTCGCCGGCCTTTCGGCCCAGGCCGATCTTCTTGGCGAAGTCGGACCGCTGGGCGGCATAGTTGGGGGCGACCATTGGGTAATCGGGCGGCAGACCCCACTTGGCCCGGTATTCGTCGGGGGTCATGTTGTAGGTGGTGCGCAGGTGGCGCTTCAGCATCTTCAGCTTCTTGCCGTCTTCCAGGCAGATGATGTAGTCGGGGTGGACCGACTTCTTCACCGAAATAGCCGGCTTCGGCGCTTCGACCTTGGTTTCCGCCGGGGTGGAGTCAAGGGAAGACAGGGAAGTGTAGACCGTATTGATGATCTCGGGGATTTGCGAGGCCGGCAACGGATTGTTGCTGACATAGGCAGAGACCACGTCCACGGCCATGCGCAGAATGTCGTCGTGGCTGATCTTGTCGGCGGGATTGTCGCTCATGGTCTTGATCCGAGATGTCGGTTATTTCATATGCATTCCCAATCTGCGCATGGCTTGTCTTTCAAGTCAATTTAAAATTGACTACCGTGAATAACGAATTCTTTGCTGAATGCCAAAAATCAGTAAAAGGCCCTGGGTTTTCCTGGTATCCGCCAGAATTTCCCTGGATAACCCGGCCGGGTTCTTGGCGCGACCTGTCATCGATCCCGGGTGGTATCACCAGGCAGATGTATACGAGCGGGCGTTTCTGGCATGCCCCATGAGATGGTGGCGCATTGGCAATGTGTGCGGATATATGGTATGGAACGCCTCTGTCTGGCGAAAAACCGGGAATCCCGACAATGACCAAGGAAATCATCGCGCTCGCTTCCGATCACGGCGGCCTGGAAATGAAGGCCCTGCTGGCCGACTTCCTGAAGGGGAAGGGGGTCGAAGTGGTCGATTTGGGCACCCACGATTCCCAATCGGTGGACTATCCCGATTTCGCCGTCGCCATGGCCGACGCCCTGAAGCAGGGCAAGGCCAGCAAGGGTGTGCTGATGTGCGGCACCGGCATCGGCATTTCCATCGCCGCCAACCGTTTTCCCCATGTCCGCGCCGCCCTGGTGCACGACGCCTATGGCGCCCTGATGTGCCGTCAGCACAACGACGCCAACGTCCTGGTCCTGGGGGGGCGCACCATGGGACCGGAAGTGGCCAAGCAATGCGTGGACATCTTCCTGACCACCGAGTTCGAGGGTGGCCGCCATGCGCGCCGTGTCGCCAAGCTGGGCGACGCTTCCTGACGTTTCATTTCCGAATTCTTCCGCCTGCAAAGAAAGTCTGACGATGACCAATACCGACGCCTTCTTCCGCACCACCTTGGCCGACCGCGACGCCGACGTCTTCGCCGCCATCTCCAAGGAACTGTCGCGCCAGCAAGACCAGATCGAGCTGATCGCCTCGGAAAACATCGTGTCCCGCGCGGTTCTCGAAGCCCAGGGTTCGGTGCTGACCAACAAGTACGCGGAAGGTTATCCGGGTAAGCGCTATTACGGCGGCTGCGAATACGTGGACATCGTCGAGCAACTGGCCATCGACCGCGCCTGCAAGCTGTTCGGCTGCGGCTTCGCCAACGTGCAGCCCAGCTCGGGCTCGCAGGCCAACCAGGGCGTCTTCATGGCCCTCGTCCAACCCGGCGACACCATCATGGGCATGAGCCTGGCCGCCGGTGGTCACCTGACCCATGGCGCCGCCCCCAACCAGTCGGGCAAGTGGTTCAAGGCCGTCCAGTACGGTGTGCGTCTGCAAGACGCCCGCATCGACTTCGACGAAGTGGAAAAGCTGGCCCGCGAAAACAAGCCCAAGCTGATCATCGCCGGCGGTTCGGCCTATCCGCGTGAAATCGACTTCGCCCGCTTCCGTAAGATCGCCGACGAAGTGGGCGCGCTGTTCATGGTCGACATGGCGCACTTCGCCGGCCTGGTCGCCGGCGGCGCCTATCCCAGCCCGTTCCCGCACGCCCACGTGGTCACCACCACCACCCACAAGACCCTGCGCGGTCCGCGCGGCGGCATGATCCTGACCAATGACGAAGCCATCGCCAAGAAGATCAACTCGGCCATTTTCCCAGGCATCCAGGGCGGTCCGCTGATGCATGTGATCGCCGGCAAGGCGGTGGCCTTCGGCGAAGCCCTGCAGCCGGAATTCAAGACCTACGCCACCCAGGTGGTCGCCAATGCCCGCGCCTTGGCCGATACCCTGGTGCGCCGTGGTCTGGCCATCGTTTCGGGCGGCACCGATTCGCACCTGATGCTGGTCGACCTGCGTCCGAAGAAGCTGACCGGCAAGGCCGCCGAGGCCAGCCTGGAACATGCCGGCATGACCTGCAACAAGAACGGCATCCCGTTCGACCCGGAAAAGCCGACCATCACCTCGGGCGTCCGTCTGGGTACTCCGGCCGCCACCACCCGTGGCTTCGGTGTCGAGGAATTCAAGCAGGTCGGCGAACTGATCGGTGACGTGCTGGACGGTCTGGCCGCCAACCCGGACGACAATTCCGCCGCCGAGAAGAAGGCCCGTGCCGAAGTGGCGGAGCTGTGCCGCCGGTTCCCGATCTATCAATAACGACCAAGAACCGGAGCCTCGGGGGTCGAGGCTCCGGCATCGTTTGGGGGAGTGACGTATGCGCTGTCCGTTTTGTGGCCACGATGACACCCAGGTGAAGGATTCGCGGCCGACCGAAGACAATTCGGCCATCCGCCGCCGCCGCTCCTGTCCGGAGTGCGGTTCGCGCTTCACCACCTTCGAGCGGGTGCAGATCCGCGATCTGGTGGTGATCAAGAAAGACGGCTCGCGGTCGCCGTTCGACCGCGAGAAGCTGTTGAAATCCCTGCGGATCGCCCTTCGCAAGCGCCCGGTCGAGGAAGAACAGGTCGAACGTATCGCCAACGGCATCCATCGCCGCCTGGAAAGCATGGGCGAGAACGAAGTGCCGTCCAAGTATATCGGCGAACTGGTCATGGACGTGCTGATGGACCTGGATAAGGTCGCCTATGTCCGTTACGCCTCGGTCTATCGCAATTTCCGCGAGGCCAAGGACTTCGAGGACTTCCTGGGAAAGATGGTCGGTGGCGCTGACGACGACCTCTGACGGCGACCGCGCCCATATGCGTTCCGCCCTGGCCTTGGCCAGGCGCGGTCTGGGAAACGTGTGGCCGAACCCGGCCGTCGGCTGCGTCATCGTCACCGGGGGCAGGGTGGTGGGCCGGGGCTGGACCCAGCCCGGCGGTCGCCCCCACGCCGAGACCGAGGCCCTGGCCATGGCCGGCGCGGCGGCACGCGGCGGCACCGCCTATGTGACGCTGGAACCGTGTTCCCATCATGGCAAGACGCCCCCTTGCGCCGAGGCGCTGATCGCCGCCGGTATCGCCCGCGTGGTGGTGGCCATCCAAGACCCCGATCCCCGGGTGTCGGGACGCGGCATCACCATGCTGCGTGACGCCGGTTTGGTCGTGACCACCGGGATCATGGCCGACGAGGCCACTGAACTGAACGCCGGTTTCCTGTCCAAGGTGACCCGTGGCCGTCCGCTGGTCACCGCCAAGCTGGCCACCACCCTGGACGGCCGCATCGCCACCCATGGCGGCGAAAGCAAGTGGATCACCGGGCCCATCGCCCGTCAGGCCGGCCATCTGCTACGGGCCGAAAGCGACGCCATCATGGTGGGCAGCGGCACGGCTTTGGCCGACGATCCCGAACTGACCTGCCGTTTGCCCGGACTGGAAGACCGTTCGCCGGTGCGCGTGGTGGTCGACGGCCATCTGCGCCTGCCGCTGACCAGCAAGCTGGTGGCCAGCGCGTCGGATGTCTCCACTTGGATCCTGACCCGCGAGGGGGCCGACGAGGAACGTCGTCTGGCTTTCGAGGATGCCGGCATCGACGTGGTCGAACTGCCGGGCGACGAATCCGGCCTGGATATGGCGGCCGCCCTGGACATCCTGGCCGAAAGCGGCCTGACCCGTGTTCTGGTGGAAGGTGGCGCCCACCTGACCGCCACCTTGCTGCGTTTGGGACTGGTGGACCGTCTGGTGTGGTTCCGCGCACCGCGTCTGATCGGCGGCGACGGCTTGCCGGCCGCCGTGTCCTTTGGGGTCGACCATCTGTCGCAGACCCCTGTTTTCGAATGCGTCGACGTCCGCCCGATCGGCGCAGACATTATGGAAATCTATCGAAAAATCTAAGGAGTATGGGCCGATGTTCACCGGCATCGTCACCGATTTGGGCGAAATTCGCAGCGTCGTTCGCAGCCCGGGCAAGGAAACCCGTTTCGAGGTCAAGACCGCCTACGACCTGGGTGGCATCGACATCGGGGCGTCCATCGCCCATAACGGCGTCTGCCTGACCATCGTCGACAAAGGCGAAGACTGGTACGCGGTGGAAGTTTCGGCGGAAAGCGTTTCCAAGACCACCATGGGCGCCTGGGAACAGGGCGACCGGGTCAACCTGGAACGCGCCATGAAGGTGGGTGACGAACTGGGCGGTCACATCGTGTCGGGGCATGTGGACGGCGTCGCCACCGTGGTGTCGATCACCGAGGAAAACGAATCCAAGCGCTTCGTCTTCGAAAGCCCTGAAAACCTTGCAAAATTCGTCGCCCCCAAGGGCAGTGTCGCCCTGGATGGCGTGTCGTTGACCGTCAACGAGGTTGACGGACGGCGTTTCGGTATCAATGTCATTCCCCATACGCAGGCTGTCACCACCTTTGGGCGCTTGCGCCAAGGTGATCGGGTGAATATGGAAATCGACATGCTTGCCCGGTATGTTGCCCGGCTTCTCGACAAGGAATAGGCCCGTGGTCTCGGAATATCATAATTACCTGTCTTCCATCGAGGACATCATCGAAGACGCCCGTCAGGGCCGCATGTTCATCCTGGTGGACGACGAAGACCGCGAAAACGAAGGTGATCTGGTCATTCCGGCGCAGATGGCGACCCCGGATGCCATCAACTTCATGGCCAAGTACGGTCGCGGCCTGATCTGCCTGTCCATGACCCGGGCCCGCTGCGAGACCTTGGGTCTGAAGCTGATGAGCGCCGACAACGGCACCCGCATGCAGACCGCCTTCACCGTCTCGATCGAAGCCAAGGAAGGGGTGACCACCGGCATTTCCGCCGCCGACCGGGCGCGCACCGTCCAAGTGGCCATCGACCCGGAAAAGGGGGCGTCCGAGATCGTCACCCCCGGTCACGTTTTTCCGCTGGTGGCCCGCGACGGCGGCACCCTGGTCCGTGCCGGCCACACCGAAGCCGCCGTGGACATCTCGCGTCTGGCCGGGCTGAACCCGTCGGGTGTGATCTGCGAGATCATGAACGACGACGGCACCATGGCCCGCATGCCGGATCTGGTGAAGTTCGCCCAGCATCACGGCCTGAAGATCGCCACCATCGCCGACCTGATCGCCTATCGCCGCCGTCACGACAAGATCGTGCGGCGCGAGGTGGAATCGCCGTTCCATTCCAAATGGGGTGGCGACTGGCGCATGGTGGTCTATGTCAACCAGGTGGCTTACGCCGAACACATCGCCTTGGTGAAGGGCGAGATTTCCGGCGAAGGCCCGGTGATGGTGCGCGTGCACGCCGTCAACATCCTGGACGACGTGCTGGGCGACCAGGGCTCGGGCAAGGCGGGGCAATTGCATGCCGCCATGGAAACCATCTCGGCCCATGGCCGCGGCGTGGTGGTGCTGGTGCGCGAACCGCGCCCCACCAGCCTGTCCGACCGGGTCCGCGCCCAATTGGATTCCAAGCCGGCCCCGGTGGAATTGCGTGATTACGGTGTCGGTGCCCAGATTCTGCTGGATCTTGGCGTCGAAGAAATGATCCTGCTGTCCAACACGCCCAAGACCATCATCGGTCTGGAAGGTTTCGGCCTGAAAGTCGTGGAACAGCGCCCCATCGAGGTGAAGTGACGTCATGAGCACCAATGTCTTGATCATCGAGGCCCGGTTTTACGACCATCTGGCCGACATGCTGCTGAACGGCGCCAAGGGCGCCCTGGAGGCGGCGGGGGCCAGCTATGACGTGCTGACCATTCCCGGCGTGCTGGAAATTCCCGCCGCTTTGGAATACATGGTGGCGTCCGGCAAGCCCTATGACGCCTTCCTCGTGCTGGGCACCGCCATCCAAGGCGAAAGCGACCATTACGGCCATGTGTGCACCGAATGCTTCCGCGGCTGCACCGATCTGTCGCTGCGCCATCACTTGGCCTTGGGCAACGGCGTGCTGACCGTGCATAACGAAGCCCAGGCTTTGAAGCGTGCCGACCCGACCCGTAAGAACATGGGGGGCCAAGCCGCCCGGGCGGCGCTGCGCATGCTGGAAATCAAACGCGAATTGCAACTGACCTAGAGATACTGAATTGTCCAAGCCCAATCCCAGCGCCGCCCGTCGTTCCGCCGCCCGTCTGGCGGCCGTGCAGGCGCTGTATTCCATGGAAATCACCGGCGTCAGCGCCATCCAGGCGCTGGACGAGTTCCGTGCCCGCATGGAAAACGAACCGCGTGGCAAGATGGCCGAACCCGACGTCAACTTGGTGGCCCTGCTGGTCAACGGCGTCTCGGCCGACTGTGACGGCTTGGATGCCCAGATCGCCCAGGGACTGAGCCGCGACTGGACCGTCGACCGTCTGGAAGCCGTGCTGCGGGCCATCTTGCGCGCCGGTGCCTTTGAATTGAAGTCGCGGCCGCAGACCCCGGCCCGCGTTGCCATCACCGAATATGTGGACGTGGCCCACGCGTTTTATTCCGGTCCCGAGCCGGGATTGGTCAACGCGGTGATGGACAAGATGGCACGCGCCCTGCGCGCCGCAGAATTCCAAGGAAACGGCGCCCCAGGGAATGGCGCCTAGGCGCCGTCTTTCGCCATGAGCGGCGCCCCCAGCGACGATCGTGACGAATTCGCCCTGATCGCCCGGCTGTTCGCCCCCCTGGCCCAATCCTATCCAGGGGCCTTGGGTTTGGGCGACGACGCCGCCCTGATGGACGTGCCCGCCGGCCAGCAACTGGTGCTGACCATGGATTCCATGGTGGCTGGTGTGCATTTCTTCGCCGATGACCCGGCCGACCTGATCGCCCGCAAGCTGATCCGGGTCAACGTGTCCGACTTGGCCGCCAAAGGGGCGCATCCCTTCGCCATCATGCTGTCGGCGGCGTTCCCGCACGCCGTGGGCATGGATTGGTTGCGGCGTTTCGCTGACGGCTTGGGCCAGGACTGCCGGGACTATGGTTTGGCCCTGATCGGTGGCGACACCGTGTCCACGCCCGGACCGCTGACCTTGACCCTGACCGCCTTCGGGCGGGTCGGGCAGGGCCAAGCGATCTTGCGTTCCGGGGCCAAGGACGGCGACGTGGTTTTCATGACCGGGACCTTGGGGGATGCCGCCTTGGGGCTGTTGTCCCGCCAGGGGCGCTTCGACCGCTTGCCCCCGTCCTTGCGCGATCACTTGGACCAGCGCTATCTGCTGCCCCAGCCGCGTCATGTTCTGGGGCCGCGTCTGGCCGGGCTGGCCCATGCCGCCATGGACGTGTCCGACGGCTTGGTCCAGGACCTGGGCCATCTGTGCCGCCAATCGGGTCTGGGGGCGGTGATCCGTGCCCAGGATCTGCCCTTGTCGGACGCCGCCCGCCATCTGCTGGCCGACGATCCCGGCCTGTTGTCCAACCTGCTGTCCGGTGGTGACGATTACGAGATAGTCTTCACCGTACCCCCGGAACATGCTGACAAGATCGCCCGATTAGCTGATGATGCGGGAACAAGTGTCGCCGCCATCGGCCGCATGTGCAGCCAAGCGGGGGTCGTCGTGCAAGACGGGCAGGGACGGCCCTTGGATTTGGCGCTGACGGGGTGGCGCCACTTCAATGATACCAGGGGGAAATAGTGGTTCGTCTGATCTTCATCATCGTCGCCTTTCTGTTGATGATGGGGGGCTTGGTCGGCGGCCTTTATTTCTGGGGCATCGACCCCATCGCCAAGTTCAACCAGCTGATCGGCACCGCTCCGGCCGACCCCATGGAACCGGCCGCGCCGCCGAAGACGCCGCCGTCTTTCGTGGAATACGGTCTGCTGGCGGTTCCCGTAGTCGAAGACCATGAAGTCCGCCGCCAGGTCGAGATGATCCTGCGTCTGGAAGTGCCCTTCGAAAAGCGCGAAATCGTCGCCCAGAACATTCCGCGTCTGCAAAACGCTTATTTGCAGGA
This sequence comes from Magnetospirillum sp. 64-120, assembly GCA_001898825.1. Classification (GTDB taxonomy): domain Bacteria; phylum Pseudomonadota; class Alphaproteobacteria; order Rhodospirillales; family Magnetospirillaceae; genus Magnetospirillum. The sequence goes on from MKVK01000011.1 coordinate 216,958, forward strand.
CATGATGGAATATCTGCCCATCCATCTGCGCAATGGTCGCCGGCTTGATCCGCCGACACTGAGCGCCCGTCTGCTCAAGCTGACTGAAAAGACCTTGGGCCCGGGTTACGTCAAATCGGTGATGATAGACCAGACTTCGGTAAAATAATGCTGCGTTGCAATATTTCTTGAATTGGTCAGCATATTTTACCGTATTCAGGTGATGTTTTCTTGGAACCATCCTAAGGCGCTAGATCGATTTCAGCGAATCTTTCTGAAATCCGGCCGGTTCCGCCATGACCCCGTTGCCAACCCATGGTTTATCTGGCAGCGTTTCAGGACTTACGCCGTCCACTTACGGCCACGGGTACCGCCGCAAGCGTTTATAGGGACGTCGAAGTCAACTAACGCTGGGTAAGGGGATCGAACCAACATGACGGATCTATTCGTACTGGCATGCGGCCTTGCGGCGCTGCTATATGGCGCGTGGGCGTTCAAAGCGGTGATGGCGACCTCGACCGGCACCGAGCGGATGCAACAGATCGCCGGTGCCATCCAAGAGGGTGCGCGCGCCTATCTCAATCGGCAGTACACCACCATCGCCATCGTCGGCGTGGTCATTTTCGTGGTTCTGTTCGCCCGTCTGGGCGCTTTTCAAGCCGTCGGCTTCCTGATCGGCTCGGTGCTGTCCGGCGTCGCCGGCTATATCGGCATGAACGTTTCGGTCCGCGCCAACGTGCGCACCACCGAAGCGGCCCGCAGCGGTGGCATGCAGCCGGCGTTGGACGTGGCGTTCCGTTCGGGCGCCATCACCGGCATGCTGGTGGTCGGCTTGGGTCTGATCGGCTTGGCCGGCTACTACGCCGTGCTGAAGGCGTCGGGCGTCGAGCCCCGCAATCTGATGGAAGCCCTGGTGGCGCTGTCCTTTGGTGCCTCGTTGATTTCCATCTTCGCCCGTCTGGGCGGCGGCATCTTCACCAAGGGCGCCGATGTGGGCGCCGATCTGGTGGGCAAGGTGGAAGCCGGCATTCCCGAGGACGACCCGCGCAATCCGGCGGTGATCGCCGACAACGTGGGCGACAATGTGGGCGACTGTGCCGGCATGGCCGCCGATCTGTTCGAAACCTACGCGGTGACCATCGTCGGCACCATGTTGTTGGGCTCGATCTTCTTCACCGGCGCGGCGCAGACGGCCATGATGTCTTTCCCGCTGGTCATCGGCGCGGTGTGCATCCTGGCTTCGGTGGCCGGCACCTTCTTCGTCAAGCTGGACGAATCGGGCAACATCATGAAGGCCTTGTACAAGGGCCTGACCGTCACCGGTATCCTGTCGATCGCCCTGATCGCCGGCACCATCGTCGTCGGCTATGGTGGTTTCGGCGCCGTCTACGACATGGGCGGGCGCCCGGTCAGCGGCATGAACCTGTTCGTCTGCGCCTTGTTCGGCCTGGTGGTGACCGGCCTGTTGGTGTGGATCACTGAATATTACACCGGTACCGGCTATCGCCCGGTGCGCAGTGTGGCGCAAGCGTCCACCACCGGCCACGGCACCAACGTCATCCAAGGTCTGGCGGTTTCCATGGAAGCCACCGCGTTGCCGGTTCTGGTGATCTGCGTCGCCATCATCGGTACCTATTCGGTGGCCGGTCTGTTCGGCATCTCGGTGGCGGCGACCACCATGCTGGCCTTGGCCGGCATGATCGTCGCGCTCGACGCCTATGGCCCGGTCACCGACAACGCCGGCGGCATCGCCGAAATGTCGGAGCTGCCGAAAGACGTGCGCAAGATCACCGACGCCCTGGATGCGGTCGGCAACACCACCAAGGCGGTGACCAAGGGCTACGCCATCGGTTCGGCCGCCTTGGCCGCTTTGGTGCTGTTCGCCGCCTATACCGAGGATCTGAAGCACTATTTCCCGCAATTCAAGGTCAGCTTCAGCCTGGAAGATCCCTATGTGGTCATCGGCCTGTTCGTGGGCGGCCTGCTGCCGTACCTGTTCGGCGCCATGGGCATGATGGCGGTCGGCCGCGCCGCCGGTTCGGTGGTGGTCGAGGTGCGTCGCCAGTTCAAGGAAATCCCCGGTATCATGGAAGGCACCGGCAAGCCTGATTACGGCCGTGCCGTGGATATGCTGACCAAGGCGGCGATCAAGGAAATGATCATCCCGTCGATGCTGCCGGTGCTGTCGCCCATCGTGCTGTTCGCGGTGGTCGCTGTCACCGCCGGCATGGTGCCCGCTTTCACCGCCCTGGGCGCCATGCTGCTGGGGACCATCGTCACCGGCCTGTTCGTGGCCATTTCCATGACGTCCGGCGGCGGCGCCTGGGACAATGCCAAGAAGTACATCGAAGACGGCAACCACGGCGGCAAGGGCTCGGACGCCCACAAGGCCGCAGTGACCGGCGACACCGTCGGCGATCCCTACAAGGACACCGCGGGTCCGGCGGTCAACCCGATGATCAAGATCATCAACATCGTCGCCATTCTGCTGCTGGCCATGGTGGCCGGTTAACCGTCACGCAAAACGAAACCCCCGGTCCGCAAGGATCGGGGGTTTTTCTTTGTCCGCAGATGCCGGGATCAGTGGCGACCCATGCCGCCGAATCCCCCGCCTTGTCCATCCTTGGAAAAGCGGCCGATATTGCCCAGCAATTGTTCGATCAACCCCAGTTCCTTGCCGGCGGTGGGGGTCTCGCGGTCGACCAGCACCACTTCCTTGCCGTCTTCCATCCCCTTGTAGGTGATGCTTTTGACGATGCCGGCATCGTCGAAATAGAAGGCGACGACCTTGCGGTCCTTCAGTTCCGGCTTGAAGAAGGCGACGGTCTCGAAGGTGGACGAGATGTACTGCCAGCTTTCGCCGCCATAAAGCAGGGTCGAGGACGGCGTGCCCAGCAGGGCCTGAACCTCGTCGCGGGTGGTCTTGCCGGCGGTGATCTTGGCCAGATCCTCGGGATGGGGCAGGTTGCCGCGGGTGTCGATGGTCGGCGTACAGGCGACAGTGGCGCCGATGACGGCGGCCAGGAACACATGGATGACGGCTTTCTTCATGGTCGCATTCACGTCAGGGCATTGACGGAGACGGGCTCCGTGTCCAAAGATGGGGGGAAGATCGCATCTCCGCCCCGTGGGTGTCAACGACCCCGCCCAGGATACGGCGATCAAGCATATCAACAGGACAATGAATGCCCTTCAGTCGCTTGTTCAAGCGTCGCAATGACGACGCAGCCGCCAACGCCCTTTACCTAGCCCTGGTCGAGCAATCGCGCCAGCCGGTGTTCTATCGCGATTATGGCGTCGCCGACACCCTGGAAGGGCGTTACGACATGATCATCCTGCACGCCTATCTGTTGTTCCGTCGGCTGGCCGCCGACGGCAACACGGCGCTGAAGGAACTGTCGCAGCAGACCTTCGACTTCATGTTCACCGACCTGGACCAGAACCTGCGCGAGATGGGGGTCACCGACATGGCCATCGGCAAGCGGGTGACCCGCATGGCCGAGGCCTTCTATGGCCGCGCCACCGCCTATGACAAGGTGCTGGACGAGCCGGGCAGGGGCTTGCAAGAGGCTTTGGGCCGCAACCTGTATCAGGGCCAGCCGGTCAACCCCGAGGTCGAGGACCTGATGGCCGCCTATGTGCACGACCAGCGCGCCCATCTGGCCGGCCTGGCCGATGCCGACATCCTGGCGGGCAAGCTGTCGTTCCTGGTTCCCCAGGCGCGGGGCTAGGTCATGGACTTCCAGCCCGAATTCTCGCGCCCGGTCCTGGTGGACACCATCCCGACCCGCGGCATGGACATGGAAATCGAAGCCAGCGCCGCCGAATGCGCCGCCCTGGCCGAACGCTTCGCTATCAATAAGGTGGCCGGGCTGAAGGCCAAGGCCCATCTGCGGGCCTTGGCCGGCGGGACCTTGTTCAAGGTGGACGGCCATATCCGTGCCGTGGTCGAACAGACCTGCGTGGTGACGCTGGAACCGGTGGAGCAGGTGATTGATGAAAGTTTCATGATCACCTTTGGCGCCGGGGAAGAGTCCGATACAATGGAATTGGATTTGTCCATGGACGACGACGACCCGCCGGAACCTTTGACGGATGGCGCCATCGACCTGGGCGAAGTGGTGGCCGAGCATCTGGCTTTGGCGCTGGACCCGTTCCCGCGCAAGGCCGGGGCAGGGTTGCCCGAGATCAAGGAAGACGCCCCGATCAAGGAAGAAAAGGCCAGTCCGTTCGCCGCCCTTGCCGCATTCAAGCAAAAAAACAGCTAAGGGGATCAGCAAACCCTTGCTACAGGCAGACTTTTTGGCTAATAAACCACCCTTTCCCCGTCAGGGCTTCTGAGCAGAGAGTACGAGAAAATGGCTGTCCCGAAGAAAAAGACCTCCAAGTCCCGCCGCAACATGCGCCGTGCCCATCACGCGCTGCCGTCGGCTTCGGTGGTCGAATGCCCCAATTGCGGCGAAGTGAAGCTGCCGCATCACGTTTGCGGCTCTTGCGGTCATTATGACGGCCGTGAAGTGGTCGCCCAGGGCGAAGCCAACGCCTAACTCTCCCGCTGATCTCTTCCGGAGCGCACGGACGTGAGCGCACCCGTCACCATTTCCATTGACGCCATGGGCGGCGATCATGCTCCCGATATGGTGATCGAGGGGGTGAAACTCGCCCATGTCCGTCTTCCGCATGTGCGCTATCTGCTGTTCGGCGATGCCCAGCGGATCGAGGCCTTGCTGGAAAGCGCCCCGGAGATCAAGGGGGTGTGCACGGTTCGCCACGCCGAAGACTCCGTGTCCATGGACGCCAAGCCCGGCCAAGTGCTGCGCACCGGCCGCAAGTCGTCCATGTGGCTGGCCGTCGACGCGGTCGCCAAGGGTGAAGCCGCCGGCGTGGTGTCGGCCGGCAATACCGGCGCGCTGATGGCGGTGTCCAAATTCGTCCTGCGCATGCTGCCGGGCATCGACCGTCCGGCCATTGCCGGCCTGTTCCCCACCGAACGGGGCGAGACGGTGATGCTGGACCTGGGCGCCAACGTCGACTGCAACGCCAACAACCTGATCGAATTCGCCGTCATGGGCGAGGTGTTCGCTCGCGCCGTCTTGGGGCTTGAGCAACCGTCGGTCGGCCTGTTGAACGTGGGGTCCGAAGACATCAAGGGCAACGACGCGGTCAAGGCCGCCGCCGCCGCCCTGCGCGACACCCAGTTGCCCATCCGTTTCCACGGTTTCATCGAAGGCAACGACATCGGCGCCGGCACGGTGGACGTGGTGGTGACCGACGGCTTCACCGGCAACATCGCGCTGAAGACCGCCGAAGGCACGGTGAAGTTCTATTCGTCCTTCCTGCGCCAGGCGTTCCAAAGCTCGCTTTTGGCCAAGATCGGCTTCTTGTTCGCCAAGCACGCGCTGAACAAGGTCAAGACCCGGACCGATCCCCGCCGCTATAACGGGGCCATGTTCCTGGGCCTGAACGGCATTGCCGTGAAAAGTCATGGCGGTACCGACGCGTTCGGTTTCGCCAACGCCATCGCCGTCGCCGTCGATTTGGTGGCGCATGGCTACAACGAGCGGATTCGCAAGGAATTCGAGCGCCTGCACCCGCAGGACGTTCCGTCGCAGCGCGCCGCCGGCAACGGGTGACCGAAAGAATGATATTGCGTTCGCAAATCGTCGGCAGCGGCTGTTACCTGCCGTCCCGAATCGTCACCAACACCGAATTGGCCGCTAAGGTCGACACGTCGGATGAGTGGATCGTCGAGCGTACCGGCATCCGCCAGCGCCACATCGCCGCCGAAGGTGAAACCACTTCGGATTTGGCCACCGCTGCCGCCCAGGCCGCGTTGAAGTCGGCCGGGCTGACCGGGGCCGACATCGACCTGCTGGTGGTGGCCACCGCCACCCCCGACAACACGTTTCCCGCCACCGCCACCAAGGTGCAACAGCGCCTGGGCATGACCGGCGGCGCCGCTTTCGACATGCAGGCCGTGTGCTCGGGATTCATCTACGCCATGGCGGTTGCCGACAATTTCATCAAGGCTGAACAGGCCCGTACTGCCGTGGTCATCGGCGCCGAGACCTTCTCGCGCATTCTCGACTGGGAAGACCGCGGCACCTGCGTGCTGTTCGGTGACGGAGCCGGCGCGGTGGTGCTGCGCGGGTCGTGGGAAAAGGGCAGCAACCAGGATCGTGGCATCCTGTCCACCCATCTGCATTCCGACGGCCGTCACTACGACTTGCTTTACGTGGATGGCGGCCCATCGTCGTCGCAAACCGTCGGCCATCTGCGCATGGAAGGCAAGGAAGTGTTCCGCCACGCGGTGACCAACCTGGCCCAGGTGGTGGGCGAGGCGCTGCACGCCAACGACCTGTCGGCCGCCGATATCGATTGGGTGGTGCCGCATCAGGCCAATCGTCGCATCCTGGAAAGCACCGCCAAGAAGCTGGGCCTGTCCATGGACCGTATGGTGGTGACGGTGGACAAGCACGCCAACACCTCGGCGGCGTCCATCCCCTTGGCCTTCCACACCGCCGTGGCTGACGGCCGCCTCAACCAGGGCGATCTGGTGGTCATGGAGGCCATGGGCGGCGGTTTCACCTGGGGTTCGGCGCTGGTCCGCCTGTAAGGTTTCCCCGCCTTTCCTGCGCACATACGCCAAGGTTGCCGTGCATCCCTTTGATATTGACGGATTTAGGCCGACACGATAGGGTCAGGGAATCATTTCTCGATCCCCCTGGAAGGGGCTGTCTTAGATGTCGGAAAAGACCATCACCCGAGCGCAATTGAGTGAAGCCGTCTACCAAGAGGTGGGCCTTTCGCGCAACGAATCCGCCGACTTGCTGGAAGCCGTCCTCGACGAGATTTCCAACGCCCTGGCCGAAGGCGAGGCGGTGAAGATTTCCTCGTTCGGCAGCTTCGCCGTCCGCTCCAAGGGGCAGCGCATCGGCCGCAATCCCAAGACCGGCGAAGAAGTCCCGATCCTGCCACGCCGCGTGCTGGTTTTCCGTCCGTCGCAATTGCTGAAGAAGCAGATCAACGACGGCCCGGTGGCCAAGGGCGGTAACTAATGAGCGAAGACGGCGATTCGAATTCGGGTCGGCGTGTCGGCAAGTCTGAGACGGCGTTTCGAACCATCAGCGAGGTCGCCGACGAACTGGACGTGCCGCAGCACGTCCTGCGCTTTTGGGAAAGCAAGTTTCCACAGGTCAAACCGCTGAAGCGGGGCGGGGGGCGCCGTTATTACCGCCCCGAGGACGTGGCGTTGCTGCGCCGTATCCGTGACTTGCTGTACAGCGAAGGCTACACCATCAAGGGCGTGCAAAAGCTGTTGCGCGAAGGCGGACACAAGGACGGCGCCGCCCAGCCTCGCCACGAACCCGAACTGCAATTGTCCTTGCCGCCTGCGGCAGACAACAAGGCTCATGACACCGATGCCGACGATTCGGCAGAAGACGACATGCCTTTCGACCTGATGGATGACGGCGAGGAAGAGGAAGATTTGATCCTGGCCCAGGATTGCGAAAGCGTCGAAACCCCGGAAAAGCCCGGTTTCTCGCCTCAGCAGCGCCAGGAATTGCAACTGCTTTTGGACGAACTCGAACAGATGCGAAATTTACTTCATCCAAGGCAACGTTGAGGGTTGCATCCCATCGGGGGCGTGAGTATAGTGCGCCCCTCTTCCGGCGGTAACGCCGCTGGAACCCCCGCCAAGCCCTTGGTTTGGCAACATGTTCAGGGTTATCCCTGACACGGTCGGAGCGTAGCGCAGCCCGGTAGCGCATCAGTCTGGGGGACTGGGGGTCGTGGGTTCGAATCCCGCCGCTCCGACCATTATGAGGCCCTGAAACCTAACGGTTTCGGGGCCTTTCCATTTTCGGTCCGAACCATCCTAAAAACGCTTTGGGCAACGTATGGCGGAACATCGCGGCCGACTTGGGCATCTCGGGTGCACGCCACAGAAAAAGGGCCTTCGCAAGGAAGGCCCTTTTCTTTGAACTGGCGGATGGGGTGGGATTCGAACCCACGGTAGGCTTGCACCTACGGCGGTTTTCAAGACCGCTGCCTTAAACCACTCGGCCACCCATCCGTTTTTGTTCAGACTTCCTGGAAGGTGTTGGTCACCGGGTCCAGGCGGAACAGCTTGCCGTCTTCCATGTCGTAGAACCAGCCGTGCAGCATCAGTTTGCCGGCTTCCACCTGTTCGCGGACCCAGGGGAAGGTCATCAGGTTGCCCAGCGAGATGGCGACGGTTTCCTGTTCGCACATGCGGCGCGCCGCTTCGATGGGCTGGCCGGCCGACAGGGTCAGGGCCAGGGCGCGGTCGCGGGCGGAACGGGCGATCTGCATCCAGGCATGGATGAAGTCGGTGTTGTCGTTGGAGTTGCCCTCGATCAGGGCGCGGACGCCGCCACAGCGGGCGTGCCCCAAGACGACGATGTGTTCGACCTTCAGGCCGCGCACGGCGAATTCCACCGCCGCCGAGGTGCCGTGGTGGCTGCTGTCGGGGGCGAAGGGGGGGATCAGGTTGGCGACGTTGCGCAGAACGAACATCTCGCCCGGTTGGGCGTCGAAGATGATCGCCGGGTCAACGCGGGAATCAGAGCAGCCGATCAGCAGAACCTTGGGCGTTTGCCCTTGCGACAGGTTGTCGAACAAGGCGCGGTTGTTGGCGAAAAAATTATCGCGAAACCGGCGAAATCCTTCGATCATCTGGTCCATGCATTCCTCCGAGCGGGACGACGCGGGCACCCCTTTACCATGATCGCCGGGACAAAGCATCCCCAGATTGCAGGATGTTGGATTGACTCCGACACGCATTCCGCCACCCTGGCTCACACCTTTTTTCATAAGGGATCGCGCATGTTCGTTCTTTCCAAGCTGTTCGGCATTCTGAGCTCGGCCACCAACGTGGTTTTGCTGTGTTTGCTGGCGGTCAGCCTGCTGGGGTACACGCCGTGGCGGCGGCACCAGCGATGGCTTTTGGCCTTGGGAACGGCGCTGTTGCTGGTCATCGCCGTCCTGCCTTGGAAAAATCTGCTGATCCAGCCGCTGGAAGACCGTTTCACGCAGGCTTCGCTTCCCGACGACGTCGCCGGCATCGTGGTGTTGGGGGGGGCCTTGGATCCGGTGGTGTCGGCCGCCCGTGACCAGGTTTCCGCCAATGGCGCGGTAGAACGGGTGACGAGCTTGGTCACCCTGGGGCGGCGCTATCCCCGGGCCAGGCTGATTTTTTCCGGTGGTTCGGGCAGCCTGACCACCCAGGACTTGAAGGAAGCCCCGGTGGCGCGGCGTTTCCTGGATGAACTGGGATTCGACACCAGTCGGGTGGTGTTCGAGGACCAGTCGCGCAACACCCGTGAAAATGCCACATTTTCCATGGAATTGATGGAGCCAAAGCCGGGAGAAGCCTGGGTTCTTGTCACGTCGGCCCTTCACATGCCGCGTTCCATGGGGGCGTTTCGTGCCGCCGGCTGGACCGTCCAGCCTTATCCGGTGGATTACGTCACCTCTGGGCGCGACGAGGATTTGGGGTTCGATCTGGGGGGCAGCTTGTCGAAGCTGGACGTTGGAATGCATGAATGGCTGGGCTTGGCCTATTACCGCCTGCGTGGGTGGAGCGACAGCCTTTTTCCTGCCCCCTAATCTTGCGAAATCACCAAGATATGTGGCACAAAGGGCGCCTTCGATACCAATTGTTGGGGACTTGCCATGGCCATTTGGACGAAACTCGCGCATGCAAGCTGCCTGACCGGCGCTTTGCTGCTTGGCGCGGTCTCGGCGGGTGCGCAAGAGCAACAGCCCGAACGCCCTGATTTCCAAGCCTTTCTGGACGGCGTGCGCAGCGAAGCCGCCGGCAAGGGGATCAAGGCGGAAACCCTGGATTCGGCCCTGACCGGCATCGAACATATCGACAAGGTGATCGAGCTGGACCGTCGTCAGCCCGAATTCACCATGACCTTCAAGGGCTACATGGATCGGGTGGTCAACCCGGCGCGGGTCGAGAAGGGCCGCCGCCTGATGGCCGAGAACAAGGCGACCCTGGCCAAGATCGAGGAATATTACCACGTTCAGCCCAAATACGTTGTGGCGCTGTGGGGCATCGAAACCGATTTCGGTCGTGTGACCGGCGGCTATTCGGTGGTTTCGGCCCTGGCCACCTTGGCCTATGACGGTCGGCGGTCGGCCTATTTCCGTGGCGAGCTGATGAACGCCCTGCAAATTCTGGACGAAGGCCACATCACGGCCCCCGCCATGCTGGGCTCGTGGGCCGGGGCCATGGGGCAGTGCCAGTTCATGCCGTCTTCTTTCCTGCGTTTCGCCGCAGACTGGAACGGCGACGGCCGTCGCGACATCTGGACCACCCGCGAAGACGTGCTGGCCTCGGCCGCCAACTATCTGTCGTCCTCGGGCTGGAAAGGGGACCAGACCTGGGGCCGTCCGGTCAAGCTGCCGGACAAGTTCGACACGTCCCTGGTGGGGCTGAACACCAAGAAGTCTTTGGCCGAATGGGCCAGGCTGGGGGTCAAGGCGGCGGGCGGCAAGCCCTTGCCCAAGGCTGACCTGGAAGCCTCTTTGGTCATGCCCGACAATGGCGACGGTGCGGTTTTCCTGGTCTACGACAATTTCCGGACGGTGTTGAAATGGAACCGGTCCACCTTCTTCGCGCTCGCCGTCGGCCACCTTGCGGAGCGAATTGGTGGCAAGTAAACTTCAACATCTTTGGTTCAGACAGGGCGGGGACACCCAGATGATGCGCAGACGACACCGGGCCGGGGCACGACTAGCCACTTTGCTGGTGTCCGCCACCATGTTGTCGGGCTGCGCCGAGATGAACCTGTTCGGCCATTACGCCAAACGCGCGGTGTCCGAGCCGCCGCCGGCCAGCGAAGGCGCGGCCTCGACCTACAAGGTGGGCAAGCCCTATCAGATCAAGGGGGTGTGGTACTATCCCCAGGAAGATTACGACTATGACGAGACCGGCATCGCGTCCTGGTACGGTCCCGATTTCCACAACAAGCTGACCGCCAACGGCGAGGTCTTCGACCAGAATGCCGTCTCGGCCGCTCACAAGACCTTGCCCATGCCGTCGGTGGTGCGGGTGACCAACCTGGAAAACGGCCGGTCGCTGGTGGTGCGCGTCAACGATCGCGGCCCCTTCGCCCACGGCCGGGTCATCGACATGTCGCGCCGCGCCGCCCAGCTGCTGGGCTTCGAAGGCCAGGGCACCGCCCGGGTGCGCGTGCAGATCATGCCCGAGGAAAGCCGCATCCTGGCCGGCAAGCTGGCGCCGTCGGGTGGCGGCAACGAACCGTCGGTGGCCGCGGCGCCGCGCGGCAGCGTCAGCGCCGAAAGCTTGCCGCCGCCCGGCAGCACCGAACCGTCGCGTCCGGTCACCGTGGCCGCCAACCGCGTCGATCCGTCAGCGCAGCGCGCCGCCGCCGCCGCCGAGGCGACAGAGCGGGCCCTGGCGTCCCAGGAGGTCACCACCACCGCCGTCCACAGCACCGGCATCTTCGTCCAGGCCGGGTCGTTCAGCCGCCATGACAACGCGCTGCGTCTGTCGGCGCGGTTGTCCGGGGTGGGCAAGACCAATGTGGAACAGGTCTCGATCAAGGGTAAAACCTGGTATCGCGTCCGCTTCGGCCCCCTGTCCAGCGTGGACGAAGCCGACCGCCTGTTGGAAAGCGTCATCGCCGCCGGCCAACAAGATGCCAAAGTCATCGTTGATTGATGGGCGTTCTTCTTACTTCAAGGATTGATCTCTTGTCGCACATTTGCCGTACCCTGGTTCGTACTGCCGCCGTCGCCGTGCTGATGGTGTCGGGATTCGTTGGCGCCGCGCGTGCCGAGACCATCGAAACCCAGGCCCGCCAAGCCATTCTGATCGACTTCAAGACCGGTACGGTCCTGTTGGAAAAGAATGCCGACGAGCTGATGGTGCCGTCCTCCATGAGCAAGCTGATGACCGCCTACATGGTGTTCTCGAAGCTCAAGGAAGGCAGCTGGAAGATGGACGACATGCTGCCAGTGTCGGAAACCGCCTGGAAGCGCCATTACAAGTCCGGCGGTTCCTTGATGTTCCTGCCCGTCGGTTCGTCGGCCAAGGTCAGCGACCTGATCCGCGGCATGATCATCCAGTCGGGCAACGACGCCTGCTCGGTGCTGGCCGAGGCCTATGCCGGCACCGAAGAAGCCTTTGCCGAGGAAGAAACCCGCAAGGCTCATCAGCTGGGCATGAAGAACAGCACCTTCCGCAACGCCTCGGGCTGGCCCGATCCGGAACACCTGACCACGGCGCGTGACCTGTCCATCCTGGCGCGCCACCTGATCACCGACTTCCCTGAATACTTCACCATCTATTCGGAACGGGAATTCGTCTATAACGGCATCCGCCAGGGTAATCGCAATCCGTTGCTGTACGGCGTGTCGGGGGCCGACGGCCTGAAGACCGGCCACACTGAAGCCGCCGGCTATGGTTTGGTCGGCACGGTCAAGCGTGGCGAACGTCGTCTGGTCATGGTCATCAATGGTCTGAAGACCCAGAAGGAACGGGCCGAGGAAAGCGAACGCCTGATGGAATGGGCGTTCCGCGAATACGACAATTACGCCCTGTTCAAGGCCGGAGACATGGTCACCGACGCCGAAGTATGGTTGGGCGAATCCGCCACCGTGCCGCTGGTCGCCGGTGAAAAGCTGGAAGTCACCATGCCGCGGCGGGCGCGGCGCGACATGAAGGTGACCGCCGTCTATGACGGCCCGGTGCCGGCCCCCGTCAAGAAGGGCGACGTGGTGGGCAAGCTGCTGATCACCGCCCCCGGCCAGGCCAATGTTGAACTGCCGCTGGTGGCTGGGGCCGACGTGGCCAAGCTGGGCTTCAGCGGCCGCATGGTCGAAGCTTTCCGCCATATCCTGATGGGGTCCAAGCGCTGATGGAAGCGGGGCGCTTCATCACCTTCGAAGGCGGCGAGGGGGCCGGGAAGTCGACGCAGGTGCGCCTGTTGTCGGAAACCCTGGCGCAAAGCGGCCGCGAGGTGGTGACGACCCGCGAACCCGGTGGTTCCGAAGGGGCCGAAGCCATTCGTGGCCTGCTGGTCAGCGGCGCCACCGACCGTTGGGATGGCTGCACCGAGGCGTTGCTGCACTCTGCTGCGCGCCGCGACCATCTGGTGAAGACGGTGTGGCCGGCCCTGGCCCGCGGCGCTTGGGTGATCTGCGACCGTTTCGCCGATTCCACCCTGGCCTATCAGGGCTATGGGCACGGTCTGGACCCGTTCTTGATCGGCAAGCTGGCGGAAGTCACCATGGGCCGCTTCCGACCCGACCTGACCTTCGTGCTGGACATGCCGGTGGAAGCCGGCCTGAAGCGGGCCGGTCGGCGTGGTGGTGGCGAAGACCGCTATGAACGCATGGAACTGGGGTTCCACGACCGCCTGCGCAAAGGCTTTTTGGCCATCGCCGCCGCCGAACCGTTGCGTTGCGCTGTCATCGACGCCAACCGGTCCATCGAGGCGGTGCATCAGGACATTATCGCCACCTTGACCAGCCGGCTGGGTTAACGGCGTGGCGGACATCCCCCATCCCCGCGACAGCCTGGATCTGGTCGGCCATGCCCAGGCCGAGCGCGACTTCCTGGACGCCTGGAATTCCGGCCGTCTGGCCCATGCCTGGCTGATCACCGGCCCCAAGGGCATCGGCAAGGCCACCTTGGCCTATCGCATCGCCCGTTTCGTGCTGTCGGGTGGCGGCGATGGCGGCGGGCTGTTCGGCGGGCCGCCGGATAGTCTGGCCCTGGATGCCAGCCATCCGGTGGTGCATCAGGTGTCGTCCCAGGGCCATCGCGACCTGAAGGTCGTCGAACGTGGTTTCACCGATGACAAGAAAACCAAGCTGCGATCAGAGATCGTCATCGACGACGTGCGCAAGGTGGGCGAACTGTTCCACCAGACCGCCGATGCCGGCTGGCGGGTGGTGCTGATCGACGCTGCCGACGAAATGAACCGCAACGCCGCCAACGCGGTGCTGAAAATCCTGGAAGAACCGCCGGCCAAGGCGTTGATCCTGATGGTTTCCCATTCGCCCGGCCGGCTGCTGCCGACCATTCGGTCGCGCTGTCGGCGGCTGGCGTTGAATCCGCTGTCGGTGGAAACCATTTGCCAATTGATGGAAAGCCACCGTCCCGATTTGACGACCGCTGAAATCCAGTCCCTGGCCAATCTGGGCGAGGGATCCTTGGGCAAGGCGCTGTCCTTGGCCGAGGAAGGCGGGCTGGACCTGTACCGCGACCTGATCGGCCTGTTGTCGGCTTTGCCCAGGCTGGACGTGCCTGCCTTGCACGCCTTCGCCGAGCGGGTGGCGCGTCCCGAAGCCGACAGCGCCTGGCGCACGGTGACCGAACTGACCGTGTGGTGGCTGGCCCGGTTGATCCGCGCCGGCGGACGCCAGGGCCGGGGCATGGTCGAGGTGGTGCCGGGTGAAGCGGCGCTGATGGGGCGTCTGCTGGCTGCCGCCAGCCTTGATCGTTGGCTTGACCTGTGGGAAAAGACCGGTTCCCTGTTTAATCGGGCCGACGCGGTCAACCTGGATCGCAAGCAGGCCCTGTTGACGGCCTTCCTGGCCCTAGAAAGACTGTCCCGCGCCTGATCCGGGCTGCGGTTTTATACCAAGGAGAAAAGCATGAGCGGGGCCAAGACCTTTTACGTGACCACGCCCATCTATTACGTCAACGACAAGCCCCATATCGGCCACGCCTACACCACGCTGGCCTGCGATGTGCTGGCCCGCTTCAAGCGCCTGGACGGCTATGACGTCAAGTTCCTGACCGGTACCGACGAACATGGGCAGAAGGTGGAAAAGTCCGCCGAGGTGGCCGGCATCTCGCCTCAGGCCCTGGCTGACAAAAATTCCGCCAATTTCCGCGAGCTGGCGGCTCGTCTCAATTGTTCCAACGATGATTTCATCCGCACCACCGAAAAGCGCCACGTGGCCGCCGTGCAGGCGCTGTGGACCAAGCTGGTGGAATCCGGCGACATCTATCTGGGCCATTACGAAGGCTGGTATTCGGTCCGCGACGAAGCCTTCTATGGCGAGGACGAACTGGTCGCCGGTCCCAATGGCAGAAAACTGGCGCCCACCGGGGCGCCGGTGGAATGGGTCAAGGAGCCCAGCTATTTCTTCCGCCTGTCGGCCTGGCAGGACAAGTTGCTGGAATGGTACGACGCCAACCCCGATTGCGTCGCCCCGCAGTCACGCCGCAACGAAGTGATCAGCTTCGTCAAGGGCGGCCTGCAGGATCTGTCGGTGTCGCGCACCAGCTTTAAATGGGGCATTCCTGTCCCCGGCGACGACGCCCACGTCATGTATGTGTGGCTGGATGCGCTGACCAACTACATCACCGCTGTCGGCTATCCCGATCAGGGGGGCGACTACGCCCGTTACTGGCCCGCCGACCTGCACATGGTGGGCAAGGACATCGTGCGCTTCCACGCCGTCTATTGGCCGGCCTTCCTGATGGCCGCCGGCCTGAAGCCGGCCACCCGCGTCTTCGCCCATGGCTGGTGGACCAACGAAGGCCAAAAGATTTCCAAGTCGGTGGGCAACGTCATCGACCCGCTGGAACTGATCGAAAAATACGGCCTGGACCAGGTGCGCTATTTCATGCTGCGCGAGGTTCCCTTCGGCAATGACGGCGATTACAGCCATCGCGCCATGGTCATGCGCATGAACAGCGAATTGGCCAATGATTACGGTAACTTGGCCCAACGTGTTCTGTCGATGATCGGCAAGAATTGCGGCAATGCGGTGCCGGTCCATGGCGAGTTCAACGACGACGACCGCGAGATGCTGGACGCCGCCCACGGCCTGTTGCACAAACTGCGCGACGCCATGGATCGTCAGGTCTTCCACGAAGGCCTGGAAGCCCTGTGGGTGGTTATCCGTGCCGCCAACGGCTATGTGGACCGCCAGGCGCCCTGGACCCTGAAGAAGACCGATCCGGCCCGCATGGGCACGGTGTTGTGGGTGCTGGCGGAAACCATCCGCAATCTGGCGCTGCTGACCCAGGCCTTTATGCCCGACAGCTCGGCCAAGTTGCTGGATCAACTGGCGGTCACCGAACGCAGCTTGGATCGCTGCGGGTCGCACCACGCCTTGAAGCCGGGCACGCCCTTGCCGGTGCCGCAAGGCGTGTTCCCGCGCTTCGTCGAAGAACAGCCGGAGTAAGCCTGATGCTGGTGGACAGCCACTGCCATCTGGATTTTCCCGATTTCGCCGAGGAACTGGACCAGGTGGTCGCCCGGGCGAGGGACGGGGGCGTGGGGTTGATGCTGACCATCAACACCCATGTCAGCCGTTTTCCCCGGGTGCTGGCGGTGGCGGAACGTTTCGACGACGTCTATTGCACGGTGGGCATCCATCCGCACGAGGCGGGGGCCGAGCCGGCCACCGATGCCGACACCCTGATCGGTCTGGCCCAACACCCCAAGGTGGTGGGGTTCGGTGAAACCGGCCTGGATTATTACTACGACAAAAGCCCGCGTGACCGCCAGCAGGCCAGTTTCCGCGCCCATATCGAAGCGTCGCGCCGCTCCGGCCTGCCGGTGATCATCCATACCCGCGACGCCGACGACGACATGGCCCGCATCCTGACCGAGGAACATGCCAAGGGGCCGTTCCCCGGCTTGGTCCATTGCTTCAGCTCTGGGCCGCAACTCGCTGAAATCGCAATCAATCTTGGGCTTTATATCTCGATTTCCGGGATCGTGACCTTCAAGAAGGCCGAAGCGCTTCAGGCCACGGTTTCCGGCCTGCCGCTGGACCGGCTGCTGGTGGAAACCGACTGTCCCTATCTGGCGCCCATTCCCTATCGCGGCAAGCGCAACGAACCGGCCTATGTGGCCCATACGGCGGCCAAGGTGGCGGAACTGCAGGGCGTCGGCATCGCTCAGCTGGAACAGGCGACCACCGATAATTTCCTGCGTCTGTTCACCAAGGTGCCAGCGCCATGAAGGCGACCATCCTGGGATGTGGGGCGGCCGGCGGCGTGCCCAGCATTTCCCGGGGTTGGGGGGCGTGCGATCCGTCCAATCCACGCAATCGGCGGCGGCGGCCGTCCATCCTGGTCCACGCCCCCGAAGGTGACATCCTGGTGGATTCCGCGCCCGATCTACGAGAGCAGTTGTTGGATGCGGGTGTCCGTGCCCTGGCCGGGGTGCTTTACACCCACGACCACGCCGACCACCTGCACGGCATCGATGACTTGCGCGAGGTCAACCGCGCCATGCGCGCCCCTTTGCCCATCCATGCCGCCCCCGAGGTCCTGGACAGCATCCGCATCCGTTTTCCCTATGTGGTCGGCGGGGTGGAAGAGGGACAAAGCATCTACAAGCCCATGCTGGACCTGCACGCCATTGATGGTTCGTTCCAGCTTGCCGGAACGTCGGTTCAAGCTTTCGACCAGGATCACGGCTATTGCCGGACCACCGGTTTCCGCTTCGGTCCCTTGGCTTATTCCACCGACGCCGTCGATCTGCCCGAGGATTCCTTCGCCATTCTGCAAGGAATCGACACCTGGATCGTCGGCTGCCTGACCTATGACCCGCACCCGACCCACGCCCATCTGGACAACGTGCTGTCGTGGATCGACCGGGTCAAGCCGCGGCGGGCCTATTTGACGCACATGACGCCCAGTCTGGATTACGATTCCCTGTGTGCCCGCCTGCCGAGCCATGTTCGCCCGGCCCATGACGGCCTGGTCATCAGCGTCTAAGCTTCCGCAATAGTTGATTTTTTTGATTTTGGTTCCAATCTTCCAGTT
Source organism: Magnetospirillum sp. 64-120 (assembly GCA_001898825.1). GTDB lineage: Bacteria > Pseudomonadota > Alphaproteobacteria > Rhodospirillales > Magnetospirillaceae > Magnetospirillum. The sequence continues at coordinate 234,740 of MKVK01000011.1, forward strand.
TGATGGTGGGATTGGGCGCAAAAGTGTTTTTTAATATTTAAAAATAAGTGTCCGGTCTGCCTCATGCCATCCTTAAGTATTGTATTCGATGCCTGAAGGACCGGGCCTGAATACAGGATATTTTATACCGCCTATAGCCTGTTTGATGTAGGCTTGAGCAAAGACTGTTTCCTGGTGATCACTCTGATGAGTGCGCAACAACAGCGAAAAATAAGAATTCAAGTGGAATTCCTGACGAAGGTTTTGATTGGGAAACCATCCATGCTGGCCCCTCGCTCTGCGCTTGTCGCCTTTCTGATCCTGTTCATCCCCTCGGCCCTGGTGACCGGGATCGGGGGCGTGGTCTACGGCCAGGCTGAAATCCAGCTGCGGATTGAAAGACGTGCCTTGGCGGAGACGTCCAACGTGGATGTGGGCGGCCTGGCCATCCGCGAAACCCTGCATGCCATCGCCTCGGACATCATTTACCTGGGGAATCTGCCGCGCCTGAAGGCGGCACTCGACAAGCCTTCGGCCGAGAACTTGGCCTTGCTGTCAGACAACCTGTCCATCTTCATGGATAGTTTTGCCATTTACGATCAGGTGCGCTGGATCGATTTCACCGGCAAGGAACGGATGCGTCTGAATTTCGACCGGAAGGAAGGCCGTTCGTGGGTTGTGCCCGAGGGGCAGCTGGCAGACAAATCAAATAGATATTATTTTCAAAATGCGCTGAGTCTGGCCCCAAGATCCATCTATCTGTCGCCCTTCGACCTGAATGTCGAAAACGAATCCATCGAATTGCCGCTCAAGCCGACATTGCGGTTGGCGACGCCGGCCGTGGATTCAAGCGGGCGTCGCAAAGGCGTCATCGTCATCAACTATCTTGGCGACAGCCTGCTCGACACCTTCAGCGCCTCGTCCAGGCGGATGCATGCCAACTTGATGTTGCTGAACGGTGATGGTTTTTGGCTGCGATCCCCCAACCCGGAACAGGAATGGGGATTCATGTTCAATCGCCAGGACGACCGCTTCGGCGTCTCCAATCCCAAGGTCTGGGGATTGATCCAAAGTCAGAATTTGGGGCAGGTGCAGTTGGATGACGGCGTCTGGACATGGCAGCGCATTTATCCGGTCGACGAAGTCAAACGTGCCGGGCGCTTGAACGCAGCCGCACGGGTCACGCCAGACATTTCCCTGAAAAACGATTATGTGTGGACCATCGTCACCCATGTTCCCAGCAGCGAGATCCGCCAAATCGCGTTTTCCGTCTGGAAGGGGCTGGCGTTTCCGTTCACGCTGTTCGGCTTGATCCTGTTCCTGGGATGCTGGGCTTTGGCGCTGTTCCATCAGCGTATTCGACGACTGAACACGGTTCTGGAACGACGTGCCGCCGACGCCGAAGCGGCCGGTAATGCCAAAGCCGCATTTCTGGCCAACATGAGCCATGAAATCCGCACCCCCATGAACGCGGTGCTGGGCTTGACCTATCTGTTGCAGCAACGGGCCCTGAAGCCGGAAGAAAAGGATCTGGTCAGCAAGATCGGCATTGCCGGCCGGTCCTTGCTCGCCATCATCAACGACATCCTGGATTTCTCGAAGATCGAGGCCGGCCGGCTGGAACTTGAACACACCAAGTTCCGCCTGCAGGACGTGCTGGACAATGTGGGCGCCATCATGGCCGCGTCGGCCTGTGACAAGGACATCGAACTGGTTGTCGGGGCGGCGCCCGCCGACAGCAACCATCTGATGGGCGACCCGTCGCGCTTGCAGCAGATCCTGGTCAACCTGACCGGCAACGCCATCAAGTTCACCGAATCGGGCGAAGTCAGCCTGCAGGTTCAGCGCATGGCCCGTGACGGCGGTGGGGCCTGTCTGCGTTTTTCTGTGCGCGATACCGGCATCGGCATTCCACCAGACAAGCAAAGCCTGATTTTCTCCAACTTTTCGCAAGCCGACATGACCACGGCGCGCCGTTTCGGTGGCACCGGCCTGGGACTGTCCATCTCGCGCCATCTGGTGCAGATGATGGGGGGCGAAATCGGCGTGACCAGCCAGCCGGGGGTGGGCAGCGAATTTTGGTTCACCATCCCGTTCCAGGTGGCCGAGCAGAACGGTTTCGCCGTGCCGACCATGGCCTACCTCAATGTTCTGGTCGTCGACGACCATACCGTCGCCCGCGAAAGCCTGGCGGAAATCGTCCGCGGACTGGGATGGCAGGCCGATTGTGCCGGTTCCGGTCATCAGGCCCTGCGCATGTACCGCGAACGTGCCGAATCCGGTCGACCCTATGACGTGGTGCTGATGGATTGGCGCATGCCCGACATGGATGGTATCCAGACCGGCAAGGCCCTGCGTCAGATAGGTGAGGGGGGGCATTCCCCCATCATCATCATGGTCAGCGCCTATGCCCGCGATGACCTGCTGAAGCACCCGGATTCGGCTGTCGCCGACCTGATTTTGAACAAGCCGGTGACCGCGTCGGCTGCCTATAACGCCATTGCCGAGGCCAAGCGCATACGCTCGGGCGGCGACGTCGTCACCGCCAGCCTGGGAAAACAAGGGGCCCGGCTGGTTGGGATGCGGGTGCTGGTGGTGGACGACAGCACCATCAATTGCGAAGTCGCCCGCCGCATCCTGGAATCCGAAGGGGCGTCGGTGACCTTGGCCAATGACGGCGTGCACGCCCTGTCCATCTTGATGGGCGACGCCGAAAATATCGATGCCGTGCTGATGGACGTCCAGATGCCGGTGTTGGATGGATATGAAACCACCCGCCGCATCCGCAGCGAGTTGAAGCTTCTGCGTCTGCCGGTCATCGCCCTGACCGCCGGCGCTTTCCTAAGTCAACAACAAGCGGCCATCGCCGCCGGCATGGATGACTTCATCGCCAAACCTTTCGAGGTCGAGCAGATGATCGGCATCTTGCAACGCCTGGCCGGGAAAACCACGCCGCAGCCCCTGCCGACACCGTTACCGCCGCCATCGCAGGACGCGATTCCCGATGTGGTGTTCGACCAGGACAAGGCGATGTCCAATTGGCGCGACACCGAGGTCCTGCACCGCTATTTGCGCTATTTCTCAGCCAATTACGCCGACGCGTTCAACGCCATCAGGGAACATGTCAAGGCCGGGGAAACCGACAAAGCCGCCGCCTTGACCCACAAGATCAAAGGCGCGGCCGGAAATCTGGCCCTGTACCGGGTCCATTCAGCTGCGGCCCGTTTGGACGAGGCCATCCATCAAAACAGCCCATCGCTGACATTGCAAATCGAAGCGCTTGGTTCCACTTTAAAGGAAGCATTCGCCCATATCGGCCAATTAACCCAGGCGACGGCGCAGGGCAACAGCAGCGACTTTGTCACCAACTTGCATTCTGCCGCCAGCATGTTGGGCGAGTTGATCGAGATGTTGAACCTGGACAGTCCCGACGAGTGCGAGCCGATTTTGGCGGCGTTGAGTTCGGTCATGCCCAGCCCGATGCTGGAGCCGATCCGCGTCCATGTGGAATCGTTTGATTTCAGGGGGGCTGAACGGGAAGCCCGTAAACTGGCCGAAAATTTGGGCATCAAGACAGGAGCCAACGACCCATGAAGATTGGTTCCGTATTATGCGTGGATGACGAACCGACCAATCTTGAGGTTTTGCGCCGGGCGTTGCGGGACAGCTATGTCCTGACCTTTGCGCGCTCTGGCGAAGAAGCCTTGGCGGCATTCAAAAAACATAGGCCTAGCTTGGTGTTGCTGGATGTGGAAATGCCTGACATGAATGGCTATGACGTCTGTCGTGCCATTCGTTCTTTGCCCCATGGCGAGAACGTCCCCATCTTGTTCGTGACCGGTCGCAGCAGCGAAGCCGACGAAAAGGCCGGTTTCGACGCCGGTGGCGTCGACTACATCACCAAACCCATTTCAGCCCCCATCGTCCAGGCCCGTGTCCGCACCCATCTGTCCTTGGTGCGTCTGCCGCTTTTGGAACAAAGTCACCGCGACGCCATTTCCATGCTGGGCGAGGCGGGGCATTACAACGACAACGACACTGGCCTGCATATCTGGCGTATGGCGTCGTACAGCCGCGCCCTGGCCGCTGCCGTCGGGTGGGGCAGGGACGACCAGGAGCTTTTGGAACAGGCCGCCCCCATGCACGATACCGGCAAGATCGGCATTCCGGATTCCATTCTGAAAAAGCCCGGGCCGCTGACCGATGACGAATGGGTGGTGATGCGCACCCACCCGAAAATCGGATATGACATCCTGAGCAAAAGTGACGCCGGCGTCTTCCGTCTGGCGGCCGAGGTGGCGCTTTATCACCATGAACGTTGGGACGGTACCGGCTATCCCCATGGCTTGTCGGGCAACGACATCCCTGAATCCGCCCGCATCGTCGCTGTCGCCGACATGTTCGACGCGCTGTGCATGAAGCGCCCTTACAAGGACGCTTGGCCCTTGGACCAAGTTCAGCGGGTGTTGTGCGAGAATTCCGGCGTTAATCTGGAGCCGCGCCTAGTTGACTCATTTTTCAACATAATGCCAGAAATCATTGAAATACAACAAGAATGGGATTCTCAGGAAATGGCTATCGAGGTCTGTACTGAGGGAAATGCAGTCCCCAGATGATGGCGGCGCCGCGGACGGCGAAACCAACCGTCACAGCCAGAAAGGTGGTGGCCACCGGGTCCCATGAGGGACTGAAAATGTGAAACCCCAGCCACGCCAAGGCACCGATGGCGGCGGCGGTGGCATAAATTTCGCGGTGGAACATCAGCGGCTGTTCGCCGCAGAAGATATCGCGCATCAGACCGCCGAAACTGGCCGTCATGACCCCCATGACCACGGCAACAATGGGCGGGGCCCCCAAGGCCGTGGCTTTCTGAGCCCCGGCAACGGCGAACAACGCCATCCCCAAGGCATCCAGCCACACCAGCAACGGCGACAGGCGACTGAAGGCCTTGGCCGCCCAAAAGGTGGCCAGCGACGCCACCAAGCTGATGATCAGGTAATTGGGGTCATCGACCCACACAGGGCGCACGCCCAAGACCAGATCGCGCAGCGTACCGCCGCCAATGGCCGTGGCCGTGCCGACCACCATGAAGCCCACGGGATCCATCTGCTTGCGTGCCGCCACCAAGGCGCCGGTGATGGCAAAGACGGTGATGCCGACGAAGTCGATCGCGGTGATGACCTGGGCGGCGGTTTCGGTGATGGTTTGGACGACGTCGGACATGGTCCATATACTGGGGCTTGGAACGCTGAAAAGCAATACCTGTTGAGACCCATAATATACATTATGCGACAAATGGATAAATCCCATCTTGCCGCCCGTCTGATCTCTCACATCCTTCTCGCCTTCTAACACGTCCTCTGGCCCCACCGGTGGTGAACGCCCTTGCGACGGATTCGGGAGAATGTGCGGCGGATGAACCCACAATACCCTTTATAAGCATGATTATCTGGATATACTGCTCGCCTAGATAGACGCTTGTCGCAAGGCCACTCCCATGAGTTCTCGCCACGCACCGCCGCCCACACGTTTTGGCCCTTCCCCAGCTGCCGCGCAGGCCAAAGCGGGGTACAAGCTGGTGGTTGGCGCCTATCTGCATCAAGGTCCCAAAGCCGCCGGTCTGCCGCCATCCTTGGCGGGACACGCTTTCGTCGGTATCGAGCGGCCGGACGGTCGACGCGAGACTTTCGGCTTTTCACCGCAAAACCATCACGATGCCAGGGCTGATTACGGTCAGCTGCGCAGTGGTGTCCAGGGCAAGGTGCACGGTGACGCCGCCGCCTTTGCCAAGCCCGGGGTGCGTACGACTTCTTTGCCCATCTCGGAAAGCCAGGCCATGGCGGCCCTGCGCAAGGTCGACGAATATCGCGCCCGGCGTGAACCGTTCAACGCCGCCAGACGCCAATGCACCACCTTCGCCAGCGACGTGGCCAAGGCCGCCGGCGTCACGGTGGACGCAGCGGCCGGTCAACCCCGCTCGTTCTACCAAGCGCTCAACCGTCCGGACGGCGTTGTCCAAGGGCGTTTCGCCGCCACGATCCAGGCCAAGGGTGACGCCTTCGCCCTGCCCCAATCCTTTTCCTTGCCGTCGGGTCAAGGACAGTCGATCCCCGACCAAGTGCGCGGCAAGATGGAACGGTTCTTCGGGACTGATTTTTCCCGTGTGCGCGTCCATGTGGGGCCGGAAGCGCCGGCTATCGGCGCCTTGGCTTTCACCGTTGGCGACACCATCGTCTTCGCCCCCGGCCAGTACGATCCCAACAGCCCGCGAGGACAGCAAATCCTGGGGCATGAACTGGCCCATGTGGTGCAGCAACGCGCCGGCCGGGTTCGCAATCCCTTCGGTTCGGGCCTTGCCGTCGTGCAGGACCACGCGTTGGAGGCCGAGGCCGACCGCCTGGGCATGCGTGCCGCCTTCGGGAGCTAGGCGGCGATGATCAAACACGTGCCACCGCCGACTTTATACTCAGTGCCGTTGACGGCCCAGGGCAAGCCCGGGTTTTCCCCGGTGCGCGGCCACCACATGCCGCCGCCGACCCGTTATGACACACGGACAACGGCGCAGCCCGCCTCCCCGATGCCCCGACCGGTGGTGCAACAAAAGCCGGTCCAATCGAACCCGCACATGGCGCTTAGGGCCCCTTCACCGCCACCGCCGACGAAATTCGGTGGGCCGGCAAGCGTTGCGGCAAAGGGGGCGATTCAACGATCCCAGTTGCCCGACACCCCGACGACCGCCTATGTCCGGGCGCGACGCAACTCGATTGTTGAGGGGAACCAGACCGGTGTCAGTCTGCGGCAGGATTTCGACCAGGTCGCGCTTTATCACAAGATCGTGGATTCGGAAGCCCAGGGGGTGAAGGCCGGATACGTGCCGTTCTACACCTCGGTCGAACGGCAGAGCTATGGCCTGCACGCCATCTTGACCGGCATCTGGGAAGGGTTGGCCGGCAAGCACGTGCCGGGATTCCTGTTGATGCGCAGTCCACCCTCCATTCGCCAAGCCCCCAACTCGGCGGATGAGTTCTTTGGAAACGTCGGGAAGTTCACCTCTGACCATGCCCATCGGACGACAATGATCTCGACCAACCTGTCTTTGTTCGGCAGCTGCCGCAATGGCGGCGAGAACACGTTCTCGGCCATTTGGAGCGGTGGGATTTTCCAACTGGGCAAATCGAAGATCGTGACCCTTGTCCGTGAATACCTTTCGGAAGCATTCATTCCCCCCGAATATCAGGACAAAATCCTTGCCGTCGCCACCGAGCTTTACGACGAATTGGCCAAGATCGAGGACAAGGTCAAGGGGATGCTTTATCAGGTCATGGTCCGGAAAGACGTTGCGCTGGACCTTTCTTACGTCTCGATCGTCAACGGCTTACCTCTTCATGACAAGAAGAAGACCAAGGATTGGCTGGATGACGACCTGTTCACCGAGGCCCTGGGGGGAACGCGGCCGACGACGGCACGGGGAATGACCGCGGCGGTTCTGGATCGCCAGAGTTCCCCGGACTTCTGGAAGGCGTTCAAGGGCCAGTGGGCCGAACCGCAGGCCCGCCTGATCATGAACCCGACTTATTTCGCCACCCCCAACGACGCCGTGCGCATCAATGTGTATGGCGCCCATCACGCCCCCATCGAGGCGGCCAAGGCGAAGGTGCGGTCCTTGGTGCGGGAAGCGGTTCAGGCCATGTGCCAGCCCTTCTCTCTTCACCCCATCGATCTGACCAACTTCGTCGCGGTTGAATGCCGGTTTTCCGGGGTCTCGGCATGGGTGGCGCGGAGTTTGGACAAATCCGCGGTTTTCCATGCCTGCGCCGACTTGGTGTGCGGCCATCTGGTGGATGGCGCCAAAGTGACCCGAGAGACTTTCACGGTGGTTGCGCAACGGGTCGTGACGCAGGGCAAAGAGACCTCGGTCGACATCAAGATCACCATGAACCGCCTTTAAGAAAGCGCCATGCCCGCGACCAACGACACTCAATCCCTGCAAATGACCACCCCCCTGGGCAAGGACAAGCTGGTGGCGGCGGGCTTTGCCGGGACCGAGTTCATCAGTGCCCCGTTCACCTTCACCTTGACCGCCATGGCCACCGAAGACGGACTTGACCCGTCCGCCGTGTCGGGCAAGTCGGTGACCGTGACCCTGGTTGACGGAGATGGGAAAACGCGCCCGATCAACGGATTGGCGACACGGGTTGCGGTGACGGGCAAGCTTTGGTCGATGGATTTGCGGCCCTGGTTGTGGATGCTGCATTTGGGGTCGGACAACCGGATCTTCCAGCAAAAGACCGTGCCCGAGATCATCAAGGCGGTGTTCGACGGTGCCGGCTTTTCCGATTACAAGGACAGCCTGACCGGCAGTTACACGGCGCGGGATTATTGCGTCCAGTTCGGTGAAAGCAATTACGCCTTCGTCCATCGGCTGATGGAAGACGAAGGCATCTGGTACTGCTTTGAGCACGCCGACGGCAAGCACACCCTGGTGCTGGGTGACGACGCCTCGGCCCACGCCGCCTGTCCGCAGGTTTCGACCGCCAAGTTCCTGGAATTGCCCCCGGAAAAGAACTGGCTCGAAAATAACCGGGTCGAGGCGCTGACCTTGGAACTGGCGGTGGTGACCAGCAAGTACCAGGCCGACGATTTCAATTTCGAGACGCCGTCCACCGAACTGAAAACCCAGGCCAGCGGCACCGGTTCGGACCAGCAGATTTACGAATTTCCCGGCGGCTACGACAAGAAGGATGCCGGCGACAGCCGCGCCTCGAAGCGGTTGCAGGCCTTCGAGGCGCAAACCAAGGCCATCACCGCCCGTTCCGACGTGCGGCACTTCACCGCCGGCGCCAAGTTCACCTTGTCCAATCACCCGGATTCGTCGCTCAACACCGATTGGGTGTTGAATTCGGTCAGCCACGACGCATCGCCCGGCAGCTACATCAACACCTTCACCGCTTTCCCTGCCGACGTGGTGTTCCGCCCCCTGCCCGTCACCCCCAGGCCGCGCATCGCCGGCAGCCAGACCGCCATCGTCACCGGAAAGTCGGGCGAGGAAATCTGGACCGACAAATACGGCCGCATCAAGGTGCAGTTCCATTGGGATCAGTTGGGCGCCAAGGACGAGAACACCACCTGCTGGATCCGGGTGGCGCAAAGCTGGGCCGGCAAAAGTTGGGGAGCGTGGACCCTGCCCCGTATCGGTCAGGAAGTGGTGGTCAGCTTTCTTGATGGCGATCCCGACCGGCCCTTGGTCACCGGCTGCGTCTATAACGGCGAGAATTCGGTGCCCTACACGCTGCCCGACAACCAGACCCGGACGACGCTGAAATCCAATTCGTCCAAACAGGGGCAGGGTTACAACGAGATCCGCTTCGAAGACAAAACAGATTCCGAGGAGATTTTCGTTCACGCCCGCAAGGACATGAACATCGAGGTGGAAAAGGGCAACCGCGCCGTCACCATCATGGAAGGCAACGACAGCCTGACCATATCCAAGGGCAACCGCACCACCACCATCACCGAGGGCAACGAAACCCACGACGTGTCCAAGGGCACGCGGGCGATCACCGTCAAGGACAACGAGACCCATACCAACTCGGCCGACTTCACCCACGAAGTGAAAGGCAACTACACTTTAAAGGTGACCGGCGACCTGACCATACAGGCCACCGGCAAGATCACCATGAAATCTGATGCCGACGTCACCGTAGAGGCCGGCACCACGGCCACCGTCAAGTCGGGCACCAGCATGACCGTGCAATCGGGAACCGACCTGACCGCCAAGGCGGGCACCGGCGCCACCTTGCAAGGAGGAACCACCGTGGAAGTCAAAGGTTCGGCCTCGGGCACCGTTGACGGCGGCGGCATGCTGACCGTCAAGGGCGGCATGGTGCAGATCAACTGACATGGCGCCCCCCAAACAGCACTTGCCCCCGGCCATTTCCTGGCGAACGCCCCCTGCCGGCGCGGCTCATCCCGTGCGCGTCGCGGGTACGGCCCAACCCATGCGTTCCTTCACCCCCCATCAACGGCCACAAGGTAACCGCGATGCGGCGGTCGGCGACGAATTGGTCAACAGCGCCAACGGCCAGTTCCAGCTGCGCCGACACGACAACCACGTGTTGACGCGGCCCAGCGGGGTCTACAACTTCGTCCGCGTCCAGGGCGCCACCCGCAATCAAACCGCGACCATGCTGTCGGCCCGCGCCCCCCACGCCAGTCTGGCGGCGGGTCAGCCGGTGTTGTATGCGGGGACAGTGGCCTTTGACAGCGGCCAGTTGCAATGGTGGAGCAATTATTCAGGCACCTACCAGCCCCAGGCCGAGTTCCACCGTCAGGCGGCGTTGCCCGGCGACAAGTTCGTGCCCTGGCAAAAGCTGCAGATGGGGGGGATCGGCCTGCAACGCGGCATGTTGACCGACCATCGCGGCATCGACCTGCCATCGCTCAGGGGGGACAAGCCCGCCAAAGACGACAAGCCGGTCAATGGCGCCGCCCCGCCATCGGCGACGCCGCATCAAGCGACAAAGACCGGCAAGTCGGACGACAAGGGGTAAACGGCCCGATCCTGTTGCATCCGGTCATCATGGTTGATCCACATCCTCTTAATTGTGCCTGATGGCTAACTCACCCTAATTTATTGTCCTTTGCCGCATTTACCAATATTGTTGAGAGCCGTCTCATCAATAGACTTATGATAGGTTGCGGCAACAATGGGTATGCAAGTCTGCATGGGGGCAATGTTGACCTGTAGTTTCGGCGCCGCGCCAAGTTCGTTGGTGGTGCTGCCGACCAATTGCGTCATGGCCGGCGGACCGGCGGCGGCGAACATCATGGATAACAAGCCGATGGTGAACATCCTTCCTTTCGCCATGTGCAGCAGCCCGGCAAATCCCATGGTGGCGGCGGCGACGGCGGCCGCCTTGGGGGTGCTGACCCCCATGCCGTGCATCCCGGCCACGGCGGCGCCGTGGGCGCCGGGGTCCCCCACGGTCATGATCGCCAAGATGCCGGCGCTCAACAACTCCAGCATGCTGATGTGCTCGTACGGCGGGGTCATCCAGGTCAGCGCCCCCGGCCAAGCCACGGTCATGGTGCCCTGATGCGTGCCGTCGGCATCATTGGCCTGGCGCTTTTGGTTCTGAACGGCTGCGCCGCGCGCACCATCGGTCTGGAAGACGTCAGCATCCAAGCCGCCACCGACGCCAACAACAACGGTGCGGTGGCCGTGGACGTGGTCCTGGCGACCAAGCCGGGGGCCGCTGAACAACTGGCCAAGCTTCCGGCCGGCGACTGGTTCCGGCGGCGCGCCCAATTGCTGCGCGACAATCCGGACGGGCTGTCGGTGATGTCGTGGGAACTGGTTCCCGGACAGTCGGTCACCGCCCCGGTGCGGCGCGTTGCCTTGGATGCTTATGTCTTCGCCCTTTACTCCAGCCCGGGCGAGCACCGCGTCCGCCTCGCCACCGAGGATGGAGAGGCGAAAATCCACCTGCAGGCGACGGGGTTCGTGGTCGAAGGGCTGAAAAAGGCGGAATAAAGAATGAGCGAGCTCAACGACATCCCCGAACCGGTCCTGTGGTACGAGGGCATGCTTCTTGCCCCCCACCACTTCCAGCAGGCCTGGCAGCGCAGCGAGGCACTGCTGGGCTATGGCCTGGCCCAAACCGGGATGTTTCCCTGGGGGGTCCGACGGCTGTCCCTGGACCGCGCCATGCTGGCCGCCGGCAGCGTCCGCATCCTGGCGCTGGAAGGCATCATGCCCGACGGACTGGCGCTTTTGCATCCCCGCGACGACGAACCGTATCTGGAACTGGACCTGACGCCGTTCAAGGCGCAGCTGACCCAGGGATCCATGGCCGTGCACGTCACGGTTCCCGCCGACAACCCCCGCCCGGAACCGGGCGAAGCCAAACGGTGGCGGTCGGTCGAAGGCAGTGTCGTGCCCGATTCCAACACCGGCGACAACCAGATGCCGGTACCGCGCATGCGTCCGGTCCTGTCGCTGGCGCTGACCGAGGCGCCGACCGTTCCCCCGGCTCGGCGCTTCGTCTCCATGCCCATCGCCCGCATCAGCTTTCGCGACGACGCCTTCTCGCTGGAACCCTTCGCCCCGCCGCGGATGGACTTCCCCTCTGGCAGCGAACTGGCGGCGCTTACCCGTTCGGTGGTTCAAAGACTGCGGGAAAAGGCGTCGGCCATCGCCGACCGCATCCAAAGCGGCGGCGAGATGCCGTCGGGGACCATGGCCGACACGTTGCGCTCGATGGTCGGTTCGCTGCCACGGCTCGAGGCGTTGCTGCAAATCGGGCAAAGCCATCCGTTCCAGATCTATTTGGCTCTTTGCGACCTGATGGGTCATCTGTCCTGGCTGGGGGGGCAACCGGTGCCGCCCACCCCCCCGGTTTACCAGCATGACGATCCTCTGCCTGCTTTCGCCATCATCAGCGAATACGTGCTGAAGGTGATGGAGCGGGTGCGCGAGGGCTATCGCACCCTGCGCTTCAAGCATCAAGGCGACAACCACTTCACCTTGATGCTGGAAGCCGGCGATTTGCCCTCCAGCCTGGTGGTCGGCGCCAAGGTGCCGCCGGCGGTGGCTCCGGCCGAAACCGCCGAGTGGATGTCCAAGGCGCTGATCGGGTCGCGTTCGCTGATGCAGGCCATCGGCGAACGCCGTATCCGTGGGGCCGGTCGTTTGCGCATCGAATCCGCCGACGAATTGGGGGTGACGCCGCCGGCCGGAACGGTGCTGTTTCGTGTCACCGCTGATCCCAACTTCATCGTTCCCGGCCAGATTCTGGAAATCGTCGGCGCTGGTAATGGCGTCGAGCCTGTTGAAATTCAATTGTTTGCGGCGCAAACCTCATCCGAGCCGACAGGCGCGGCCGCGACGAGACGACAATGACGGCACCGCCTCTCGCCCCGCCTTTGGCCAAGGCTGCCATCGACCGCTTTCTCGCCTTCCATGCCGAACTGGTGGAAGCGAAGCAGTTGGCCGGCTGCATGATGGCCGATCCCGAAACGGACCCGGTTCCGGGGGGCGAGGTCGCGGTTGAAAAGTCTCCCCGCGTGTCACAGATGGACATCTTCCTGCGTCTGCGGGTGGCCATCTGTCCGACCGGGGCGCCGCCGCCCAGCCTGGATGGCCGTCCCGACATCGGTTACGTCATGGCCGCCCTTGCCGACGAAGCGCTGCTTCATCAGGTGGACTGGCCCGGACGCCAGCAGTGGATGGGCACGCTGCTTGAGCAGGCGCTGTACGGCACACGTGTCGCCGGCGAGGATGTCTTCGACCTGGGGCAAGCCATCGTCGACGGCGCCATCGTCGGCCGGACCGATTTGGCCGCCGCCATCCTGCTGGCCTTGGCCTTGGGTTTTCGGGGGCGCTGGCACGGCATCGAAGACCATGGCGCCATCGACCGGTTGCGTCACCAATTGTACGAAGCCGTGTACAGCCAGCCGCCGCCGGCCAACCTGGAATGGCAATCGGCCCTGCCATCCCCCCTGGAACCGGTGCTTGCCAATGGCAGGCTGCAGCGCCTGCCACGGACCTCGCCCTGGTACATGGCCATCGGTGCCGTCGCCCTGGCCACCTTGGTCCTGTCGGGATGGCTGTGGATCCACTCGACCCGGGAAGTGGTGGAAACCGCTCGTGACGTCCTGGTGTTGGGCGCTACCGCCACCAACGGACACCCGCCATGAACGACGCGCCCCCATTCTTTCCCTGGGTGCCTTGGGTGATCGCGGCCCTGCTGCTGCTGGCCATCATCGTCGTCGTCGTGCTGTTGTGGCGCCGCCTGCGCGCCACGGACACCGCCCCCGCCCCGGAAGCCGCAGAAGAACCGGACGCCCCCGAGGACAGCCGCTGGCTGGCGACGCATATGCGGCGCGAAGTGCGCAAGTCGTTGGACACCCTGCGCCAGCTCAGCGACAGCGGCGGCAATCCTTATTCGGTGCCGTGGATCGTCGCCCTGGGGGCTGAAGGGGCGCAGACCCGCGAACTGATCGACGCCATCGATCCCGACCGGCCCACCGCCGGCGGCGTCATCCCGCGTGCCGGCTCCATGAATTTCTGCCGCAACGGCGCCGTGTTCCACGCCAGCGACACTTTGGCGGAAGTGGGCAACGGCCTGGGGACGTGGCGGCGGCTGATTCATCTGATGGATGGCTGCCGGCCGCACCGCCCGTTGGACGGACTGGTGATCGCCCTGCCGGCCTCCATGCTGCTGGGCCCGGACGCCCTGCCCTTCGACCGGATAGCCGACCGCGGCGGCCGTTTCGGCGAAATGATCGCCGCCGCCCAGCGCATCACCGGCCTGCGGGTTCCGGTCACCCTGGTGATCACCGGCTGCCAGGAACTGCCGGGCTTTTCGTCGCTGGTGTCGGCCCTGCCTGAAAGCGCCCTGGACGACGCCCTGGGCTGGGCCAATCCCTATGCCCTGGACAGCTCGTTCCAACCGGAATGGACGGATCAGGCCATCGAACACATGGCCACCAGCCTGTCCGGTGTGGCCATCCAGCTGCTGATGACCGGGATCGGCAACAACGATCCCGACGGGCTGCTGCTGCTGCCGTCGCAAGTCAGGCAGTTCGTCTCGCGCCTCAAACCGCTGCTGGCCGCCATGTTCCAGCCGTCGGCCTATCACGAAGCCTTTCTGTTCCGGGGGATCTACATGGCCGGCGCCCGCCCGGGGCGTCCTGGGCACGGCGCTTTCGTCAGCGGCCTGTTCAACGAAAAAATCTTCCGCGAATACCAACTGGTGCGGCCGGTCAAGGGGTTGCTGACCAAGCGGACCCGTCGCTTGCGTCTGGCGCAGGCGGCTTTGGCCGCCATCGTCGCCGTGTCTTTTGCCGGGCTGATGTGGCTGCGCGTCGACATTCCCACACGGGCGGACAAACTGCGCCTGTTGCTGGCGACCATCCACACCGACCTGACGCACAGGGTCAAGGCGGAAGGCCGCGAGGACCCCGACTTCGCCCAGGCGGCCGCCATCCGGCTGTTGCAGGAAATGGCCCGCCTGGACGTGTTGACCCTGACTTCGCCGTTGGCGCCCACATCCTATGTGCGCAACCCCGACCATCTGATGGAACAAGCCCTGGCGGTCGGTTTCGACAACATCATCATCGCCGAGGTCGGCCGGCGGATGACCGCCCGTCTGACCTCCATCCTGGGGGCGCCGCCGCCATCCGGGACCGATGAAGGCGCCGTCATGGGCGAACTGAACGGCTTCCTGGACCGTTTGGCCGAATTCGACCGTATCCACCGCATGTTTCAGAACCTGCCCAAGCTGCGCAGCGCCGCAGCCCTGGAAACGGTGGCCAATTACGCCCTGCAGATCCAACTGCCCAACGGCTTCCAGGAACGGGCGGTGCTGTATCAAAACGCCATGGGCATGTCTACGGTGCCCTCGTCCGACGCCATCGCCAGCACCCTGTCGCGCTCGCTGCGCGAGCATTTCTTCTCCGCCTTCCGTGCCCGTTTCGACGATGCCGGCCTGCTGCGGCGGCTCGAGCGCATCAACCACCTGTCCCAGGTCGGAGAAAACCACGATCCGGACGCTGCCCTGGCCCAGATCAACGAACTGCGCGAGCAGTTGGAGGGGGTCGAACGCGACCTGAATTCGCGGGATTATGGCTGGATCAACGGTGAAGGCACCTATATCGGCCCCACCTTCGACGCCGCCTTGACGCGTCTGGATGGTCTTTCCCTGGTGGACAACAAGGACATCGCCGCCATCCGCCAGATGGGCGAGAAGCAGATTCTTGAGGCCCGCAAGGCCCTGTTCACCCAATTGGCCGCCGACCGTCTGCCCTTGCTGCATCTGGAAAACGGCAAGGCCGTGCTGTCACCGTCCATGATCGCGCTGCGCAAGAAACTGCAGGATTTGCAGGCGCTGTCCTTCATGAGCGAGAAGATGCCCAACCAGCCGCCGATCATCATCGGTTCGCGGCCCATCCTTTGGGACAGCCACTGGCTGAAGACGGCGCAGCGCCTGACCGACGACTACATGGCGTTCACTTCGAACGACGCCATGAGATTTCCTCCGGCGCTGGCTTTTACGGTTGAACTGGCCGCTTTCGACCAGACCAGCCAGCGGGTGGACGTCGCCCTGGCCGCCGCCGCCCGTCCAGCTGAACGGGTGATGAGCGGTCAATACCAGGTCGAAGCCGAACTGCAACAACTGACGTCGGTCAGCCAAAGCCTGATCGGGCTGGGCGAGCAATTGCGCGACGCCAAGATCGAGATGGCCGCCAATCATCTGCGCGACGTGGTCCTGTCCCAGGCCGATCGTCTGCTGGCCGCTGTCGACGCTATGGCGTCCGGTCAGATCCTGCTGGCCAAGGCGCCGACCTTCGACTGGTGGGACGGCTCGATGCCCCTGGCCACCCGGACCTTCCGCGAACCCAGTTCAGCCGAACTGGCCGTCGAGGTGGACAGCAGCCGCGAAAACATCACCAAGCTGGCCAACAATTACGCCCAACCGCTGGTGCGCATCCTCACCTCCCATATCGGCAATTCCGGCAACCGCGAACTGGCCGCCCGCTGGCAGGGAATCATCCGCGCCGTCGGCCATTACGAACGCAAGGACCGCGATTCGTCCCTGCGCCGGCTGGAACAGTTCATCCTGACCGACATGGACCAGATCGACCCGGCCAATTGCGCCAATATCGCCAATACCCCGCCCACCCCCGGCAACGATCTGTTCGCCATGACGCTGGACGAGATGAAGCTGGCCTTGGGCAAGCGTTGCGCGGCCCTGGGATCGAACAAGCTGCGCGACAACTATGCCAGCCTGCAGGCGCAGTTCAACGAAACCCTGGCCGGCCGCTTCCCCTTCGCCCGCGATGGCGGGCCGACCACGCCGCGAGCCGATCCCTTGGCGGTACGCCGGTTCTTCTGGGCGGTCCAGCAAGAGCAGTTGCCGGCCCGCGCGATCATGGACGCCGCTTTGGGCCGTGCCGCCAGCACCTTCTTGATCAGCCTGTCCGACACCAGCAAGGCGTTGGCCCCCATGTTGGTCGATCCCACTTTGGACCAGCCGTTGACTTACGAGGTGGAAGCCGATTTCCGTACCAATCCGGGGATCGACGTCGGCGGCAACCAGATCATCGAATGGGGGCTTGATTGCGGCGGCGACCAATGGCTGTCCTCACGCGAACCCAAGCGGTCGCTGATCTGGAGCACCGGCATGCCGACCCGGCTGTTCGTCCGCTTCGCCCGTAACGCCCCGTCCATTCCAGCCCCCGATCCGCAGGGGCGCTATCGGGTCGATGGAACCATGGCCACCTGGGAGGCCAGCGACCCCTGGGCCCTGCTGTCGATGATGGCGCCACTGACCCCCGATCGCGCCCGCTTCGCCGAACTTCCTGATCGTCGGCCCCACGTGTTGGAATTGAACTTGGACCTGCAGCGCAATCCCAACGCGGCGACCGGCGCCGACACCAGCAGTAAGGCGCGCCTTTACCTGCGTCTGGGCCTGACCGCGCATATCCTGAAGGCCGGAAAACCCGACGAGAAAGTCCGCGTCACCTTGCCGCAATTCCCGGTCGCCGCGCCCGAGATTGACTTGTCCGAGCCGATTAGACTTCTTCCGCGTGAAAGATAGAACTTTGCAATTCCTTGCGGTAGGATGAAGGCAAGGTCATGTCGATCAAGGATTGCAAATGGCCCGAGGCGTTAACGGCTATGTGACCATCAATGTCGGCGTCGTCAATGGCCACTCGAAGGTGTCGGCCACCGCCGCGTTGACCGACGACGAACGCAATCGACGGATCCGGCGGTTGCGCAAGGACGGCTGGAGTTACCGCCGCATCGCCGCCACCATGGGCCTGAGCTATGCCGCCGTCTGCCAACTGCTTGACGGTGACGAGGCCCGCCTGCCGCTGCCGCCTCCGGTATTGCCCCTGCCCCGTCGCCTGAACGTGGTCGCCGCCGTTCCGCCGCCGCCCGTGGTGCAGCCGATGGCGGCGGAAGAGGCCGGTTCCGCCGCACCGGCGGTTTCGTCGGCCCGTATCGACGAGATGACCGCCCAGATCATCGTGCTGCAGCAGCGACTGGACACGGTGCTGGCCTTGAACGAAGGGCACCGCCTTAGCCTGGCCCGTCTGGAACGCAACATGGTCAGCACCTTGCAAAAAGAACATCACGCCTTGGGGCAACGCCTACATTCCACCGTCAAGGCTTTGCTGGAACGGATGATCCCCACCAGTCTGCGTGTCTGGAGCTCCGCGTCGGAAAGGACCCCCGATGACCAAGGTTGAAACCAAGGACAGACGTCCGCACCGGCGGACGGAATTGACCCCGGATGCCATCTTGGCGCCGTTGACCGATGGCGACGGCGCCGGCCGCAATCTGTCCCAGATCGACAACTCGCCCTTCGACCTGATCCAGGAAGCCCGCCGTCAGGACGACGACTTGCCGCAGGGTGTCTGGCAATCCCAGCGCAAACAAGCCGATTGGGATCAGGTCGTCTCTTTGTGCCAGGATATCCTGGTGACCAAGTCCAAGGACCTGCGGCTGTTGGTTTGGCTGGTCGAGGCTTTGGTCCAACGCGATGGTTTCGCCGCCCTGTCCCCAGGGTTTTCCCTGCTGGAACAGTTCTGCCGCGCCTTTTGGCACAACATGCATCCCATGGTGGACGAAGACGGCGACCTGTCGGCGCGTGCCAACACCATCGCCCTTTTGAACAGCCATATCCCCCGAATCCTGCACGCCTGGCCGATCACCCAGTCCGGCTATGCCGAACCGGTGCGTTACAACTGGGGGGATTACGAAACCGCCCGGCTGTACCAGGCCCGGGGGGCGGCCGGTTCCGCCACCATCACCACCGACGCGTTCCAGGCCAGTGCCGCCGCGACGCCGGTCGCGCTGTTGCAGGAACTGGACCGCGACATCAAGGCGGGCCTGGTTGCCTTGGACGGGCTGGACCGCTTTCTCGACGATGCCTGTGGCCGCGAGGCGCCGTCGCTGATGGCGCTGAAGTCCATGCTTGGCGACATTGACGGATGGCTGCGCGCCGTCTTGCCGGAAGCGCCGGCCGAGGAAGAAGAAACCGAACCGATGAGCGCCGCCCATGTTGGAGACCCCGACGTCATGACTTCCCCCGCTCCTGCCGCCACGCCCCGCGACAGCACAGCCGGCGGCCCCATCGCCAACCGCGACGACGCGTATCGGCGGCTGGCGGAAGTGGCCGATTACCTGATGCGGGTCGAACCCCACAGCCCCGCGCCCTACGTTCTGCGTCGGGTTTTGGCGTGGGGGCGCATGCCTTTG
This sequence comes from Magnetospirillum sp. 64-120, assembly GCA_001898825.1. Lineage (GTDB taxonomy): Bacteria > Pseudomonadota > Alphaproteobacteria > Rhodospirillales > Magnetospirillaceae > Magnetospirillum. The sequence goes on from MKVK01000011.1 coordinate 253,989, forward strand.
CACGAAGTGCTGTTGGAAATGGCCAGCGGACGCAACGATCTGTCAGCCGTACTAGAGCTTATTTCTTCAAGAGAGTGATCGTCACAATAAAACACACTCAAAAGAAGTTGACTCATATACTGCGCAGAGTCAGAGTTGTGTCCCGATTGCGTTATTACGGATGGCGTGGAGCATAAGATGGCTGAGAGCTCTCAAAAGTGGTTGCTTCGCAACCGTCCACCTCGGGTCAAGATCACTTACGACGTCGAAACCGGTGGGGCCATCGAGCGAAAGGAACTGCCTTTCATCATGGGCGTCCTCGCCGATCTGTCGGGCAAGCCGGCGGAAGCCTTGCCCCCCATGAAGGATCGCAAGTTCGTCGAAATCGACCGCGACAATTTCAACGAAGTCCTGTCGTCGATCAAACCGCGTCTGACTTTCCGCGTCCCCAACAAGCTGGTGGCGGAATCCGAAGATCAGTTGTCGGTGGAACTGCAGTTCAGCCATCTAGACGACTTCGCGCCGGTGGAAGTCCTCAAGCAGGTCGAGCCGTTGCGCCAGCTTTTCGAAGCGCGCGAACGCCTGCGCGACCTGCTCACCAAGTTGGACGGCAACGACACCTTGGAAGACCTGCTCAAGCAGGTGGCAGCGGACCCGGAAAAGCAAGAGGAACTGAAGAAGCTTCTCGCTCCCGCGAGCGACGCCGCCGAGTAGGCGCAGCACCACTTCAAGACACGAGGAAGCGATGGCTGACGAAACCACCACAACCGAGCCGCTAAGCCTGCTTGACCAGATTTTCGTCAACGGCAAGATGGCCCGCGAGGAATCCCAGCGCCTGTACGCCCGCGAACTGCTGGCCGAATACGTCAACGACGTTCTGGCCCAGACCGGCGGCACGGTCCCCAACGACATTATTGCGCTGATCACCGACCACATCGCCCATATCGACGAATTGCTGACCGCCCAGGTCAACGAAATCATGCATCACCCGGACTTCCAGAAACTGGAAGGGTCGTGGCGCGGCTTGGCTTATCTGGTGTTCAACACCGAAACCAACACGATGCTGAAGATTCGCCTGATGAACGTGTCCAAGGTCGACCTGCTGAAAGACCTGGAAAAGGCGGTGGAGTTCGACCAAAGCGCCTTGTTCAAGAAGGTGTACGAGGAAGAATACGGCACTTTCGGCGGTTCGCCCTATTCCGTGCTGGTGGGCGATTACGAATTCGGCCGTCATCCCCAGGACATGGCGTTGCTGGAAAAGGTTTCCAACGTCGCCGCCGCTGCCCACGCCCCGTTCATTTCCGCCCCCAGCCCGGCGCTGTTCGACATGGACAGCTTCACCGAACTGGGGCTGCCGCGTGATCTGGCCAAGATTTTCGAAAGCGTCGAACTGATCAAGTGGCGGTCGTTCCGCAACAGCGAGGACAGCCGTTACGTCGCCCTGGCCCTGCCCCGGGTTCTGATGCGCCTGCCCTATGGTCCCGACACCGTGCCGGTGGAAGGTTTCGACTATGTGGAAGAATGCTCGGGTCTGGATCATTCCCGCTATCTGTGGGGCAACGCCGCCTATGTGATGGCGCAACGCATCGGTTACGCCTTCTCGAATTTCGGCTGGACCGCGGCCATCCGCGGCGTCGAGGGTGGTGGCAAGGTCGAAGGCCTGCCCGCCCACACCTTCCGCAGCCCCGATGGCGACATCGCGCTGAAATGCCCGACCGAAGTGTCGATCACCGACCGTCGGGAAAAGGAATTGTCCGACCTGGGCTTCATCTCGCTGGTGCATTGCAAGGGCAACGACTACGCCGCCTTCTTCGGCGGCGCCACCTGCAACAAGCCCAAGCTGTACAACACGCCGCAGGCCAACGCCAATTCACGGCTTTCGGCCATGTTGCCCTATATCCTGAACGCGTCGCGCTTCGCCCATTACATCAAGGTCATCATGCGCGACAAGATCGGCAGCTTCATGACCCGCGACAACGTCTCGACCTATCTGAACACCTGGATGGGCATGTATGTGTTGGGCCAGGACGATGCCGGCCAAAGCATCAAGGCCCAGTACCCGCTGCGCGAAGGTCGGGTCGACGTCTCGGATATCCCTGGCAAGCCTGGCTGTTACAACGCCGTGGTCTTTCTGCGCCCGCACTTCCAGTTGGAAGAGCTGACCGCCTCCATCCGTCTGGTGGCGGAACTGCCGCCGCCAGCCGCGTAATAAAACCAGCCAGGGAGCACCCGGCCAATGGCCCAGAATTTTTTCATCAAGATCGACAGCCACGATGGCGAGTCCCAGGTCGAAGGACACACTAAGGACATTCAGGTCCTGTCGTGGAGCCATTCGTTCAACCAGCCCACCTCGGCCACCCGTTCGTCCGCCGGCGGCGGCACGGTGGAACAGGCCAACCATGCTGATTTCTCGTTCACCAAATACGTGGACGTGGCCAGCGTGCCGTTGATGAAGTCGTGCTGGAACGGCAAGACCATCAAGAACGCGGTGTTCACCGCCTATCGTTCGGATGGTGACGCCCTGGTGGAATACCTGAAGGTCGAGATGGACAACGTCATCATCTCGAACATCTCGTTCGGCGGCGGCACCGGCGACCTTGCCAGCGAAACCATCACGCTTTCCTACAGCAAGGTCAAATACACCTACACCCAGCAAAAGGTTCCTGGTGCTGGCAATGACGGCAACAAGGCCGCGTCCCACGACCTTGCCCTGCAGAAGGTGGAGTAACCGTTCATGGCCGGACTGCGTCCGGTCACGGGCGGACGCGCCCTGCTGTTCGAACGCTTGGTGGACCAAGAGCCGGGCTTACGCGAAGCCCGGCCCTTTATTCTTCATGACCGGGCCGGATTGAAGGCTTCGGTACGGGCGGAACTGGGGCGGCTTTTGTCGACCCGCTTGTCCATGGCCCCGTCCGAGTTGTCGCAACGACAACGATCGACCCTGGATTACGGAATTCCCGACGGCGCCAATATCAGCCCCGCCGACCCCGATGGCCGCCTGCTGCTGGCAACCCAGATCACCGCCGCCATCCGGGCTTTCGAGCCGCGGCTGATCGACCCCGCGGTGCAGTTGGTTCAAAGCACCGACCGTGGCGACCGGCTGGTCGCCGAAATCAACGCCAGCCTGGCGATCGAAGAGTTGCTGGAACCCATCAGCTTCACAATTCCATTGGGCAACCATCATGAGCGGTGAAGGGCTTGACCCGCTGTTCCGGGCCTATGTCAACGAACTGGCCTATTTGCGCAATGCCGGTGGCGAATTCGCCCGCACCCACCCCAAGCTGGCGCGTCGCCTGGAATTGGGCCGGGAAGGCTCGGCCGACCCGCAGGTCCAACGGCTGATCGAATCCTTCGCTTTTCTGACCGCCCGCATCCAACGCGAGATCGAAGCGGATTTCCCGCTGATTCCGGCGGCGGTGCTGGGGGCGCTTTATCCACACCTGACCGCGCCGACGCCCAGCTTGGCCATCGCCCGCTTCAACACCGATCCCGAACATTCACGGTCCACCATGGGCATCGAAGTGCCCAAGGAAACCCAGTTGTTCGCCGCCGCCGAGGATGGGCTGACCTGTCGTTTCCGCACCTGCTATCCCGTGACCTTGTGGCCCATCGAGGTCAACAACGTCGAGTTGATGTCGCCCCATGCTCTGGCCAATCCTGCCATCGACCGTCTGGGCAACAAGGTCGCCTCGGTGCTTCGGGTGCGCCTGATCTGCGTCGGCAATCGTGATTTTTCCGAAATGGCGCCGCAAAGCCTGCGCTTTTACATCGACGCCGACCATTCCACCGCTGAAGCCTTGTACGAGGTGTTGTGCAACCGCGTCCGCCATGTGTGGGTACAGCCCGACGGCAGCAAGACGCTGCAGCAGACCAATGCCCGCGTCGAACCGGTGGGCTTTGCCGCCGACGAGGCAGTGCTGCCCCATCCGCAAACGGCCCACCAGGGCTATCGGCTGCTGCAGGAATATTTCGTCTTTCCGCAGAAATACTTGTTCCTGGACGTTACCGGCCTGCCCCCCATGGGCGCCGGAAAAGCCATTGACCTGCTGTTCCTGCTGTCTTCGCGCCCGCCGGCCGGCATGATCTTGGAGCCCACCACCCTGGTTCTGGGCTGCACCCCCATGGTGAACCTGTTCCAGCGGGTCAGCGAACCCATCCGGGTGGACCACACCCAGGTGGAATATCGCCTGAACCCGGACACCCGCTGGGAGCGGGCGACCGAGGTGCACAGCATCCTGAAGATCACCGACACCGCCGCCGCCGGAAACGACCGTGTCATCCGGCCGTTCTTCTCGGTGTCGCATCCGCCGTCCAAAGGCGAACAGGATTGCTATTGGATGGCCCGGCGTCAGCCCACGGGGCGGCCGGACCTGCCGGGAACCGATATCTTACTGTCGTTCAAGGACCTGGGACTGCAGCCGTCGCAGCCCGAGAGCCCGGTGCTTTTCGCCCATACCTTGTGCACCAACCGGGGCGCGGCCGAACAGGTTCCTGCCGGCAACCGTCTGGAGATGGAATTGGGCGTGCCGGTCGCCTCGATCATTTGCCAGACCCGGCCGACGCCGCAATTGTCCCCGCCCGAGGATGGCGAGACCCTGTGGCAATTGGTGTCCCATCTGTCGCTGAACCATCTTTCGCTGGATGGCGGCGCCGCCAGCCTGGAGGCGCTGAAGGAAATCCTGCGCCTTTATGGCGGTTTGCGCGGCGCCCAGGGGCATCAGGTCATCGATTCCATGGAGTCCCTCAGCACCCGGCGGGTGGTCAGGCGCATCGGCGTGGATTCCTGGCGCGGCTTTTGTCGCGGCATCGAGGTGACGCTGGAAGTCAACGACGACATGGTCGGCGCCGGCCTGTACCTGTTCACCGCCGTTCTGGCCCGTTTCCTGGGCCTTTATTGCGGGGTCAACCTGTTTACCCAGTTGGTGGTCAGCAATCCGCGCCGCCAGGAAGGAGCTTGGATCACATGGCCCGCCCTGTCCGGCGACTCAATCGTGCTCTGATCGATCGCTTGCGGTCGGAACCGCACCGCTTCGCCCTGTTGCAAGCGGTGCGGCTGGCCGAGTTGAACGTTCCCGGCTCGATCCCCCTGGGGCAAGGGTTCGAACCCAAACTGGAAGCGCTGCGCCTGCGCGGCAACCTGTCGCAGGCCTTCCCCGCCAGCGACGTCACCGCCTGGCGGGATGGTGTCGATGGCGCCCAACCGGAACTGGTTTCGGCCTTCCTGTCGCTGGGCGGCGCCTTCGGTCCGTTGCCGCCGCCTTATTCCGAATTGGGGATGGAACGGCAGCGCTGTGGCGACATGGGCATCCGCGACTTTCTGGACGTGTTCAACCACCGTCTGCTGTCGCTGTTCGTGCGCGCCAAGCGGGCCCACCGCCCGGCCCTGCAAGCCGGGCGCCCCGAAGACACCGGATTCGCCACCTTGCTGTGGGCTCTGCTGGGTTTGGGGACACCGGGATTGCGCTATACCCGGTCCTCGAAGCGAATGCAGCGCCTGCCCGGCCTTGACCACCCTCTCCTTGCCTGTGCCGGCTTGCTGAACCAGCGCCCGGTCAGCGCCCACGCCATCGAACGCACCCTGTCTTACGCCCTGGCGATGCCGGTGAAGGTGGTTCCCTTCGTCGGCCGCTGGCTGAAGCTGGACGACGACCAAATCACCGTGCTGGGCCCTTTGGGCCGCAATCTGGCCCTGGGACGCGATGCCGTCGTCGGCCGGCGGGTGTGGGACCAGTCGGCGGCCATCCGTCTGGAACTGGGGCCCATGCCCCTGCGCCAGATGGTGCCCCTGCTGCCCGGATCGAAACGTCACGCTTTGCTGCGCGAAATCCTGAACTTCACCCTGGGCGGTCAGGTCGAGGCCGAGATCAAAATGCTGCTGCCCAAGCAACAGGTGCCGGTGTCCCGCTTGTGGGCGAAAACTCCGGCCCGCCTGCCGCGGCTGGGCTGGACGTCATGGTTGACCACCCGGCCACGCAAGACAAGCGGCGAAGTGGTTCTGCGGCTTGGACAAACGGATCATCAGGCCGGATAGCGGTCACGCCTGATATTCCGGCCGCTGGGCCAAGCCCTTTTTCAAATGGTCGATGACCTGGCGGATCTTGGTGGACAAAAAGCGTCGCTGCGGATAAAGCGCCCACACGCCTTGGTTCGGGGTGCAATTATCATCCAGCAAGGAAACCAGCCGCCCGGCCCGCAACGGCTCCCGGACATAATAATCCGGCAATTGCGCCAGTCCGAAACCACGCAAGGCGGCGTCCAGGACGGCGAAACCGCTGTTGCAGCGCCAGTAAGGACGTGGGCGGAACACCCATTCCTGCCCCTGTTCGTGAAAGGCCCAGGTGTCGTTGGTCCCCACCAGACAACGATGGTCGGACAATTCCGACAGACTGTGCGGCCGGCCGCGATGTTCCAGATAGGCCGGCGCCGCCACCAGATACAGGCGCCGGGGCGCGATCTGGGTGGCCACCAGGGTGGAATCCGCCAACCGTCCCAGACGAATGGCCACGTCAAAGCGTTCATGCACCAGGTCGACGGTACGGTTGGTCAGCTCCATGTCGACATGAAGTTGCGGATGTAAGTCCAAGAAATCGTTTATCAAAGGCATGACGAAATGCTCGCCATAGGCCACCGAACAGGTCATGCGCAGCAAACCCTTCGGGCTGTCCTGCACGTCGCCCACCGCCTGAAAGGCTTCATCGCGTTCTTCTTGCAGGCGTTGGCCATGGTTCAGCAAAATCTGCCCGGTTTCAGTCAGCGAGACGCGCCGCGTGGTGCGAAAAAACAATCGGGCCTGCAGGCGTTCTTCCAGTTGCGCCACCGCCCGGCTGACCTGGGACGGTGACAATCGCAGCCGTTTGGCGGCAAGGGTGAAACTGCCGGTTTCCGCCACCGCCAAAAACTCGTCCAGACCGTTCCATCCGCTCATGGCTTCCTCGGATTATCCCTTATATGCAACAATCCTTGCAGAAAGTGATGGATTATCCAAGACCCGCCCTCTTGCTAGGCTGGGGGACGTTTCTTTACCGGAGCATTCGTCATGATCAAGTCGCGCGCAGCCGTTGCCTGGGCGGCGGGAAAGCCGTTGGAAATCGAAGAGGTCGAGGTCGCGCCCCCCAAGCAAGGCGAAGTGCTGGTGCGCATCAAGGCCACCGGCGTCTGCCACACCGACGCCTTCACCTTGTCGGGCGACGACCCGGAAGGCATTTTCCCCGCCATCCTGGGCCATGAAGGCGCAGGCATCGTCGAGGATGTGGGCCCGGGCGTCACCTCGGTGGCGGTGGGCGACCATGTGATCCCGCTCTATACCCCCGAATGCGGCAAGTGCAAGTTCTGCCTGTCGGGCAAGACCAATCTGTGCCAGGCCATCCGCGCCACCCAGGGCAAGGGGCTGATGCCCGACGGCACCACCCGCTTCACGGCGCGGGGTAAGCAGGTCTTCCATTACATGGGCACCTCGACCTTTTCCGAATACACCGTGCTGCCGGAAATCGCCCTGGCCAAGGTCAACAAGGCGGCTCCCCTGGAAAAGATTTGTCTGCTGGGCTGCGGCGTCACCACCGGCATGGGGGCGGTTCTGAAGACCGCCAAGGTCGAACCCGGCGCCACCGTGGCCATCTTCGGCCTGGGTGGCATCGGGCTTTCCGCCATCATCGGCTCGGTGATGGCCAAGGCGTCGCGCATCATCGGTATCGACATCAACCCTGACAAATTCGACATCGCCCGCAAGCTGGGCGCCACCGAATGCGTCAACCCCAAGGATTTCGACCGCCCCATCCAGGACGTGCTGGTGGACATGACCGATGGCGGCGTCGACTACTCGTTCGAATGCATCGGCAATGTCAACGTCATGCGCTCGGCGCTGGAATGCTGTCACAAGGGTTGGGGCGAATCGGTGATCATCGGCGTCGCCGGCGCCGGCCAGGAGATCAGCACCCGCCCCTTCCAGCTGGTCACTGGCCGGGTGTGGCGCGGTTCGGCCTTTGGCGGCGTGCGCGGCCGTTCCGAATTGCCAGAAATCGTCGAGCAATACATGCGGGGCGATTTCGAACTGGATACCTTCATCACCCACACCATGGGGCTGGAGGACATCAACAAGGCCTTCGACCTGATGCACGAAGGCAAGAGCATCCGCTCGGTCATCTTGTACTGATGCCCCGGGCCGTCTTGACCATCAAGACGGCCCCTTTGTTTCATCGAGGTTCTGTGACATGAGCACCAACCTGACCATCGTTTCCTCGAACCGATCCTTTGGCGGCTGGCACAAACGCTATCGCCACACCTCTCTGGCGCTGGGCTGCGACATGGTGTTCGCCATTTATCTGCCGCCCCAAGCGGAAAGCGGCACCAAGGTGCCGGCGCTTTACTGGTTGTCGGGTCTGACCTGCACCGACGAAAATTTCATGCAAAAAGCCGGAGCCCTGCGCCTAGCCGCCGAACTGGGCATGGCCATCGTCTGTCCCGACACCAGTCCGCGCGGAGAACAGGTGCCGGGCGACCCGGACGGGGCCTGGGATTTCGGCCATGGTGCCGGTTTCTATGTGGACGCCACGCAAGAACCGTGGAGCCGCCATTACCGCATGCACGACTACGTGACCCGTGAATTGCCCGAACTGATCGAGGCCACCTTCCCCGTATCGGCAAAACGCGCCATTTCCGGCCATTCCATGGGGGGACACGGGGCCATTGTCTGCGCGCTGCGCAATCCCGGACTTTATGTCTCGGTCTCGGCCTTCTCGCCCATTAGCAATCCCATGAACTGCCCCTGGGGACAAAAGGCCCTGAGCCGCCTGCTGGGCGCCGACCGCGCCACCTGGAAGGACTGGGACGCCACGGCCCTGATGCAAACCACCAAGACCCGCCTGCCCCTGCTGGTCGACCAAGGTGACGCGGATTCCTTTCTGGCCGAGCAATTGAAGCCCGAAGACCTGGTCCAGGCGGCAAAGGCCGCCGACTATCCGCTGGCCTTGCGCCTGCAACCGGGATACGACCACAGCTATTACTTCGTCGCCAGCTTCATGGAAGACCATCTGCGCCACGCCGCCGCGGCGTTCTAGGACACCCGGCGGATGACGACAAAAAAGCCCCGGACTTTCGTCCGGGGCTTGATGGGAACCTGGGTTCCTTACTTCTTCTTCTTCGCGCCGACGGGATTGTACAGCACGAAATTGTCGAAGTTGGATTCGGCCACACGCCACCACAGATGGATGTCCTCGCGGAACTTGTTCCACTCGGTGAAGATCTTCTTGAAATGGGGATTGGTGGCCGAGATTTCCTCATAAAGCCCGAAAGCGGCTTCCTGGGCGGCGGCCATCACGTCCTTGGGGAAGGCACGCAGCTGGGTGCCCTGACCGACCAGGCTCTTCAACGCATTGATGTTCAGCACGTCGTACTTGGTCTGCATGTCCAGATTGCATTCGGCGCAAGCGGTCTCGAAAGCCGCCTGATACGACTTGGGCAGCTTGGCCCACTGGTCCAGGTTGCAGTATTGCGAGATGGTCGGGCCGCCTTCCCAGAAACCGGGATAGTAGTAGTACTTGGCGACCTTGTGGAAGCCCAGCTTTTCGTCGTCATAGGGGCCGACCCATTCGGCGGCGTCGATGGTGCCCTTTTCCAGCGACGGGTAGATGTCGCCGCCGGCCACCTGCTGCGGCACCACGCCGATCTTGGCCATGACGCTGCCGGCCAGACCGGCGATGCGCATCTTCAGGCCTTCCATGTCCTTCAGCGACTTCACTTCCTTACGGAACCAGCCGCCCATCTGCACGCCGGTGTTGCCGGCCGGGAAGTTGATGACGTTGTAGTTCTTGTAGAACTCGCGCAGCAACTGCAAGCCGCCGCCGTGATAGAGCCAGGCGTTGTTCTGTCGCGCGTTCAGGCCGAAGGGCAGCGCCCCTTCGAAAGCGAAGGTCTGATCTTTGCCGACGTAGTAGTACGACACGGTGGCGCCGCATTCCACGGTCCCGGCCTGGACGGCGTCCATGACCTGCAGACCGGGGACGATTTCACCAGCGGCGAAGACGCGGATCTGGAACTTGCCGTCCGTCAATTCGGCGACGCGCTTGGCGACGAACTCACCGCCGCCATAGATGGTGTCCAAGCTTTTCGGGAAGCTGGACGCCATGCGCCACTTGACCTCGGGGTTGGTCTGGGCGATCGCCGGGGCGGCGATGGCGGTACCGGCGACGCCGAGACCGGCAGCCTTCAGAAAGGAACGTCTTTCCATGCTTTCCTCCTGGTTATGCAAAGCCTTGAACAGGTGGCCCTGCCTTCGTGATTAGGTGCCCGATCCTGGCACGAAACAACTGGTCTGACCAGCACCCAGATGAATTTATTCGTAACAAATTTCAAATCCCCCAACAAAAAAGCCCCGCTGGATCAGCGGGGCTTTGGCACATCATCAATTGCTTATTTCTTCTTGCCCTGCACCGGATTGGACAGGACGAAACCGTCGAAGTTCAGTTCGGCCACACGCCACCACAATTGGATATCATCGCGGAATTTCTTCCAGTGCGGCAGGATCTTGGCGAATTCCGGGCTTTCACCGGCCAGTTCGTCATACAGATCGAAAGCAGCGGCCTGGGCCGCCACCAGCACGTCCTTGGGGAACGGCTTCAGGATGGCGCCTTCGGCCACCACCTTCTTCAGCGCCTGGGCGTTACGCATGTCGTACTTGGCCAACATGTCCAGATTGCATTCGGCGCAAGCCGCTTCGAAAGCCGCCTGATAGGATTTCGGCAGCTTGTTCCAATGTTCCAGGTTGCAGTAGTTCGACACGAACGGTCCGCCTTCCCAGAAGCCCGGGTAGTAGTAGTACTTGGCGACCTTGACGAAACCCAGCTTCTCGTCGTCATAGGGGCCGACCCATTCGGCGGCGTCGATGGTGCCCTTTTCCAGCGACGGATAGATGTCACCGCCGGCCACCTGTTGCGGCACCACGCCCAGCTTGGCCATGACGCGGCCGGCGATGCCGGCGATGCGCATCTTCAGGCCTTCCATGTCCTTCAGCGACTTGATTTCCTTGCGGAACCAGCCGCCCATCTGGACGCCCGTATTACCGCACGGGAAGTTGATGACGTTGTATTTCTTATAGAATTCGCGCAGCAACTCCATGCCGCCGCCATGATAGATCCAAGCCGCGTTCTGCCGCGCGTTCAGACCGAAAGGCAACGCCGCCTCGAAGGCGAAAGCCGGGTCTTTGCCCACATAGTAATAGGAAACGGTGGAACCGCATTCCACCGTGCCGGCCTGGACGGCATCCATCACCTGCAGGCCGGGAACGATTTCGCCGCCGGCGAAGACCCTGATCTGAAACTTGCCGTCGGTCAGTTCCGCCACCCTTTTGGCGACGAAATCGCAGCCGCCCTGCAAGGTGTCCAGGCTGCGCGGAAAGCTGGACGCCATGCGCCACTTCACTTCCGGATTGGACTGGGCGATGGCCGGGGCGGCGATGGCCGAACCGGCGGCGCCCAAGGCAGAGGCTTTCAGAAACGTACGTCTTTCCATGGCGGACTCCTGCAAACAACAGGTCGGGATGCTGCCATGGAAAGATTGGTACGACCACCCCGCCGACACGATGGCAGCGGGGCGGAAAATGCATATCAGGTGAACTTGTTGGCGCGTGGGAAGCCGGTGGGCGGCAGGCGGCCGACCGAGGCGCGCTTACCCAGCCACGGGGTAAGGTCGCTTTCAGTGCGGGTGCGTTCCCCGCTCTTCCAAGTCAACCCCTCGGCCAGGTTGAACACCTTGATGTCGGCGACGCCGCCGTCACGATATTTCTGCAGCATGACGCCGCGGCCACGGGCCATGACCGGGATTTCTTCGGCCATGAACACCAGAAGCTTGCGGTTGTCGCCCAAGATGGCCACCGCGTCGCCTTCCGCCGGCAAGCAGATGGCGGCGGTTTCGCCGTCCCCCAAATTCAGCACGCTTTTGCCGGCCTTGGTCTGGGCCAGGACTTCCGCTTCCTCGACGATGAAACCGCGCCCGCCCGACGACGACAGCAGCAACTTTCGGCCCGGCTTGTGGGCGAAGATGGTCAACACCTCGGCTTCGTTGGCCATGTCGATCATCAGGCGCAGCGGCTCGCCGAAGCCACGGCCCGAGGGCAGCTTGTCGCCGCCGATGGTGTAGAAACGGCCATCGGTGGTGAACACCAACAGCTTGTCGGTGGTCTCCGCCTTCAGCGCCAGCCGCAACTGGTCGCCTTCCTTGAACTTGATGGTGTCGAACTGGTCGGTATGGCCCTTCATGGCGCGAATCCAGCCCTTTTCCGACAGGATCAGGGTGATGGGTTCGCGCTCGACGAAGGCTTCGATGGGAACCACCACCGCCGACGGCGCGTCGGCCAGTTCGGTACGGCGGTCGCCCAAAGGGGTGCCGGGGCCGAATGCCTTGCGGGTCTCGGCGATTTGCGCTGCGATGGTCGACCAGCGGCGGGCTTCGTCGGCCAGCAGGGCCTCCAGGTCGCCCTTCTCGGCGGTCAAGCCGTCGTGTTCCTTGCGGATCTCGAACTCTTCCAGCTTGCGCAAAGAGCGCAGGCGCATGTTCAGGATGGCTTCGGTCTGCGCTTCCGTAAGGCCGAAGGTGCGCATCATCACCTGCTTGGGCTCGTCTTCTTCGCGGATGATGCGGATGACCTCGTCCAGGTTCAGATAGGCGACCAGATAGCCTTCCAGCACTTCCAGACGCTTGGCGATCTTTTCCAGGCGGAAGCGCGAACGGCGTTCCAGCACCTCCATGCGGTGGTCCAGGAAAGCCTGCAAAACCTGCTTCAAATCCATGACGCGCGGCACCGAATCGCGGTCCAGCACGTTCATGTTCAAAGAAATGCGCACTTCCAGGTCGGTCTGACGGAACAACTGTTCCATCAGCATCTCGGCTTCCACCGTGCGGTTGCGCGGTTCCAACACCACGCGCACGTCTTCGGCAGATTCGTCGCGGATGTCGGCCAAAAGCGGCAGTTTCTTGTCGTTCAGCAACTCGGCGATCTTTTCGATCACCTTGGATTTCTGCACCTGATAGGGAATTTCGGTGACCACGATCTGATAAAGGCCGTGGCTCAGCTTTTCGACTTCCCATTTGGCCCGCAGACGAAAGGCGCCGCGACCGGTGCGATAGGCTTCCAGAATGGCCGGGCGGCTTTCCACCAGCATGCCGCCGGTGGGGAAGTCCGGGCCGGGGATATGCTCGACCAGGGCGTCCACCACGCAATCGGGGTGCTTGATCAGGTGGTCCAGGGCGTTGCAGATCTCGCCCACATTGTGCGGCGGAATGTTGGTGGCCATGCCGACGGCGATACCGGCGGCGCCATTGGCCAACAGATTGGGGAAAGCCGCCGGCATGACCAGCGGTTCTTCTTCCGACCCGTCATAGGTGGGACGGAAATCCACCGTGTCGTCGTCGAGGTTTTCCATCAGCGCGGCGGCGACGGCGGTCAGCTTGGCCTCGGTGTATCGCATGGCGGCGGCGTTGTCGCCGTCGATATTGCCGAAATTGCCCTGGCCTTCCACCAGCGGATAGCGCACGGCGAAATCCTGGGCCAGACGGACCATGGCGTCGTAGACCGACATGTCGCCATGGGGGTGGTACTTGCCGATGACGTCACCGACGACGCGGGCGCATTTCTTGAAACCGCCTTCCGGGTCCAGCTTCAACTGCCGCATGGCGAACAGCAGGCGGCGATGCACCGGCTTCAGGCCGTCGCGCACGTCGGGCAGCGAACGCGAGACGATGGTGGACATGGCATAGGCGAGATAACGCTCGCCCAACGCCTCGGACAGCGAGGTGTCGCGCACGTCACCGTTATAGGCGGGTTCAGTCATGACAATTCCTAAAACTTGGACCCAGGGAGTGTAGTCGATGACCGGAAACGGTCAACCAGTCGCGTGCGCGCCGCCGGCATGGCCTTGTGGTGGCTTCCCAGGACGTGGCGTTCCAGGAAATAGCCGGTCAGGTCCAGGCCGTCGGCGATGTCCGTCCCCTGCCCCTCTTGTCCGTCCAGAAGAAAAGCCGGCAGTTTCAAAAGCTTGTGGGCGTAGGGTTGGCCGGCCTGGGCCGAGACCGCCCGGGCCGATTTGGGGCTGACATAGACCAGGTTTTCGGTGGAACCGGTGGCGGCACAGGATGACAGATCCAAGCCAAAGCCCAGATCGCGCAACAGCGCCAGTTCCCAATGCACGTAGACGCTGGGCCAGGACGGTGCCGCCATGGCTTCCAACAGGGCGTTCAGCGCTTCGAAGACCGGGGCATGGGGCTGACGTTCGGGAAGCGCCGCTTCACATAACGCACAGGCCGCCCCCAGGGCGGCCAGGCGGGTGGCGTCATCCAGGTGTTGGGCGGAATGGGCGGCGGCCAGTTCCAGCCGATAGGTACCCAGATGGTCTTCCAGCCGGCCACGCCATACCGCCTGTACGGTATTTCCCGGCTGCAGCACCGGCCGCAACGCCTTGCCGGCGCCCCCGGGGACCATGCCGGGATGGCGGCCATGGTGGCGGGTCAGCAAGGACGCCACCACCCCGCTTTCCCCCAATTTCCGGGCCGACAGGACAATGGCGTCGTCGGTCCATTCGCTCACAGGAAGCTCACCATGGTCAACCCGGCGCCGATGGCGGCCAGAACAATACCGGCCACCGCCACCGGCACCGCCCAGCGTTCCAAGGGGGGGGAATCCTCCAACGCCTCGGCGTTCCAGGCCCCCTTGCGGATACGGTGCTGCAGCACCGCCACCAACAGCAGGGTGCCGATCCAGATCAACAAAACGCCGATGCCACGAATGCTCATGGGATCAGGGTGACCCGGCCTAGACGTCGAAGTCCAGTCCCATTTCGTTGTAATGGCCGCGCTTTTCCTGCCAATCCTCGCGCACCTTGACGTGCAGGAACAGATGGACCCGGCGTTCCAGCAGGGCCTCCAACTCCTCGCGGGCGGCGGCGCCGATGGCCTTGATCTGATGGCCAGCCTTGCCGACGACGATGGCCTTCTGGCCGTCGCGCTGCACATAGATCACCTGGTCGATGCGGGCCGAGCCGTCTTCACGTTCTTCCCACTTCTCGGTTTCCACCGTCAGCGCATAAGGCAGTTCCTCGTGCAGCTGGATGAAGGCCTTCTCGCGGGTGATCTCGGCGGCCAGCATGCGCTGCGGCAGGTCGGAAACCTCGTCCTCGGGATACATCCACGGGCCCAGCGGCATGCGTTCCACCAGCACCTTGTTCAGTTCTTCCAAACCGCTGCCCTTCAGCGCCGAAATCATGAAGACATCGCTGAAGATGCCTTCTTCATGCAATTCGGCGGTCAGCTTCAGCAGCTTTTCCTTTTTGACCGCGTCTACCTTGTTCAGCACCAAAATGGCTTGGCGCCCGGCTTTCTTCAGCTTGTCGATGATGGCGCGGGTGTCGTCGTCGATGCCGCGGTTGGAATCGATCACCAGACAGATGACCTCGGCGTCGTCGGCACCCATCCAGGCGGCGGCGACCATGGCGCGGTCCAGACGGCGCTTGGGCTGGAAGATACCGGGGGTGTCGACCAGGATCACCTGGGCCGGGCCGGCCATCAGGATGCCCAACACCCTGAAACGGGTGGTCTGCACCTTGGGCGAGACGATGGACACCTTGGTGCCGACCAGGGCGTTGGTCAGGGTCGACTTGCCGGCGTTGGGAGCACCGACGATGGCCACGTAGCCGCAGCGCTTCTCGTTTTCGGGCACCTCGGTCATTGGTTTACCTTTTCTAGCATGGCAAGGGCGGCGGCTTGTTCGGCCACCCGCTTGGAGCTTCCTTTTCCGTTGGCCGGATCAACGCCTTCGACGCTGACCTGGACCACGAAAACCGGATCATGGGGCGGCCCATCCTGACCGACCACGGTGTAAGAGGGCAAGGGTTTGCCCAGGCCTTGGGCCCATTCCTGCAGCGCCGTCTTGGCATCCTTGGGCGGCTTGCTCACCGCATCCATCAACGGTGTCCACAAACGCCGCACAAAGACCGCCGACGGCGCGAAACCGGCATCGGCGTAAAGCGCGCCGATCACCGCTTCGCAGGCGTCGGCCAGAATGCCGGGATTGTTGCGCCCGCCCGATTCGTTTTCGCCCTTGGCCAGGGTCAGACAGGCCGGCAGACCGATCTGATGCGCCACTTCCGCCAGGGTTTCGCGGCGCACCAAGGCAGCATGGCGCTTGGCCAGATCGCCTTCGGCTTCGGTGGGGAAACGCTGGAACAGCATTTCCGCCACCACCAGCCCCAGAACCCGGTCGCCCAGGAATTCCAACCGTTCATAGGGCATGCCACCCTTGCCCTTGGCGCTGCGCCCCTTGGCCGCTGACGGATGGGTCAGGGCGTGGCCCAGCAATTCAGGTTGGGCGAAATCATGGCCCAATTGGCGGCACAGATGGTGGATCGGCCCTTCCGACATGGCTTAGTCGATACCGTTCAAGAGACGCTTGAAGCGAATGGCCCATGGCCACTTCCACACTTCCCACAGCGCCGCCGAACCGTCGCCCGAGAAGAAGATGATCTCGGCACGCCCCACCAGACGGTCGGCGGGCACATAGCCGACTTCGTCCAAAAAGCGGGAATCGGCGGAATTGTCGCGGTTGTCGCCCATCATGAAATAATGGCCGGCGGGGACGTGGTATTCCGGGGTGTTGTCGGCCAGACCGTTGTCGCCCTGGAATTCGATGATGTTGTGGGTGCGGCCCTCGGGCAGGGTTTCGACATATTGCGGAGCCCGCATGATGTTGCCCTCGCGGGTGACTTCGACGAAATCCTCGACCCGTTCGCGCTTCACCGCCTGACCGTTGATGTGCAGGACGCCGCCGGTCACCTGAATGGTGTCGCCGGGCAGGCCGATGACCCGCTTGATGTAGTCGACCATTTCCTTGACCGGACGGCCTTGCGCGTCCAGCACTGGTCGGCCCAAGGCGTCACGCTTGGACACCCAGACCTTGAACACCACCACGTCGCCCCGCGCCGGCATGCTTTCCAGGATACGGCCGCCTTCGGGTCCCATGCTGAAGGGCATGGAATGGCGCGAATAGCCATAGGCGTATTTGGACACGAACAGATAGTCGCCGATCAGCAATGTGGGAATCATGGATCCCGACGGAATGTTGAACGGCTCGAAGGCCACGGTCCGCACGAAGCCGGCGATCAGCATGGCGATCAGAACCGTCTTGATGGTTTCCCAGGTTCCCCCGGCTTTTGCTCGCGACATGAAAAAAACCGCCTAAGCTGTTAAGTTATATTGATATTTAAACAATCGGCGCAACTGCGCGGACGGCGCGAGGAAACCAGCCCCGCACGGCGCTGTCAAGGCCGATGCCGGGCCTCGTCCATCAACTGGCGCATATGGCGCATCGAGGCTTCGAAACCGACGAAAATGGCCTCGCCCACCAGGAAATGACCGATGTTGAGTTCAGCGATGGTGGGGATGGCGGCGATGGGCTTGACCGTGTCATAGGACAGGCCATGGCCGGCATGGCATTCCAGGCCGATGGCAGCCGCATGGGCGGCGGCCTCGACGATGCGGGCCAGCTCGCGGTCGCGTTCCGCCCCCGTATGGTCGCAATAGGCCCCGGTATGCAGCTCCACCACCGGGGCGCCGATTTCCAGGGACGCATCCAGTTGGCGCGGGTCGGCCTCGATGAACATGGACACGCGGATGCCGGCTTCCACCAGCTTGTGCACCAGCGGGCGCAGGCGTTCCTTGCCCCCGGCCACGTCCAGGCCGCCTTCGGTGGTGCGTTCCTCGCGCCGTTCGGGAACGATGCAGGCGGCGTGCGGACGGTGCCTCAGGGCGATGGCCACCATTTCCTCGGTGGCCGCCATTTCGAAGTTCAGCGGCAGGGTGATTTCATTGGCCAGGCGGGCGATGTCGTTGTCGGCGATGTGACGACGGTCTTCGCGCAAATGGGCGGTGATGCCGTCGGCACCGGCGGCGGCGGCCATGTGGGCGGCACGCACCGGATCGGGGTGCAGACCACCCCGGGCGTTACGGATGGTGGCGACGTGGTCGATGTTCACGCCAAGGCGCAAGACGGACATTTCAGACATTCCCGGAAAAGGCTAGTTGCGGGCGCGTTCCACCGACGAGATGGACGGCGTGGCCCGCAGGGCAGCGATGACGTTGGTCAGATGCTTGACGTCGCGCACCTCGATGTCGATCAGCATCTCGAAGAACTCGGTGGTGCGGTTGGTGATCTTCAGGTTGGTGATGTTGCCCACGTTCTTGGCGATCACCGTGGTCACCGTGGACAGCGCGCCGGGTTCGTTGGCGACCACCAGATCGACACGGCCCACATGGGCGGCGCCGTCGGTTTCATCCCACGAGATGTCCAGCCAGCGTTCCGGCGTCTCGGCATATTGTTCCAGGTTCTCGCAATCGATGGTGTGGACGGTCACGCCCTTGCCGGTGCTGACGATGCCGACGATGCGATCGCCGGGCAGCGGATGGCAGCAGCCGGCGAAATGCATGGCCATGCCGGGGATCAGCCCCTTGATGGGCACCGCATGCCCCTTGTCGCGCTTGCTGGGCGCTGTCTTGTTGCCATGGGCCAGCAGCACCACGTTGTCGGCGTGCTGGGCCGGGCTGGCCTTCAGCTCGGGATAGACCTGCTGGACCACTTCCTTGCCGGTCAGCGTCCCCTCGCCCACATCGGCGATCAGGTCGTCGACGCTGGGCGCCTTGAAGATCTTCAAGACGCCTTCCAGCGCCTTGTCGGTCAGATCATAGCCTTCCTGACGGAAGGCACGGACCAGGATGGCACGGCCCAGGTCGATGTACTGGGCCCGCTGCTGGGTGCGGACGAAACGGCGGATACGGGCCCGGGCCTTGCCGGAAACGACAAAGCGTTCCCAGGTGGGATTGGGGGTCTGGGCCTTGGAGGTGATGATTTCGACCTGATCGCCGTTATGCAGCCTGGATCGCAACGGCATGATGCGGCCGTTGATCTTGGCGCCGACACAGGTATCGCCGACCTCGGAGTGCACCGCATAGGCGAAATCAACCGGGGTGGCGCCCGACGGCAAGGAAATCAGGTCGCCCTTGGGGGTGAAACAGAACACCTGGTCCTGGAACATCTCAAGCTTGGTGTGTTCCAGGAATTCCTCGGGGTTCGAGGCGTGTTCCAGGATGTCCAGAAGCTCGCGCAGCCAGCGGTATTGACGGCCGTCGGTCTGACGGCTGCCGCCCTGCTTGTATTTCCAATGGGCGGCGACGCCCAGTTCCGAGACTTCGTGCATCTCGTGGGTGCGAATCTGCACCTCGATGCGGTGACGTTCCGGGCCGAAGACGCCGGTGTGCAAGGACCGATATCCGTTGGGTTTCGGCGTCGAGATGTAGTCCTTGAAGCGGTTGGGCACCATGGGATACTTGGAATGGATGACGCCCAGCGCCCGATAGCAGTCCTCGATGTTGTCGACGGCGACGCGGAACGCCATGATGTCGGACAATTGCTCGAAGCCGACATTCTTGCGCTGCATCTTCAGCCAGATGGAATAAGGCGTCTTTTCACGCCCCGACACTGTCGCCTTGACGCCCGCTTCCTCCAGCGTCTTGCGCAATTCTTCCAAGATGCGGCCGATCAGGTCGCCGCCCTGTTCGCGCAGGAAATTCAGCCGGGCGATGATCGAGCCGCGTGCGTCACCGTGCAATTCGGTGAAGGCCAGGTCTTCCAGCTCCATCTTCATTTCCTGCATGCCGATGCGTTCGGCCAGCGGAGCATAGATTTCCATGGTCTCAAGCGCGATGCGGCGGCGCTTGTCGGGATTCTTGATGAAATGCAGGGTCCGCATGTTGTGCACACGGTCGGCCAGCTTGACCAGCAGGACGCGGATGTCCTCGCTCATGGCCAGGACCAGCTTGCGCAGGTTTTCCGCCTGCTTGGCGTGGTCGGACTGCATCTCGATGCGCGACAGCTTGGTGACGCCGTCCACCAGACGGCCGATTTCCACCCCGAACATCTTGTCGATGTCTTCCTGGGTGGCCGGCGTGTCCTCGATGGTGTCGTGCAACAGCGCGGTGATGATGGACGCGCTGTCCAGTCGGTACTTGGTCAGAATACCGGCGACTTCGATGGGATGGGAAAAATAAGGGTCGCCCGAGGCCCGCAATTGCGAGCCGTGCATCTTCATGGCGAAGACATAGGCGCGGTTTATGGCGTCTTCGTCCGCGGCAGGGTCGTAGGATTTGACCCGCTCGACCAGTTCGAATTGACGCATCATCGGGTTGACACCTCCTGTCGGCGGCAACCCTTGGTCGCAGAACGCGGCGGCTTATGGCTTGGGTTGCTTGCCATGGCCGCCGCCTTCTTTGGATTACTCGTCGCCGTCGGCCATTTCGCCCGAGAAATCCATGGGATCCTCGGTGACGCTCATGCCGCCTTCTTCCATGTCTTCGTCGGAAGCGATGTTCTCGAAGCCCATGTCGTTTTCCGGCATGAAGGCTTCCAGTTCGTCTTCCTCGGGCTCGTCGGCTTCGACGTGCTTTTGCAGACCCAGAACCAGCGAATTGCGCAGGTGATCCAGTTCCACGGTGTCTTCAGCGATCTCGCGCAGCGCCACGACCGGATTCTTGTCGTTGTCGCGCTCGACGGTGATGTGGCCGCCGGTCGAGATGTCGCGGGCGCGCTGGGCGGCCACCAACACCAGTTCAAAACGATTGGGGACCTTGATGACGCAATCTTCAACCGTAACGCGGGCCATGGACCGTCCTTCGAAATGTGCATGCGCAAAAGAGCATAGTTTATATAGCGGCACCCCACCCGAAAGCAAGTCCCCAAGGCCTGCCCCGCCATGCTTTGTTGTTGCGTCGGCAAGGCAGCCCCCCTACCCTGTGCCCATACTTCTCAAACCATTTGTTTTGAAATCGAGACGACCATGACTTTTTACGATTCCGAACGCGTCGGCCTGTTCATCGACGGCTCGAACCTTTATGCCGCCGCCAAGGCCTTGGGCTTCGACATCGACTACAAGAAGCTGCTGAAGCACTTCGCCAGCGAAGGCCGGCTGATCCGCGCCTTCTATTACACCGCCTTGATGGAAGACCAGGAATACTCCCCTCTGCGCCCGCTGATCGATTGGCTGGATTACAACGGTTACACCATGGTCACCAAGCCGACCAAGGAATTCACCGACGCCACCGGGCGGCGCAAGATCAAGGGCAACATGGACATCGAACTGGCCATCGACGTCATGGAAATGGCCCCGCATCTGGATCACGTGGTGCTGTTCTCGGGCGACGGCGACTTCCGCCGCCTGGTGGAAGCGGTCCAGCGCAAGGGTGTGCGTGTCACAGTAGTGTCCACCGTGCGCTCGCAGCCGCCCATGGTGGCCGACGAATTGCGCCGCCAGGCCGATACCTTCCTGGAATTGTCCGAATTGCAATCGGTGATCGGCCGTGCCCCGCATCCGTCCCGTGACGACCGGGATTACGGGGACATCTTGTGAACGGCTTAAGCGTTCCGACTAAGGATTGCGCGCTTTGCCCCCGTCTGGTGGCGTTTCGGCAAACCCATCAACGCGCTTATCCCGACTGGCACAACGGCCCCGTGGCGTCCTTCGGCCCGCTGGACGCCCCCATCCTGTTCGTCGGCCTGGCCCCGGGCCTGCGCGGCGCCAACCGCACCGGCCGGCCGTTCACCGGCGACTATGCCGGCGACCTGCTTTACCCGACCCTGGCGAAATTCGGTCTGGCCCAAGGAGAATACGGAGCCGATCCCAATGACGGTTTTCGCCTGACCGGGGCGCGCATCACCAACGCGGTGCGCTGCGTGCCGCCGGAAAACAAGCCACTTCCGGCGGAATTCAACGCCTGTCGGCCGTTCCTGGAAGCCGAGATGGCGGCCATGCCCAGACTTCGCGCCCTGTTCGCCATCGGTCGTGACGCCCATCAGGCCATCGTCGGCGGCATGGGATTGCGCAAATCCGCCTTTGTTTTCGCCCATGGCGCCGTCCACCGGCTGCGTGACGGCCTGGTGCTGGTCGACAGCTATCATTGCTCTCGTTACAACACCAACACCGGGCGGCTGACCGAAGCCATGTTCCATCAGGCGGTGGCCACCTTGCTGGCGCAGGTGCCGTCTTAAGGCATATTTGACGCTTTTCTGTCATGCTGAACATCCGACGATGGATGGGGCGGTTCGATGACAGAATTTCTGGAATGGAATGCCGAATACGAATTGGGGATCCCGGCCATGGACGCCGACCACCGGGATCTGATGCAGATGTGCAACCATTTCCTGTTCCTGGCGCAAAACCATACCCCGCCGGACCAGCTGGCCAATTGCCTGGATCGGCTGATCCTGCGCACCCGGGCACATTTCCAGGCCGAGGAACGCATGCTGGACCGCCACGGCTATCCGGCGCTGGCCGTTCACAAATCGGAACATGAACGCCTGATCCGCGATGCCGAGGCGCTGTCCGCCGCCATCCGTGATGGCAGCGACAACCGCAGCTTGGACGACATCGTCGCGGAAACATCGGGTTTCCTGCGGTCTTGGCTGCTGGAGCACATCCGCCAGAACGACCGGCCTTACAAGCCGTTTCTGCGCAGCCTGAGTTAATTGGCGAATTCGAAGCTGTTCTTGCCCCGGCGCTTGACCCGGTACATGGCTTCGTCGGCCACCTGCAGCAACGCCGGCCCGTCGGCGCCGTCATCGGGATAAATCGCCACCCCCACCGAACCACGCACTTCGGCCTGACGGCCTTCCAGGTCGAAGGGAGCCGCCAGCCGTTCCAGGATCTTGGTGGCCACCATGCCGGTATCCTCGCGGCCCTGGATACCTTGGACGATGCAGGTGAACTCGTCGCCGGCCAGACGGGCGACGGTGTCCGAGGACCGCACGCATTCCACCAAGCGCTTGCCCGCATGCTGCAGCAACAGGTCGCCGGCGGCGTGCCCCAGACTGTCGTTCACCTGCTTGAAACCATCCAGGTCGATGAAGAACAGGGCGAATTTCCGCCCTTCCCGCTTGGCCTGACGAATCGCCTGATTCAGACGGTCGGTGAACAAAGCACGGTTGGGCAGGCCGGTCAGCGCGTCGAAATTGGCCTGGCGCCACACCCGTTCCTCGTCTTCCTTGCGATGGGTGATGTCCGAGAAGATGGCGATGTAATGGCTGACCGCATCCTGGTCGTCCTTGATGGCGACGATGGACAGCCACTCGGCATAGAATTCCCCCGACTTGCGGCGGTTCCAAATCTCGCCGCGCCAGCGCCCGTGGGTGTTCAGCGCTTCCCACATGGTCTGATAGAATTCCGAATCGTGACGCCCCGAACGCCACAAAGCCGGGTTTTGGCCGATGACCTCTTCCGAGGTGTACTCGGTGATGGTGGTGAAGGCCGGGTTGACGTATTCGATCTGGTTCCTGGCGTTGGTGATGACCACCGCCTCGCTGGCGCTTTCCACCACCTTGGCGGTCAGCTTCAGCTTTTCCTCGGCCGCCTTCATGGCGGAAATGTCGTAAATCCACGCCAGATTGACCGCCTCACCTTCGAATTGCGACGACTTGACCGTCAACAGGCTGTGGAAGGGTTCGCCGTCGAAGCGGCGGAATTCCACTTCGGAATCGTTGACCTCGCCGTGCCGCTTCAATTCAGCGACGATGGTCATCAACTGACCTTCGTCCACATAAAGGTCACGGGCCTGACGGCCCAGCACGTTGCGCGGTTCGGTACGCAGGATTTCGCAGAAGCGGGCATTGGCGAACACCACCAGACCATCCTTGCGGCGCGAGGCGGAAACCCCCACCGGGCTTTCCTGCAGCATCCGCCACAACCGTTCCTCGGATTCGCGCAGGCGCTTTTCGTTGGCATGGCGCAGCACCAGATCTTCGCGGATGCGGGCCACCATGGGGCGGAACACCACGGCGGCCGAGATCACCAACAAGAACAGCACCAGGGCGACCACGGCGGCGTGATACCCGAACATGTGCTGCAGGCGTTCCAGATTGTCCTGCTGATGCAAGGATGTCAGCCGGTCGATGCGCTGCAGCAGTCCGCCCTCCACCGCGTCGCGCATGAACTGCACGTCAGCGGAAAACGCCTGGTCGCCCAGGCGTGCCGCCAGCAAGCCACGGCCGTGGCCGATGAAATCGCGCAATTCCATGTCCAGCAAGGCTTCGGGACCGAAATACAGGCTGTGGACCCGTTCCGACGGCGGTTGCGGCCGTTTCAGCTCCGGCAATCCTTGCAACAGGCCGCGATGAACGGTTTCCAGGCGGTCCAGCACGTTCTGCAGGTCGCGTTCCAGCTTGCCGGCCGAAGCGGCGCCGGGACGCAGTTGCACCATCTTTTCCGCTAGCCCCAGGATCTGTTCAACCATCACCTTCTGGCTGGCCGAGGCGTTGACCACGGCGATGGTGCTTTCAGCGTCCATCAAGACCCGCGCCAGCCCCAGGAACGAGCCGACCGCCAACGCGCCGATGATCGCCAAAACGGCGACATAGCGAACGGTCAAGCCTCGGGTCAGGCGTTGCGCAAAGTCAGACATGGGCCTCCCCGGCCGATTTCGTGCACCAGTTGCGGCGCTTTATCGGTTCATACCATGGGATAATGGCTTGTGCGACAGTGGAAATGAAAAGAGAGGCTTTCGCCTCTCTTTTCACAACTGATCACGCCCCGGACAATCGCTGCAAGGCTTCCTGCAGTTTTTCCTTGGCTGCCGCCCATTCCTGGCGGCGCTCCCGGTTTTCCTCGACCACTTCGGGTGCTGCGCGGGCGACGAAATCGGGGTTGCTGAACTTCTTGTCCACCTTGACGATTTCGCCTTCGACCTTGGCGATTTCCTTTTCCAGGCGGGCACGTTCCTTGTCGATGTCGATGACGCCGGCCAGCGGCATGACCAGGGTTGCCTCGTCCACCACCATCTGGGCGGCGCCGTGCGAGAACGCCTGGGCCACGCGGGTGGAATCGGCCTGGGCTTCGAAAGCCGCCAGGCGGGCCAAGCGGTTGATGATCTCGGCATGGGTGGCGACCCACACCTTCTTGCCGGCGGTCAAGCCGGTCGCCAACAGGTCGACCTGGGCCGAGGGCGGAACGTTCATCTCGGACCGCACGCCGCGCACGGTGGACACCACGCGCACCACCCAATCCATTTCTTCTTCCGCCGCCGGATCGTGCAGGCCGGACAGGCTGGGCCACGGGCGCAGCATCAGCGCTTCGGATCGGCTGCCCATCTGTTCCCACAATTCCTCGGTGATGAAGGGCATGAAGGGATGCAGGATGTGAAGAATGGTGTCCAAAACCCAAGCGGCGGTGGCCCGGGTTTCCGCTTTCGCCCCCTCGTCGGCGCCGCCGAAGATGGGCTTGGCGAATTCCAGGTACCAATCGCAGAAGGTTCCCCAGACGAATTGATAGATGGCGCCGGCGGCGGCATCGTAACGATAGCCTTCGATGGCCTGGGCCACCTTGTCGGCGGCTTCGGCGGCCTTGCCGACAACCCAACGGTTGACGGTCTGCTTGACCGTCTTGGGATCGAAGCCGTCCACCGGGGCACATTCGTTCATCTGGCAGAAACGCGCCGCGTTCCACAGCTTGGTGGCGAAGTTGCGATAACCTTCGACCCGGCCTTCCGCCAGCTTGATGTCGCGGCCCTGGGCGGCCAAGGCCGCCAGGGTGAAGCGCACGGCGTCGGTACCGTACTTGTCCATCAACACCAAGGGGTCGATGACGTTGCCCTTGGATTTCGACATCTTCTGGCCCTTCTCGTCGCGGACCAGGGCGTGGATGTAGATGTCCTTGAACGGCACGTCGCCCATGAAATGGATGCCCATCATCATCATGCGGGCGACCCAGAAGAAGATGATGTCGAAACCGGTCACCAGCACGTCGGTGGGGTAATAACGGGCCAGTTCCGGGGTCTTTTCCGGCCAGCCCAGGGTCGAGAACGGCCACAGCGCCGACGAGAACCAAGTGTCCAGCACGTCGGTGTCGCGGGTCAGCTCCACCGTCTTGCCGTAATGGGTGCTGGCGGCGGCCAGGGCCTCGGCTTCGGTTTCCTCGACGAAGACCTGGCCGTCGGGGCCGTACCAGGCCGGAACCTGATGCCCCCACCAGATCTGACGCGACACGCACCACGGCTGGATGTTGCGCATCCATTCGTAATAAGTGTTTTCCCAATGCTTGGGATGGAACTTGGTCTTACCGGTTTCCACCGCTTCCAAGGCCGGCTTGGCCAAGGTGGCGGCGTCCACGTACCATTGGTCGGTCAGCCACGGCTCGATGACGACACCGGAACGATCGCCATAGGGAACGGTGTGGGGATTGGGCTCGATCTTGTCGAGCAAACCCAGTTCCTCGAAGGTAGCGACGATCTTCTTGCGGGCGTCGTAACGATCAAGGCCCACATATTCCGCCGGCACGTCGCCGGTGATCTTGGCGTCACGGTCCAGGATGTTGATTTGCGGCAGATTGTGGCGCTTGCCGACCTCGAAGTCATTGAAATCGTGGGCCGGGGTGATCTTCACCGCGCCGGTGCCCTTGGTCGGGTCGGAATATTCGTCGGCGACGATGGGGATCAGACGCCCCACGATGGGCAGCCGCACCATCTTGCCCACCAGATGGGTATATCGCTCGTCCTCGGGGTGCACGGCGACGGCGCTGTCGCCCAGCATGGTTTCCGGTCGGGTGGTCGCCACCGTGATATAGGTGTCTTCCATGCCGTCCACCGGATACTTGAAGTGCCACATATGGCCCTTCACGTCCCGCTGTTCTACTTCCAGGTCGGAAATGGCGGTGTGCAGCTTGGGGTCCCAGTTGACCAGACGCTTGTCGCGATAGATCAGCTTTTGTTTGTAAAGGGTGACGAACACCTTGCGGACGGCGGCCGACAAGCCTTCGTCCATGGTGAAACGTTCCTTGGCCCAGTCGGGCGAAGCGCCCAGGCGGCGCAACTGCGTGGTGATGGTGCCACCCGATTCGGCCTTCCAGTCCCAGACGCGGTCGATGAACTTGTCGCGGCCCAGATCATGACGGGTCACGCCTTGGGCTTCCAGTTGACGTTCCACCACCATCTGGGTGGCGATGCCGGCATGGTCGGTGCCCGGCTGCCACAGCGCGTCACGGCCGGCCATGCGGTAATAGCGGATCAGGACGTCTTGCAGGGTAAAGGTCAGGGCGTGGCCCATGTGCAGGCTGCCGGTGACGTTCGGCGGCGGCATCATGATGGTGTAAGGGGTCTTGTTGGACCCCGTCTGGGCGGCGAAGGCGCCGGACTTTTCCCAATTTTCGTAGTGCTTGGGCTCAACCTCTGACGGGCGGTACGTCTTGTCCAGCATGGCCGGATTAGTCCTTGATAGCTGTTCGTGCGGTGATTTCGGCAAGGACAAAAGAGAAGCGGCCCGGGGGTGAGCCCGGGCCGCCATGTCCTCGGACGGGCAGAGACTAAAGGTTCTCGGCTCGATTTACCATCTTCTCGATTTCCTTCTTGACGATCCGCTCGATCATGTAGGGCAGGTTTTCGTCAAGCCATTCCTTGAGGATGGGCTTCAGCAACTCGCGTACCATGTCTTCCAGGGTGATGCCGCCGTTGCCGATGCCGATGGCACGGGAACGCACGATCTCACGGGCCAGGTCGGACAGCAGCGAGGTGCTGCGGTCGGCCACCGGCCGGGAAACAAGGTGTTCGTCATCGGCAGCCGGCTGGGGCGGCGGCGCCCGGAACGGCATGACGACGGGTTCCGGAATCTCTTCGAATTCGAAAGAGCTGTCGTCGGGCGAGAAGTCGTTGACATCGAAAGCCGGCTCGGGCTCGGGTTCGTCCAGAACCATGTCGTCGGTCAGTTCAAGGATGTCGTCGTCTTCATCCTCGGGTTCGGACAGAACCAATGGTTCGGGCTCGAAGACCGGTTCGGGTTCGGGAGCAGGAGCAGCCATGGCGAACATCGCGTCGATGTCGTCTTGCGGCATCGGCTCGGGTTCAGGCTCGGGCACGGGTTCCGGCTCAGGCTCGGGTTCCGGCATCGGCGCCTTGGCTTGTTCCTCCGCTTCGTCTTCCGACAGAATCCGTCGGATCGAAGCGAGGATATCCTCCATTGAGGGTTCTTGTTGGGCCTTGTCGTCGCTCATGGTTCGACTGTCCGATGCTCCCCCTGGTGCAAATCTTTAGGGATAATGCCCAACGAATGAGAAAAAATCATTAACAACTTGGATGACACAAAGGAAAGCGGGGGCTGAAAGCCCCCGCACATCCCTTAATCCTCGTACTTTTGCTCGACCCCGGTTCCGATCCAGCGACCGCGAACCTCGTTATAGTTCTTGGTCGGGTCGTAAACTTCCGTCTTCAGCCCCAAGCCGTCGGCGGTCATTTCGCCCAAGGCGGACTTCAGCGTATAGGCGGCGACGGTCTCGTCCCGCTGGGCGCGGACCAGGTTGACGCGGGCGGTGAACAGTTCCTGTTCGGCGTTCAAGACATCCAGAACGGTCCGCGATCCGACCTTGGCTTCTTCTTCCACACCCGCCAAAGCCAGCTCCGAGGCTCGCAACTGAGCTTCCAGCGACTTGATCTTGCTGCGGGTCGCGGTCAGGTCTTCCCAAGCCTTGGTGGCGCTTTCCAGGGCATCGCGACGCGCCTTGTCGGCTTCGATCTTACGGCGGCCATAGGTGTGCTTGGTCTCACGCACCTGGGAATAGACGTCGCCGGCCTCGTAAATCGGCACGGTCAGCTTCAGCGTCGCTTCCAGCGACTCGGTCTCGTTCCCCTGCTGCGAGGTGTTGTGCCCCTTGCCCGCTTCGCCCACCAGCGACACGCTCGGCAGCAGCTCACCGAACTTCAGGTCGATGCCATGCTTGGCGGCTTCGGCGATCCAGTCGGAATAGACGATGCTGGGGTTCTTGGCCAAGGTGACGCTTTTGATTTCGTCGAACGACGCCGGCACGGCGACTTCCTGCTTGGGCGCCTGCAGGGCTTCGGCCGGACGGCCGACCACGGTGATGAACTTGGCGCGGGAATTCTGCAGCGTGCCTTCGGCGGCGGCGCGGTCGGCGACAGCACCGGCCAGACGGGCTTCGGCCTGGCTGACGTCGGTGCGGGTGATTTCACCCACGCGGAAACGTTCCTGGGCGGCTTCCAGCTGACGGCGCAGAACCTGTTCGTTGTTGACGTTCAGGTTCAGCACGGCTTCGTCGCGCACCACGTCCAGATAGGCCGAGGCGGCGGCCAGCAACACGGTCTGTTCGCTGACTTCCAGATCCGCCCGGTTGGCCAGGACATTGGCTTCGGCCTGGCGGGTCTCGGCGACAGTGCGGCCACCGCGATAGATCGGCTGCGTAATGGTCAGCGTGGCGCTTTCGGAAGTCCGTCCTTGCTCACGCGCCTGGGAAGACGTGTTGCTTTCATAGCGGCCGCGGGTCAGCTCGCTTGACAGGGACACCGTGGGGCGCCAGTTGGACAAAGCCTGCGGCACCGATTCGTCAGTGGCCCGCAACTGCGCCCGGCGGGCCAGCAAAGTGGGATTGGTCGTGTAGGCGGAGACCAGAACATCTTCAAGGGTCTCAGCCGACACCTCGGAAGTCTGAACCAAGCCGCTAACGATGATGGCGGCGCCCGCCAACAAGATTGTTTTCCTCATCCCGCACCTTCCAACAATTACAGGTCGCCCCAACGCTCCACTGCAACGGATTTACCAGGAACAATAACCACCCGTGACGAAAGATCAAGAAATATCACGCGCCCCAAACCAATGATTAGACGCTATTGTTGCAATGACGTAATGACGTGACGAGGACGCACAAGCGCAAGGAAACGGCGGCTTCCACGAAAAAGGGCCGGTCACCCCGTGACCAGCCCCCTTCCGCGCTATTTCAACGATACTGTAACGCCCCTTGCTTCTTACGCGAGGCTTAAAAAACGAATCCCGCCTTCTTGGCGAAGCCCGGCAATTGCGGAATGCGGGCGTCGAACAATTGGCGGCGACCCCAGGTGTCGCCGACGCGCACCACCAAGGTGCCGCGGCCGACACCCCGCCCCTCGTCAACGATGGCCACCAAACGGCCGCCTTCGGACAACTGGCGGCAGATCGAGGCGGGAATTTCCCCCACCGAACCCGAGAACAAGATGACATCATAAGGAGCCTGCGCCGGATAACCCTGGTCCAGGGCCCCTTGCACTACCGCGGCGTTGTCGATGGCCAGTTCGTTCAAGGAAGCGGTGGCCTTGCCCGCCCAGTCGGAATCGCATTCCAGCGACACCACGGTCTGGGCCAGCTTGGACAAGACGGCGGTGGAGTAACCGGTGGCGTCACCGATGTTCAACACCACGTCCCCGTCCTTGATCTTGGCGGCCTCCAGCATGCGGGCCAAAGCCAGCGGCTCGACGATGAAGCGGCCGCCGCCGATGTCCAGGTCCTCGTCCACATAGGCGAAGCCGCGCATGGGCTTGGGAACGAACATCTCACGCGGGACCTGCGCCAACGCGCCGACGATAGCGGGATCGATCACACGGTTGGTGCGGATTTGACACTCGATCATGTTGGTGCGCGCGGCGGCGAAATTCATCGCGGTCTCCTAGGTATCGAAAGCGGCCAAGCGTCCCGGCCGCCTTATATGTGGGGGCGATCAAACCGCCTTATACCCCCGGAATCCAGGAAACTCAATGGCTCGGCGGGGCCGAAAAAAAACTGACAAAAAGACCGAAACAGGCGCTTGACCACCACCGTCAAGCCGCGTATAAGCACGGACCTCACGCCGGGCACGACTGGTGACGGCAAGTGGGCCGGATGGCAGAGTGGTGATGCAGCGGACTGCAAATCCGCGAACGTCGGTTCAATTCCGGCTCCGGCCTCCACAGCTTCGTTACGAAGCCTGGGCGTGAAGACAAGTTTACAGGTCCCCAAACCGCTGTGGGGCGCCTGATCCGGAGTAGCTCAGCGGTAGAGCAGCCGGCTGTTAACCGGCTGGTCGGGGGTTCGAATCCCTCCTCCGGAGCCAATAGAAAGGCCGGACCTTCGGGTCCGGCCTTTTCGTTTGTCCATTCCGGGCGTAAGCTTAATTTCCGAGAGGGAGAAATTTCGTCCGGAGAGCCCGCCATGATCGAAGTCCGGATACACGGACGCGGCGGCCAAGGTAACGTCGTCGCCGCCTATTTGTTGGCAAGTGCGGCGTTCGAGACCGGCCGCCATTGCCAAGCCTTCCCATCCTTCGGCGCCGAACGCCGCGGCGCTCCGGTGACCGCCTTCGTGCGGATCGCCGACCACGCCATCCGCCGACGCTGCCAGGTGGCCAATCCGGCCTTCCTGATCATTCAGGACAGCGGCCTGCTGCACATCCCGGCCACCTTGGACGGTTTGCTGCAAGACGGCGCGGTCCTGGTCAATTCGCCGCGCTCGTCAACCGAGTTGACGGCGGAATACGGCCGCCCGCTGACCGCCCTGCCCGCCTCGGCCATGGCCCAGGACATCCTGGGCCGGCCCATGCCCAACGTGGCGCTTTTGGCCGCCTTTGCCGCTTTGACCGACCTGTTTCCGGCGGATGCCTTGGTCAAGGCCCTGGCGCATCGTTTCAAGGGCGATGTTCTGGAACGCAACACCAAGCTGATCGCCGCCGCCACCGAAATGGTCGAGGCCGGCGCCTGGAAGGATGTGGCCCATGCTTGAAGCCCTGGAAGGCTCGCAGGCTATCGCCCGCGCCATCGCCTTGTGCCGTCCCGGCGTGGTCGCCGCCTATCCCATCACGCCGCAGACCCATATCGTCGAGAACATCTCGAAATTGGTGGCCGACGGCAAGCTGCGCACCGAACTGGTCAGCGTCGAAAGCGAGTTTTCGGCGGCATCCGTGGTGCTGGGTGCCTCGGCGGCGGGGTCTCGTTCTTACACCGCGTCGTCATCGCAGGGAATCCTGCTGATGACCGAGGTGCTGTTCAACATCTCGGGCATGCGGCTGCCAGTGGTTCTGACCTGCGCCAACCGCGCCATCGGCGCCCCCATCAACATCTGGAACGATCATTCCGATTCCATGGCGGTACGCGATTGCGGCTGGATTCAACTGCATTGCGCCGACAACCAAGAGGCGGTCGACACCTCGATCCAGGCCTTTCGCATCGCCGAGGCCACCGAATTGCCGGTGATGGTGTGCATGGACGGATTCGTGCTGACCCACACCCTGGAAACCCTGGAAATCCCCGCCCAGGATCTGGTCGACCGATATCTGCCCCCCTTCGCCTTCGACCGCATGCTGGACCCGCACAACCCGCTGTCTTTGGGCACTCTTGTCGGACCGGAATATTTTTCCGAAACCCGTCATCTGGCCCATCAGGCGCTTAGCAATGCCGCGTCAACCATCGTTGACGCGGACCGGGAATGGCAAAGCCTGACCGGGCGCTCGGCCGGCGGCTTGTTGACCGTGGAAGGCCCCGCCGACGCCAGGATCGGCGTTCTGGCCATGGGCTCGGTGGTCTCCACCTTCCGCGAAGCCATGGATTGCCTGGGGGCCGCACCGGCCAAGCTGATCGCCCTGCGTTCTTTCCGGCCGCTCCCCGAAGATGCCATCCGCGCCGCTTGCGCCGGATTGGACCATCTGGTGGTGGTGGATCGGGCGCTGTCCCCTGGTTTCGGCGGCATCGTCGGCGGCGAGATCAAGGCGGCGCTGTCGGGAATGAACGACGCGCCGCAAGTTCACAACGTCGCCATCGGCCTGGGCGGCCGCGACGTGCCCATGGAGATGTGGCCGCGTCTGCTGGACGTTCCCCAGCAAGGCGGCGGTTTCCGCATCCTGGATTTAGAACCGGCCAAGCTGGGAGAGATGTCATGACCGAAATGAACGATCCCCGCGCCCGCCAACCGCGTTTTCGCGGCCTGGAAGCCGGCCATCGCGCCTGTCAGGGCTGCGGCGAGGCATTGGCCGCCCGCCTGGTCACCGAATCCGCCGGCCCCGACGTCATCCTGACCAACGCCACCGGCTGTTTGGAAGTGTTCACCACCCCTTGGCCGCAATCGGCGTGGCGGGTGCCATGGTTGCATTCCTTGTTTGAAAACTCGGCGGCCATCGCGTCAGGGGTGGAAGCGGCGCTGAAAGCCCAGGGCCGGCGCAGCAAGGTCATCGCCATGGGCGGCGACGGCGGCACCTTCGACATCGGTTTCCAGGCGTTGTCGGGGATGCTGGAACGCATGCACAACGTGCTTTACGTCTGCTATGACAACGAAGCCTATATGAACACAGGCATCCAGCGATCGGGGTCCACCCCGCATGCGGCGCGCACCACCACCTCGCCGCCCGGCAAGGAACGCATGGGCAAGCGGCATTTGAAGAAGGACCTTTTGTCCATCATCGCCGCCCACCACATCCCCTATGCCGCCAGCGCCTCGGTGGCCTATCCCCAGGACCTGCGCCGCAAGGTGCGCCGGGCCATGGAAGTGGACGGCCCCACCTTCCTGCTGGTCCATTCGCCCTGTCCGCTGGGCTGGGGCCATGACGGTTCCGAAACGATCCAGGTGGCCCGTTTGGCGGTCCAGACCGGCCTGTTCCCGCTGGTGGAACTGGAACGCGGCGAAGTCGCCTCGGTGATGCCTTTGCGCCATCGCGTGCCGGTGACCGAATATCTGGGCCTGCAGGGGCGTTTCCGCCATCTGTTCGCCGATGACGATCACCGGGCCCGCGAAGAACGCGAACATCTGCAGGCGCTGGCCGATTACAACGTCGAGCGCTACGGCCTGGACGGCGACGGCGACGATCCGTTCGACGCCGACGGCGCCGACACCGTCCGCCGTGGCGGACCGGCCAGCAGCTGAAGGGGAAAGCCATGCCCACACCCATGAATCGCGGAGCCTTCGCCCAAGCCGGGTCGTCTTTGGCCTTCAAGACCGGCACCTGGCGCAGCGCCAAGCCGGTGCATGTCCACGCCACCGCACCCTGTCACGGCGCGTGCCCGGCCGGCGAGGACCAGCAGGCCTGGCTGGCCCTGTTGCAGGAAGGCCAGTTGCAGAAAGCCTGGGAAAGCTTGGTGACGGCCAACCCGTTGCCGGCCATCACCGGCCGCGTCTGCCCGCACCCGTGTGAAAGTGCCTGCAACCGCGGCCATTACGATTCGCCCATCGCCATCCACGCCGTCGAACGCTGGCTGGGCGATCAGGCGATCTTGCACAATTGGCCCTATCCACGCCTGCCCGGTTCCCCCCGGTCGGAACGGGTGGCGGTGGTGGGCGCCGGGCCGGCCGGTTTGTCGGCGGCCTATCATCTGGCGCGGCGCCATTACAACGTGGTGCTGATGGATGCCATGCCGGAAGCCGGCGGATTGCTGCGCTCGGCCATTCCACCCACCCGTCTGCCCCGCGACGTGATCGACGCGGAAATCCGCCGCCTGATGTCCATGGGCATCGAGTTCCGCCCGCGCACCGCCCTGGGCCGCGACGTCACCTTGGATGAATTGCGCGGGGAATTCGACGCGGTGTTCCTGGCCGTCGGCGCCGGCAAAAGCCGTCATTGGGACGTGGACGGCGCGGTGCCCGCCGATCTGCACGAAGGTCTGGCCCTCTTGCGTGAATGGCTGGCGGTGGGCGCCATCCCCAAACCCAACGCCGTACTGATCCATGGCGGCGGCAACACCGCCGTGGATCTGGCCCGGGTCATGCGCCGCGCCGGAGTGCGCGACGTCCACGTGGTCACCGCATCCGGGCTGCCCGGCCCCGACACCGACACCGACGACGTGCTGAACGTGGTGCCGCGCGAATTGGAACAGGCCATCGAGGAAGGCGTGCAGTTCCACCCGCACCGCACCATCAACCGTCTGATCATGCGCGGGTCCAAGGTGGTGGGGGTGGAGATGGTCCGCCTGAAGAAACTGCCCGACGGCAATGGCCGCAAGTCGCGGGTGTCGTTCGAAGGGACCGAGACGGTGCTGCATGTGGACATGGTGGTGCCCGCCATCGGCGAAGTGGTGGACCCCACCGGTTTGACCGCCATCCTGGCCGGCCGCGATTTCATCGACACCGACATGTTCGGCACCGTTGCCGGACATCCCGGCCTGTTCGCCGGCGGTGATTGCCGAAGCTGGATCAAGAAGCTGACCAACGGCACCGTCAGCGCCGCCATCGGCGACGGACGCCGCGCCGCCGAAGGCATCGACGCTTTGTTGTCGGGCCGTCCCCCGGCAGAGGAAAACCGTCCATCCCTGCCCTTTGCCGAGCTGAATCTGGCCTATTACGAGAAGTCCAAGCGGGTCCAACTGCCGACCCTGCCCTTGGAAAGCCGTGACGACAGTCGCGAAATCGAGGGTGGACCCGACAGCGCCCAAGCCTTGGCCGAAGCGGCACGGTGCTTTTCCTGCGGCAATTGCCTGGCTTGCGACAATTGCTGGACGCTTTGTCCCGACAACGCGGTGCTGAAAACCCGCGAAACCTGCAGCGACGGCAGCCATTACCTGTTCGATTACGAATACTGCAAGGGCTGCGGCCTGTGCGCCGCCGAATGCCCCTGCGGCTTCATCAGCATGGTGGACGACGATTAGCGCCTTGGCGAAGTGCGACGCAACATGGATAATCGATGCCCTGTGACCCTTGGGGATGATCGGGCATGAGAAATTACAGCGTCGCCGTGGCTTTGGCCTTGTCCCTGATGGCCCCTGACGCTTGGGCCGGTCTTGACGAAGGCCTGGCGGCTTATGCCCGCAAGGATTGGCCTGCGGCTGCCCGGGAATTCCAGGCCCTGGCGCAAGGTGGCGACCCCGTCGCCCTGTCCCGCCTGGGCTATATGAAACTGAACGGCCTGGGCGTGCCCAAGGATGTGGCCGGCGCGGTCGACTTGCTGACCAAGGCCGCCGACAAAGGCGAGCCCGCCGCCCAGAACACCCTGGGCAGCCTGTATTTCAAGGGGATCGGCGTCGCCAAGGACCCGGCCCGCGCCCTGATCCTGTTCAGCCGTGCCGCCGACCAGAACCAACCCAACGCGCTCAACAATCTGGGGCAGCTTTATTTCACCGGCAACGGCATCGCCAAGAACGAAACCAAGGCGCTGGAATACCTGCACAAAGCCGCCGACATGGGCATTTCCGCCAGTTGGGAAACCCTGGGCATCGCCTATTGGCATGGCCGCGGCACCAACAAGGACCCGGCCTTGGCCGCGCCCTGGCTGAAGAAAGCCGCCGAGAAGGGATTCAAGGTGGCGCAAAACCTGTATGGTGCAGCCCTGTGGAGCGGCCAAGGGGTGCCCCAGGACCGGGCCGAAGCGCTGAAATGGTTCGAACGATCGGGAATGCAGGGCGACCACGCTTCGCTGCTGAACGTCGGCCACGCCCAGATGAATGGCCTCAACACCCCAAAGAACGTGGAAAAGGCTTATTACTACTATCTGTTGGCCGAACGCTTGGCTCCCGCCGCCGAGAAGGCCAAATACGGCGAGATGACGGAAAAGGCCCGGCAACTGCTGACCCCGGAACAGGAAAACCGGGCCAAGGAACAGGCCGCCAAATGGCAACCGCAAAAGGGCGTGGCGGTGTCCGCCGATGCCGATGCGGAACCCGACATCGCCAAGGGCAAGGAGGACGAAAAGGCCCCGCCCCGTCCGCAACGCAGCGCCGGTTCCGGTGTCATGGTCAACGCCGCCGGTGTGGTGTTGACCAATTCCCACGTGGTGAAGTCGTGCCGCAACATCCGGGTCACCCAGGGTGACAACGGCAGCAGTCAGGCGGCCAGCGTCATCGCCCGTGACGACGTCAACGACATGGCGGTGCTGAACACCACCGGGCGTCCCGCCGACTTCGCCCGTTTCCGCGATGGTTCGGCCCTGCGTTCCGGCGACGACGTGGTGGCGGTGGGCTTCCCGTTGTCAAGCTTGCTGTCGCAGGAACCCAACATCACCGCCGGCGTCATCAGCGCCATGAACGGCCTGCGTGGCGACAAGCGCCACTATCAGATCACCGCCCCCATCCAACGCGGCAATTCCGGCGGTCCGGTGGCCGACATGAGCGGCAATGTGGTCGGCATCGTGGTTTCGACGCTGAACGCCATGAAGGTGGCCGACAAGTCGGGCGCCATCCCGCAGAACGTCAACTTCGCCATCAAGGGCGAACTGGTGAAGAAGTTCCTGACCGACAACAAGGTTGAATTCGTCACCAATGCGCCGCAGGACCACGAGATGTCGGTGGCCGATGTCGGCGACATGGTGCGCAAGGTGGCGGTCTTTGTGGAGTGCGAGGGGTAATTCCCCCTCGCCCGGATTGGTTAGCCGAACTTGTAAAGAATGCCGAAGCCGCCGCGCGGATAAGACCATTCGATGTTGAAATGGTCGTCGCAGATGACCCGGCAGGTGCCGCATTCCAGGCAGCCGTCGGTGGTCAGCACCACCTTGCCGTCTTCCAGGGCGTAGCAGGCCGCCGGACAGCAATAAGTGCATTGCTTGGCGGTGCATTTGCCTTCGCACACGTCGGCGCTGATGATCGAGATATGCGGACGACCCTCGTCGACGCGATAGCGGTTCTCGAACAGCTTTTCTTCGACCTTGCTCATCGGAACGACCTCACCAGCTTGATGGCGTCACCCAGCATGCCCCAGTAGGACCGGCGCTTGACGAATTCGCCGGCGATTTCCTTTTGCTTGGTCTTCTTGTCGACGTTGTCGACCTTCAGCATGGTCGCCGCCGCCTTGTTCAACAACTCGGGATACGTGGTGAAGAATTGCGGGTTTGCGTGGAAGATTTCCGGCATTTCCTTGTATTTCTTCAGGTCCTTCATCACGAAGCTGGCTTCCAGCTGGGCGCGGTAGGCGGCCAGGTGCTGGGCGGTGAAGGGCTTGCCCTCTTCCTTCAGCTTGATGATGGTCTCGGCCGCCAGACGTCCGGTGGTCATGGCCAGGTTCGAGCCTTCGCGGTGCACCGCGTTGACGAAGCCGCCCGAATCGCCGCAGATCACCCAGCCGTCGCCATGAACCTGGGGAATGGCCTTGTAGCCGCCCTCGGGGATCAGGTGGGCGGCGTATTCCTTGACCTCGGACCCGGCGATCAACGGCTTGATGGCCGGATGCTTCTTCATCTCGTCCAGCATGTCATAAGGCGTGATGCCACCCTTCTTGAAGTCGTCGGCCATGCAGCCGATGCCCAGCGCGATGGATTCGCGGTTGGTGTACAAGAAGGCGGTGCCCATCATGCCCTTGGTGATCTTGCCGAACATCTCGATGACGACGCCTTCGTCATTGGCGATGTTGAAGCGTTGTTCGATCACTTCCTTAGGCAGGAAATGCATTTCCTTGACCGCCAGGGCCACGTCGGCGGCCTTGATGGTGGGACGCAAGCCCGCCTTGGTGGCGATCAGCGAGTTGACGCCGTCGGCCAACACCACCACGTCGGCGAAGATGTCGCCCCCCACCCGGTCGGTGCGCACGCCCACCACCTTGCCGTCCTGTTTGATCAGGTCCAGCACGGTGGCTTCGCAGATCAGCAGCACGCCGGCGTCGGTGGCCTTTTTCGACATCCAGCGGTCGACATTGGCGCGGATCACCGTATAGCGGGTCGGCGGTTCGTCCTTTTTCTTCACGCCGCGATAGTTCGACCCCACATAGGTCTCGTCGTCCAGCACCCACATGCGCTGTTCGATGATGGGGCGTTCCAGCGGTGCCTGACGGCGGCAATTGGGGATCACCTGTTCCAGCGCCTCGGCGTACAGGATGGCGCCCTGGACATTCTTGGAACCGGGATATTCGCCGCGTTCCAGTTGCAGCACCTTCAGGCCGGCGCGAGCCAGGACGATGGCGGCGGAATTGCCCGCCGGGCCGGCGCCGATGACGATGGCGTCGAATTTTTCAGCCATGTTCCTGTCTCCTACTGCGCCGCTTTGCGGGCCGCCAGACGCTCGCGCAGCGCCTCGGTCAAAGCCGGCAGGATTTGCAACGCGTCGCCGACCACGCCGAAAGTGGCGAAGTCGAAGATGGGGGCGTTGGGGTCGTTGTTGATGGCGATGATCACGTCGGCACCCTCGACACCGACGCGATGCTGAATGGCCCCCGAAATACCGGCGGCG
Source organism: Magnetospirillum sp. 64-120 (assembly GCA_001898825.1). Taxonomy (GTDB): domain Bacteria; phylum Pseudomonadota; class Alphaproteobacteria; order Rhodospirillales; family Magnetospirillaceae; genus Magnetospirillum. The sequence continues at coordinate 292,890 of MKVK01000011.1, forward strand.
ATATACAGCTTGGGACGGATGGTCTTGCCGGTCTGACCGATCTGGCGGTCGGCGGCGATCCACCCGGCATGGGTCACCGGACGCGAGCCGCCGAAATCACCGCCCAGCACGGCGGCCAGATCCTGCACCAGCTTGAAGTTTTCCGGCTTGCCCAGGCCACGGCCACCGGCGACGACGATGTCGGCATAGGCCAACTGGGCCTTTTCCGCGTCGGAATCGGGGATGAAGGACAAAATCTTGGTGATGATGTCGGTTTCGGCCACCTGACAGGCATGCTCGATCACTTGGCCGCGCTTGCCCGGCATCCGTTCCGGCATGGCCATGACGCGCGGGCGCACGGTGGCCATCTGCGGGCGGTATTCCAGGGTGTGGATGGTGCACAGCAGCGACCCGCCGAAGGTCGGGCGGGTGGCGGCCAGGGACCGGGTTTCGTCGTCGATGCGCAGTTCGGTGCAATCGGCGGTCAAACCGGTGGCCAAGGTGGTGGCCAGGGCGCCGGCCAGATCGCGGCCCAGGGTGGTGGCCCCCAGCAACATGATTTCCGGCTTGAAGGTCTGCACCATGTCGGTCAGCCCCGCCGTATAGGGATCGGTGCGGTAATCGGCCAGCACCTCGTCACGCATCAGATAGACGCTGTCGGCACCGTATTCGAAGGCGCCGTCACAAGCCGCCAGGGTTTCCGGGGCGTCGGGTCCCAGAACCACGCCGGAAACCGGCACGCCCAGATGGGTGGCCAGCTTGCGGCCCTCGCCCAGCAATTCCCACGACACCGGATGAACCTTGCCGCGTTCCAGCTCGATGAACACCCAGACGCCATGATAGACGCTGAGATCGGCACCGTCGGCGCGGCGCGGCGCCGAGGCGACGGGCGTCGACTGTTCCTGATCCATGTCCTCGGCGCTCATTGTCCGATCTCCGTCTCAAGCTTGGGATGCTTGGCGAACAGGCCGTCCAACAAGGCGTCGGCCACTTCGCGGGGGCTTTTGCCTTCGGTGGCGACCATCTGCGCCTTGACCGCCTTGGGCGGGGGGGCGAACACCTTCTTCACCACGGTGGGCGAGCCTTTCAGGCCGCATTGGTTGGGGGCGGTGATGCCGGCGGCCTTGTGGTCCCACTCGATCACCTCGTAACGGGCGGCACGGAACAGGTCGTCCATGGTGCCGTAGCGCATCTCGTTGCTGCCTTCCAGCATGGTGACCAGACAGGGCAGCTTGGTGGCCAGCACCTGCACGCCGCCTTCGGAACGGCGGTGCACCACGATCTCGCCCTTGTCCAGGTCGACCTTTTCCACCTCGGCCACATAGGTCAGCTGCTGCATGCCCAAGCGCCGGGCGATGCCGGGACCGACCTGGGCGGTGTCGCCGTCGATGGTCTGCTTGCCGCAGAACACCATGTCCACCTTCTCGGTCTCGCCGATCTTGGCGATGGTCGAGGCCAGGGCAAAGGAGGTGGCCAGGGTGTCGGAGCCGGCGAACACCTTGTCGGTCAGCAGGATGGCTTCGTCGGCACCATAGGAAATGCACTTTTTCAAGGCTTCGATGGCCATTTTCGGCCCCATGGTGATCACAGTCACCTTTCCACCGAACTGGTCGCGCAGGCGCAGCGCCTCTTCCAGGGAAAACAGGTCATAGGGATTGATGATGGTGGGCACGCCCTGGCGCATGATGGTGTTGGTCACCGGGTGCACGCGGATCTGAGCGCTGTCCGGAACCTGCTTGATGCAGACGACGATATGCATGTCCCAATCCCTAAATCCGAAACCCGCTGTTTATTCAGCAAGCCATCATGTTAGTAAAGCGGTAATCCCGATACTTTGTGTTGATAGCATGGCCGCCCAAGCCCCGGCAGGCGCAGACCGAATGGGTGTCATGCGACAAATCGATGGCAACTGGGCGAAAGGTCATCGCGCCATCAGCCGCAGGTCGACGTCGCCGGACCGGTCCCGGGCCCGCAACAGGCGGGACCGCTCGGGTGTCAGGTCATATTGGACTTCTTCGGCGTAACTTCTACCGGCGCCACGGCTTTCGTCCACCACGGCCCCCAGGATGGCGATGCCGCCAGTGGCGACGATGAAGGCGGAGTTGCCCCAGATCCAGCCATCGGCCTTGGCGTCCAAGGTATAAGAGGTCGGCCGAAAGCCCGGGGCGGCGCACTGCACGGTGACCGGGGCGGCGGAATGGGGGACGACGATTTCGGCCGGGGTTTCCACCGAAGCCTTATAATCGTGGCCTTTCAGCTCGCACCGGGCCTGGGCCGGATTGGTCTTGATCTGGACCGCGGATTCGGTGCTGCCGACCACCGACGCACATGACGTCAATGCCAGCATCGCCAAAGCGGCGGCAAAACCCCGAACCCGAAACATTCCGTGCGACCCCCGTGACAAAATGGTATCGCACTATCCCAAAGCCCGTCCCACCCGGCAAGCCTTAACCGGGGCGGCCATCGGCACGGGGCTTGGTCAGCACCGGCAGGTAGACCAGCACGAAGATCAGCCAGGCCAGGCTCCAGATGGTGCCGCCGGCATGGGTCAGACCCATCAACGCCCCCGGGAAGACCGGAGCCACAACCCGCAGCAAGGTCCCCACCGCCAGCAGAACGTAAGCCAGGGCGATGAATTTCGACACGTCCAGCGGCCGGCCGGAATGCCCCAACGAGGCCCGGGTCATCACCGCCAGGATCATGGTGGCGATGCAGCCGGCGGTCAGGGCGTGCAACGCGGCGGTGGCCGGAAGAGCGGACTCGAAGCTGGACAGCCCCAGCAGGAACAGGCCGATCACCATCCACAGATATCCCAGATGCAGCACCCACAAAATGGGATTGGTCAGGGTCTTGTGGCCGTGCCAGCGGGCCAGGCGGATGCCATGGATGACAGCGGCGACCAGCAAGGCCAGACCGGCGACCACACTGCCCGGCAGGAATATGGCCAGGGTCATGGCGATCACCAGCGACCCCACGGCGCCCCCCTTCTCGATCCAGGTGATCGGGGTCACCTCCACCGGGTTTCCCTGCATGCGCAGCCAGTTCTGGGTGAAGGACGGAACGATGCGGCCGCCGACGATGGCGATCAGCACCAAAACCATGGTCAGGCCCAGATAGACGCCGATCAGCGGGTCGGCCGACGCCGTGGCCGACAAGATGTGCACCACGGCATTGGCGGTGAAGAACAGCCCCAGGACCGGCAGAAAGGCGATATTGCGCATCTTGCCCGCCTGCACCAGCGGCTTGCCCACCAGCCAGGCCAAATAAGGCAGAAACGCCAAGTCCAGCACCGCCACCAGGGCTGCGGGCAGGAACCCCGCCAGGGTGAAGGCCACCCGCCCGGCCAGCCACAGGAAGAACAAAACCATCAGCGGCCGGCCGCTGACATGGTGGGAATTGGTCCAATTGGGCACTGCGGTCAGCAGAAAACCGGCGATCGCGGCGCCAGCGAAACCGAACACCATCTCGTGGCCGTGCCAGACGGCGGCGGCGAAAGGCAGGTTCAGGTCGATTCCCCCCACATAGACCACCAGCCACAAAGGCAGGGTCAACAGGGCCTGCAAGCCGGTGAACAGGAAAAACGGGCGAAAACCGGCGGCGAAGAAAACCGGTCCGTTTTCCCCGCGATAGGCCGGCTCTTGCAGGGGAATAGTGGCCATCGCAAAAACTCCGTCATATTGCCATGCGGCATGATGGGACAATTTGAAGCATTCTAACCTTGACGCCTATCAAGCGGGAATGAACAAGATCCCCATATATCCCAAATAGGCCATCAGGTATCCCCAGCCCCAACCGGTTCCCACCCGCGCCCGCACGGCCATGGACAAGGGCACCAGGGCGCTGACGGCCACCATCACCCACAGGTCGCGGCCCAACAGTTCCGGGGCCACCGGCAGGGGCGCCAGGATGGCGGCGGCGCCGACGATCCCCAGGGAATTGAAGATGCACGATCCGAAGACGTTGCCGATGGCCACTTGGGTGTGACCCCGCCAGGCGGCGATCATGGATGTGGCCATTTCCGGCAGTGACGTGCCGACGGCCACCAGACTAAGGCCGATCACCGCCTCGCTGACCCCGAAGGCCCGGGCCAGACCGGTGCCGCCCTTGACCAGGATGGCCGCCCCCACCACCAGCGCCACCACGCCGCCAATGCAGAAAACCACAGCCAACCAATGGGGCAGCGTCGGCTTTTCCAGCTCGCGGGCTTCCTTTTCGTGGATGCTGGCCCGATGGTTGCGCTTTTCCAGATGATAGGCCCGCCACAAATACCAGATCAGGCAAGACACCAGGACCAATCCCTGCCCGCGCCCGATGTCGCCATGGACGGCCAGGCCGGCCACCAAGGCGGCGGCGACGACGTTGATCACCCCGTCATGCAGCAGCATGGGCCGCGACACCTGCAATGGCCTGATCAGGGCCCCTGCGGCGACGATCAGCAGCAGATTGGCGATGTTGCTGCCGACGACGTTGCCCAGCGCCATGTCCGGCGCCCCTTCCAAGGCAGCGCTGACCGACACCATCAATTCCGGCACCGAGGTCATGGCGCCCACCAGGGTCAGACCGATGACCAGTTCCGACACCCCCAGCCCACGGGCGATGGCGACGGAGCCGCGCACCAGCGCTTCACCCCCGGCCAACAGCAAGATCAGTCCGGCGACGGTCAAGGACAGATCCATCAGCATTTTATCGCCAATCCCTTGTTGTCATCGCCAAGCTGCGTCACCATCGTTCTATCACATAAAGTCGACGAGGCCCCATGCCCCCCACCCCCGCTCCAGACATCAAGACCGGCACCCAGCCGGGTCTGCGCTTCGCCGCCCTTCTGGACCGCAAGGGCGGATGTCGCGACCTGGACTGGAACGGCGTTCGCGACTGGCGGCCCGAGGACGGGTTCTTGTGGATTCACCTGGAACGCGATGACGAAAACGCCGCCCGCTGGCTGCGCCAGGACAGCGGCGTTGATCCCTTGGTGGCCCTGGCTTTGCTGGCCGACGAATCGCGGCCTCGGGTCGAGGACGTGGACGACAACTTGTTGGTGGTGTTGCGCGGCGTCAACGTGGACGAAGAAAACAACGCCCCCGAACTGGTGCCCATCCATATCTGGGGCGAATCGAACCGTTTGATATCCCTGCGCGACAAGGACCATCAGCTGTCGGCTTTGCGCAACATCCGCCTGGCGCTGTTGACCGGCAAGGGACCGCGCAGTCCTGGCGGCTTGCTGGCCCAGATCGCCGAACGGGTGGTCGAGCATCTGGAAATCGTCCTGGACGGCCTGGAAGACGAGATCGGCGAGTTGGAAGACCAGGCCCTGGAACAGGAAGCCGATGCCGACATGCGCGGCAACTTGGCCATGGCGCGGCGACGGACCATCCAATTGCGACGCTATCTGGGGCCGCAGCGCGACGCCCTTTACCGCATCCAGCACGACGATTCGTCGTGGCTGTCCCAGGATGCCCGCCTGCGTCTGCGCGAAGTCACCGACAAGGTGGTGCGCCACATCGAAGACCTGGATGCGCTGCGTGAGCGCGCCACGGTGCTGCATGAAGACATGTCGGCGCAGATCGCCGAACAGATCGCCAAGAACTCGAACCGCTTCACCGCGCTGACCGCCCTGTTGCTGCCGCCGTCGCTGATCGCCGGCCTGCTGGGGGCCAATATCGGCGGCATTCCCGGCACCGGCGACCCCTTGGCCTTTTGGGAATTATGCTTAGGGATCGGCATCATGATGCCACTGCTGTGGTGGCTGCTGAAACGCTTCCGCTGGCTATGAAAAAAGGCGCCCCCCAGGGGGCGCCTTTCTTTTCGGGTCAACCGGCTTCCCGGTGATAGGCCTCGATGCGTTCGACCTCGTTCTTCGAGCCCAGGATCACCGGAACCCGCTGATGCAGGCCGGTGGGCTGGACGTCCAGCATGCGTTGGCGGCCGGTGCTGGCGGCGCCGCCGGCCTGCTCGACGATGAAGGCCATGGGATTGGCTTCATACATCAGGCGCAGCTTGCCACCCTTCTTGATGTTTTCGGAATCGGCGGGATACATGAACACACCGCCACGAACCAGGATGCGGTGGACCTCGGCCACCATGGAGGCCACCCAGCGCATGTTGAAATCCTTGCCGCGCGGACCTTCCTTGCCGGCCTGGCATTCGTCGATGTAACGCTTGACGGGCTGTTCCCAGAAACGGGCACGCGAGGCGTTGATGGCGAATTCCTTGGTGTCGGCCGGAATGGTCATGTCGGGGTGGGTCAGGAAGAACATGCCCACGTCACGATCCAAGGTGAAGCCGTTCACCCCCTTGCCGGTGGTCAGCACCAGCATGGTGGAGGACCCGTAAAGGGCATAGCCGGCGCAGATCTGCTTGACGCCGGGCTGCAGGAAAGCCTCGGCCGAATGCGGGTCGACACCTTCGGGCAGTTTCAGGATCGAGAAGATCGACCCCACCGAGATGTTGACGTCGATGTTGGACGAACCGTCCAGCGGATCGAACAACAACAGATACTTGCCGTCGGCGGTGCCCTTGACCGCGTGCACGTCTTCCAGTTCTTCGGACGCCATGGCGGCGTAATTGCCGCCCAGCGCGTTCATGTGCAGGAAGATGTCGTTGGCCAGAACGTCCAACGGCTTTTGGTCTTCACCTTGAACGTTGACGCTGCCGGCCACGCCATGGTTGCCCACCAAGGCACCGCGGTTGACCTCGTGCGAGACCATCTTGCAGGCGGTGATGATGTCGTTCATCAGCGAGGTGAAGGCGCCGGTGCCGCCCAGGCGGCGCTGCTCCTGGATCAGGAAATGGGTCAGAGTGATCCGCTTATAGGGCATCGTTCCCTCTCTATTTAGCATTTTTGTGAAGCGCGCCCGCGCAAGTCCACGCTCATAGCCTAGACGCGGCACTTATGCAATGTCGCCTCGCATTCGGGGGCGTCCTTGGCTACACTTCGCCGCCCATCGACCACGAGGTTTTTTCATGTTCGAACCGCTTACCGCCCAGGATCTGGCTATTGTCAACCAGTTGGCTGACGTCTTCACCCGCATCGGCGACGAACGCATGAAGGATATCGGGCTTTACAACCACGCGCTGAAGGTGGAAGTGGTCGGCTTCCGCCCCTGGCAGACCGAGGATGGGCAGAACTGGATCGCCGGTATCCTGGTGACGCCGTGGTTCATGAACTTCATGCTGCTGCCCAAGCATCCCGAACAGTTGGCCGGCACCGTGGCGGCGCAAAAGCGCCGGGTGCAGATGCCCTGCGGCGAGGTGGTGTTCACCATCGGCGAAGTCGAGGAAATCGGCATGTACATGGCCGCCTCGCTGTATTCTCCCATGGGCCGCTTCGACGTGCACGAAATGGCGATCGCCACCGCCTGGGCGGCGGTGGACAAGTACTTCAAGGTTCCCGAGGTCGAGGAACCGGGTGGTCCGGTCAAGCCGTGAACGCCATCCCCGGCCTGATCCTGGCGGGCGGCTTGTCCCGCCGCATGGGGGGGGGCGACAAATGCCTGATCCGGGTCGCCGGGGAAACCTTGCTGGACCGGGCCATTGATCGCATAACACCGCAGGTGGGGAACTTGGCGTTGAACGCCAATGGCGATCCCCGGCGCTTCGCGCCGCGCCCCCTGCCCGTCCTGGCCGATGGCGTCCCCGGTTTTCTGGGACCTTTGGCCGGAATCCTGACCGGGTTGAAGTGGGCGCAAGGTCTGGGCGCCCACTGGTGCCTGACCATTCCCGGCGACACGCCACTGTTTCCTTTGGATTTGGCCGAACGTCTGCAACAGGCGATCACCGACGGCGTCCCGGCGGCTATCGCCGCCAGCAACGGGCGCCCGCATCCGGTTTTCGGCCTGTGGCCGGTGACCTGGATCACAAAACTGGAAGAATCCCTGGCCGAAAACCGTTTGGGGGTGTGGAAGTTCGCCCAAGACATGGGGGCGGCAGAAGTCTCATGGGACAACGCCCCCCATGACCCCTTCCTGAACGTCAACACGGAAGTTGACATCACGGAACTGGAAACAATCCTTAGACGGCGATAAGGGCCGCAGCCACGTCGCGGCCTTCGGTCAACAGCACGTTGTAGGTCCGGCACGCCGCCCCGGTATCCATGGGTTCGACCACGATGCCATGCGCGCGCAAGGCTTGCCGCAATCCCTTGGGAAGCGCGGTCATGGACTTGCCGCAGCCGATCAGCAGGATTGCCGGCAAGGGCTGGTAGTCGATGGCCGGCTGCAGGCTGTCGATGGTGATGTCGGCAGCCTGGGCGACCGGCCAGACCAAGGTCTGCTTGGCCAGGATCAGCACAGAACCTTCGTGGCGGGTTCCCGAAACGGTGAACCCGCCATCTCCGTAACCGGAAATCAGTTGGAACTCGGCGCTAACGACCGGGGTGATGTCCATCAGGGAGCCGCCTGGGCAGCCGCCTCGTCTTCCTCGCGATCCTTGCCGACGCGCAGGTTGAAATAGATCAGCACCGGCAACGCCACATACATGGACGAGAAGGTGCCGACAACCAGACCCCACAACAGCGAAGCGGCGAAACCGTGCAGTACCTCGCCCCCCAGGACCAGCAGCGACACCACCGTCAGGAACACCGTGGCCACGGTCAGGAAGGTGCGGGCCAGGGTCTCGTTGACCGCCAGATTCAGCAGTTCGTAGATGGACAGCGACTTGTACTTGCGCAGGTTTTCACGCACGCGGTCATAGATGACCACGGTGTCGTTGATGGAGTAACCGGCGATGGTCAGGATGGCGGCGACGCTGGTCAGGTTGAACTCCATCCCGGTGACCGAGAAGAAGCCGAAGGTCAGGATGACGTCGTGGAAGGTGGCGATCAAGGCACCGACGCCGAACTGCCATTCGAAACGGAACCACACATAGGCGGCGATGGCCAGAACCGAAAGCGCCACCGCCAGCACGCCGTCGCGCTTCAGTTCGTCACCGACCTTGGGGCCGACGATTTCGACGCGGCGGTAATCATAACCGCTGCCCAGGGTTTCCTTGACCTTGGCCAAAGCGGCCATCTGCGCCTTTTCGTCACCGTCCTGCTTTTGCACGCGGACCATGACGTCACGTCCCGATTCGCCGAATTGCTGCAGCGAGACTTCACCCAGGGACAGGTTGCCCAACTGGTCGCGCATCTTGGCGATGTTGGCGGGGCCATCGGTGGCCTGCACCTCGATCAGGATACCGCCGGCGAAGTCGATGCCGAAATTGAAGCCCTTGGTGGCGATGGACACGAAGGTGCCGATGATCAGCGCCGCCGTCAGGATGAAGGCGGGAATACGCTTGCCGACGAAATCGAACTTGGGCGTATGGGCGATGAAATTGCCGTAGAAGCTCATGGTTCAGGTCCTTACAACGGCAAGGTCTTGGGGCGACGCACACGGATCCAGGTCCCCACCATCAGGCGGGTCACCATGATCGCGGTGAACATCGAGCTTAACAGACCCAACGACAAAGTGACGGCGAAGCCGCGCACCGGGCCCGAGCCGAACTGGAACAGCAGCGCGGCGGCGGCCAGGGTGGTCAGGTTGGCGTCCAAGATGGTGCCGAAGGCGCGTTCGAAAGCCACCTGCACTGTCGAGATCAGGCCACGTCCGGCCTTTTGCTCTTCACGCATGCGCTCATAGATCAGCACGTTGGCGTCAACCGCCATACCCATGGTCAGCACGATGCCGGCGATGCCCGGAAGCGTAAGCGTCGCGCCCAGCACCGACATCAAGGCCAGCAGGATCACCAGGTTCAGCACCAGGGCGACGTTGGCCAGCAACCCCAAGGTCCCATAGATCAGCACCATGAAGACGATCACGGTGATCAGACCCACGCCGCTGGCGATGGCCCCGGCCTGGATGGAATCGGCGCCCAGATCAGGACCGACGGTGCGTTCTTCCAGCACCTGCAGCGGCGCCGGCAAGGCGCCAGCACGCAGCAGCAAGGCCAGGTCGTTGGCATCCTGGACGGTGAAGCTGCCCGAGATGATGCCCGAGCCACCCAAGATGGGTTCGTTGATGCGCGGCGCCGAAATCACCTTTTCGTCCAAGACGATGGCCAGCATCTTGCCGGCATTGGCCGAGGTGGTGTCGCCGAAACGCTTGCCGCCGGCCACCGAGAAACGGAAGGACACGACCGGCTGGCCGTTTTGGAAAGTGGCCTGGGAATCGGTCAACAGGTCGCCGCCCACTTCGACGCGCTTGCGCACCACGTATTGGATCGGCTGGCCCCGGCCGCTTTCAGCCGAAGGCAGCAGCATGGAGCCCGGGGGAATACGGCCACGGGCAGCATCTTCCGGGCTGGCGGTGTCGTCCACCAGATGGAAGGTCAGCTTGGCGGTCTTGCCCAGCAGCGACTTGATGTGCTCGGGGTTCTTCACGCCGGGAAGCTGGACGATGATGCGGTCGGCCCCCTGACGCTGGATGGACGGCTCGCGCGTGCCCAATTCGTCGACGCGGCGGCGCACGATGCCGATGGATTGCTCCACCGCCTGATTGATGCGCTTGGCGGTGGCCTGTTCGGAATAGGTGAACACGAACATGCCGTCGGACGACACGTCCATCAGGGCTTCGGGGTCGATCTTCCGCAGTTCGGGTCGCACCCGTTCGCGTTCGGCTTCGTCCGAGATGCGAACCTTGACGTTGTCCTGGCTGCTGCCCAGTTCGGAATAGCGGACCTTTTCCTTGCGCAGGGTGGCGCGCAGGGCTTCCACCATGCCGGACAGGTGTTCGCGCTTGATGTAAGCGGTGTCGACTTCCAGCAAAAGATAGGAACCGCCCTGCAGATCAAGCCCCAGGCTGACCGGCTGCCACCACGATGGCATACGGTCGGTGGTTTCCCGCGGCAGCAGGTTGGGTGCGGCCCAGATCGCCCCGCACAGGGCGACCAGCAGCACCATCACGATCTTCCACTTGGGAAATTGAAGCATGACGGTTCCGTCTTTTGCAGAAAGAAAAAAGGGTTACTTTTCAGCCGAGGCTTCGGAGTCGTCCTTGGACTCGTCCTTGGCAGCCACCGGCTCGGTCTTGGACACCACTTCCTGGATGGCCGAACGGACCACGCGCACCTTGACGCCTTCGGCGATTTCCACCTGGACTTCGGTTTCGCTGGTCACCTTGGCGACCTGGCCCATGATGCCGCCACCCAGCACGACGCGGTCACCGCGACGGAGCGTGCCCAGCATTTCCTTGTGCGCCTTCATGCGCTTTTGTTGCGGACGGATCATCAGGAAATAGAAGACCACGAAGATCAGGATCAGAGGCAGGAAGGCCTCGACGCCTCCGGCGAGCCCACCAGCAGAAGCGGCGGCCTGGGCATAGGCGGGGGACACGAACATGGAAGAACTCCTTGGATCAGTGGCCTTTCATGGCGAAGTCAGCGGAATATAGCGACAAGGCGAGCGGTTGCAAACCTTAACTCCCGCCTTTTTCAAAGCCTTGCCGCCCGGGCTTGTCGCCATTAGGGTGTTCAGCCCACGCCATCGACCTGGATTTCGCCTGCCATGGACGCTGATACCATTGCCGTTTTGACCCGAATCGCCACCGCTTTGGAACGCTTGGCCCCGCCGCCTTTGGCCGAAGTGGACCTGGCCGCCGCCGACGCTTTCGTCTGGCATGCCGATCCCGATTGGCTGGAACCGGTCCCCCAGGTCAACCGGGTGGAAATCCAATTGTTGAAGGGCATCGAGCGCCAGCGCGAGCAATTGCTGGACAACACCCGGCGTTTCGCCAATGGCCTGCCCGCCAACAACGCGCTGTTGTGGGGGGCGCGCGGCACCGGCAAAAGCTCGCTGGTCAAGGCCGCCCACGCCACCATCAACGAAGAAGGCGCCCACAAGCTGCTGCTGGTGGAAATCCACCGCGAAGACATCCCGTCCCTGCCCCGCCTGCTGCGCATCTTGCGCAGCCAGGGGCGCCGCACCATCCTGTTCTGCGACGACCTGTCGTTCGAGGGTCAGGACGAAGCCTACAAATCGCTGAAGGCGGTGCTGGACGGCGGCATCGAAGGCCGGCCGTCCAACGTGATTTTCTACGCCACATCGAACCGCCGCCACCTGCTGTCGCGCGACATGATCGAGAACGAGCGGTCCACCGCCATCAATCCCGGCGAAGCGGTCGAGGAAAAAGTGTCGTTGTCCGACCGCTTCGGCCTGTGGCTGGGCTTCCATCACGTCAACCAGGATACCTATTTCGAGATCATCGAAGGCTATGCAACCTGCTATCGGCTGCCCATCAGCACGGATGAACTGCATCGCGAAGCCAATGAATGGGCGGTCACCCGTGGTTCGCGCTCGGGCCGCGTCGCGTGGCAGTTCATCCAGGATCTGGCCGGTCGCCTGGGCACGCCCATCGACTGAGACAAAGCCCGCGTGGCGTTTAAACTACCGTCTGGCAAGCCAGCGGGTGACGTAAAGCACGCCCACGAACAGGGCGATGCCGCCCAGAATGACGAGAGCGCCGACGATCATCGCTTCGTCGGGGGCCAGGGTCGGTGCGGTGTCGAATCTTTGGAACATGGATGGAAAGATAGGGCCGTCCCCACGGGCGGCCCTTGTCTTTGGTCAAGAGGCTTTGGCCGTCACGACCCCGTCAGATGGGCGGTGGGGTTGACCGCTTCGGTACCGCGCCGCAACTCGAAATGCAGTTGCGGCGTATCCACCCCGCCCGACGAGCCCACGGTGGCGATCTGCTGCCCGCGCTTGACCGAATCGCCCTTGCGCACCATCACCTGCTCGTTATGGGCATAGGCGCTGACCCAGCCATCGGAATGCTTGATCAGCAGCAGGTTTCCAAAGCCTTTCAACTCGTTGCCCACATAGGCGACGACGCCGTTCTCGGTGGAACGCACCGGGGTGCCGCGGGGGGCGGCGATGTTGATGCCGTCGTTGTTCTGCCCCTTGGCCAGGGGGCCGAATTCGGCCACCACCTCGCCCTTGACCGGCCAGATGAAGCCCTTGCCGACCATGGGCGGCGGCGGTGGCGGCAGGGTCTGGCTGGGTTCGAAGGCCGGGTGACGGGCTTCGGCAACCGGTTTTTGCGTGGTGTCCGACGCGGTGGTGGTGACGGTCCCCGGCGACGAAGGCGGCGGCGGCGCCGAGTTCACCCGCGTCGAGGCCGAAGACGGTTCGGCGTTTTGTCGGCCGGAATTGGGCGAGGCGATGACCAGGGCACCACCGGCCCCGCCGGAATTGGAACGCCCGCCCGGCAGCTTCAGCTTTTCCCCCACGTAAATGGTGTAGGGCGGTGTCTTGCCGTTCAGCCGCGCCAGGGTCTGGAATTCCACCCCCAGGCGCCGGGCCACCAGCAACAGCGCGTCGCCGCGCTGGACCACGTATTCGCCGCCGCCGGGAATGCGGATCGTCTGTCCAGGAACGATGACATAGGGGGCGCCGAGGTTGTTGGCCTCGATCAAATCGCGGACCGACACATTGCAGCGCCGGGCGATGGAATAAAGGGTGTCGCCGGAATAGACGGTGACCACCCCGCCGCAGGATTGTTGCGGAACCCCGCGACTGACCGGCGCGCCGCCTCGGAAATTGGGGGAACAGGCCGCCAGCAGCGCCAAAGGCACAGCTAACAGGACCCATCGGGACACCATATGAGGTATGGACGCGCGCATGGGCCGCACTATACGCGGCGAATCCGTGCCCGGCAACGTCAAGAGTCGGGCAAACCTTCGACCAGGGGGACGAAACGCACAGGTTCCAGATGCTGGATGTCGATACCGCGTTCCAGCTTGACCACCCGGACTAGGTCCTGGCTGCCGCGGCCCACCTCGCCCACCGGCAGGACCATGATGCCGCCCACCTGCAGTTGATCCACCAAAAGCGGCGGGATGTCGTGGGCGGCGGCGGTGACCATGATGCGTTCGAACGGCGCCTGTTCCGGCCAGCCCAAGCCGCCGTCGCCCAGCTTGGCGGTGATGTTGTGGATGCGCAGTTCGCGGAAACGCTTTTCCGCCTCGACCAGCAACGGCTTGTGGCGCTCGATGGTGTAAAGCCGCCGGCACAGCCGCGACAGCACGGCGGCCTGATAGCCGGACCCGGTGCCGATTTCCAGCACCTTCATGCGCTCGCCCACTTCCAGCGCCTGGGTCATCAGGGCGACGATATAGGGCTGGCTGACCGTCTGCCCACAGGCAATGGGCAACGCATGGTTTTCATAAGCCTGATCCAGGAACGGCTGGGCGACGAAACGTTCACGCGGCACCTTCTCCAAGGCGCTCAGCACCCGGGCATCGGTGATTCCTTGACCGCGCAATTCCATCAGCAGCCGGATGACACGGGATTCGGCGGTGCTCATGCCTGTATTCCTAGCCGAACAAAGGCTTCAGGGCATCCATGGTCGCCCCATGGGTCAGATCGACGCAAAGGGGCGTCACCGCCACGGCGCCCCGCATCACCGCCTCGATGTCAGTGCCCGGCACGCCTTGTTCCTCGGACCGTTGGGCGCCGATCCACACATAGGGCTCGCCACGCGGATCACGCCGTTCGATCAGTTCATCGCCGATCTTGCGCTTGCCCTGGCGCACCACCTCGATACCGCTGACCTGGGCCGGCAGCACGTCGGGGAAGTTGACGTTCATCAGCACGTTCAGCCCCCACCCCACCTGACACACCTTGCGGATCACCTGCGGTCCCCAATGTTCGGCGGTGGACCAATGCACAGGCTGGTCGGGGCGCAGGAATTGCGACAAGGCGATGGAGGGAATGCCCAGGATGGTGGCTTCCATGGCCGCCGCCACGGTGCCGGAATAGGTGACGTCGTCGCCCATGTTGGCGCCCCGGTTGATCCCCGACAACACCAGATCGGGCTTCTTATCCGTCAATACGTGATTGACGCCCAGCAGCACCGCGTCGGTGGGCGTGCCGTCAACGCAAAAATGGCGTTCCGACACCGGCTTGATCCGCAAGGGCCGCCGCAGGGTCAGCGAGTGGCCCGCCGCCGATTGCTCGCTATCGGGGGCCACGACCCAGACGTCATCGCTGAGTGACCGGGCAATGCGTTCCAGCACCTTGATGCCCGGCGCGTTGATCCCGTCATCATTGCTGATGAGGATGCGGGCGCGGGACAAGTCGGCGATGGGCGCGAACATGGCGTCAGGAAATGACTTCCAGCCCGCCCATATAGGGGCGCAGCGTTTCGGGGACGCGGATGGAACCGTCTTCTTGCTGGTAGTTTTCCAGCACGGCGACCAGGGTGCGGCCGACGGCCAGACCGGAACCGTTCAGCGTGTGGACGAAACGGTTGCCCTTTTCCCCCTTGAACCGTGCCTTCATGCGCCGGGCCTGGAAATCGCCGCAATTGGAACACGACGAAATCTCGCGATAGCGCCCCTGCCCCGGCAGCCACACTTCGATGTCATAGGTCTTCTGCGAGGAAAAGCCCATGTCGCCGGTGCACAGCACGATGGTGCGGTACGGCAGTTCCAGGCGCTGCAGGATGGTTTCGGCGCATTGGGTCATGCGCTGATGCTCGGCTTCCGACTGGTCCGGATGGGCGATGGACACCATCTCGACCTTCCAGAACTGATGCTGGCGGATCATGCCACGAGTGTCCTTGCCCGCCGCCCCGGCCTCGGAACGATAGCAAAGGGTGAGCGCGGTCATACGAACCGGCAAAGCCGCCTCGTCCAGGATGGAATCGCCCACCAAATTGGTCAGCGGCACTTCCGCCGTGGGGATCAGCCAATGGCCGGTATTGGCCTTGAACAGGTCGTCGCCGAACTTGGGCAATTGGCCGGTACCGAACAGGGCGGCATCCTTGACCAGGGTCGGCGGGCTGACCTCGGTATAGCCGTGTTCGTCAGTCTGCACATCCAGCATGAACTGGGCGATGGCGCGTTCCAGACGGGCCAACTTGCCCTTCAGCACCACGAAACGGGCGCCCGACAGCTTGGCGGCGCCGTCGAAATCCATCAGCCCCAGCTTGGTGCCGATGGCGTCGTGTTCAAGCGGTTGGAAGGCGAAGTCGCGGGGGGTGCCCCAGCGGCGCACTTCCACGTTATGATCCTCGTCAGGGCCGTCGGGCACGTCCAAGCCCGGCAGGTTGGGGATCGAGGCCAAAATGGCTTCGATTTCCTCGCCCAGCGACTTGTCCTGGGCTTCCATCAGCGGGATGTCTTCCTTCAGCCGCGCCATCTCTTCCATGATGGCGCCGGCGTCGCCGCCCTGCTTCTTGATGATGCCGATCTGCTTGGAGGTTTCGTTGCGTTGCGCCTGCATTTCCTGCAGGCGGGTTTGGGCGGCGCGGCGTTCGCCATCCAGACGGATCAATTGGGCGGAACGCGCTTCCAGACCGCGCCGGGCCAAGCCAGCGTCAAAAGCCTCGGGATTGTCGCGAATCCATTTCAGGTCGTGCATGACGTCACATCCACTTTAAGCGGGATCAATGATTGAAGTCGGTCTCGTCGACCGGGTCGTCCTCGTCGTCGTCGTCCTCGTCCTCGGACGATTCACCGCGCTTCTTTTCGGCCATGCGGGCGGAAATGATCGAGGCTTCGTACAGCAGCACCATGGGGATGGCCAAGGACAGCTGGCTGACCACGTCCGGCGGCGTCACCACGGCGGCGAAGATGAAGACGGCAACGATGGCGTAACGGCGCTTTTCCGCCAAGCCCTTGGCGGTCACCAAGCCGACGCGGGCCAACAGGGTCAGCAGCACCGGCATCTGGAAAGCCAGACCGAAGGCGAAGATCAGGGTCATGATCAAGGACAGCGATTCACTGACCTTGGCTTCCAGCTGAATGGGAAGCTCGCCCTGATGGGGAACCAGATTTTCGAAACCCAGCAGATAGGTGTACAGCATGGGCAGGACCAGGAAGTACACCAGGGCGGCCCCCATGGTGAACAGCACCGGGGTGGCGAACAGGAAGGGCATGAAAGCCTGACGTTCGTTCTTGTAAAGCCCCGGGGCGACAAAGGCCCACAACTGTCCGGCCCAGACCGGGAAGCAGATGACGCCCGCGGCGAAGGCCGACACCTTCACATAGGTGAAGAAGGCTTCGGTGGGGGCGGTATAGATCAGCCGCCGCATGCCGCCCTTGTCCAAGGCCACCTTGGCATAGGGGTCCATCAGGAAGGCGTAGATGTCGGCGGAGAAATAGAAACACGCCGCGAAGACGACAACGAAGGCCAACACCGACCACAGCAGGCGTTGGCGCAGCTCGACCAGATGGTCGAGCAAGGGCATGGTCTTGTCTTCGGTCATGTTGCTCATGCTGCCGGCGGCTTTTCGGGGGCCACAACCGAGGGCGCGGCTTCGGTGGCAGCGCTTGCCACCGGATTTTCCAGCTTGGGCGCTTCCAGAGGCTCTATCTTAGGCGCTTCCAGCGACCGTGCGATGTCGCCGGTGGGATCGATGCTTTTCTCGATCTCGCGGCGTAACGCGTTGGTGTCGGCCACCTTCTCGACCTGGCTTTTCAGCTCGGACAATTCGGTTTCGCGCACCATGTCGTCGACGCCGCGCTGGAATTCACCCGCCAATTCGCGCGCCTTGCGGACCCAGCGCCCGCACATGCGCAACACATGCGGCAGGTCTTTGGGGCCGATGACGATCAACGCCACGACGGCCACCAAAGCCATTTCGTCCATGCCGATATCGAACATGCGCCAGGCCCCTTGCGACGATGGAAAGCGCCGCCCTTAGTGGCGGGCGGTGTCCTTTTCTGCCGGTTGGGCGGCAGCTTCGGATTCCAGGCGCTGCGATTCGGCCGGCTTGGCCGCCGGGACGTCGTCTTCTTCGTTCAGGCCCTTCTTGAAGGCCTTGACGCCCTTGGCCATGTCGCCCATCAGCTTGGGGATCTTGCCCGCGCCGAACAGCAGAAGCACGATGACCAGAACGATCAGCCAGTGCCAAATGCTGAAGCTACCCATAGAAAATTCTCCTGCCCGCAGGGATAAAAGCGAAGGGGCGGATCATCGCAGACTTGCGCGGGTCCCGCAACCGCCCTATTCCGCCAACCCCAGCAAGTCGCTGTCGTCTTCTTCCAACAAATCCAGTTCCGGTTCGTCGTCTTCGTCCTCGGCGGTGTCCACCGGAGCCAGATCATCAACCGCACGGTTCCCATAGGCGTCGGCGGCCGGACGGGTATCCAGCAGGCCGGCGGCCTTCAATTCCTTGAGATTGGGCAGGTCTTCCAGGCTTTCCAGACCGAAATGGTCCAAGAAACCGTCGCTGGTGCCCCATTGCAGCGGCTTGCCCGGAGTGCGCCGCCGCCCGCGTGGCCTGATCCAGCCGGCCTCGAACAGCAAGTCCAAAGTCCCCTTGGACAGTGCCACGCCGCGCACTTCCTCGATCTCGGCACGGGTGATCGGCTGGTTGTAGGCGATGATGGCCAACACCTCGATGGCGGCACGCGACAGACGCCGGGTCTGGGTCTGCTCGATGGTCAGCTGCCCGGCCAGATCGGGCGCGGTGCGGAAGGCCCATTTGGCGTCACGCCGGACCAAGTTGACCCCGCGTCCGGCATACTGACGCTGCAATTCCTCCAACAAGGCCGGAACGTTGGCATCGTCGGGCAGCTTGTCGTTCAGGTCGCGTTCGTCCAAGGGCTGATGGGACGCGAACAAAAGCGCTTCCAGCAAGCGCAGATGTTCAGGGTCGAATTGATCGCTCACGCCGCAGCCTCGCCCGCTTTCACATAGATGGGCGAATAAGGACCGCCATCCTGGCGCAATTGCAAGCGTCCCTGCTTGGCCAGTTCCAGGGCCGCGATGAAGGTGGACGCCACCGCCGACTTCATCTTCAGGCTGTCACCCTGGAAGCTGGGCAGATAGGACGACAGCACCGACCAATCGGGCATGGTGCCCAGCATGCGTTCCAGCCGCCTGAGCGCGTCTTCCACCGAATACAAGTCAGGGGCCTCGATGTGCAGCGTCCGCACCGAGGTGCGCACCACATGGTCGGCGTAAGCCTTAAGCAGGTCGAACAATTCCACGTCGAACAAGGAATGGGTGATCACCGGCACCTCTTCCGGCTCGCCACGGGCAAAGATGTCCCGGCCCAATTGCGCCCGGTTGACCAAGGTGGTGCCCGCCTGTTGCATGGCTTCCAGGCGGCGCAGGCGAAAGGCCAGGATGTCTGCCATCTCGGCGGCGCTGGGCTGGCCTTCCTGTTCCGGCTCGGGCTCCGGCAGCAGCAGACGTGACTTCAGATAGGCCAGCCACGCCGCCATCACCAGATATTCCGCCGCCAGGTCCAGGTGACGCTGGCGAATGCGGTTGACGAATTCCAGGTACTGGTCGGCCAGTTTCAGAATGGAAATCTTGGCCAGATCGACCTTTTGCTCGCGCGCCAGGGTCAGCAGCACGTCCAACGGTCCTTCAAACCCGTCCAAGTCCAACAGCAGCCGTTCCTCGGGGGAACGCTGGGGCGCTTCGTCATCTGCTTGAAAAACGTCAACCTGCATTGACATCGCAATATCTTGTGCCGATGGAATTGATCAGCACAATAACATGGATGATCATCGGGTTCTAGCCGCCGAATATGCCCACCAGCAAGGTCAGCACACCATTGATGGCGGGCTGGATCACCAGATCGAAGGGATCGATACGGTATCCCGCCAATCCACTGACCAACGGCAAGATCATCAGCAAACCGATGACGATCAGAATCCCCTTGTCTTCCAGTCGGGCCAGATGAAAGGCCAGATGAAAGGCCAGATGACGCGGCAGCAGGCCGACGGCAACCCGGCCGCCATCCAAGGGCGGGATCGGAATAAGATTAAAAACGGCAAGCAATATATTGATATAAATTGCGTTTGCCAAATTCAGCCGAGCCCAGTCAACCGCCGAGTCGGGCAAATGGCCGACCACCCCGATCAACAGGATGGCAATGATCGCCATGGCGATATTGGCCCCTGGACCGGCGGCGGCGACCACCACCATGCCATAGCGCGGATTGCGCAACTTGCGGAAATCCACCGGCACCGGCTTGGCCCAGCCGAACAGGAACGATCCCATCATCAGCAACAGGGCCGGCACGATGATGGTGCCGAACAGGTCCACATGACGGATCGGATTAAGGGAAATACGCCCCAAACGCTTGGCGGTGTCGTCGCCCATGGCCAGGGCGGCATAGCCATGCGCCGCTTCGTGCAAGGTGATGGCGAAAACCAGCGGCAAGGCCACCACCGACACCTGCTGCACGATGCCGATCAGGTCGTTCATGCCAGCAACCGGTTCAGCTCGGCCAGGGCGGCGGCCTGATCCAGATCATCGCGACGCTTCATGCGTTGTCCCTGGGCCACCCTTTCACGGGCGATATCGGTCAAGGGCCGCAATTGGGCGGCGATGGCGGACATTTCCTCCATCTGGCCATTACAGTGCAGAACCACGTCACAGCCGGCTTCCAGGCAGGCCGCCGTACGCTCGCCGAAGCTGCCGCCCAGGGCCTTCATGGACAGGTCGTCGGATATCAGCAGACCTTCGAAACCGATCAGGCCGCGAATGATCTCGCCGATCACCTTGGCCGAGGTGGTGGCCGGGGCCTTGGCGTCGATGGCGGTATAGACCACATGGGCGGTCATCGCCCAGGGCTGATCACGCAGGGCCGTGAAAGTGGCGAAATCCTGGGCTTCCAGTTCCGCCCGGCTGGCATCCACCACCGGCAAAGACAGGTGGGAATCGACCATGGCACGGCCATGCCCGGGGATATGCTTGATCACCGGCAACACGCCTTGGTCCAGCAGCCCGTCGCAAACGGCACGGCCCAGATCGGCCACCATGGCGGCGGTCTTGCCAAAGGCGCGGTCACCGATGACGTCATGGGCGCCGGAAACGGGCACGTCCAGCACCGGGGCGCAATCCACGTCGATGCCCAGATCGGCCAGTTCGGCACCGATCAGACGATAGTTCAGCCGCAGCGCCTGCGCGGCACGTTCGGAATCCCTGGCCGCCAGTTCGGCGAACACCGCCCCGGGTGGCGCCGCACGCCAATGGGGCGGACGCAGACGCTGCACCCTGCCCCCTTCCTGGTCGATCAGCACCGGGGCATCGGCCCGGCCGACAGATGCGCGCAAGTCCCGGACCAATGCCCGAACTTGGTCGGGATTGTCCACGTTGCGGGCGAACAGGATGAAGCCCAAGGGATTGGTCCGGGCGAAAAATTCCTTTTCCGCCTGGGTCAGGGCCAAGCCGGAGCAGCCGAAAATCGCCGCTGACGGGACAGAATTACTTGCGGACAACCATGCACCCCTGATTGCGGGTTTTCAGTTCACCACAGACATGGCGGGCCCCTTGTTCGTCCAAGGGGCCGGCGCGCAGGCGCCAGAACACCCCCTTGGCCCCCAGGTCCACCTGCACCACGTCGGATTTCAGCCCCCCCAGCACGTCGCTGTTGGCACGCTGGATGCGGCCCCATTCCTTTTCGGCGTCGGGCGCCGAACGCAAGGCGCCCAACTGCACCAGATAGCCGCCACCGGAAACCGCGGCGGTCTTGGCGGCACTTTGAGCCGGCGCCGGCGCGGGAGCCGGGGTCACGGCCGGGGAAACGATGGTTTTGACCGGTGCGGGTGCCGGCGCCTTGGCCGGCGCCGTGCTGGCCACCTGCGGTGCAGGAGCGGGCTTTGCCGCCACCGGAGCCGCCACCGGCTCGACCGGCTTGACCGCCACCGGCGCCGGAGCGGGCGTCGGAGCCGCGACGGGCGCCGGCGCGGGCATGGGGGCCGGCTTCATCACCTCTTGCACAGGGGCGGCCGGCTTGGCGGCGGCTTCCGGCGGCGTGGCCGGCGGCGGAATCGGCTGTTCAGCCGGCGGCAACAACCGTTCCACCTTGGTGTCGCCCTCGCCCTGTTCCAGACGGCCGTAAACCAGCTTGTCCTGGTTGGGGACCTGCATGCCGCCGCGATCGTCGGGCCTGATCTTGATGGGACGTTGGTCGGCGGTGATCACCGGCACCCCGTCGGCGTTGACGCCGGAGCCGGCGAACATGCGCCATCCCACCGCCACCGCCACGCCCACGGCCAGCACCGCGCCGCCCAGGATCAGCCAGTTGCGCAAACGCAGGCCGGATCGGGCCGGATAGCTGTCCGGGTCGGCGTCGAAACGCTCGGGGATGATATCCAGGATGTCGCGGTTATAGTCGTCGTCGGGGTGTCCCGCCATGTCAGCGCATCTCCTCCACCGGTTCCACACCAAACACCGCCAGACCCGACGCGATGACGTCGGCGACGGCACGTACCAGGGCCATGCGGGCCAGGGACAATTCCGCGTCGCCTTCGATCAGGAAACGCAGTTGGGTGTCGTCCTTGCCCTTGTTCCACAGCCCGTGGAAGGCGGCGGCCACGTCGTTCAGGTAAAAGGCCACGCGATGCGGCTCGTGGGCTTCGGCGGCGCTTTCCACCAGACGCGGCCAACCGGCCAGCACCTTGATCACAGCAAGCTCGGCCGGATCGGTCAAGCGGGCCAAAGGTCCTGCCGCCAAGGCAGGGCCTGACAGGTCGGCGCCGGCCAGGGCCTGGGCACCGTGGCGCAACACCGAATGACAGCGGGCATGGGCGTATTGCACATAGAAGACCGGGTTGTCGCGCGACTGTTCCAGCACCTTGTCCAGGTCGAAATCCAGATGGGCGTCGTTCTTGCGGGTCAGCATGATGAAGCGGACCACATCCTTGCCCACCTGGTCCACCAAGTCGCGCAGGGTGACGAAGGTCCCCGCCCGCTTGCTCATCTTGTAGGGCTGGCCGCCCTTCATCAGGTTGACCATCTGGCACAATTTCACGTCCAGGTCGCCGCCGCCCTCGCTCACCGCCTTGACGGCGGCCTGCATGCGCTTGACGTAACCGCCGTGATCAGCGCCCCAGATGTCGATCATCAATGGAAAGCCGCGACGGTACTTGTCCAGGTGATAGGCGATGTCGGAAGCGAAATAGGTCCACGACCCGTCCGACTTCTTCAGCGGCCGGTCCACGTCGTCACCGAAGGCGGTGGCGCGGAACAGGGTCTGCGGACGCGGTTCCCAATCGTCCAGAACCTTGCCCTTGGGCGGCTCCAGCACGCCTTCGTAGACCTGCCCCAGGCCTTCCAGGTAGTTCAGCGCCGCGTCGACCTTGCCGCCTTCCACCAGACCGCGTTCCGAGGTGAAGACGTCGTGCTTGACCCCCAGCGCCGCCAGATCCTCGCGGATCATCCCCATCATCGACTCGACGGCGAACAGGCGGAAAGCCGGCAGCCATTCGGATTCAGGGGCGTCCTTGAACTTGTCGCCGTGGATTTCCGCCAGCTTGGCGCCGGTCGGCTTCAGGTATTCCCCCGGATACAGGCCTTCCGGAATCTCGATGGTCTCGCCCAGGGCTTCCCGGTAACGCAGATGGGCGGATCGCGCCAGCACGTCCACCTGGGACCCGGCGTCGTTGATGTAATATTCGCGGCTGACGGCGTAACCCGCCTTGGCCAGCAGCGAGGCCAGGACGTCGCCGACCACGGCGCCGCGGGCGTGGCCGATATGCATGGGGCCGGTGGGATTGGCCGAGACGTATTCCACGTTGACCGGCGCGTTGGCCCCCATGTCCGAATTGCCGTAAGCGGCGCCTTCCTTCAGGATTTCGGCCAGGCGTTCGGCCCAGAAGCTTTCCACCAGTCGCAGGTTGATGAACCCCGGACCGGCGATTTCCACCGCCGCCACCGCCGGATGTCCGCGCAGTTCGGCGGCCAGCTTTTCCGCCAGGTCGCGCGGCTTCATGCCGGCGCCCTTGGACAGCACCATGGCGGCGTTGGTGGCGACGTCGCCGTGGGCTTCCTCACGCGGGGGCTCGGCGGTCACCTTGCCGGTGTCCAAACCCGCCGGCAGATCCAGGCGGCCCAAGGCGGCGACGATTTCTTCGCGGAAATACTTGAACAGGTTCATTCAGGGCTTCTCTTGCATGTCAAACAGACGACGATGTTCGTCCAGGGCAAAGCGGTCGGTCATGCCGGCGATGTAATCGCCGACCACGCGGGCGGTCTTGGCGGTTCCCGCCCCGTCGGTCAAGCGTCGCCATTCGGGCGGCAGGCAGCCGGGTTCGGCGAACAGCAGATTGTACAGATCCTTCACCACGCGGCGCCCCTTGCTGGTCATGCGGTTGACGGTGAAGTGCCGGTACATGTTGGGAAACAGGAACTTTTTCAGTGCCGCGTCATTGGCCCGCATCTTATCGGAAAACGACACCAACGGCATCTTCAGGCTGCGGACCTCGTCCGCCGATTTCGGCTTGAACTGGGCGATGCGGCTTTGCGTTTCCTCGATGCAGTCCAGGATCATCATGCCGATCATGCGGCGCACCGCTTCGTGGATGTGCAGCGACACGTCGGCGTCGGGATATTCCTTGGCCACCGCGTGGAAGACCGGCCCGACCAACGGTACGTCTTCCAGATCCTTGATGGTGAACAGCCCGGCCCGCAAGCCGTCGTCGATGTCGTGGTTGTTATAGGCGATGTCGTCGGAAAGCGCCGCCGCCTGGGCCTCGGCACTGGCGAAGGTATCCAGTTCCAGATCGTGGCGGGTGACGTATTCGGTGATGGCGCCGGGCAGCGGGTCCTCGCAGGGCTTGGCCAAGGGGCCGGTCAGCGGACCATTGTGCTTGACCAGTCCTTCCAGGGTTTCCCAGGTCAGGTTCAGGCCGTCGAATTCCACATAACGGCGTTCCAGCTTGGTCACCACCCGAAGCGACTGGGCGTTATGATCGAAGCCACCATGGGCGGACAGCACGTCCTGCAGCGCGTCCTCGCCGGCATGGCCGAAGGGCGTGTGCCCCAGGTCATGGGCCAGGGCCAGGGATTCGGCCATGTCTTCTTCCAGCCCCAGCACGCGGGCGATGGAGCGGGCGATCTGCGAGACTTCCAGCGAATGGGTCAGCCGGGTGCGGAAATTTTCGCCTTCGTGATAGACGAAAACCTGGGTCTTGTATTGCAGGCGGCGGAAAGCGGCGGAATGGATGATGCGGTCGCGGTCGCGCTGGAACGGCGAACGCGTCGGGCTTTCCGGTTCCGGATAAAGACGACCGCGCGATTCCTCGGGCCGGCAGGCGAAAGGCGCAAGAATGGCGGATCGGGACGACAGCGTCTGATGCATCTGCGGACACTAACGTCGCCAAGGTCCGAACGCAACCACTTGCCCTTCGGCTACCGCACCCCATATCGCATGTGCTAAGGTCGGAACAATTCCGCCGGAACCGTTATTTTCGAGGTAGCTTTATGTCGCAAGTCATCCTGACCGAAAGCGCCGCCCAGCGCGTCCAAACCCTGATTTCCATGGAAGGCAAGCCCAACCTGATGCTGCGCCTGGGGGTGTCGGGTGGCGGCTGTTCCGGTTTTCAGTACAATATCGAGCTGGACGACAAGACCAACGAAGACGACGTGGTCAGCGAACAGCACGGCGTCAAGCTGGTGGTCGACCAGACGTCCCTGGAAATCCTGGACGGCACCATGGTGGATTTCGTCGAGGACCTGATGGGCGCCAGCTTCCAGTTCAAGAACCCGCAAGCCACTTCGACCTGCGGCTGCGGCTCCAGCTTCTCGGTCTGATCACTTCCAGACCGGGCATTTGGCGGTTTCCGACCGATAGTTTTCCGGCGTGTCGATGACGGCATTGGCGGCGGCCACATCGCGATTGTACGCCGCCAATGCTATTTTCATCTCTGTCAGGATATGGCTCTGGAATTGTCGCGACGCCTGGGCCGCCGACCCACGGATCAGCTGCGGCTTGATGCCACGGACCACCTCGGCGAAGCGGGCGCGCATCGGCGCCATGTGACGGGTGAACACCTGCTTGGTCAGGGCCACATGCTGGTTTTCGTGGGCCCGGACCACCCCATGAGGACAGGTCCCCGGCGCCAGTTCCGAAACCACGTCCACCTCAAGCAGACTAAGCAGCCACGTCCCCTTGACGTCTTTCAGGGCCACGCACAAGCGGTTGTTGCCCAGATCGGCGATGGCAAGGGTGATCGCCAGCTGGAAATCCGTCTCGGAACGGGTCAGTCCGTGCTGGCGAAGATTGGGGTTGCCGCTGTGCCCGGCCAATTGGGTCACCACCGCCCGGTTCCGATCGTTGCGGTAAACCGGCGACACCATGTCGGTCTGAAACGACATCTGGGCCGTCGGCATGGGCGGACAGGCTTGCGCCCAAGCCATCGGGCCGCAAACCATCCATGCCAAAAAGACCAAAGTCCGTATAATCAGACCATTCGCCACTCTTGCACCTCCGAGGCCCTATGCTGCGTATCGCCACCTGGAACGTCAATTCGGTCAAGGCCCGCCTTCCCAACGTGATGGAATGGCTGGACCAGGCCAAGCCCGACGTCACGCTGTTGCAAGAGATCAAATGCCAGGACGACGGCTTCCCCTTGATGGAATTCGAAAGCGCCGGCTGGAACGTCGCGGTTCATGGGCAGAAATCCTATAACGGCGTCGCCATCCTGTCGCGTCACCCCATGGAAAACATCCAGCGCCGCTTGCCCGGTGACGAATCCGACGAACAAGCCCGCTATATCCAGGCCGACATCCAGGGGCTGCGCATCGCCAGTCTGTATCTGCCCAATGGCAACCCCACCCCGGGGGACAAATTCGACTACAAATTGCGCTGGATGCGCCGACTGGTCAACCATGCCAAGACTTTGTTGGCTCAGGACCTGCCCTTCGTACTGGGCGGCGACTACAACATCTGTCCAACCGATGCCGACGTCTACGACCCGGCCGGCTGGGCCAACGATGCGCTGTGCCGGCCGGAAAGCCGGGCTTTGTTCCGCGAATTGTGCCATCTGGGCCTGACCGAGGCTTTCCGCGCCCTGCACCCCGAACCGGGCCGTTATTCGTTCTGGGATTACCAAGCCGGGGCCTGGCCACGCGACAACGGATTGCGCATCGACCATTTCCTGTTGTCCCCTGGGGCCGCCGACCGGCTGACCGCCTGCGACATCGACAAAGCACCGCGCGGCAAGGAAAAAGCCAGCGACCACACCCCGGTCTGGATCGAGCTTCAATAAACACTAAATTTGTGTGTTTATGTTATAAACTACATTTTTGTTGATGTTGTGTTGGCGAATTGCTATGTAGATAAGCGTTCCGCCATGTTGCGGCGCGATTATCCCCCTTGCGATCCCCCCTTGTGATCAATGAGCGAAGGCCAATGTCGAACATTCTGGAAAAGACGGTTCTGGACGTCCATCACTGGACCGATTCCCTGTTCACCCTGAAACTGAACCGTGACCCGGGCTTTCGCTTCGAAAACGGCCAATTCGCCATGATCGGCCTGATGGTCGACGGCAAACCGCTGATGCGCGCCTATTCCATGGTCAGCGCCAATTACGAGGAACATCTGGAATTCCTGTCCATCAAGGTGCCCAACGGCCCCTTGACCTCGCGCCTGCAGCACATCCAGCCCGGCGACACCATCTTGGTGAACAAGAAGACCACCGGCACCCTGGTTTTACCCAACCTGCTACCCGGCAAGCGCCTGTATCTGTGGTCCACCGGCACCGGTCTGGCGCCCTTCCTGTCCTTGATCAAGGACCCCGAGGTGTACGAACGCTTCGATCAGGTGATCCTGGTGCACGGCGTGCGCTTCATCCGCGACCTGGTCTATACCGACTTCATCACCGAGGAATTGCCCAAGAACGAATTCTTCGGCGAGGAAGCCCGCCACAAGCTGGTCTATTACCCGACCGTGACGCGTGAGGATTTCCGCAACCAGGGCCGCATCACCGATCTGGTGAAGTCGGGCAAGCTGTTCAGCGACCTGGGCGTGCCGCCGCTGAACCGCGAGGAAGACCGCGTGATGATCTGCGGCAATCCCAACATGATGAACGAACTGGCCGATTATCTGGACAGCATTGGTTTCAACCAAGGCAGCCACGCGGGTGCCGGCGATTACGTCATCGAAAAGGCTTTCGCCGAGAAGTAATCAGCGAAAGACGAAAGGGACATCCGGGCGGGCGCGATATTCATCGCCCCGCTCGACGTTTTTCGGGGCCACGCTTTGCCGGGCCTTGAGCAGCGCCGCTTCGATACGGCGATCCGTCAGCTTGTAGCGGTCTTCCAGGCCGATTTCCCCAAAAGACGGACAGGCTTGCCCGAACACATGGGCATAGACGTCGCCCATCATGGCGTAACGCCCGGCCATCAAGGTGTTGCAGGCGTTCTTGACCACGGCCACGTCGCCGTCGTCCTTCATGTAAAGGCTGGTGACCAGCATGACGGAAACAGCGTGCAGCACGTCATAGCGCACATGGGCGATGAAGACTTCCAGGTCGCGGGCCGTCAACGGCAAGTTGTCGCGGCTGGCCACCCGGATCATGCCGCCCAGCAGCAACGAGAAGAATTCCGGCACCCCCCATTCCATCCCCAGCCCCACCGAGGCCAGGGCTTCCAACGGGGTGAAGGCCGGATCACCGGCCACCAGACGCTGAATCAGGACGTTGTCGGCCACCCCCCACAACATGGGGACGTCCTGGTCGGCGGCAGCGATGCCCAAGCCGTCGAACAATTGCCGGTACATGACGATGTGGGTGCGCGACTGGAACAGGTGACCCAGGTCAGGATAATCCTCGACCGAATGTGATCCCACGCCATATTCATCGGCCACCAGCTGGGCCAGTGACACCTGGGTGATCTCGCTCACTCTTTCGTTAAGGACGCCATAGGGCAGATCCATCAAACCATGGAAGCGGCCGATGGCCAGGGCCACGCATTGGCGGGTGTTCTTGATCTGGTTGAAATAGGCGGTGGAAAAACGGCGCAATCCCGTAAGGTCGATACCGCCTTGGAAGACCCGGACGAAAAACGGGTGCCGCCATACCGGATGGCTCATCACATGGTCGTGCAAGTCCAGGAACAGGCTTTCCAAGGCGCCGTCGCGGAACAAGGCGGTGCGATGAAACGGGTTGTCGGGACCGACCCGGCCGGCAAGGTCGGCGAAAACCTGATGCAGGCCGGAACCGGGCTTGCCCATGTCGCCGATAATGGCGGAAAAATCCGCCCGCTGGCTGTCGCGAAAAGCATCCAGCACCTCTTCGGCACTCAGATCCAGCAGGTTGGGCAAGGGGTGAACGCTGTCAGGGACGCAAGCAACGCCATCTTGATTGACGACCAGATCGGAAAAAGCCGCGTCCATGCCCCCTACCCCTTGCGCATCATCTTGGCCAGACAGATCAGCAATCCTCTGGCGGAAATTGGTTTTTCCATGAATTCGTCGGCGCCGGCGGTCAAAGCCAGCTCCCGGCTGGCTATGCGTTCATGGCCGGACAGCACCAGAACCGGCAAATGGGCCAGCTTGTCCTGTTCCCTGATCCAGCGAACCAGATCCAGGCCGCTTTCCTGGCCCACATGCCAGTCGCTCAACACCACGTCGATCACCGACCCCTGCAAACGGGCCCGCGCCGCGTCCAGATTGGCGGCGGTGCCGATCTCTTGGACCCCCACCCCTTCCAGAATGGTGCGCATGACCTGGGCGAAGTTCTGGTTGTCGTCCACCACCAGCACCCGCATGGACCGCCAGTCCAGACTGTTCTGCTGACGCATGCCGGTCATGGTCAGGTTCTCCGCCTCGGCCAGGGCTTCGGATCGGCCGACCACCCAGGCACGGTAATCCATGTCCGACGAACAGATATGTTCGATCAACCACTTATGCAGAAAATCCAGGCAATCCTTGGCACGGACCGCCGTGCGGTCGCGGTCGTAGGCGTCCTTCAGCGCGCGGACTTGGGAAAACAGCCGCTGATGCATGGCTCGGTGGGCGCTGGTGGACGGATAACGGCAAATTTCCATCACCCGTTCCTCGCGGGCGAAGTGATGGTCGGCGTATTCCTCCAGCGCCTTCAGAACGCTGCCCAGGGTGGCGTATTCCTCGTCGTCGCCGACGGAACGGTGCAGATCATTGATCAAGCCCACCAGGGTCCGATGGTCGGCGTCCAGAACGGGGACGCCGACACTCATCATCGGACTCCAGGTGATGGTCGCCATGACCCGGCCTTAACGCTCGAGCTGCGAGACGTCACGCACCGCGCCACGCGCCGCCGAAGTGGTCATGGCAGCATAGGCCCGCAGCGCCTGGCTGACCGGGCGGTCGCGGTCCACCGGCTTCCACGCCTTGGCGCCACGGGCTTCCATGGCGGCGCGGCGCTTGGCCAGCTCGTCGTCGGACACGTCGACCTTGATCACCCGGTTGGGGATGTCGATGACGATGACGTCGCCTTCTTCCACCAGACCGATGGCGCCGCCCTCGGCCGCTTCCGGCGAGGCGTGGCCGATGGACAGGCCCGAGGTGCCGCCCGAGAAACGGCCGTCGGTGATCAGGGCGCACTGCTTGCCCAAGCCCATGCTTTTCAAATAGCTGGTGGGGTACAGCATTTCCTGCATGCCGGGGCCACCCTTGGGGCCTTCATAACGCACCAGAACCACGTCGCCGGCCTTGACCACGCCGCCCAGGATCTTGGCCACCGCCTCTTCCTGGCTTTCGCAGATCACCGCCGGCCCTTTGAAGGTCAGGTTGGATTCGTCGACGCCGGCAGTTTTGACGATGCAGCCGTCAAGCGCGATGTTGCCGAACAGCACCGCCAAGCCGCCATCCTTGGAGAACGCCTTTTCGGCCGAACGGATGACGCCCTTCTCGCGGTCGGCGTCCAGGCTTTCCCAGCGCTTGGACTGGCTGAAGGCTTCGGTGGTGCGCACACCGCCCGGCGCCGCACGGTAAAATTCCCGCACCTTGGCGTCGTCGGTGCGGCTGATGTCCCACTTGTCCAAAGCCTGGGCGATGGTCCCCGAATGCACGGTGCCGCAATCGCCATTCAAAAGACCGGCGCGTTCCAGCTGGCCCAGAATGGACATGATGCCGCCGGCCCGATGCACGTCCTCGATATGGACGTCGGCGACGTTGGGGGCGACCTTGCACAGGCAGGGCACGCGACGCGACAGACGGTCGATGTCGGCCATGGTGAAGTTGACGCCGGCTTCTTGGGCGGCGGCCAGCAGATGCAGCACGGTGTTGGTGGACCCGCCCATGGCGATGTCCAGGGTCATGGCGTTCTCGAAGGCCTGGAAGCTGGCGACCGAGCGCGGCAGCACCGATTCGTCACCCTTTTCGTAATAAGCGCGGGTGATCTGGACGATGCGGCGACCGGCTTCCAGGAACAATTCCTTGCGGTCGGCATGGGTGGCGACCACGGTGCCGTTGCCGGGCAGCGACAGGCCCAGGGCCTCGGTCAGGCAATTCATGGAATTGGCGGTGAACATGCCCGAGCACGAACCGCAAGTGGGGCAGCTTTCCCGTTCGAAGGCCATGGCTTCTTCGTCGGAAACGTTCTTGTCGGCGCCCTTGATCATGGCGTCGATCAGGTCGACGGCGTGGGTTTCACCCTGATAGACCACCTTGCCGGCCTCCATCGGCCCGCCCGAGACGAAGATGGCCGGAATGTTCAGGCGCAGCGCCGCCATCAGCATGCCGGGCGTGATCTTGTCGCAGTTCGAGATGCACACCATGGCGTCGGCGGTGTGGGCGTTGCACATGTATTCCACCGAATCGGCGATGATTTCGCGGCTTGGCAGCGAATACAGCATGCCGGAATGCCCCATGGCGATGCCGTCGTCGATGGCGATGGTGTTGAATTCCTTGGCGACGCCACCGGCCTTCTCGATCTCGCGGGCGACCATCTGACCCAGATCCTTCAGATGCACGTGACCGGGCACGAACTGGGTGAAGGAATTGACCACGGCGATGATCGGCTTGCCGAAATCCTCGTCCTTCATGCCGGTGGCGCGCCACAGGCCACGCGCGCCCGACATGTTGCGGCCATGGGTGGAGGTACGAGAGCGATAGTCCGGCATTTCCTTGACCCTATGCTTTTATCAATCGGATCAGGGATACATAGCGCTCACGCACCCGCCTTGCCTAGGCTGATTCGACATTTCCGTCCGTGAGCTCGGAAACCTGGACCTGGTCGCGGCCCATTTTCTTGGCCCGGTACAAGGCCTGATCGGCCAGATCGATCAGGAACTGCGGCCGCTCATGCTCTGACGGCTGCAGTATGGCGATACCCAGGCTAAGGCTCACGATGCCGCCCGTGGCCTCGGCCCCTTGGTGCGGCATGTCCAGCTTGGCCAAGGCGGCGCGGATGGATTGAGCGATGGCGCGGGCGCCGTCGATCTCGGTGGCGGGCAGGACGCAGATGAATTCCTCGCCGCCATAGCGCGCCACGTAATCGCCCGGACGGCGCATGGCCTGACGGATCACCTGGGCGACCCGACGAATACATTCGTCGCCCTGGGGATGGCCATAAATATCGTTGTAAAGCTTGAAATGGTCGATGTCGGCCATGATCAGGCACAAGGGCGTGCTGTCGCGGATACAGCGCCGCCATTCATTGTCCAGATGCTGGTCAAATCCCCGTCGGTTACCCAATCCGCTTAAGGAATCGGTGACCGCCACCAGGGCCAGATCGGCTTCCGCACGATCGCGGGCTTCGACGAAAACGGCGAAAGCCTGCCCCATGCCGGCGATCTCGTCGCCGCCATCCGTGGGAATTTTCGGCCGTTGCCCTTGGACATGGGCCATCATCACCCGGCTAAGCGCATCCAGGCGCCGGATGACCCGCTTGGATATGAAGGCCATCAACCAGACGGTCAACACCGCCGACAAACCGGCAACCACGGCGATCAGCGCCAGGGTCATTGCCGAACGTTCGGAATGCTGGTCCATGGCTTCGGATACGGCCTGCCGTCGATCCGTGAAATCGCTGAAGGTGGCGCTGTTGATCTGCTGAGCCGAAGTCCGCACCATGCGCAGCATGGCCAATGTTCGCTGCCGGGCAACGCCTAAGGCCTCTTGGTTTTCCTGGCTGCGCCGCGCCAGATGGCTGAGCGAGACCAGCAACTGGGTGCCGATGACGGTGTTCTTGGCTTGATCCAAGCTTTTTTGCAGATCGGCGCGACTTTGTTCCAATTGACGGCGCAAACGTCGCCCCTGCCCGGCGCTGTTCACCGCGAGCAAGGCGGAAATCTGAGCGGTCACCACCAGAGCCTGGGTTTCCAGTTCGTTGTCATGCAACGCACCATCCCGGATGGTGTTGCCCAAAGCCAACACCTCGTCCACCAGCAGCTCTTGCTCCGCCTGCAAGCGGCGTTCGACTTGCAGCGCGTCGTCCAACGCAGGGATGTTTTCCAGGTACGGGGTGACCAGACGATCCAGCTGGCCGGGCGTCAACTGGCCCAGCTTGTCCTGGAAAATGGCGATCTGCGGCACATCGGTCAGCAACAATTCGGAATCGGTGCGCCGGATGCCCAGCACGCGTTCCAATATCTGGCCGTTCAAGGTTTCGGCTTCCCGCACCACATCCGCAGCCGCCATGGTCTGGGGGAAATCATTGGTGAAGATGGTGCGGGTACGGGTGTCTTGGTCCAGCAGGAACAGCCCGACAGCCCCCATGGTGGCGACGAAGGCGCCAAACACGGTCATGACGGCGATGGTCACATTCCGGCTTAGGCTTCGCTCGGACACCCTGACCTCCGATTCTTACTTGAACAGCGGCGCGTAAAGAACACCGCCTTGCGACCACAACCGGTTCAGACCACGATCCAGGCCGATGGGGGTGTCGGGGCCAAAGTGGCGATTGAAGATTTCACCGTAATTGCCGACCTGCCGAATCACCTGCCGGGACCAATCCGGCTTCAAGCCCAGCCAGTCCGCCACCTGGGTATTGGCGCCCAACAGGCTGGCGCGCTCACCTGAAACGGCGTCACGGCCCGCGGTCTCGACATTCGCCTGATCAAGTCCCAATTCCTCGGCGACGATCACCGCGTTGACCACGGCGGCGACGATCTTCTGCCATTGCAGGTCGTCATCTCGAACCATGGGACCAATGGGTTCACGCGACATGGAAAACGGCAAAATCTGATAGCGCTTGGGATCGTCGGCGCGGTTGGCCCGATTGATGGCCAAATTCACCCTGTCGGCGCTGTAGGCGTCGCAATTGCCGCGAAAAAACGCATCGCCGTTGGCATAGACGACCTTGGCGTTGATGGCGCCCTGATGCAAAAGGCTTTCAAGGTTGGCCTGACTGGTGGTGCTGGGAGTGACGCAGACGCTGCGCCCATCCAGGTCCTTCAGAGAAGTGATCCCCGAATTGGCGCGCACCATCAATCCCTGGCCGTCAAAAAGATAGATGGCCGGAAAAGCGATGCCGTAAAGGTTCTCGCGCCCCAAGGTCCAGGTGGACGAATACATGACAACGTCGACCCGGCGCTCCACCAACGAGGTGAAGCGCGATTGCGGCCCCACCTCGACGAAGCGGACGGCATCGGGGTCGCCCAGCACCGCGACGGCCAACGCCCGGCAATAATCCACGTAAAAGCCTTCCCAGCGCCCCGCGGCACTGATGGCGCTGCGTCCGGGATCGTCGGGGAACACCCCGCAGCGGACGTCACCGCGCTGGCGAATGTCGTCAAGCGTCCCCGCCTTGGATGGGAATGCGGCGACGAACAAAACAAACACTGAAAAAAGCAAAGACCGCATAGCCATTCAACCAAAAGCCGCAAAACGCCGGAGCTTATATCAATAGTCATACACCGGTCCTGGTGGTAAAGACCACATGGAATAATGGGGCACAGACTATCAGCACAAGGACTTGCGACTTTCAAAGGATGGCTTTTCCTAGCCCGCCTGCCGCCTTGACCAACGCTTCAGGTCGGATTCGAACGACACGCCTTCGCCATCGCCCAACTTGCGGCGATAGATGGACAGGCTTTCCATCACCCGTTGGACATAGGATCGTGTTTCGGTGAACGGGATCATCTCGATCCAGTCGATGGCGTCCACCGTCGGGTCGCGGGGGTCGCCATATTCCTTGACCCAGCGCCGCACCCGGGCCGGGCCGGCGTTATAGGCCGCCAGGGCCATGACGTACGAGCCTTCGAAATTGTCGATCATGTCACCCAAATAGGTGCTGCCCAGCCGGACGTTGTATTCGGGATCGTCCAGCTTGGACGGCTTGAACGCCACCTTGATGGCTTTGGCCACCTGCTTGGCGGTCGCCGGCATCAACTGCATCAGACCACGGGCGCCGACCGGGGACTGAACGTCGGTCATGAAACCGGATTCCTGACGGATCAGGGCCAAAACCAGGGCTTTTTCGGGACCGGTTTCCACCTGGATATGGGGCACCGGCCAACCGGCGCCGACCAGGAACACGCTGTCACGGTCGGCACGGCGGGCAATGGTCACCGCCAGATCGTTGCGGCCCCTCTCCAACGCCAGCTTGCCCACCAGGGCGCGCTCGCCCGCCGATTGGGCGACTTCGTTCAAGCGGATGAAGAAAGCCCGCAAATATTCGGTTTCGCCCATCTCCAGCATGATGCGGGTGGCACGCACCATCTCGCGGCCGTTGAAGCGTTTGGTTTCCTCGGCGCTGGGTTTGGGGTCAGGCGGCAACGGCCAGTGATGGTCGTCTAGCCGGGATGCCGCCAACTGACCGTAATAGGCGGTGAAATACTGAGCGCCCCGGCTATACCAATCCTTGGCCCCCTTGACGTCGGTCCGGGCCTCGGCGGTGCGTCCGGCCCAATAGGCGGCGCGTGAGCGCGACAACGGCGTCGACACCTTGTCCCACAGGCGTTGGAAATGGGTGGCGGCGGTTTCCTTGTCGTCCAAGAAGCGCAGCGATATCCAGCCGGCCAGGAATTCGGCTTCGGCGAATTGCGAATTGTCGTCGTCGATGGCATGGTCGGCGGCGATCTGGTAGGCGCGGGAAATCAGGCCTTTCTGAAGCGCGCGCCGGGCCAGGATGGCCCGTTCCTGCCACCACAGGTCAGGGCGCACCTGATTGCGCGCCGGGTGCGACAACAGGTCGATGGCGTCTTCGTCCTGATCCTTTTGGCGCCGCCAGCGCACGCGGTCGTAAATCAGGCCGGGATCGTTCTTATATTCCTTGGGAACCTTGGCGGCGACGCTTTCGGCATTGGACTTGCCGTCCTGCAGCGCCATGCGGGCCTGCGCCAGCAAGCGCCGTTCCGGGGTAACGCGCAGCAGCATGTGCTGGGCGGGGCCATCCTGCTTGTCCCACAACAGACGGTCCAGCCGCCGCCAGTGATCTTCGGGCTGCAGGTAGTCGGCGAACTTGTCCAGGAACTGCTTTTCCTGGATCGCCCCGAACCCTCCTTCGATCCATGCCTTGCGCAACACCTCGACGGCCCGGTCCTGCTGGCCGGCGGCCAGCAGCGCCTTGCCCAGGGCCATGGCACCGTCGACGGTGACCGGATCACGGCGCCGGTACCAGGACTGCACGTGGTCCAAGGGCGTCGCCGGGCCGATAGCTTCTTCGGCGCGGCGCTGCAGGCTGGTCATCAGCGGCCAGTCGGGGGACGAATCGACGAAGGACCCGATTTCCTCGAAGCTGGCGCCGGATCGCGGATTAACATAGGTCATCCAACGGATCAGCTTGGGCAGCAAGCGGTCGGTCGCCCGCATGGCCAGACGCTCGGCCTCGGCGAAGCGGTCCTTGTGGGCGGCGGCGAAGACCTGCTCATAAAGCTTGCGCTCATGCGCGGGCACTTCGCCGGCAAGGCTGTGCCGGGCCGAAGTCAAAGACAGCAACATCAGCAAGGATGTGGCGAGAACTCGAAACTGCAACGCGAACCCCTTGTTCCTGCCGCCGGCCGGACGCCGGAAACGAAGGCGCATTCTAGGGAACACCACCACCTCAGGGCAAGCTGGACGGCACCCTTGTACGGCGTCGGGCTTGCCTGTAATGTGCCGGGTTTCCAACTGTCCATTCATTCAGGATGTCAACCATGTTCAAGGGATCGATCACCGCCCTCATCACCCCCTTCGCCAACGGCAAGGTGGACGAGAAGGCGTTCCAGGACTTCGTCGCCTGGCAGATCGCCGAGGGCACCCACGGTGTCGTGCCCTGCGGCACCACCGGAGAGTCCCCGACGCTGTCCCATGCTGAACACAAA
The DNA here is from genome assembly GCA_001898825.1 of Magnetospirillum sp. 64-120. Taxonomy (GTDB): domain Bacteria; phylum Pseudomonadota; class Alphaproteobacteria; order Rhodospirillales; family Magnetospirillaceae; genus Magnetospirillum. The sequence goes on from MKVK01000011.1 coordinate 329,758, forward strand.
CGGGTTGTCGAACTGTGCGTGGAAGTGGCCAAGGGGAAGATTCCGGTCATCGCCGGCGCGGGTTCCAACTGCACCGAAGAAGCCATCGAACTGACCCGGCACGCCAAGCAGGCGGGCGCCGACGCCGCCTTGATCGTCGTGCCCTACTACAACAAGCCGTCGCAAGAAGGCCTGTTCCGCCATTATGAAGCCATCGCCAAGGCGGTGGACCTGCCCATCATCGTCTACAACATCCCCGGCCGCTCGGTGGTGAACCTGACTGTCGAAACCTTCGAACGCCTGGCCAAGCTGCCCAACATCGTCGGCGTCAAGGACGCCACCGCCGATCTGGCCCGCCCGCTGCAGATGCGGGTGGCCTTGGGCGGCACCTTCTGCCAGTTGTCGGGCGAAGACGCCACCGCCATCGCCTTCAACGCCCAAGGCGGCGTCGGCTGCATCTCGGTGACGTCCAACATCGCGCCGCGTCTGTGCGCCGACATGCAGAACGCCTGGGCCAACGGCGACATGGAGACCTGCTTCGCGCTGCGCGACAAGCTGATGCCGTTGCATGACGCCATGTTCTGCGAAACCAGCCCGGCACCGGTCAAGTTCGGCGCCAGCCTGCTGGGCAAGTGTTCGGAACAGGTCCGTCTGCCGCTGGTCGAAGCGTCCGAAGGGGCGCGGGCCAAGGTCAAGGCGGCGATGACTCAGGCCGGCCTTCTTTAGCCATGTCGCTTCCCGCCCGCATTGCCGCACAGAACCGTAAGGCGCGCCACGAATACACCATCGTGGACACCATCGAGGCCGGCATCATGCTGGTGGGCACCGAGGTGAAATCCCTGCGGGCCGGCAAAGGCAACATCAACGAAGCCTTTGCCGGTCCCAACGGGGATGAATTGATCCTTTACAATGCCTATATCCCCGAATATCAGGCGAAGATGCCCTTCCCGCACGAAACCCGCCGTCCGCGCAAATTGCTGCTGCACCGCCGCGAATTGCGCAAACTGGTGGGGGCCATCGCCAAGGAAGGCATGACCCTGGTGCCGCTGGATATTCATTTCAACGATCGCGGCATCGCCAAGGTCCAGTTGGGCCTCGCCAAGGGCCGCAAGGCCCACGACAAGCGCGAGGCCATCAAGCAGCGCGATTGGAACCGCGAGAAAGCGCGGGTCCTGCGCAACCGGGACTAAGGCTGCCGCCCCACGCTTTGGGGGATGATGGTGAGCGAAGACGACGTCCCGCTTTTGGGCAAGCTGAAGGAAAAACTGGTCCAGACCAAGGAAAACTGGGCCAAGGAAGGGCGCGCCCTGACCGGCAAGCCCGGACAGGCCCGCCTTCCCCCCGGTCAACACCTGACCGCCGAATGGCCGGTCCTGGACCTGGGCATCCAACCCAACCTGACGCAAGCCGACTGGTCGCTGTCGGTGGCCGGCGCCGTCGAACAGCCGATCCGCTGGAGCTGGAACGACTTCCTGGCCCAACCCCAGGTGGAGATGGTCAGCGACATCCACTGCGTCACCACCTGGTCACGCTATGACAACACTTGGCAGGGCGTTTCGGCCCGCCATCTGCTAGCCCGGGTCAAACCCCGCGCCACAGCGCGCTTCGTCATGTTCCGCAGCTATGACGGCTATACCACCAACGTGCCCCTAAGCCGCTTCGCCGACGACGACGTGCTGCTGGCCCATTCCTGGGAAGGCCAGCCCCTTAGCCGGGAACATGGCGGCCCGGTTCGCGTGGTGATTCCCAAGCTGTATTTCTGGAAAAGCGCCAAATGGCTGCGCGCCATCACCTTCATGGACCAGGACAGCCCCGGATATTGGGAATTGCGCGGCTATCATGACGAAGGCGACCCATGGACAGAACAGCGCTACGGTTGATCAAATCGCCCAGTCGTTGACCCGGGACGAGGGATCGCAGGGCAACCACACGCTGACTTCAGTGCCTTGACCTTTTTGGCTGGTCACCGTCAGCACGCCGCCATGCAATTCGGCCATGGATTTGGCCAGGGGCAGGCCCAAGCCGGTGCCTTCGTACTGCCGGGACAGCGATCCGTCCACCTGCCGGAAGGGTTCCAAGGCCAGGGCGATCTCGTCGGCGCTCATACCTATTCCAGTGTCGCGCACTTTCAAGACGACGCCTTCGCCGTCCGGCTGGACCAGCAAACCCACCTGCCCGCCCTCGGGGGTGAACTTCACCGCGTTGGACAGCAAGTTGACCAAAATCTGCAGACACCGACGGCGGTCGCCCTGCATTTCAGGCAGGGATTCGGCCACTTCCGATCTCAACACCAACTGATTGCTGCGCGCGCGGGCTTCCACCAAGCGAATGGCGGAATCGGCCACGTCGGCCATGTCCACCGGCCCCAGATCCAGCACCATCTGCCCGGCCTCCACCTTGGAAACATCCAAGATGTCGTTGATCACCGCCAGCAGATGGCGCCCGGAATTGACGATGTCCGTGGCATAGCCCTGATAGCGGGCATTGCCCAACGGCCCGAACATGGCCCCGGCCATGACCTCGGAAAAGCCGATGATGGCATTCAGCGGCGTGCGCAGTTCATGGGAAATGGTGGCCAGGAATTCGGTTTTCGACCGGCTGGCCAATTCGGCCTGTTCCTTGGCCCACAACAGGTCGCGGGTGCGCTCCGCCACCCGGCGTTCCAGACCTTCGTTGGCCAGGGCCAATTGGCGTTCGACCTCGACCCGGTCGGAAACGTCGGCGGCATAGATGTTGACGTAACCGCCCCCCGCCACCGGCACCAGACTTAAGGACAGGACCTTGCCGGAAACCGGCAACTCCGCCTGGATTTGCCGCCCGCTTTGCAAAACTTCCGACAGCACGCCCATCCACTGGCCGGGAATGGAACGGCCCATGCTGGTCCCCCATTCGCCCAGCAAGGTCTCGCTGGCCGGGTTGGCGTGCAAGATGGTGCCGTCACCGGCGATGCGCAGGATGGGATATGGACATTGGGCGGGAAACAACGCCAGCATGTGGATCATCTGTTCCGCCCGCCGCTGTTCGGTGACGTCGGTGACCAGAACCATGCCGTCATCGACGGAATCGGCGGAACGCAATTGGAAGATGCGTTCGCCGCCACCGGGCAATTGCACGCTGATCGAGGTGCTGCCCTTGGCCTTGCCCTCAAGGAAGGGCGACAGGTCACCACATAAATCGGCGAATTCCTCCATGGCGTGGTTTTGCACACGCGGCACGCCGTGCTGGACCTTCAAGATTCCCACCTTCAACAAATCGGTGACCGACTGCAGCAGGCGCAAACGCGAATTTTCCTCGCGCACGTGCATCTGCTCTTCGCTCATCCGCAGCTTTTCGGCCACCTCCATGTCCAGGGCCGAACGGGAACACGCCACTTCGTCAGCCAGCAGCTCAACTTGCTGCAACAGGCCGTTCACCTCGTTGCCGCCACGAAAGGTCGGTTCCGGCAGGCCGGTCACCGTGCCGGTGATTTGGGCGATGCGGCGGATCACCGAACGCAAGCGGCGCCCCAGCATCCAAAACATCGCCATGAACAAAGCGATCAGCGAAACCGCCAGCACCGTGCGGATATGGCGCTCGTGATGCAACAAGCCTTCTGCCGCCGACGTCACATGCGACTTGGGTGCCAACGACACGAAAGCCGGCAGGAAATAAAGCCCGCCATGTTCGGGCAGCTCCTCGACCTCCATCAGCCAGTCGCGCTTCAAATCGGCCAGGGCGGTTCCCGGTTCGACCAGATCGGGCGCCCCGGAAGCGGCGATCACGTCCTGCGCCAGATCGGCGATGGCGTGAAAGCGCCCCCCGGCATCGGGGAAAGGATTTTTCTCGAATTGCTCGCCCCCCCAGCGGAACAGCAACACCACGCGCATGGAACGGCCCGGCACGGCATGCACGCCGACGACGAAGACTTCACGGTCCAGGCGCTGAATGATGGCCCGGTGATCGGCGTTGGCGGGAATGGCTTTCAAAAAGGGATACAAGGCCGCCGGGGGCAGGTCCGAGGAACTGGAATACAGTCCACGGGCATTGCCGGCACCGTCAACAACAGCCATGAAGGTGACGTTCGAGCGCAGCAAGGTGTCCCCCAAGCTGCCAAGACGTTCCAAACGTTGTATCCCGGGCGATTGGGCGGGCAGGTCGGGCGACAGGCCGGCGACGATCTCGTCCACCGGAACCGAGGTCGCGGCCAAGCCGGCAATGGCGAACATGGTGTTGAGGTTCTGGCGGAAGCGGGCGCGGCCAAATTCGGCATCGCTGTGCAATTGCTCTTGGACGCTGTCATGGACCAAGGAATCCACCCAGGCGGTGTTGATCATATCCAAGGCCAGCCACAGCACCCCTGCTGCCAGCCCGCCGATCACCATCAGCCGCGATGTGATACTTAAACGACCGCCCCGCCCCAACAAAGCCATCATTTAACCCCGCTGCGCATCCCACGATCAGTTTCACACGCATGCACTGCATTGCCAGCATGGCAAATGGCCTAATGTCTGTTTAAAAGTATTAAATCGATGGAACAAGCATCCAAAACCCAAGGATTCCAAGATTGGCCTTGCTGTCAGAACCCCGTGCCGGAATTTCCCTTCTCCACCCCGCCTTCGTCTTGTCCACCTGGTTCGGCAGCGGCTTGATGGCCAAGGCGCCGGGGACATGGGGGTCGCTGGCGGCCCTGCCCTTCGCCTGGGGGTTGTCGAAATGGGGCGGCATGCCGGCTTTGCTGGGGGCCAGCGCGGTCTGCTCGTTGATCGGCTGGTGGGCGGCTTCGGTCTATGTCCGCAAGACCGGGACCGACGACCCCAAGGAAGTGGTGATCGACGAAGTGGCCGGCCAATGGTTGGTTCTGGCGGCCGTTCCCGCCGATCCCGTGCTGTTCGCCCTGGGTTTCGTCCTGTTCAGGCTGTTCGACATCCTCAAGCCATGGCCGGTGGGCTGGGCGGACCGCCATCTGGGGGGCGGTTTGGGGATCATGGCGGACGACCTGTTGGCCGCTGTTTACGGCGCCTTGATTCTGTCTCTGGTCAATTTGTGGTGGAGCCTGCCATGAGCCTGTTGAATGAATCCCTGGTCAGCGCCGCCCAAGCGGTGATCCGCCACCATCTGCAAACCGGCACCATGGTCGCCACCGCCGAATCCTGCACCGGCGGCCTGGTCGCCGCCGCCCTGACCAGCGTCGCCGGCTCGTCGGCAGTGCTTGAACGCGGGTTCGTCACCTATTCCAACCTGGCGAAATCGCAAATGCTGGGCGTCGCCGAACACCTGATCGACAGTCACGGCGCGGTCAGCGACCCCGTCGCCAAAGCCATGGCCGAAGGCGCGTTGGCCCACAGTGCCGCCCAGGTGGCCGTCTCGATCACCGGCATCGCCGGTCCTGGCGGCGGCACTACGGAAAAGCCGGTGGGTTTGGTGCATTTCGCCCTGGCCCGCCAGGGAAAGCCCACCACCACCCATCGTCAGGTTTTTTCTGGCGATCGGGACCAAGTGCGCGGTGCCGCCGGCCTTTACGCGCTGAATTTGCTTATGTCGGCATAACCTTGGCGGCGACGCGCAAAATGGCCAGGGGAACGGTCGCCGCCTCGGCCTCGAAATGGCAGTCGCCCCGCGTCAGCGACGCGTAGGGCAGAACTCCGCTGACGCCATAGCCCACATGCAGCCGCCATTGCGGCAATATCCCCTTGATCAACCCCAGGCACCGATCCACCGATTCACTATAGGGACCGGGCGGCACCCCGTAAGCCCGGGCAACCAAGTCATCAAGCTCGGCACTGCCCCCCAGGGCATGCGCCAGCATCGTCGACAGCGTGTCCTGGTCAGTCATGGTATAGCCCTTGGAAGCGACGCATCACTGTAAGTTGTATATATTATAATTGTATCACCACACATTTTGACGCAAGATTCGGCCGGCGGGAAACAGGGAAAACAAACGTCATGGAAGAAACCGCATTCGGCGGTACGGTGCAGCTGGAGCGCCAGGTCTTCGCCCCAGGGGACCGTGTCTTCACCCAGGGCGATTCCGGCGATTGCGCCTATGTTCTTCTGCGCGGCAAGGTTGGTCTTTTCCATCATCACGAAGGTCACCGCACCGAGGTGGGGGACATCGCTCCCGGCGATATTTTCGGGGAAATGGCCGTCCTGGACGGCGGCAACCGCTCGGCTTCGGCCGTCGCCCTGGAAGAATGCGAAGTGGCCTTGGTGCCCTATGCCATTTTTCGCCGCAAGCTGGATTCCGCCGATCGTTTCCTGAAAGCGCTGATCGAGCTGTTCATCCGCAACATCCGCAATTCATCCCGGCTGTTCCTGCGCCGTCCGCGGTCGTTTCGCGACCATGTCAAACAGATGCGGGTGTTTTCGTGGAACATGCGACGCTTTGCCGGGCGCATGGATGACGCCACCATGGCCGACGACGTGCTGGACGTGCTGGACCGCCTGGACACCGTGCTGACCGACCTGCAAAACGTTTCGGAGCTATGCCCCGACAAGCGTCACGACCTGATCGCCGAGGAAGAACTGAACGGCGTCGGCTTTGGCGAAGTCATCGGCAGCGAAGGTCAGCGCAAGCTTTAGTCCAGGGATTGCGCCTTGATCGAACCGCTGGATGACGGGGCCGCCATCACCGGCTCGGGCTCGGATGCCGGCACCGTGTCCGACGGAGAAACCGACTCGGTCTCGGCGGTGGCGGTCTGCTGTTGCACCGCCGGTTGCTTGCTTTTCTCATACTGCTTCATGCCGTGGGCGGCCAGATCAACCACGGCACAGCCCGCCAACAGGGGAAGCAGCAAAAGCGGCAGGATGATTTTCGACATGGGGGACCTCTGCGACGTCGGGCGGCCGAACGCTACACCCACGCCGGATTCGCTCGCAAGCGCAAAAAAATCCCCCCGCCGGGAAATACCGGCAGGGGGAAACCACACGAAAGATTACTGCGCGGCCAGACGCTGTTGACGAACAACGGCACGGGTGTGCTTGGCGATCATCATTTCCTCGTCGGTGGGAATGACGAATACCGGCACCCGGCTTTCGGCGGTGGTGATGACCGAAGCGTTGGCGTCATTGGACTGGGCATCCAACTGGATACCCAGCCAAGCGGCACCTTCGCAGACCATGCGGCGCACCGGGGAAGAACGCTCGCCGATGCCGGCGGTGAACACCACAGCGTCCAAGCCGCCCATGGCCGCCGCCAACGACCCCAGTTCGCGACGAATGCGATAACAAAAGAGGTCCACGGCCTCGGCGGCATGGGGATCGGGGCTTTCCAGCAGCACCCGCATGTCGTTGGAGACGCCGGAAACCCCCAGCAGTCCCGATTGCTTGTAAAGCAGGGTCTCGATCTGCTTGGCGTTCATCTTCTTTTCTTCCAGCAGATACAAGATGACGCCGGGGTCCAGGTTGCCGGTACGAGTGCCCATGGGCAGGCCGTCGACGGCGGTGAAACCCAGGGTCGAGGCCACCGAGCGGCCGTTGTCGATGGCACACATGGACGCCCCCGACCCCAGATGGCAGACCACCACCTTACCGGCGGCCTTGTCGGGCGCCATCTCACGCAGGCGGCGGCTGATGTACTCATAGGACAGGCCGTGGAAGCCGTAACGCCGCACCCCTTCCTCGGTCAATTCGCGCGGCAACGCAAAGGTGGTAGCCACCTTGGGATTGCTGGCGTGGAAGGCGGTGTCGAAACAGGCCACCTGCGGCAACCCCGGATGCACCTTGGCCAAGGCGCGGATGGGGGCCAGATTGTGCGGCTGATGCAACGGCGCCAAAGGCACCAGCTTTTCCAGGGCGTTCAACACCTGGTCGTCCATCATCACCGGTTCACTGTAGGTGGCGCCGCCATGGACGACACGGTGGCCGGCGGCCACCAATCGGGCGTCGTCCAGATGGTCTTCGACCCAGTCGATCAGATGCTTCAGCAGGTCTTCGTGGTTCAAGTTGCTGTCGCCCGGCCAGCGCTGTTCGGCCAGTACGGCGCCGTCGGGGCCCTGGGCGATGAAATGCGGAGCGACGTTGATGCCCTCGACCTGTCCCTTGGATTGCAGGTCCGGCTTTTGATCGCCGTTGGACAGGTAAAGCGAGAACTTGATGGAAGACGATCCGGCGTTGATGACCAGAATACCGTCACGCATGGCTTTCCCTTTCTATTCGGCTGCGGCCTTGCCGCCGGCACGGCGGGCATGGGCGAACAACACGGCCACCGCGCAGCTGGCCAAACGGGCCTTGGCGGAATCGGCGCGGCTGGTCAGGACGATGGGAACCCGAGCCCCCAGGACGATGCCGGCGGCATCGGCATCAGCCAGATAGGACAATTGCTTGGCCAGCATGTTGCCGGCTTCCAGATCGGGCACCAGCAGGATGTCGGCTTGGCCGGCCACCGGCGAGTTGATTTTCTTGATCTTGGCGGCTTCGGCCGAGATGGCGTTGTCGAAAGCCAGCGGACCATCCAGCACGGCCCCGGTGATCTGGCCACGGTCGGCCATCTTGCAAAGGGCGGCCGCTTCGATGGTCGAATTGATCTTGGGATAGACCGTTTCCACCGCCGACAGGATGGCCACCTTGGGCTTGTCCACGCCCATGCACAGCGCCAGGTCGATGGCGTTCTGGGCGATGTCCACCTTGTCTTCCAGGGTCGGATAGATGTTGATGGCGGCGTCCGAGATCAGCAGCATCTTGGGATAAGTGGGCACGTCCATGACGAAGACATGGCTGATGCGCCGCCCGGTGCGCAAGCCCGTGGCACGGCTGGCCACTTCGTGCATCATCTCGTCGGTGTGCAGGCTGCCCTTCATCAACGCCTCGGCTTCGCCGGTGCGGCACAGCTCCACCGCCTTTTCCGCCGATTCATGGCTGTGCTGGGTGTCGATGATGCGCATGCCGGTCAGGTCAAAGCCGAATTCGGCGGCGACCGAGCGGATCTTGGCTTCCGGCCCCACCAGGATGGGGTTGATCAGCCCCTTCTTGAAAGCTTCGACCGGCCCTTCCAGCGACACCTGATCACAGGGATGGCAGACCGCCACCGAAATCGGATCCAGACTGCCGCAGCGTTCGATGATGTCTTCGAACACGTGATGGCGGCGGCGCAGGGATACTTCGTGCAGTTCGGTGCGTGCCTGCACCACCTTTTGCGTCGGCGCCATCACCCGGGCCGCCCCCGAGAACACCACCACGCCGTCCTGGTTGACGGCCTTGCAGTCGAAGACGACGTCCGTCGGCGCGATCTTTTCCTTGGCGACGATGGTCACGGTGACGGTGTCACCCACTTCGACGACGTTCTGGAAGTCGAAAGTCTGGCTGCGGTAAACCGTTCCGGCGCCGGGCAGCTCGTTGCCCAGAACCGCCGACAGAAGTGAACCGGTCCACAGGGAATGGGCCAGGACCTTGCGATGGCTGGCCAGGCTGGATGCCTGTTCGGCGCTGTAATGGGTGGGGTTGAGGTCGCCGGTGGCGACGCCGAACAGTTCCACGTCTTCCATCCGGCAGGTCCGGGTCAACGCGGCGGTGTCGCCAACCTTGATTTCGTCCCAGGTCCGGTTTTCCATCATTTCGACCATTGCCCACTCCACTGTTGGCCAAATGCATGTTGCAATGCGGAATATACCTACAAAGCGCAGGGGTGTACATCCACCACCCCGTATCCTTCATGGATCGGTCACACCCTGCGGGAATTTGAACAGCGCAAGCCAGCTTGACGCATGCCTCCCCCGCGTACCAGCCCCTTGCTCAAGGCCCATCCTTTACATTAGATAAAACTAATTTCTATTGACCACGGATTCTCCCTCATGGCCGACCACGCTCCCGCTTCGCCCCTTCCCCATGTTCCCGTCACGATTTTCGCCTCGGTCATGGGTTTGGCGGGACTGGGGCTGGCATGGCGCAAAGGACACGCTGTCCTGGGGCTTCCCGACATGGTGTCGGAAATCTTTCTGGCCATCGCCGGCATCGCCTTCGTCGCCGCCTTGCTGACCTATGCCATCAAGGCGATGCGTTACCCGCAAGCCGTGGTCGGCGAGTTCAACCATCCGGTCCGCTCGGCCTTCTTTTCCACCTTTCCCATCGGCCTGCTGCTGCTGGCCGCAGGGCTTCACCCTTATTCGGCCGACGGCGGCTTTGCGCTTTGGGCGGTCGGGGCCGTCCTGCAATTGGTGCTGACCATCCGTCTGATCGTGCGCTGGATGGTTCACAAACAGGAAATCAACCACGTCAACGCCGCTTGGTTCATCCCCATCGTCGGCAACATCATCGTTCCCATCCTGGGCGCCCGTCTGGGGATGATCGAAATCTCCTGGTTCTTCCTGTCGGTGGGCTTGCTGTTCTGGCTGCCGCTGCTGACCATCATCCTTTACCGGGTCATTTTCCACGATTCCTTGCCGCCGCGCTTGATGCCCACCTTGTTTATCCTGCTGCCCCCGCCTTCCATCGGTTACATTTCGTATGTGGGGCTGACCGGCAACGTGGACACCTTCGCCCAAGTTCTGGTCAACGGCGCGTTGTTCCTGACCCTGGTGTTGCTGGCCAAGTCGAAACGCTTCGTGGGCCTGCCGTTCGCCGTGTCGTGGTGGGCCTTCACCTTTCCTTTGGACGCCGTCGCCCTGGCGGCCATCGAGCACGCCCATCGCTTTCCGGGTGGCATGTGGCCGATTGTCGGCACGGTGTTGCTGGCCTTGGCAAGCGTCGTGGTGGTGCTGGTGTCGGTGCGGACGGTGGCGGCCATCGCCGCCGGTTCCTTGTTCCATCCGGAATGAGTTCGCCCAATTAGTGTTTTCCGCATGTTGCGACGCACAAGATAGAGGGATAAGGTTGCGGCCGGAATATTAGGTCGCCCCGAGGTCCATCATGAGCGTTCGCAATCTTAAGGCATTGTTCCGCCCCCAATCCGTCGCGGTGGTCGGTGCCAGCACCAAGGCGAATTCTCCGGGACTGGTTGTCATGCGCAACCTGATCCAGGCGGGGTTCCAGGGCCCCATCATGCCGGTGGGAAGCGAGGCCTCGGTCTGCGGCGTGCTGGCCTATCCCGACGTGGACAGCCTGCCGCAAGCCCCCGATCTGGCCATGCTGTGCACGCCTGTCGGCACCTTGGTGGACGTCATGCGCGCCCTGGGGGAAAAGGGCGCCAAGGCCGCCTGCATCATGACCGCCGGCCTTCAGCACGCCAACACCGCCGACGGCCAATCGGTGCTGGACGCGGTCACCGCCATAGCCAAGTCCTACGGTATCCGCCTGCTGGGCCCCAATTCCATGGGCATGCTGGTTCCCGGCATCGGCCTGAACGCCAGCTTCGCCCCGGAAAACGCCCCCGCCGGCAAGATCGCCTTCGTCTCGCAATCAGGCGCGCTGTGCACGGCGGTTCTGGACTGGGCCTGCGCCAAGGGCATCGGTTTTTCCCATTTCATCCATACCGGCGAAAGCGCCGACGTGGATTTCGGTGACATCCTGGATTATCTGGGATCTGACCCCCACACCCGCGCCATCCTGCTGTACCTGCAGACCGTCGACCAGCAGCGCAACTTCATGTCCGCCGCCCGTGCCGCCGCCCGCAACAAGCCGGTCCTGGCCATTAAGGCCGGGCGTTCCACCGAAGGCGCCCTGGCCGCGTCGTCCCATACCGGGGCACTGGCCGGTTCCGACCTGGTGTTCGACGCCGCCATCCGCCGCGCCGGCATGCTGCGGGTCAAGGACATCGAGGAAATCTTCGGCGCGGTTGAAACCCTGGCCCGGTCCCGCCCCATGAAGGGCAAGCGTCTGGCGGTGGTCACCAATGGCGGCGGCCTGGGCGTCATCGCCGCCGACGATCTGGCCGATGGCGGCGGCGAACTGGCCGACCTGCCGCTGGACGTGGTGGACAAGCTGAACGCGCTGCTGCCGCCCAACTGGTCACGCGGTAACCCCATCGACGTGGTGGGCGACGCCGGCGGCGAGCGTTACGCCAAGACGCTGAACATCTTGCTGGATTGCAAGTGCATCGACGCCGTTCTGGTGATGTATGCGCCCACCGCCATTTCCGACCCCGACGAAGTGGCCGACCAGGTCATCAAAGTCTTCAAGGACAAGCCGCGCGCCAACATCATGACCTGTTGGGTCGGCCATCAGAAGGTGGCGGCGGCACGCAAGAAGTTTTCCGACGCCGGGGTGCCGACCTTCGAAACCCCGCGTGCCGCCGTCCAGGGCTATCTGCACCTGCTGGAATACCGCAAGAACCAGGAACTGCTGATGGAAGTGCCGGCTTCGGCCGCCACCGACTTCGTCCCCGACGTCGCCCTGGCCAAGGGCGTGATCGCCGAGGTGATGGAGCGTGGCGATTCCATGCTGACCGAGGCCGAGGCCAAGACCGTTCTGTCGGCATACGGCATTCCCACCGTTTCCACCCACACCGCCCGCACTCCCGCCGAGGCCAGCCGCGTCGCCAAGGACATCGAAGGCCCCATCGCGCTGAAGATCCTGTCCACCGACATCGTCCACAAGTCCGACGTGGGCGGCGTGGTGCTGAACCTGGACGGACCGTTCGAAGTGGAAAAGGCCGCCCACGCCATGCTGGAACGGGTCAAGGCCACCTATCCCGACGCCCGTATCGAAGGCTTCACCGTCCAGCCCATGGCCATCCGCAAGCCGGGCACCCAGGAACTGATCGTCGGCATCGCCACCGACCCCATTTTCGGCCCGGTCATCCTGTTCGGCCAGGGTGGCGTGGCGGTGGAAGTCATCGGCGACCGCGCCGTCGCTCTTCCGCCGCTCAACCTGCATCTGGCGTCCGAACTGGTGCAGCGCACCCGTGTCGCCCGTCTGCTGCGCGGTTATCGTGGCCGTCCGCCGGCCAACAAGGCCGCCCTGCACATGACCCTGATCCAGGTGTCGCAGATGGTCATCGACCTGCCGGAAATCGTCGAGCTGGACATCAACCCGCTGCGTTGCGACGCGTCGGGCGTGTTGGCGCTGGATGCCGCCATCAAGGTGGCCGTCCCGCAACGCACCGGTGCCGACCGTCTGGCCATCCGCCCCTATCCGGCGGAACTGGAAGAAATGTTCACCATGACCGACGGCCGTCAGGTGCTGTTGCGCCCGATCCGGCCCGAGGACGAACCCAACCACCATGTGCTGGTGTCCAAGCTGACCCCCGAAGACATCCGGTTCCGTTTCTTCGGTCTGGTGCACGAGTTGCCGCACAGTGAAATGGCGCGGCTGACCCAGATCGACTATGACCGCGAAATGGCCTTCATCGGTGAACTGTCGCTGGCCGACGGCGCCAAGGAAACCCTGGGTGTGGTCCGCACCGTCACCGACCCGGACAACGAAGCCGCCGAATTCGCCGTGGTGGTGCGCTCGGACCTGAAGGGATCTGGCCTGGGCAAGCGCCTGCTGGTCAAGATGATCGAATACTGCCGTTCCCGCGGTACCAACGTCATCGTCGGCCAGGTGCTGAAGGACAATCGACGCATGCTGAAATTCGTCGAGCATCTGGGCTTTGTGCAGACCAAGACCATCGACGGCGACATCGTCGAGGTTGAATACGACCTGAAGAAGCCGGCGGTCACCACCCCGGAACCTCCGGAAAACGACCGCTAAAACCCACCTTTGCGCAGCAATTCAGCCGCCTGGTCCGCCGGGACCGGGCGGCTGAAAAGGAAGCCCTGGACGGCATCGCAGCCCGCCTGGCTCAGGATGTCGAACTGTTCCTGGGTTTCCACCCCTTCGGCCACCACTTTCAGCCCCATGGCGTGTCCCATGGAAATGATGGCGCGGGCGATGGCGGCGTCGCTTTCGTCTTCGGCCAGATCGCCCACGAAAGACCGGTCGATCTTCAGCTTGCCCACCGGGAACCTTTTCAGCCGGGCCAGGGACGAATAACCGGTGCCGAAATCGTCCACCGCCAGCTTCACCCCCAAACGGGCGATGTCGGTGATGATGCGCTGGGCGGAATCCGCGTCTTCCATCACCGTGGTCTCGGTCAGTTCCAGTTCCAGCCGATGCGACGGAATACCCGATTCGGTCAGCATCTTACGCACCAGCAAGGGCACGTCCTGGCGCTTCAATTGCAACGCCGACAGGTTGACCGCCACCGGAACGGCGGGAATGCCGGCGCGGTCCCATTCGCGCATCTGCCGACAGGCCTGACGCAGCACCCATTCGCCGATGGGGCCGATCATTCCCGTGCCCTCGGCCATGGGAATGAACTGCACCGGCGAAATCCAGCCGTCGCTGGCATGTTTCCACCGCAGCAGCGCCTCGAACGAGATGATGCGCCGGTCAGCCGCCGACACGATGGGTTGGTAATGCAGTTCCAGTTCATCACGCGGGATGGCGCGGCGCAGATCGCTTTCCAGACGGCGTCGGGTCGCCAATTCGGAATCCATGGCCGGCGCGAAGAACCGATAGCCGTAAGGCTGGCCTTCGATGGCCCGATACATGGCCATGTCGGCGTTCTTCAGCAAGGTGTCCGCTTCCGCCCCGTCGTCGGGATAAAGGGTGACGCCGATGGCCGCCCCCACATGGATTTCATGTCCATTGATGTCGAATGGCCGCCGCATGGCCTCGATCAGGGATTCGGCCAGTTCCGCCGCCTCTTCCCCGCCCAGGGCGGTCTGCATCAGAAAACCGAATTCGTCGCCGCCGACACGGGCGACGCTTTCAACACCGCGGGCGCGGCTCATCAGACGTTCGGCCACGGCCAGCAACAGATGGTCACCGCCGTCATGGCCCAGAACGTCGTTGTAATGGCTGAAATCGTCCAGATCCAAGATCATCACCGCCAAACCATGGCGCTGGGCCTTGGCATGAACCACCGCCCGCTGAATCTGGTCGCGGAACAGCAAGCGGTTGGGCAAGGCGGTCAGCGAGTCATGGTTGGACAAAAAGCGGATGCGTTCCTCGGCACGGCGCCGTTCGGTGACGTCTTCCTGAACCACCACGTAATGGCTGACCTTGGCGTCGTCGTCCTTGATGGGGGTCACCGTCTGGTCGACCACGTAAAGCGTGCCGTCGCGACGACGCAAATGCAGTTCGCCACGCCAGGTTTCCCCATTGGCCAAGGATTCGTCCATGCGGCGATCGCGATCACGGCCCATCAGCAAGCGCCGGGCACCACGCCCGCGGACGTCGTTTTCGCTCCAGCCGGTCAGTTGCCGAAAGGCCTGGTTGCACCATTCGATACGACCGGAACGATCGGTGATGAAAATGGCGTTGGCGGTCGCCGCCATGGCTTCGCCCTGGAGACGCAGCAAGGCCTGGGAGCGCCGCAACCCCTCGCTTTCCTTGTTGCGGCTTTCCCGATCCGAGCAAATCAACAGCCCCACCCCCAGGGCCACGGACAGCACTTGGTTCAGTGCGAAACTGAAAGCCGCCAGGGAATCGAATTCAACGATCCAGGGGAAGGCCATTTTGTGCGCCCCCCACAGAACGAACAAGATGGCGACCATTCCATTAGCATGGCCGGGCATACGCGCACCGCGCCGCCAGAACTCGGTGGCGGCGACGGTCATGGCGGCGAAAATGACAATGGATGCCGGCAGCAGGGATTGGAACCGCGTCAGGTTGCCGGACAATCCCCACAGCAGAGCCGCGACGCACAGTCCGGCGGCCACTGTTCCCCAGCGATAGCGGCGACGGCGCGACAACGGCCCAACCGCCATCAGCAGCACGGTGGCGGCGCCAACATGCATCACTTCAGGCCACAGCATTTCCGCAGGCCAGCCGTTCTCCCATCCCACGGCCAGAAACAGAAAGCGTAAAGCAAAAAATCCGAACGCCAGTGCAAGCAAGGGCAAGGTTTTAAGTGCCCCCTTGGTCCGACCGACGAAAGCCAATGCCGCCGCCAAAACCAAATTGGCCAAAAAAGCCCCTGCGATCACCGTGGGCGCATCCGCCTCCATTCCCAACCTTACCTCTAATGGCCAACAGCCCTGTGCGGAACTGTAACCATTTACCCGCTTGATGCAAGCACGGCCTGACTATTGCTCTTGACCGGTAATTGGCACAAGATGCGCAAAGGCGCTTGCGCTTGGGGATAGGTTTGGGGGAAAGGTCCGGGTATGTCGCTGGCAACCTTAATCGGCTTTCTTGCCGGCATCATATTGTTCATCGGCTCGATTTTTCTGGCCACCGACAATTATTTCGCCTTCCTGGACTTCCCGTCTTTCCTAATGGTTGTCGGCGGCACCTTCGCGTCGACCTTCATTTCGTACGAACCGCGCTATGTGCTTCAGGCCTTCCGCCTGATGACCTCGATCTTCTTCGCCCCCAAGGTCCAACGCGGCGTCCTGCAGGGCGAGGTCGGCCGCTGCATCCGCTGGGGTTATCTGATCCAGAAGACCGGGCTGAACGCGCTGGAAGCCGACACCCTCAAGCTGAAGAAGCAGGACAAGTTCCTGGGCTTCGGCGTCGATCTGGTCATCGCCGGCTATACCGGCGCCGAGGTGCGCCAGATCATGACCAACCTGATCGAGACCTCGTTCCAGCGCAACTGCGTGCCCGCCGACATCCTGCGCAACATGGCCGGCACGGCGCCGGCCTATGGCATGATCGGCACCCTGATCGGTCTGATCATCATGCTGGGTAAAATGGGGGCCGATCCGGCCGCCTTGGGCCCGGGCATGGCGGTGGCGCTGATCACCACCCTTTACGGCGTGCTGTTGCCGCGTCTGGTGCTGTTGCCGGCGGCCAGCAAGATTCAGCAGCGCGAAGAAATCGTCCGTTTCCGTAATTATCTGGTGGCCGAGGGACTGTGTCTGCTGGCCGAGCGCAAAAGCCCGCGCTTCATCCAGGACGCCATGAACAGCTTCCTTGATCCGGCGATCCATTTCGACATCGACAAGCAGATGAAGAACCGATGAGCCTGTTCGAGAAAAAGCAATCCCAGGAAGTCGACGCGTCATGGATGGAAACCTATGGCGACATGGTCACCCTGCTTTTGTGCTTTTTCATCATGCTGGCGTCCATTTCCAAGATCGACACCGTTCTGTTCGAAAAAGTGCAGTCGGGCATGACATCGGAAATCGGCAAACAGCCACCACAACGGCCGATCGAGACCATGAAGCAGGAACTGACCCAGGCGGCCGCCAACGTCCAGGGATCGGATGACGCCGTCGATGTGGGCACCGATGATCGCGGCGTGGTGTTGAACCTGGATTCGGGGGCGATGTTCGACCCGGGGTCCGCCAACATCAAGCCCGGCATGATGCCTTTGCTGAAGGAATTGGTCGGCACCTTCCAACAGCCGCGCTTCGAAAATTATCGCCTGGAAATTCAGGGGCATACCGACAACACCCCGGTGAAAACCGCGCAATTCCCATCCAATTTCGACCTGGCCGCCGCCCGCGCCTTGGCGACCATGCGGGCCTTCGCCGCTTTGGGCATGAAGGAAGAAAAGATGATCGTGTCGGCCTATGGCCAATACGCGCCGCGGGTGCCCAACACCTTGGAAGACGGCACCCCCCTGCCCGCCAACCAGTCGCTGAACCGACGGGTCGCCGTTCACGTCTTCCCGCGCTGAAAGCGTTTTCAGGCCAAAGTGATTTCCATGCCGTCGCGCGCCACCACGGTGCCGTCCCACACCTGATGGGCCTCCGCTTCAAGCGCCGCCATGAAAGTGTCGTCATGGTCGGGGTCGTGATGGAAGATGGCCAACTTGCGCACGTTAGCGGCGCGGCACAGACGAATGCCTTCCTGCCAGGTGGAATGCCCCCAGCCCACGCGGGCGGGAAACTCGTCGTCGGTATAGGTGCAGTCGTAAACCACCAGATCGGCGTCCTGGATCAGCCCCAGCACGTTGGCGTCGGGCTGGCCGGGCACGTGTTCGGTGTCGGTGACATAGCAAACCGCCTTGCCGTCGTATTCGACCCGATAACCGGTGGCTTCGTTGGGATGGCGCAAGGCTGTGGTCTTGACCACCACGCCGTCGAAAGGATGCAGGGTCTGGCCGGCCTTGAAGTCGTGGAACAGCATGTTGCTGCGCATGGTTTCCAACGGCACAGGGAAGGTCGGGTTGTCCATCTGGCGAGCCAGGATGGCGCGGATCGCTCCGTTGTCCCCGCCCAAATGGCCGGCCATGATCTTCAATGAAAAAGCGGGATTGAACGCGGGGGCGAAAAAAGGAAAACCGTTGATGTGATCCCAATGGGTATGGGTCAACATCAGGGTTGCTTCGGTTTTTCCACGTTTGATCAGACTTTGACCGAGAAAACGTAGTCCCGTTCCGGCATCAAAGATAAGGGTATTGTCACCCAGCGTGAATTCCAGGCACGAGGTGTTGCCCCCATAGGCGACGTGCTGGGGCGAAGCACAGGCGATGCTTCCGCGCACCCCCCAAAACTTCACCGTATAACCCATTTTACGTCGCCCCCAACGCTGCGCATCAAACTAATTACCAATCAATATGGTGGGGCACACCAGGAAAATCCCCTATCCGGCGGAATATTTTTATGGCCTAAACCACCCTTGTCCCCACTTCAAGCCCCAAAACACTACCGGCACTGCCGCCATTGACGGATATTTCCACCAATCCGATTGAGTTCTCGTACCAAAAGGCCTGCCCTTTGGCGACGTCGGAAAAAGTTGTGGCCCGCGACAAAACATGCGCACCGATGGTCAGAACCGTCGGGCCCGGCAGATCGCCGGCCCGCAGGCCGGTCATGGCGTTGCCGTAATGATCCACGTAGACGACCTGGGGCAGATCATCCGGCCAATCCAGGCCGACCATCCGTGATTGCGCTTCCCCCAATTCCTGGGGTGGGCGTCCCTGTGCCAAGAATGCCGCCACTGGCGCGAACAGGTCGCGGCCATGGAAAGACGCGCTCAGCACATCGGGGCGCCAGGTGATGGTCCAGGCGCGCCACTGCTTCGCCCGCTTCGCTACCACGGCAAACAGTCCGTTGTCCGGACCGACCATGAAGCGGCCGTCAGCCTCGACCACTAGCGCCCGACGGGAGCTTCCGACCCCGGGATCGACCACCCCCAGCAATACGGCGTCGGCGGCGGTATGGGGCAACAAGGCGGCCAACAGATAAGCCGCCGATCTGGGGTCGAATTTGGGGGCGTCGGCCATCAGGTCGATGACGCCGTGCGAAATCCCAGCCTTCAGCAAGGCGGCCCGCATCTGCCCCACATAGGGTCCGGTCACCCCGAAATCGGTATAAAGAAAGACCGGACGGGTCAATGCAACGGTCCCACATAGGTGGGGGGCTCGGCCGTCACTCCGAAGTGCTGGCCCAGCAGGGCAAGGATCTGGGACGCCGGAACCGGGCGGCTGAACAGGAAGCCCTGTGCCAGATCACAACCGATTTCCCGCAACCGTGCCAATTGTTCCGGGGTTTCCACCCCTTCGGCGATGACCTTCAACCCCAAACCGCCGGCCATGGCGACGATGGTGTCCACCAGAACCTTGCGTTCCTGGCGCTCCAGCATGCCGACCATGAACGAGCGGTCGATTTTCAAGGTATGGAACGGGTAGCGTTCAAGATAGCTCAGCGACGAATAGCCGGTGCCGAAATCGTCGATCGCCAGATTGATCCCCATGGCATGCAATCGCTGCAGCAGACCGTCGATGTCGCCACGTTCTTTCAGCAGCAATCCCTCGGTGATCTCCATCTCC
Organism: Magnetospirillum sp. 64-120; assembly: GCA_001898825.1. Classification (GTDB taxonomy): domain Bacteria; phylum Pseudomonadota; class Alphaproteobacteria; order Rhodospirillales; family Magnetospirillaceae; genus Magnetospirillum. The sequence goes on from MKVK01000011.1 coordinate 349,298, forward strand.
AGATTGGCGGCGGGAAAGCCGGTCTGACGCAGGATTTCCACCACCTCTTCGACAAAGCCGGCTTCCTGGAACTGGCGGGGCGAAACGTTGACGCACAGCATCAGATCGGGATGGCCGGCATCCATCCAGGTCCTGGCCGTGGAACAGGCCTGCAGCAAGACGTCGCGTCCGATGGGAACGATCAAGCCGCTGGTTTCCGCCTGGGGAATGAAACGGTCGGGCGGCACCTGCCCCAGTTCAGGATTGTGCCAGCGCAGCAATGCCTCGACCCCGGCGATTTTGCCGCTTTGCACGTGAACCAGGGGCTGGAAATGCAGGAACAATTGCTCGGTCCCCACCGCGCGGCGCAACTCGCTTTCCAGATGCAGGCGGCTTTCGGCTTCTTCGTTCATGCGTACGGTGAAGAAGCAATAGCGGTTCCGGCCGCTTTGCTTGGACTGATACATGGCGATGTCGGCGTTGCGCAGCAGGGTCTGAGGCGTGCGCCCATCTTCTGGATAAAGCGCGACGCCGACGCTGGCGGTGGTGATCAGATCGCGCCGGCTGATGGAAAACGGGTGGGAAAAAGCCGCGACCACCCTTTGCGCGGCCGCGTCGGCCAAGGCCACCGAACAGGGCGACAGAACCACCAGGAACTCGTCACCGCCGAAACGGGCGACGAAACCGGCGTCCCCCACCGCCTCGCTAAGACGCTCGGATGCCATGATCAGCAATTCGTCGCCATATTCATGGCCCAGGGAATCGTTGATGCCCTTGAAATCATCCAGGTCGACGAACAGCAACCCCACCTGGCTGCCCCGTTCGCGCGCGTCGTCGATGGCGGCGGCCAGCCGATCCAGGGCCAAGGTGCGGTTGGGAAGGTCGGTCAGGCCGTCATACATGGCCTGATGCAGGATCTTGCGTTCCTGTTCCTTGCGCACGGTGATGTCTTCGATCACCACCAGATAATGGGTCACCGTGCCGATTTCCCCCGACACCGGCGAAGCGAATATCCGCTGCCAGGCCAGACGTCCGTCGTCGCGCGACAACGGCAGTTCGCCCTGCCACTCGTCTCCGTCTTCCAGGCTACGCCACATGTCGGCCAACAAGGCCTTGCACAAGGTGGGATACAAGCTGTCGAAAGACTCGCCCACCACCTGTTCCAGGGCCAGACCGGTAATGGCCTGATGGGCCGGATTGACGTAGGTGACCACGCCCTCCACGCTGACCACCGCCACCGCCACCGGACTTTGCGCGACGGCTTGCGACAACAGACGCAGGCTGGATTCGGCCTTCTTTTGCTCGGTCATATCGCGAATGCAGGTGACTCGGACGGAAAGCTCTCCCATGCGGCTTTCCTTGGAATGGATTTCCATGGGGAAAACCGATCCATCCTTGCGCAGGCCACGAACCTCGTAGGGCTTTTGATGCTGGATACGCACCATTTCCTTGGACTTTGGAACATCATCGGGATGGATCACGTCCCAGGCCATCAGCGTGTCGAAATCGCTGCGGTGATAACCGAACAAATCTTCAAAGGCGCGATTGCAATCCAGGATTTTGCCCTGAAAGTGAATGCAGATGGCCTCGGTGGTAACGTCGGACAGGCGACGGAAGCGATCCTCGCTGTGTTCCAGGGTCTGACGCATGCGGTGGTTTTCGCTGATGTCACGCAGCACACCACGTATTCCGGCGAAAGCACCGGCATCGTCAAAGACGGCGCAGCCATAGGCCACCACCCAAAGTTCGCTGCCGTCCTTGCGGCGCGCTTCGAATTCCAGGCGCACGGCCTCGCCCTTGCCGTCGGACACCAAGCCCAGCACCAAACGGCGGTCGCGGGCATGGGCATAGATTACTCGGGCATCCCGGCCCATCAGTTCCTCGGCCTCGTATCCCAACAGGCGCGAGACATTGGGGCTGATCCACTGGATCAACCCTTGGGGACCGACGCACAGCACCGTATCGGGCAAGCGGGTCAGCAAAATATCCAGCATTTCCGGGGGCAGCCCGAAAGCACGACCGTGACACGATGCGGTGGACTCTTCCGGTCCTGCCGTCATTCCGTTTCCTCCTGCCTGATGCGTGGCGCAGAAACTGTTGCCGTGTCTTTAATCGCCAAGCCTGACGGACAGCATGATCAAAATGTGTCAATCTTGTCCACCATAATTGGGGAGCCTTGATCGTGACCGACAGCAAGGATTGGCGACGCGCGCGCTGCCATGATTTATGGGCGGAACAGGATGGATTTTGTTTCTATTGCGGGATCGCGATGGCCGCCCCCCTGGCACAGCGGCTTCGTCACCGCAAACGCCAGGACGCCGCCACCATCGACCATGTGCAGCCGCGAACCCTGGGCGGCGAGGCCCAATGGGCCAACGAAGTGGCGTCATGCCGCGCCTGCAACGCGGCCAAGGCCGACACGCCCCCCACAGCCGCTGAGCTGGAAAAGCTGACAGCGCTGAAGTCGCGCCCGCGCAATCGGTGATTATTGCGCCGCCTTGGTCGGCAGAACCGGATGGGCCAGATCGCACATGATGCCGGGACCGTTGACCAGGGAAAACCCGGCCTTGACCAATTGCACGATCAGCGGACGCCGCCTGACGCCCCAGACGTAACAGGCCTTGCGGTTCTGCCGGGCGGTTTGCCGGAACATGTCAAGGCGCTGGAACAATTCGGCGTCGCCAACCCGCTCGTCATCCGCCAGTTCGGCCAAATCCACGCCGACAGCACGGGCCGAGGGAAGCTGTGAGATCATTTCGGGCGCAGCCAGGGGCAGACGCACCAGCACGTCGCAGCCCAAGCCCTCCAATGGAGCGAACATCCGCGACAAGATGGCCTGGGGAACCGCTGGGCTGAGGCCGAAAATCTCCATCTTCAACAACCGACGCCGGGCGTCGGGCGGGCATTCCTCGTACGGCATGCGGATGAAATCCCGCGATTTCGGCGACAACGACGTCCAATGCACGGGAACCGTCAACCCCATGCGTTGGCGGGTGTAATGCATATGCTTCAGTTCGTGCGCCGTCTGGAAGGCGCTGAAGCGGTCCAGGGTCAGAACCTCGATGGGCACCAGGCCGTCATAGGCGTGCACCCCTTCACGGGTCGGACCGCGAACCTTGTCGGTACGCAGGATACGGGCATGGAAAGCCGCCACTTCGTTACGCCCGGTGACCCAGGTCGGCGTCCACACCATGGTCAGGTTGGATTCTGAACTGAAGCCCGAATCCCGCCCCCCTTGCAGGGCGTTTTCGATCCGCATCACCTGACGTTCAGCATCGGCCCCCCGCAGGTGCTTCACCGCGTCGTCAAACCAGGTCGGGGCCGGCTTGACGTCCGCACCACCGAGATGATTGGCCTGACGCATCACTGGACGCGGGGCGTCGGCACCGCGAAGCGGGGACTGATCGGGAAGGAACCAATCCGGTTCTTCCAGCTTGGCCGCCTGTTGACCGCTGATGGCGAAAACGGCGCCGGCGCTGGCCTTGGCCGGCGGGGCCTTGGCCTTCACCGCCTCGGCCGCCACCGCCGCCGCCGACTGGGCCAACGCCCTTTCGATGGCTTTGTGGTCCATGCCGCCTTCGGCGGTCAGTGCCTCGTCCAAGGACAGGTTGGCGGCCAGCACTTGCGGACGGCGACCGTCCACCAAGCTGTCACCGAACAGATGGGTTCCCAGATCCTGGGCGATGTTGGCCACCCGGGTACGGGCATCCGAACGGTTGGCGTCGGGCAAGGCCAAACAGGCGATTTCCCCGCTCAACCGCGTGAACACGTCCTTGTTGATGTCCACATGACGACGGATGATGGTGTCCAAAGCGACTTCCACCAAGCCCTGAAGGCGGTCCCATTTGGGACCGACGGCCTGGCGGAAATCAGACAGCGAAATCACATGCAGGCGCGGCCCCTCGCCGTCTTGCTTGAATTCCACCAATTCGGCGGCGAAAGCCTGTTCATTCAGGAAACCGGTTCGCCGACTGCGCGGCAGACTGGCGCGGATAGCGGCGATACCATGGGGGATTTCGACACGCGGACCGTCCCCCGAATTTTCCGCAGGTATCCCCAGCCGTCGTTTCAGGCTGAACCATAACCGACCAAAAGCCATATGGCCGCCTCCCTAACCCCCAATACAAATTGGATATAGGTCAGGAAAAATGCAAGCGCGATCTAGGATTCGGCGTTTTCCAGGAAATCGGCGATGCCTTCGATGGCGTCGGACAGCAGACGGTGGTCCTTGGCCCGTTCCAGCACCGTCATCACCACCGCCGCCTCGGCACCGATCAGTTCGCCCGCCAGCAAGGCCGGGACAAATCCGTCCTCGGCCAGAACCGTCACGGCTTGCCGCCACTGACGGTGCTTGCCGCCCTTGCCTTCCGCCTCGAAGCAGTCGTTCAGCGCTTCAGCGGGGATTTCCTTGCGATGGATCTTGAAGGCCAGCGAGCGCAGCAGCCGCACCTTGTCGTCATTCATGTGGCGGGCCATGCCCAGGCCTCCTAAGGCGAAACGGCCACCCTTGCGGCGGCCGGTGGGCACTATTCACCCATTGCCGCACGAAGGCAAATACCGATGCGGCATGGCTGTCCGCACAATTATGACAGCCTTTAGATTTCCTCGACCTCGACCACGCCCGACACCGAACGCAGCGCCCCCATGAAGCCTGGACTTAGGCTGATGGTGTTGCGCAGGCCCAGTTCCACTTCGCGGTGTTCGGTCTGGGTGACGATGGATACCCGGTTGCGCCCCTTGGCTTCCTTGGCGATCAACTGCACCAGGGCCGGAATGGGCGCTTCGTCACGGATGAAGATGCGCACCCCGGCGGCGGCCCGCGCCGCTTCCTGGTCCAGGGACGAAATACGCTGGCAGGTCAGGCGCAACTGTTCGTCTTCCAGACGCGAATCCACCTCGAACAGCAAGGGGCCGCCGGATTCCAGCAACTCACGCGACGCCGACAGGATTTCCGAGAACAAGGTGACTTCGAACATGCCCGACGCGTCCGACGCGGTGACGAAGGCATAACGGCTGCCCTTGGCCGAAGTGCGTTCCTGCTTGGCCAGCACCGAGCCGGCCAGCTTGACCCGGCTTTTGCCCCCCGCCTGCAGATGGCGGGGCAACTCGGTGATCTTGATGACCCCCAAACGCTTCAGGCTTTTGGCGAAGGCGTCCAGCGGATGGGCCGACAGATAGAAGCCGATGGCGTCGAATTCCTGGCTCAGCTTTTCATGGGGCGACCAGTCGGGGGCGTTTTCCAGCTTGGGCGGCGGCGCCACATTGCCGCCCAGCAGGCTCATCTGCGACGAGTTCCGCTGTTCCGCCTCGTTGGCCCCGTACCGCAGCAAACCTTCGCAGTTCTTGAACACCTTGCCGCGATTCTTGTCCAAGCTGTCGAAGACGCCGGCGCGCACCATGTTTTCCATCTGGCGGCGGTTCAGCTGCTTGGTGTCCAGGCGGCGGGCGAAGTCCCATAGATCCTTGTAGGGGCCGTTTTTGTCGCGTTCCTCGGCGATGGATCGGCAAGCCCCCTCGCCCACGTTCTTCAAGGCGGCCAGGGCGTAGCGCACCGCCAAAGTCCCGTCGGCCTGTTTTTCCACCGAGAAAGCCGCCTGCGACTTGTTGATGTCGGGCGGCAACAGCTTGATTTTCAAGCGATCCAGTTCCTGACGGAAAGAATTCAGCTTGTCGGTGTTGGCCATATCGTAGGTCATGGTCGCCGCCATGAACTCGGCCGGATGGTTGGCCTTCAGCCAGGCGGTCTGATAGGCGATCAGCGCGTAGCAGGCGGCGTGCGACTTGTTGAAGCCGTATTCAGCGAACTTGGCCACCCGGTCGAAGATCATCGACGCCTGGGCCGCGTCCACCCCGCGTGAGGTGGCGCCGTCGACGAAGGTCTTGCGCTGGGCCTCCATCTCTTCCTTGATCTTCTTACCCATGGCGCGGCGCAGCAAGTCGGCGCCGCCCAGGGAATAGCCTGACAGCACCTGGGCGATCTGCATCACCTGTTCCTGGTACACCATGATCCCGAAGGTTTCCTTCAGGATGTTTTCCAGCACCGGGTGCATGTAATCGGGTTCTTCCAGACCGTGCTTACAGGCGATGTAACGCGGGATCTGGTCCATGGGACCGGGGCGGTACAACGCCACCACGGCGATCAGATCTTCCAGGCGGTTGGGCCGCATCTTGCGCAACACGTCGCGCATGCCGGCACTTTCCAGCTGGAACACGCCCGCCGTGTCGCCGCGGGTCAACAGGTCGTAGGCCGGACCATCATCCAAAGGTAACGCTGAAAGATCGACATCCAATCCTTTGATTTTTTTGATATGCTTGACCGCCGTCACCATCACGGTCAGGGTTTTCAGCCCCAAGAAGTCGAACTTCACCAGACCGGCGGCTTCCACCCATTTCATGTTGAACTGGGTCACCGGCATGTCGGAACGCGGGTCTCGGTACAGCGGCACCAGTTCATCCAGCGACCGGTCGCCGATCACCACGCCGGCGGCGTGGGTCGAGGCGTGGCGATAAAGACCTTCCAGCTTCATGCCCAGATCCAGCAGGCGGGCCACCGTCTCGTCGCGTTCCTGGGCTTCCTTCAACAGCGGCTCGATGTCCAGCGCCTGTTCCAGGGTCACCGGATTGGCCGGGTTGTTGGGGACCATCTTGCAAATGCGGTCCACTTGGCCATAAGGCATCTGCAGCACGCGGCCGACGTCGCGCAGCACGGCGCGGGCCTGCAGCTTACCGAAGGTGATGATCTGGGCGACCTGGTGATAGCCGTACTTGTCCTGGACATAGCGAATGGTTTCTTCGCGGCGGTCCTGGCAGAAGTCGATGTCGAAGTCGGGCATGGAAACGCGTTCGGGGTTCAGGAAACGCTCGAACAGCAGCCCCCAGCGCAGCGGGTCCAGGTCGGTGATGGTCAGCGCCCAGGCGACGGCGGAACCGGCACCCGAGCCACGTCCCGGCCCCACCGGGATGTCGTGGGCCTTGGACCATTGGATGAAGTCGGACACGATCAGGAAGTAGCCGGGAAAGCCCATCTGCTCGATGACGCCGATTTCGTAGTCGATACGCTCGCGATATGGCTTGGCGGCGGCTTCTTTTTCCTCGTCCGTCATGCCGGGCTGAAAGACGTGCTTTTCCAGCCGTGCGTCCAGTCCTTCCCAGCACTTCTTGCGCAGCACCTCGGCCTCGGTCAGGCCGTCCATGCGGAACGGCGGCAGGATGGGCTTGCGCTTGGCGACCATGAAGGCGCAACGCTTCGCCACCACCAAGGTGTTGTCACAGGCTTCCGGCACGTCCGCGAACAGCGCACGCATTTCCGCCGGACTTTTGAAGTAATGTTCCGGGGTCAGACGGCGACGTTCGTCCTGGGCCACATAGGCGCCCTCGGCGATGCAGATCAGCGCGTCATGGGCGTCATACATGCCGCGATCGGCGAAGAACGGCTCATTGGTGGCCACCAAGGGCACGTCGTGCTTATAGGCCAAATCCAACAGACCGGCTTCCGCCTGATCCTCGGCGGCAAGACCGTGGCGTTGCAGTTCCACATAGACCCGGCCGGGAAAGGCCTGAGTCAGACGGACCAGCAGAATTTCCGCCTTGTCCTTCTGTCCGTCTGTCAACAAACGATTGACAGCCCCCTTGGGGCCGCCGGTCAGCACCAGCAGGCCTTGGGAACGGGTTTCCAGGTCGTGAAGCGTCACCTGCGGCGTTTCGCCGGCATCGGTTTCCAGAAAGGACTTGGACACCAGCTTCAGCAGGTTCTCGTATCCCGCTTCCGACTGACACAGCAGCACCAGCCAGTCTGGGTCGGGCTTCCGCCCGTCACGGCTGGGGGCCTCGCCTTCCCGTCGGATGGCCAGTTGACAGCCGATGATGGGCTGGATCCCAGCATCGGAACACGACGTGGAAAACTCCAAGGCACCGAACAGGTTGCCGGTGTCGGCAATGCCTACCGCCGGCATTTGCATTTTCTCGCACAGCTTGATCAGCTGTTTCAGCTTGATCGCCCCTTCGGAAAGGGAATAAGCGGTGTGAGTGCGAAGATGGACGAAATCGGCGTGTATAGGCATGGGCGCATCATGCCCCAGGTGGCGGAATTTCGTCCATGCCCTTTGAATCTTGCCATCCCATCCATAAGTGATACGGTGACCAAATCAGCATGAGGTTGCAGCCACAGTGAAAAGCCCTTTGCCCCCCTCTGGTTCGCGTCTGCGCGACATCGCCCTGGCGCTGGCTTTCGCCTCGGCTTTGACGGCAGCGGCCGGAGCCGCGGCTTATGGGGTGATTTCTTCGCAATTTCAGCGTCAGTTGGAAACCAAACGCGGTGAAACCATCGACAAGCTGGCCCGCATCCGTGCCGACATGGAAAGCATGCTGACCGGCTCCCTGACCCTGACCCAGGGGATGGCCGCCACCCTTTACGCCCATGGGGCGTTGTCGGATGACGAATTCGTCGCCACCGCCCGGCAACTGTCCATGGACCGCGACGACGTCCGCAACATGGCGATCGCTTACGGGACGGTGTTGAAACAGGTCTATCCGGTCAAGGGCAACGAAAAGGCCGTCGGCCTGGATTATCGCAGCAATCCGCAGCAATGGCCGGCGGTGGAAAAGGCCATCACCGACGGCAAGACCGTGGTGGTCGGCCCGTTGAGCCTGGTCCAGGGGGGGTTGGGCATTATCAGCCGCACCCCTGTGTACCGCCCCTCCCATCCAGGCGCGGCCCCCAGTTATTTCGGATTGGTCTCCATCGTCATCGATTTGGAGACCTTGCTGGACCGTTCCGGATTGAACGACAAGGATCGCGGCATCGACGTGGCGTTCGAAGCCGACGGTGAAATCCTGCACGGCCGGACCGACCTGCGGTCCTTCAATCCGGTCAGCGCCAGAATCTCTTTTCCCGGCGGCACTTGGATGCTGTTGGCAGTGCCCAGCCAGGGCTGGCCGCAATCATGGTGGCATGATGAACGGCCGCTGGTTCTTTCCGGCCTGGGCATGATGCTGGTCGTGGCGGCCTTGTCCTTTGGCGCCGCCTTGGTCTGGCTGCATCGGACCAAGTTGCTGGCGTCGCTTCAGGAAAGCGAAAGCCGTTACCGCAACCTGATGGAAACCGCCCCCGCCGCCATCGTGGCGCATCGACACGGCCGCCTGATCTTCGCCAATCGCGAAGCGTTGCGGCTGATTGGGGCCGATGACGCGCAATCCCTGATCGATCGGCCGGTATTGGATTTGATCCATCCCGACTATCACCCGGTGGTGCGCGATCGTATCGGATCGCTTCGCCAGCCGGGTGACGAATCGCCGCCGATCCGGCAGAAGCTGATCCGTCTGAACGGTTCCGTCGTCGATGCCGACGTGGCCTCAAGCGCGGTGATGATCGATGGTGAACTGGCGGTTCTGGCCATCGCCGTCGACGCCTCCCGCACGGTCCGCGCCGAAGCCCAGCTGCAAAGCATCTTCGACGACCTGCAGCGTTCCAACGACGAGTTGCGCCAATTCACCGCTGCCGCCAGCCATGACCTGCAGGAACCTTTGCGCCAGATCGCCACCTATGTGCAGATGCTGGAACGCCGCTATTCCGAGGCTCTGGACAAGGACGGGCGCGAGTTCATTGATTTCGCCGTGGCCGGCGTCATGCGAATGCGTCGTCTGCTGCATGATCTGGGGACGTACACCCAGTTGCAGACAGCGGGAACACCACTGAAACGGCTGGATCTGTCGGCCATCGTCGATGCTGTCGAAGACGAACACCGCCCCACTATCGAGCGGCTGGGGGCCAGAATTTCCCATTGTTCCATGCCAGCGGTGATGGGCGACGAAAAGCAGATGAACCTGCTGTTTTCCAATCTTTTGGACAATGCCCTGCGCTACAGCCGCTCTGGCGTGCCGCCGGTCATTTCCTACAACGTCACCCGCCAAGGCGCCTTTTGGCGCTTTTCCATCAGCGACAACGGGATCGGCATCGCCCCGGAATACCAGACGGCCATCTTCAACGTCTTCACACGCCTGCATGGGGCCGGCCAAACCGACGGCAGCGGCTTCGGCCTAGCCATCTGCCGCCGTGTCGTCGAGCGCCATGGCGGGCGCATCTGGCTGGAATCGCAACCCGAAGTGGGCAGCACCTTCTATTTCACCCTGCCGACGGCGTAAGCCTCGTCAGCCGGGCTTTTTCTAACCGTTCAGCTTGCCGTCGGCCAGACGCACCACCCGATCCATGCGGGCGGCCAGTTCCGGGTTGTGGGTGGCGATCAGCGCGGCGACGCCGGTGGACCGCACCAGATGCAAAAGCTGGGCGAAGACGCCATCCGCCGAATGCGGGTCCAGGTTGCCGGTGGGTTCGTCGGCCAACAGCACCTTGGGCTGGTTGGCCAAGGCGCGGCAGATGGCGACGCGCTGTTGCTCGCCCCCTGACAGCTGGCCTGGACGATGCTCGGCGCGCGGCTTCAGCCCCATGCGTTCCAGCAGGTCCAAGGCGCGGTCGCGGGCCGCCTTGCGCGGTGTGCCGGCGATCATCTGCGGCAGGATGATATTTTCCTCGGCGGAAAATTCCGGCAGCAGATGGTGGTACTGATAGACGAAGCCCAAATGCGAGCGACGCAACTGGGTGCGCTTGGTTTCCGACAACTTGCCGCAGGGCTGGCCGGCCAGCCACACCTCGCCGGAACTGGGCCGTTCCAGCAGGCCGGCGATATGCAGCAAAGTGGACTTGCCGGCACCGGAGGGACCGACCAGGGCGACGATCTCGCCCGGCATGATGGTCAGGTCGGCACCGTCCAGGACGTTCAGGCTTTCCTTGCCCTGGGTGAAGGTGCGGCGCACGTCTTCCAGTCGCAAACCGGGTTCACTCATAGCGCAGGGCCTCCACCGGGTCCAGATTGGCGGCGCGCCAGCTGGGATAGATGGTCGCCGCGATGGACAAGCCCAAGGCGATCATCACCACCATCACCACTTCACCGGTTTCCACACGAGCCGGCAGCTGGGTCAGGAAGTAAATTTCGGCGGCGAACAGTTCGCGGCCGATGATGGATTGGATGAACTGGCGGATTTCTTCGATATGGGTGGCGAACCATACCCCCAACAGGGTACCGAACAAGGTCCCCACCACCCCGACCGAAGCGCCGGCCAGGAAGAAGATGCGCATGATCATGCCGCGCGTCGCCCCCATGGTGCGCAGGATGGCGATGTCGCGTCCCTTGTCTTTGACCAGCATGATCAGGGACGAGATGATGTTGAAGGCGGCCACCAGGATGATCAGCGTCAGGATCAGGAACATGACGTTGCGTTCCACCTGCACCGCGTTGAAAAAGCTGGCATTGGCTTGCTGCCAGTCATAGATGCGCACGCTGCTTTGAGCGAGGCGGAAAATGGCCGAACGCACCTCGGGGACCTTGTCGGGATTGTCCAGGAACACCTCGATCTGGGTTACCGCGTCGGGATACTTGAAATAGGTCTGGGCGGCTTCCAGCGGCATGAAGATGAAGCCCGAATCATATTCGAACATGCCGACGTTGAAGGTTCCGGCCACCGTGTAGCCGCGCATGCGCGGCACCGTGCCGAAAGCGGTGGCGTTGCCCTTGGGCGAGATCAGGGTGATGGTGTCACCAATGGTCAGGCCCAGCTTTTCCGCCAGACGATAACCGATCAGCACGCCGTCCCCTTGCTTGAACTCGGCCGCCGTGCCGCCCAGGCCCTTGCGGAAGATGTCGCGGGCCAACAGATCATCGGGACGGACGCCCCGTACGATGGCGCCCCCCGCCCCGCCGGCCGAGGTGGCCATCACCTGGCCCTCGACCGTGGGAATGACGCGGGTGACCCCGGGAATGGCACGGATGGCGTCGGACAGCGGATCGAAATCCACCAGCACCGACGCCGTGCCATAGACGCCCATATGGCCGTTGATGCCCAGGATGCGGGTCAGCAATTCCTGGCGGAATCCGTTCATCACCGCCATCACCACGATCAGCGTCGCCACCCCCAGGCCGATGCCCAGAAGCGAGAAGCCGGCGATGACGGAAATGAACCCTTCCTTGCGGCGCGCACGCAGATAGCGGAACGCCACCATGCGTTCGAAGGCGTCGAAGATCATGGCTTCTCCTTACGCGGTCAGCCGCGCCAGCGCCGCTTCGACCGTCAATTCCTGCTTTTCACCGGTATGGCGGTTCTTCAGTTCCACCACGCCAGCGGCCACACCCTTGGGACCGGCGACCAGCTGCCAGGGCAGACCGATCAGATCCATGTCGGCGAACTTAACGCCGGCACGGTCGTCACGATCGTCGTACAGCACTTCGACACCTTGTTCGGACAGCGTCCGGTAGATGTCTTCGCACACCTTGTCGCAGGCCGCGTCGCCCACCTTCAGGTTGACCAGGCCAACCTTGAACGGCGCCACCGCTTCCGGCCACTTGATGCCGCGATCGTCGTGATAAGCTTCGATAATGGCGCCAACAAGGCGGGAAACACCGATACCGTAAGAGCCCATCTCCACATGGACCGGGTTGCCGTCGGGACCAGCGACCACGGCGCCCATGGCCTTGGAATACTTGGTGCCGAAATAGAAGATGTGGCCGACCTCGATGCCGCGGGCTTCCTTCAGACGCTCGGGCGGCGGGCAGTCGGCGGCGTTGGGATCATGCTTTTCGTCGGTAACGGCGTAAAGCTTGGAAAGCGCCTCCAGGTCGACGGCGTCCTTGGCCGCCAGTTCCTCGTAAGCCACGTCATAGAAAACGCCCGATTCGCCGGTTTCGGCCAGGACGTGGAATTCGTGGGTCAGATTGCCGCCGATAGCGCCCGAATCGGCGACCATGGGAATGGCGGTCAGGCCCATGCGCTTGAAGGTGCGCAAATAGGCGTTGAACATGGCCTCGTAAGAGCGCTTGGCGCCGTCGAAATCGATGTCGAAGGAGTAGGAATCCTTCATCAGGAACTCGCGCCCGCGCATGACGCCGAAACGCGGCCGCACTTCGTCGCGGAACTTCCACTGGATGTGGTACAGCGTCTTGGGCAACTCGCGGTACGACTTGACGTTGTCGCGGAACACCTGGGTGATCAGTTCCTCGTTGGTCGGGCCATACAGCATTTCGCGGTCATGGCGGTCGACGATGCGCAGCATTTCCTTGCCATAGGCGTCATAACGGCCCGATTCGCGCCAGATGTCCGCCGACTGGATGGTCGGCATCAGCAATTCCTGGGCGCCGGCGGCGTCCTGTTCCTCGCGCACGATCTGCTCGATCTTCTGCAGCACCTTCCACCCCAACGGCAGCCAGGTATAGATGCCCGATGCCGACTGACGGATCATGCCCGCGCGCAGCATCAGACGATGCGAGGCGATCTGCGCCTCGGACGGGGTTTCCTTGAGGGTGGGCATGAAGAAACGGGTCAGGCGCATGAGGTTCCTCGAAGACAAGCGAAGGCGTGGACGCAGCCCGTCCACCAAGGCCGGCCACTTTAGGCAATGGCCGCGATGATGACAAGCTGGCGTGGACGGCGTCCGGCGCCCTTAGCGTACGCCGCGCTTGGCGCAGGCCTCGGCCAGGGCGGCCTGATCCTCGCCGCCGATGGGTTCGCCGTTGAAGGTGAAAGTGCCCTTCAACATGTCGTAGCGCACGATCCCCAACTGCGAGGTGGTTTGATCCAGGCCGTGGGTCGCATAGGCCTTGCCCTTCAACGGCATGATGTCGATGGGGATTTCCAGCACGTCCGGAACCAGATTGGGAATGGCGTTGGCGCCGCTGCCCGGCAGGTCGGCGGGGGCGACCTTACGCCCCCCCACCCCTTCGCCGGGGCGATAGGTCACGTCGTCGGCGGGCACATGGCGCACCAGACGCGAGCAATCGGTCTTGGTGATGGTGATGCGCACCGGCGGCGGTTCGGATTGCGCCTGCGCCAGCACCGGCCCGGACAGGCCGATGACGACGGCAGCCAACGGAATGATCCAAGGTGACATGACCACGGCCCTTTGCCCCAAGCTAAGTCCTTGGGAATCGTGCCGCAACCCGGTGTCAATATCAAGGCAGACGCATTTCGTCACAGTCTACGCAACTTTGTTGAAAAAAAGTGGTGACACGCGTCAGGAAATTTCGTACCGTCAGGTCAACCCAATTAGGGGGCACTGGGAAAGTCAAAAATGACACCCATGCTGCGGCTCAGGTTTAGGGAGGAGGTCGCCGGACGGCTTTACGAAGCGGTTCAGGCGCGGAGACGCAGAAAGGGCAAGGCTGGAAACGGTCTTGCCTTTTTGCTTTTCAGGCTTTCGTCCATGGCGGCGCCATAGTGATGATCTTCCGGCTTACCGGACAATCGTCCCGATGAGCGCCGGGCAGAACACCGATACTCATCAAGAACTCGCCCACCACTTCGCCCCCCATGAAACGGAAATGGGCCTTGAACAGCTTGACCCAGGCAGCCTTGTCGCGGGGATGGTGGGCCGTCAACCATGCGGTGAACGAACCATGGTCGCGCCGCATCCCCTGCCAGCGCCGGGCATTTTCGATACAGGCTTCGATTTTCCGGCGGTTGCGGATGATGCCGGCGTCGGCCATCAGCCGTTCGATTTCGACGGGACCATAGGCGGCGACCTTGTCCACCTCGAAACCGTCGAAAGCCCGGAACAAGGCCGGGCGTTTCTTCAAGACGATCAGCCACGACAGGCCAGCCTGGAAAACCTCCAGACACAGGCGCTCGAACAGAACGGCTTCGTCGGTGACCGGAAAGCCGTATTCATGGTCGTGGTAAGGGCCGTGGACGGGATGGCCGGGGGCGCTGTCGCAATATCCGCTCATGCCCCGGCCCTCCCCCCTGAATGTTTCAGGCCTGTTCCAGTTCCACCAAGGTTCCGCAGAAGTCCTTGGGGTGCAGGAACAGTACCGGCTTGTCGTGGGCGCCGATCTTGGGTTCGCCGTCGCCCAGGACGCGCGCGCCTTCGGCCTTCAGCTTGTCGCGCGCCGCCAGGATGTCTTCCACCTCATAGCAGATGTGATGGATGCCGCCGGTGGCGTTCTTTTCCAGGAAAGCGGCGATGGGCGACTTTTCCCCCAGGGGATGCAGCAATTCCACCTTGGTATTCGGCAGCTCGACGAAGACGACGGTCACGCCATGGGCCGGCTGCGGCACCGGAGCGGACACCTTGGCCCCCAAAGTGTCGCGATAAAGCTTGGTCGCGGCTTCGAGGTCGGGGACGGCGATGGCGACGTGATTCAATTTTCCGATCATCTGATCCTCGGTGGATAGTGTGATGGGACCGCTATACCACAGCGGCTGCCTTGGAGGAAATGCGACTACGCTTGGCTTCATTACACTTGCGCGGGCGAAGGCTTCCAATTACCACTTGAGTCTTCCGCCCCACTCTTGCCACCGGAGCACCGCGTGCCCGAGTCGAATTCCGAAAACTTGCCGCCTCAGACCGAGGAAACTGTTTTTTTCGGCAAGCGGATGGGAATGTGGGGTTGGATCTTCAACGTCGCCGGCCTGATCGCGCTGATGGGGTTCGCCACCGCCTTCCTGTGGGTGATGAGCTCGCTGCCCCGTGTCGAAGGCCGTATTCCCGCCCGGGGCATGGAATATGCCGGATCCATCACCCGCAACGAAGCGGGGGTGCCGTTCATCACCGCCCGTTCGGGTCACGACGCCTATTTCGCTATCGGTTGGATCCACGCCCAGGACCGCCTGTGGCAAATGGAAGTTCAGCGTCGCGTCGGCGCCGGCCGGCTGGCCGAAATTGTCGGAGAGCCGGGGCTGAAAAGCGACCGCTTCATGCGCACGCTGGGGCTTTATCGTCTGGCGGAAGCGTCGTTCGACACCTTGGACGAATCGACCCAGAACGCCCTTTCCGCCTATGCCGAGGGGGTCAACGCCTGGATCGCCGACAACGCCCATCGCCTGCCGCCGGAATTCTTGATCCTGGGCCTGCGTCCAGAAACCTGGAAGCCGGCCGATTCCCTGGTCTGGGGACGCATGATGGCGCTGCGCCTGACTTCGGATTGGCGCGACGAGGCCTTGCGCGGGAAATTGGCGACCAAGCTTTCCGCCAAATATTTGGGCGAATTGTGGCCCGACACCAGTGGCGGTCTGACCACCCTGGCCGCTGCCGAGCCCATGCAGGCGGTGCTGGCGGCGCTGCCCGAGGAAGCGACGCCGCGGGACGCCTCGAACGTGGCGGTGCTTTCGGGCAAACGCAGCGCCAGCGGTGCGCCGCTTTTGGCCAACGACCCGCACCTGCCGTTTCAGATGCCCGGTCTGTGGTATCTGGCCTCGGTGGAAGCCCCGGGGCTGCGTCTGACCGGCGCCATGGTTCCCGGTATCCCCTTCCATCTGATCGGCCATAACGGCCGCATCGCCTGGGGCACCACCACCACCCACGCCGACACCGTCGACCTGTTCGTCGAACAGGTCGCCGCCGACGGCGGTTACCTGGTGGGCAAGACGTCCCGCCCCTTCACCGAACGCCAGGAAACCATCCTGGTCAAGGACCGCGCCCCCGACGTGCTAACCGTGCGGGAAAGCCGGCACGGCCCCATCATTTCCGATCTGGTCGCCGGCCAGAAAGACAATCAGGTGGTGGCGCTGAAAAGCACGGCGCGGGAACCCGACGACCGCACTGCCCAAGCCCTGTACCGCCTGGGTCGCAGCGTCGACTGGCGCAGCT
Organism: Magnetospirillum sp. 64-120; assembly: GCA_001898825.1. Taxonomy (GTDB): domain Bacteria; phylum Pseudomonadota; class Alphaproteobacteria; order Rhodospirillales; family Magnetospirillaceae; genus Magnetospirillum. The sequence goes on from MKVK01000011.1 coordinate 365,907, forward strand.
TCGTCGCCGCCTTGGCCGATTTCCACGCACCAGTGCAGAACTTCGCCTTTGCCGACACCACGGGGGCGATCGGTTTCATCACCGCCGGCCGGGTTCCCTTGCGCAGCGGCAAGGCCGACGGCGCCACCCCTGTCGCCGGCTGGACCGGGAACGGCGAATGGACCGGCTGGGTACCCTTCGCCAAGATGCCGCAGGCGGTCAACCCCAAGGCAGGGCTGATGGTCAACGCCAACAACCAAGTTGTCGGCAACCGTTACCCCTATCGCCTGACCCGCAGTTGGCACGAAGGATTTCGCGCCCGTCGTCTGCTGGATTTGCTGGAAGACCGCCACGACCTGACCGTCCAGGACATGCTGGCGATTCAGATGGACAAGCGATCGCTGGCAGCCGAGGAATTCAAGGAATTGCTGGAAGCCCCCGAAGGGCTTTCCCCCAATGCCGCCAAGGCTGCCGCCATGATCCAGGCCTGGGACGGCAGCATGGACAAGGACCGGCCCGAGCCGCTGATCTACAATCTGTGGCTGGACAAGATTTGGCAGAACGTGGTCGCCGACGAAGTGGGTGACGATTTCCCCGCCATGCGCAAGGTTCGTCTGCGCGCCTTGGGCGACATGCTGGCCGGCAACCGGCATTGGTGCGACGACGTCGCCACTGACAAGGCCGAATCCTGTGAAGACATCATCGCCCGCTCGCTGGAATCCGCCCTTGCCGACCTGTCGGCACGCTTTCCCAAGAAAAGCTTGGACCAATTGCGCTGGGCCGATGTCCATCAGGCCCAGTTCAGCCATCCGATCCTCAGCCGGATTCCCCTGGCCAACCACCTTAGCGACAGCATGTTCCCCACCGACGGCGACGATTACACCGTCAGCCGCGGTTCCTTCGTCCCCGGTGATTTCACCCATGTCCATGGAGCCGGGTTGCGCGTGGTTTTCGACCTGTCCGACCTGGAGAAAAGCCGCTTCATCATCGCAGGCGGCCAGTCGGGCAACCCGCTTTCACGGCATTATGACGACATGATGCCGGCTTGGCTGGATAACCGGGCTCTTCTGCTGATCAAACCGGCCGAGGGCGCCGCGTCCATTTCGCTGGAACCCGGATACTGAAAAGGCGCCGCATCGAAGCGGCGCCTTTCAAACAAGGGGAAACGGCGGCGCCTACAAGCTGCCGCCGTTGTCCATATAAGCCCCGCGGAAATAGACCAGCGGCGCGCCGCCTTCCTGGTAATGGATGGTCTCGACCTCGCCGATGAAGATGACATGGTCGCCACCGTCAACCGTGTTGACAAGCTTGCATTCCAGATTGGCGATGCACCCCGACAGGACAGGCACGCCCCCCGCCCCGGCTTCACTGGCGACACCGGACCACTTGTCCTCGGCCCGGCCGGCGAAACGGATGGACAGGTCGCGCTGGTTTTCCGCCAGAACGTTGATGACGAAACGGCCGCTGTTTTTATAAACGGGCAGGCTGGACGTCTTGTTGCCCAGGCAAAACAGCACCAGCGGCGGTTCCAGCGACAAGGATGAAAAGGCGCTGACCGTAACGCCAACCGGGCTGTTGTCGTCAGGGTTGACCGAGGTGACGACGGTGACGCCAGTGGCGAAACACCCCAGGGCCTTACGGAAGGAACGCGAATCGACAGTCATTGAAACAAGCCTGCTCTTGATGATGACGGATAATGACATTACTTGGGGCGATGCCACCAGGTCAAATGGCGGCTGAAGGAAACCGCCCAAAGCCTGTCCGCATCAGGTTTTTTTCGCAGAAATCGAAGTTGACTCGCGACACGGGAGGGGAAATATAGCATTCTCCGAGACGGTCATAATGGCCATGTGGTGTCCCGAAGGGCCGCAGCAGGGGAAGTGAATGTTCGCGATCATCGGCATTGTGGTGACGATTGCATGCGTGATTGGCGGCTATGCCGCTTCAGGCGGTCATCTTGACGTGCTGTGGCAACCCTTCGAATTTATCATCATTTTGGGTGCCGCCTTCGGATCGATGTTATTGGGTAACCCAAAAGACATCATCATGGGCGTCTTCAAAAAATTCGGCATGATCTTCAAGGGGCCACACTACAAAAAAGACGCTTATGTCGAAATGCTTTCCATGCTGTACGCGGTGTTCAAGCTAGCCAAGACCAAGGGTGACTTGGCGCTGGAAAGCCATGTGGAAAAACCCGACGAAAGCCCGCTGTTCCAGAAGTTCCCCGGCTTTTCCAGCGACCACCACACGCGGACGTTCCTTTGCGACTATCTGCGACTGCTGACTTTGGGCACCTCCAACGCCCACGAGCTGGAATCGATCATCGACGGCGAACTGGAAGCCCACCACAAGCATTATCACGAGATTTCCCACGCGGTTAACCTGGCCGCCGACGCCATGCCCGCCCTGGGTATCGTCGCCGCCGTGCTGGGCGTCATCCACACCATGGGCTCGATCACCGAACCACCGGAAGTGCTGGGCCACCTGATCGGCGCCGCGCTGGTCGGCACCTTCACCGGCGTGCTGGTCTCCTATGCCTTCGTCGCCCCCTTCGCCCGCAACATGCAGATGTGCTTCGATTCGGATCACTATTATCTGGTGGCCATCAAGTCGGGCCTTTTGGCCCACATGCAGGGCTACGCACCGCAGGTTTCCATCGAATTCGCCCGCAAGATCCTGCCCGACGCCCTGCGCCCCACCTTCCAGGAACTGGAAGAGGTGGTCACCAACCTGCCGCCAGACTGATTAAGGCGTAACGCACATGGCCGAAGGCCAGCAGATCATCATCAAACGGGTCAAGAAGGTTGCCGGCGGCGCCCATGGCGGCGCCTGGAAAGTGGCCTATGCCGACTTCGTGACCGCCATGATGGCCTTTTTCCTGTTGCTGTGGCTGCTGAACGCGGTGACCGAGGAACAGCTGACCGGCATTTCCAACTATTTCGCCCCCTCCATGGCCTCGAAAAGCGCGTCGGGGGCCGGGGGCATCCTGGGGGGACAGGTCATCGGCCAGGGGGCACAGGTGTCCATGACCTCGTCACCCAGTCTGGTTCAGCATCTGCCGCCGTCTTCCATCGGACCGGGGGGCGAGGATTTGACCTCGGCCGCCACCGAACCCATGGAAGGCATGAGCGAGGAAGAGTTCAAGGAGAAGATGGCCGAACGCGAACAGCAGAAATTCGACAAGGCCAAGGACGTGCTGGAAAACGCCGTCAAGGGAATCCCCGAACTGCAGAAATACGAAGGCTCGTTCCTGGTGGACAACACGCCGGAAGGCCTGCGGATCCAGATCACCGACCAGGAAGGCCTGGCCATGTTCCCGTCGGGAAGTTCGGCCATGTTCGGCCACACCAGGGCATTGCTGGATCTGGTGTCGCGCATCGTCAACCAGATGCCCAACAAGATCAGCATCACCGGCTATACCGATGCCATCCCCTTCCGCGATCCGTCCGGCTACACCAATTGGGAATTGTCCGCCGACCGCGCCCTGGCCAGTCGCCGTGCGCTTTTGATGTCGGGCGTCCCCGAAGACCGCATCGACCGCGTGGTCGGCCGCGCCTCGGCCGATCCGTTGGTCAAGGACGACCCGAAATCGCCGCGCAACCGCCGTATCAGCATCATTTTGCTGCGCGAGAACGATACGACGGAACCGCCGCAAACTCCGGTCTCTCCAGCCACCAAGCCCTAGAAACCACAGCGGCGACAACCTAAATTGGGTACTGAACCTTAGGAGTTCCCAATGTGAATGGTTCGGTCACCATCATCCCGCCGCCATCGGCTTGCGACGACCCGTCCGCCTATGAAGGCACCACCAGCAAGCGCGTCTTCGCTTATTTGATCGACGCCATCCTCGTGTTCACGGTCGCAGGCGCCGTGTGGCTGGGCATGGGGATCGTCGGCCTGGCCACTTTCGGGCTGCTGCTGCCGCTGCAACCCCTGGCGGTTGCCTTGGTTCCGCTGGTCTATCACGTGGGCCTGATCGCCTCGCCGCGTGCGGCCACCTTGGGCATGCGGCTGTTCGGCATACGCGTCACCGATGCCATGACCGGCGCGCCGCCCAGCCTGACCCAAGTCATCATCCAGATCGTCGCCTTTTATGGTTCGGTGGCGCTGACCGCATGGTTGATCCTGATCTTCGCCCTGTTCAATTCCCGGCGCCGTACGCTTCATGACATCCTGGCCGGAACAGTGGTGATCAATTCGGAAAAGCGACTATAATGACGTCGCTTTGGGCCTGAGATGGATGGCGATGGACCATATCCCGCTGAAACGTCCGCATTTCTTTTTCACCACGGCGGCATTGCCCTGCCCTTACCTGCCGGGCCGCCTGGAACGCAAGATCGTCACCGAATTGAACGGCCCCGATTCGGAAACCCTGCATGAAGCCCTGTCGCGCGCGGGTTTCCGTCGTTCCCATTCCATCGCCTATACCCCGGCCTGCCCCGGCTGTCAGGCCTGTGTTCCGGTTCGCATCGTCGTCGACAAATTCCATCCCGACCGCACCATGCGCAAAATCAGCCGGCACAATGCCGGCCTGACCGCCCGAGTCGTCCCGGCCCGCGCCACGGCGGAACAATACAAGCTGTTTTCCCGTTACCAGGAATCACGCCACAATGGCGGCGACATGGCGCTGATGGGGTTTTACGACTATCGGTCCATGGTCGAAGACAGCCCCATCGACACCTTCCTGCTGGAATTCCGCCAAGCCGACGACACCTTGGTGGCGGTATGCCTGACCGACCGCATGGGCGACGGCCTGTCTGCGGTCTACAGCTTCTACGAACCGGACATGCCGTCGGCATCCTTGGGCACCTATGTGGTGCTGTGGCTGATCGACGAAGCGATCAAGCAAAACCTGCCTTTCGTCTATTTGGGCTATTGGATTCCGGAAAGCCGCAAGATGGCCTATAAAACCCGGTTTCAGCCCCTGGAGGCCTTCGGCCCCGACGGCTGGCAGCCCCAAAGCGGCCATTAAGGCCGGATTTCGCCCCCCCCAGACCAGGGGCATATTACGGAAAACCGAAATACAATCAGCATCTGGCCTTCGTATTGACACCATGTCATAGTGCCCCCGCGCCAAGAGGTAATACCGGTACAGGTTCTAGGGAGGTTACATGACGCTGCTGCTGCAACTCAGCGGCCTGATCGACCGTCTAAATACGATGGTCGGAAAGGCGGTATATTGGTTGATCTTGCTTGCCGTGCTGGTCAGCGCCGGCAACGCAGTCGTGCGCTATGCATTGAACATGAGTTCCAATGCGTGGCTCGAAATCCAGTGGTACTTGTTCTCGGCAGTGTTCCTGCTGAGTGCCGGCTATACCCTGCTGCGCAACGAACACATCCGTATCGACGTGCTGACAGCCGGGCTGAGCCAACGGGCCCATGCCCTGATCGACATCCTGGGGTGCGTTTTCTTCCTGTTCCCCATGGCCATCATGATCATGTGGCTGTCGATCCCCATCTTCGTCGACTCCTTCGTCACCGGCGAGTTGTCCAGTGACGCCGGCGGCCTGATCCGCTGGCCGGCCAAAATCCTGATTCCGGTGGGCTTCGCCTTGCTGATCTTGCAGGGCCTGTCCGAGACCATCAAGCGCCTGGCCTTCCTGGCCGGCAAGATCGACCATTACGGCGCCCCGTCCGCCGGCCATCACGGGGGTGCCACGGAATGACCGCCTTCATTATCGCCAACATGGCGCCGCTGATGTTCGGCGCCCTGGTCCTGTTCCTGCTGTGCGGCTATCCGGTGGCTTTCGCCCTGGGCGCCAACGGCCTGCTGTTCGGCCTGCTGGGCATGGAGCTGGGGCTGTTCCACGTCGAGTTGTTCCAGGCGCTGCCCGAACGCGTGTTCGGCATCATGCGCAACGAAACCCTGCTGGCCATTCCGTTCTTCACCTTCATGGGGTTGATCCTGGAACGATCCGGCATGGCGGAAGACTTGCTGGATACCATCGGTCAGTTGTTCGGCCCCATTCGCGGCGGCTTGGCCTATGCGGTGATCTTCGTCGGCGCGCTTTTGGCCGCCACCACCGGTGTGGTCGCCGCCTCGGTGATCTCCATGGGGCTGATCTCGCTGCCGATCATGTTGCGCTATGGCTATGACCCCAAGCTGGCCAGCGGCGTGATCGCCGCGTCCGGTACCCTGGCCCAGATCATTCCGCCGTCCCTGGTGCTGATCATCATGGCCGACCAGTTGGGTCGTTCGGTGGGCGACATGTATCAGGGCGCCATGATCCCCGGTCTGGTGCTGACCGCGCTTTACGCCGGTTACATCATCATGTGTTCGGTGTTCCGTCCCAGCATGGCCCCGGCCTTGCCGCCCGAAGCCCGCACCCTGCGCGGTTTCAAGCTGGCCCAGCGCGTGCTGTTCTCGCTGGTGCCGCCGCTGGTGCTGATCTTCCTGGTCCTGGGCACCATCTTCATCGGTGTGGCCACCCCCACCGAGGCCGGCGCCATGGGCGCCGCCGGCGCCTTGATCCTGGCCGTCATCCGCCGTCGTCTCAGCATCGACCTGATGAAGCAAGCCATGGAAAGCACCGCCAAGCTGTCGTCCTTCGTGCTGTTCATCCTGATCGGCTCGACGGTGTTCGGCCTGGTGTTCCGTGCCGTCAATGGCGACCTTTGGGTCGAACATCTGATGACCTCGCTGCCCGGCGGTCAGGTCGGCTTCCTGATCGTCGTCAACATCCTGGTCTTCGTCCTGGCCTTCTTCCTGGATTTCTTCGAACTGGCCTTCATCATCGTTCCCCTGCTGGGACCGGTGGCCGACAAGCTGGGCATCGACCTGATCTGGTTCGGCGTGCTGCTGGCGGTGAACATGCAGACCTCGTTCATGCATCCGCCCTTCGGCTTCGCCCTGTTCTTCCTGCGTTCGGTCGCCCCCAAGGATGATTACGACGACAAGGTGACGGGCAAGCGCATCAAGGGGATCAAGACCACCGACATCTATTGGGGTGCCATTCCCTTCGTCTGCATCCAGATCATCATGGTTTGCCTGGTCATCGCCTTCCCGCAATTGGTGGAAGGATCGCTGGGTGAACGCAAGAAGATCGACCTGGACAAGGTGGAAATCCAGATCGAAGCCCCGTCCTATGGTGATGGCGGCGGCTATGGCGGACCGCCCGGTTTCGGCGCGCCGTCCGAAACGGCTCCTGCGGATCAGCCCGGCGGTGGCGAAGACCCCATGGACGCTCTGAAGCGGCAATTGCAGCAACAGAACCAATAGACGGGCATTCGCCCAAAACATGGAAGGCGCCTCGTGAGAACGAGGCGCCTTCTGTCATTGGGGAGCCGTGCCCATCTTCGTTCTCAACCATCATCTTGGGGCCAGGATTTTCCCTGTGGCCTGATGGCCCCGGCCCTTTTATTCTGTGGTTCCGACCGGCTTCGAGACTCCCATGCCCTCTATCGACCGCCTGCTTCAATTGATGGCCACGTTGCGCGACCCGGAACGCGGCTGCGCCTGGGACCGCGAACAAAATTTCGCCACCATCGCCCCTTACACCATTGAAGAGGCTTACGAAGTCGCTGACGCCATCGACCATGGCGACATGGCGGCGCTGAAGGACGAATTGGGGGATCTGCTGTTCCAGGTGGTCTTTCATTCGCGCATGGCCGAAGAATCCGGGCATTTCGCCTTTGACGACGTGGCCGATGCCATCACCGACAAGATGGTCCGCCGCCACCCCCATGTGTTCGGTGACGCGGAAAGCCGCGACAGCGCCGAACAGACCCGGGCCTGGGAAGTGTCCAAGGCGGCGGAACGGGCCGCCAAGGGCCATGACAGCGTGCTGGACGGTGTCGCCCGTTCTCTGCCGCCCATGACAAGGGCGCTGAAATTGCAGAGCCGTGCTGCCCGCGTCGGCTTCGACTGGGCCGAGGCGGCGGACGTGATCGCCAAGATCGACGAGGAAGTGGCCGAAATCAAAACGGAAATCGACAACAAAGGCAGCTTTGAGCGGCTTGAGGACGAAATCGGTGACCTGCTGTTCGTCTGCGTCAATCTGGCGCGCAAGCTGACCGTCGATCCGGAAATCGCCCTGAAACGCGCCAATGCGAAATTCACACGGCGTTTCAATCACATCGAGGCAAAGCTCAAGGAGCGCGGCCAATCCCCGACCGATGTCGGATTGGACGAGATGGAAGAATTATGGGTGGACGCCAAACACCACGAACGCCGCCAAGGAGAAGCCTGATGCCCCGCCTGCGCCCCACCTTGCGTCTGTTGGCTGCCCTGGTCCTGCTGTTGCCCCTGGCGTCGTGCTATATCCCCGACAAGTTCAAGGGCGAGTTGCGGCTGTCACGCTATGGCGACTACGCGCTTTCTTATGAAGGTGACCTGATCTGGGCCCCCATCCTGCACGATTATGCCGGCGGTCGCATCACCCCGGAAAATGAAGAAGAGAAGAACAACAACATCTACAAGGACTTGGTGCGCGATCCGGCGATCAAGGACATCCGCAAGGCCGGCAAGGGCCGCTTCCATGTCAAATATGAACGCCAGGGCCGTCTGGGCAAGGTGCAGTTGTCGTCTTATCTGCGGCGCGACGCTCGACTGATTTCGCTGAAATCCAACGAAGACGGCACCATCATCATCGACGCCAACGGGGTCAAGCCGGGCGACGCCCAGCGCATGGCCGAGCTGGGCATCACCATGGAAGGCGAATTCCGCATCACCACCGACGGCAACGTGCTGAAGCACAACGCCACCGAGGTTCGGGCCTTCGGCCAGTACAAGGTCTATGTGTGGAAAATCGAAAACGCCCTGTCGGTGACCCCGACCCTGGTCATGCTGCGTGACCCCGATCCCAACCGCCCGCTGTAAGGATTTCGTCATGAGCCTTGATTGGACCGACCGCACGGTTTTCGTCACCGGCGCCACCGCCGGCTTCGGCGAGGCCATCGCCCGCGCTTATGCGAAACTGGGGGCACGGCTGATCCTGTGCGGCCGCCGCCAGGACCGTCTGGCCGCCCTGGTGGCGGAACTGGGCGTTCCCTGTCACATCCTGGTATTGGACGTGCGCGACCGCAAAGCGGTGGAAGACGCCGTGGCCGGCCTGCCCGCGCCGTTTTTCGCCATCGACGTCCTGGTCAACAACGCTGGATTGGCCCTGGGCGTGTCGCCAGCCCATGAGTCCAGCCTGGATGACTGGGAAACCATGATCGACACCAACGTCAAAGGCCTGATGACCATGACCCGCGCGGTGCTGCCCGGCATGGTCAAGCGTGACCGCGGCCATGTGGTCAACATGTCGTCCATCGCCGGCACTTATCCCTATCCGGGTGGAAACGCCTATGGGGCGTCAAAGGCGGCGGTCAGCCAGTTCTCGCTGAACCTGCTGGCCGATCTGGTCAAAACCCGCGTCCGGGTCACCAACATCGAACCCGGCCTGTGCGGTGGTTCGGAATTTTCCCTGGTGCGCTACAAGGGGGACACCGAGGCGGCCGCCAAGGTCTATGCCGGCACCACGCCGCTGACCTCGGAAGACGTGGCGGAAGCGGTGGTATGGGCCACCAGCCTGCCCGCCCACGTCAACATCAACCGCATCGAGATGATGCCGACCTGCCAGGCTCCAGCGGGGTTGACGGTAGCGCGCAGTTCCTAATAATACCACCGTTGGATGTTCTCCGTCCGAGGTGTTCCATGAGTGGCAAGATTCACCGTCCACCCCCCATCGCCGGACAGCCGGTTCAGCCAAAGACGGGGGCGTCGCCCCAACATGTTCGCCACCTGCCCCCGCCGGTTCAATACGGCGCCGCCGGTCACCGGCCGGCCGGGGCTATCCAAGGATTCTTTCCCGGCGGCTTGATGCGGATTCCCGGTCCTGGCGGCGCCTTGCAGGCCAAAACCACGGGAAACACCATCGCCCTGCCGGCGGGATTCGTGTTGCCCAACCGAGGACAACCCTTGGCCCAGGGATTGCTGCAACGGATGGAAGCGGTCTTTCGCACCGATCTGTCTTCGGTTCGGGTGCAGGTCGGGCCCGAGGCTCCGTCCATCGGGGCCTTGGCTTTCACCGTCGGGGATCGCCTGTTTTTCGCCCCCGGTCAGTTCGCCCCCGAAACGCCGCGAGGGTTGCACCTATTGGGGCATGAACTGGCCCATGTGATCCAGCAGCGGAGCGGACGGGTCCGCGCCCCCCAAGGAAACGGCTTTTCCATCGTGCTTGATCCCGCTTTGGAAGCCGAGGCCGATCGCATGGGCCGTCTGGCCGCCACCGGCAATCCCGGCACCATGGTCGGCCCGCCGAACGCGGCCGGCGGCCCCGGTGGCCAACGACAGATACAGGCGATGCGGCGGTCGTCGCGAGGCGACCACTCGCGGTTCAGCTCCCAGCAACTCCAAGATTTCATGGGGAGCGACGATGATTCCGATGACGAGGATTTCGACATCGCCAGTTGCGCCCAAGAACCATTCGACCTGGACGAATACGGCAGCTCGATGCTGCGCAAGGCGCTTAAGTTCAACAACCAGGCCAAGACCTGGATGAAAGCCGACACGCCAATGCGCAAGGGCGTCTATATCTGCCATATCTGCGGCCAGAAGATCACCAAGGGCCAATCGGTGGACATGGACCACCTGCCCCCTTGGAAGGCGCGGATCGCACAGATCGACGGCAGCGACATCGATGTGGAAGAAATCGACCTGGATGGGCTTTACAACATGCGTGGCAGCGTCTTCGCCCACAGTTCCTGCAATCGCGGCCACAGCGGCGAAGGCAATTGGGCACAGATGTGGAATTCCGTGGAGGAGTGGTACGATTCAGGCGGTGGTCCCTGTATCGACAAATCGCGTTATTGAACGGATTGGGTGCCTTAATCCACTAATGGCGCCAGCTGATTCCAGCTGGTTTGCCCCGGAGTCAGCAGCAACTGACCGTCAGCATGCAGAACCGGCGTGTAGTCGCTGCCGTCCAGCAGGGCGCCGCGTCCGCCCGCCTCGGCGTGAATCAGCACGCCGGCGGCATGGTCCCACGGCATCAGGCGGCGGAAATGGGCGAAATGCATGCGCCCGGTAACCAGATCCAGGTAATCGTGGGCGGCGCTGCCGCGCCGGGCCACGTGCAGCACTTGGTCGGCGACCCGGCCGCGCTTCTTGATGGAACCGGTCAGCTGATCCAGCGGTACTTCGGCGGCCACCGACAGACGATTGCCGTCACGCCAGGCGCCTTGGCCGATCTCGGCGATCACCGTGCGATTGGGGATCGGGTCATGAATCCAGCCGGCCACCGTCTGGCCGTCCACCACCAAGGCGACGATGACGGCGAAGCGCGGATTGTTGTTGGCGAAGTTACCGGTACCGTCCACCGGGTCGATGACCCAGACCACACCGGGCTGGTGCAGGGCGTCCAACAGTCCCGGATTGGCGTCCACCGCTTCTTCCCCCACCACGGCCCCCGGGATCAGCCCGGTCAGCATGCGGGTCAGCAGCCGTTCGGCCATGACGTCGGCGTCGGTGACCAACTGGTTGGGCTTTTTCTCGCGGATCTGGTCGCGGCTCAGCTTTTTGAAACGGGGCAGGATTTCCGCTTCCGCCGCTTCGCGGATCAGCCGCGCCACCGTGCCCACGTCAACGTTCACGCCCCGCCCCCTTTTGCTTGCATCTGGTGGTATCGGGCAATATTGGCCCCGTCCAGGCGAACTTTCAAATGGGTTCGCGTCTCGTCGTCGCGACGCTCCAGCACCTCGCCATTGCGGTACATCCAGGCGATGCCCGCTCCGTCATGCAGATCGAAGCTGACATCCAGGATTTGCCGGCTTTCCGACAGACGCTCGTCGAAGCAGGCCAGCAACCGGTCGACCCCCGCCCCGGTCAGGGCGGAAATGGCGATGGCGGTGGGACGCCGCGCCGCCTGATTGACCACGTGGACCGCCCCTTCGGGCATCAGGTCGATCTTGTTCAGCGCCTCGACCAGTCCCTGATCGACCATCTCGGACAGCCCCAATTCGCGCAGCACCTGTTCCACATCCGACGCCTGAGCCTCGGCATCGGGATGGGACATGTCGCGCACATGGACCACCACGTCGGCTTCCAGCACCTCTTCCAAGGTGGCGCGGAAGGCGGCGACCAGTTCGTGCGGCAGGTCGGAAATGAAGCCCACGGTGTCGGACAGGATCACCTGCCGTCCCGATGGCAGCTTCAGGCCACGCATGGTGGGGTCAAGGGTGGCGAACAACATGTCCTTGGCCAAAACCTCGGACCGGGTCAGGCGATTGAACAGCGTCGACTTGCCGGCATTGGTGTAGCCGACCAGGGCGATGATGGGATAAGGCACCCGGCGGCGCGCCGAACGGTGGAGTTCGCGGGTGCGCTTGACCTCTTCCAGCTCGCGCTTCAGCTTGACGATGCGGTCGCCGATCATGCGACGGTCGGCCTCGATCTGGGTTTCGCCGGGGCCGCCCAAAAAGCCGAAGCCGCCGCGCTGGCGTTCCAAGTGGGTCCACGACCGCACCAGACGCGAACGCTGATAGGACAGCGCCGCCAGTTCCACCTGCAGCGTGCCTTCACGGGTACGGGCCCGGGCGCCGAAGATTTCCAGGATCAGGCCGGTGCGGTCGATGACCTTGCAGGCCCATTCCCTTTCCAGGTTGCGCTGCTGCACCGGTGACAGATGGCCGTCGACCACGGCGACCAGAATTTCATTGGCTTTGACGATTTCCGCCAGTCGTTCGACCGCGCCCTTGCCGATCAGGGTAGCGGGCCGCCGTTTGGTCACCGGGACCAATTCGGCGGCCACCACGTCCAGGTCGATGGCTTGGGTCAAACCGACCGCTTCATCCAACCGGGATTGCGGAGCCCGAAGTCCAGTTTCCGCTTTCAAGGCGGGATGGACGACCATGGCCCTCTGCCGGGGGGAAATCCCCCCTTGATAACCGTCGTTCACTTATTCCTCGCCACCGTCCTTGACCGGGGGCTCGAACAACTGGATAGGGGTAGCCGGCATCACCGTGGAAATGGCATGCTTGTAGACCAGCTGGGTCAGGCCGTCACGGCGCAGCAACAGCGAGAAATTGTCGAACCAGGTGACGATACCCTGCAGCTTGACGCCGTTCACCAGGAAGATGGTGACTGGGGTCTTCTGCTTGCGGATGTGATTCAGAAACACATCCTGTACGTTTTGCGATTTTTCGGCGGACATGGTTGATGTTCCGTTCTTATTGCCCGAGATTGTTATTCGTAGGTCTTCAAGAAGACCTCCCTAAAGACTCTTGGTTATCATCAAAATGCGGGCTTGGGAACCGATACTTCGCGCAACCTGTCTAGAAGAGTTTGAGGATCGGAAAAGTAATAAGCCGGCGGGTGGGAATCGAACTCACCCGGTTGGGGAGGTTCGAGGCGCAACAATGCCGGAATGCATCCCGCGTTGATGGCGCAATGCATATCTATGGGAGAATCGCCCACGAACCAGACTTTGACCGAGGGTTGAAGTCCTTGCGGAGCCAAGGCCATTTGCACCGGATCGACGGCGGGTTTGTCGGCGGCGGCGTCGTTGGCGCCAACCAAGGCGCCGAAATACTTGTCCCAACCAAGGGCCGCGGCTTCAGCCCGCAGAAAGCTGCCGCGTTTGTTGGACACCACGCCCAGGTAAAGGCCGGATTCCACCAGTTCGTCCAGCATGGCCTCGACACCCGGCAGCGGGCGCAGATAATCCATGTGGATAAGGGCGAAGCTTTGGGTGAAGACGTCGCGGGCCTCGGTCCAGCGCTCGCCGAACATTTCCGGGAAGGAATCGCGCATGGACTTGGCGACCCGGATTTTAGCTTCCTCCAGGGTCCATTCGGCCATGGAGAAATGACGGAAAGTGCGGTTGTAGGATTCCAGGATGCACTCCCATGAATCCACCAGCGTGTTGTCCCAGTCGAACAACAGGGCCAGGGGGGCATGCGGCACTCAGAAATACTCCAGCCGTACCGAGAACATCTTTTCCACCTTCTTCACCGCCTCGGCGGCGGCGAACAGCACCACCCGGTCGCCAGCCTGCACCACGGTGTTGCCACGCGGACTGATCATGGCGCCATTGCGGACCACCGCGCCCAGCAGCACGCCGTTGGGCAGCTTGACGTCACGCAGCGGCTTGCCCACCAGGCTGGAGGTTTCCAGCGCGTCGGCCTCGATCAACTCGCCGAAGCCTTCATGCAGGGAATGCACAGCGTGGATGCGGCCCCGGCGCACATGCTGCAGGATGTTGGACACGGTGATGGCGCGTGGGCTGATCACCACGTCGATACCCAAGGGGCCCATCAACGCGTTGTAGGTGGTCTTGTTGATCAGGCTCATGGCGCGGCGTGCCCCATAGCGCTTGGCCAACAGCGACGCCAGGATGTTGGTTTCGTCGTCATTGGTCACCGAAACCACGGTCTCGGCGGCGCCCACATTGGCCTCGGTCAGGATTTCCGGATCCAGAACGTCGCCGTTCAGCACCACCGTGCGGTTCAGGGTCTTGGCCACATATTCGGCGCGTTCCTTGTTCATCTCGATGATCTTGACGGTGGCGCCGGGATGGGCTTCCTCGATCTGCTGGGCCAGGAACAGGCCGATGTTGCCGCCGCCGAAAATGACGATGCGCCGGGCCTCGCGGTCCTCGCGGCCAAAGGCCGCCAGCGCCCGGTCCACCTGTTCGGTGTCAACGACGAAATAAACCTCGTCGCCTTCCAGCATCTGGTCTTCCGCCGTCGGAACGATGGGCTTGCCGTCACGCACGATGCCGATGATGACGATGTTAAGGTCGGGAAACAAAACGGTCAGCTGCCGCAACGGGGTGTTGATCAGCGGCGTGTCCTCGTCGCAGCGCACCCCGATCAGGCGCACCTTGTCGCCGGCCATGGGAATGACATCCAGGGCGCCCGGCACCTGCAAGCGCCGGGTGATGGCGCGCGCCACTTCGATTTCCGGGCTGATGATGACGTCGATGGGCATGTGGTCGCGGGTGAACAGGTTCGACCACATGGGCTGCAAATAGGATTGGGCACGGACGCGGGCGATCTTGGTGGGGACGTCGAACAGGGAATGGGCCACCTGGCAGGCGACCATGTTGACCTCGTCGAATTGGGTCACCGCGATCAGCATATCGGCGTCGGCGGCGCCCGCCTGTTCCAGCACCGACGGGTGCGAGGCATGGCCCAGGATGGCCTGCACGTCCACCGTGTCGGTGATCTTGCGGATCAAATCCGGACGTTGGTCGATGACCGTGACGTCATTGTTTTCGCTGGCCAGATAATGGGCGATGTTGAATCCCACCATACCGGCGCCGCAGACGATAACCTTCATCCGTGCCCCCTATCCCATCCCCTGAACCCGGTCAGGGTTTGGCCTTCTCGTCGGTGTTGACGCCCAAAAGCTTGAGCTTGCGATGCAGCGCGGATCGTTCCATGCCGACGAAGGCCGCCGTACGCGAGATGTTGCCGGCGAAACGGTTGACCTGGGCCAGCAGATATTCGCGTTCAAACAATTCGCGGGCGTCGCGCAACGGCAGCGTCATGATCTCGCTGGATTTTTCCCAGCGCAAGACCGCAGGCGTAATGGCGCTGATCTCGCCCGGCAGCATGTCGGCGCGGATGGGATCCGCCGCCTCGCCGGGGGCCATGATCAACAGCCAGTCCATGACGTTCCTGAGTTGGCGCACATTACCCGGCCAATCATAGGCCTGCAATGCCGCCAAGGTGTCCTCGCTCAACGGTCGGGCCGAGGCGCCGGCGGCCTGCGCCGCCAGTTGCATGAAATGCTTGGCCAACGCCGGAATGTCTTCCTTGCGCTCGCGCAATGACGGCACCCGGATGGGCACCACGTTCAGACGATAGTACAAATCCTCACGGAAACGCCCGGCGGCGATTTCCGCTTGCAGGTCGCGGTTGGTGGTGGCGATGACACGCACGTCCACTTCGACCTTGGCGGTACCGCCCACACGCTCGAAGGTCTGGTCCTGCAGCACGCGCACGATCTTGCCTTGGGTTTCCAGCGGCATGTCGGCCACTTCGTCCAGCAACAGGGTGCCGCCATGGGCCTGCTCGAAGGTGCCGATCTTCCTGGGCGCGTCGGCGGCCTCGCCGTGTTCTGTACCGAACAGTTCCACTTCCATGCGGTCGGGATGCATGGCGGCGCAGTTCAGCACCACAAAGGCGGCTTCGGCCCGCCGTGAACGGTTGTGCAGGATGCGAGCCGCCACTTCCTTGCCCGATCCCGCCGGACCAGTGATCAGCACGCGTGAGTTGGTGGGCGCCACCTTGTCGACCACCTGGCGCATCTGCTGGACGAAAGGCGAGCCGCCGACCAGATCGCCGATGGCGGCCGGCGCGCCGACGCGCAGACGAAGTTCGGCGTTTTCACGGCGCAGCTTGGCGGCTTCGATGGCCCGCTCGACGATGATCAGCAACCGGTCGGTCTTGAACGGCTTTTCGATGAAGTCGTAGGCGCCGATCTTGATGGCTTCGACCGCAGTTTCGATGGTGCCATGACCCGAGATCATCACCACCGGCACGTCGGGATGGTCATGCTTGACCGCGGTCAGGATGCCCAAACCATCCAGGTCCGAGCCCTGCAGCCAGATGTCTTGGATGATCAAATTGGGACGACGGGCCCGCACCGCTTCCAGGGCGGCGGTCGAATTCCCCGCTTCGCGGGTGGAATAACCTTCGTCCTCAAGGATGCCGGCGATCAGGGAACGGATGTCCGCCTCATCGTCGACGATCAGAATGTCATGAGCCATGATTGGACGTCATCTCACCAGCGGAAAGCTGTTGCACGTCACCTTGCCCGAACACCATGCGGACGCGGGCACCCCCCGTCGGCGCATCTTCCAGGCGAAGATCACCCCCATGGTCTTCCACGATTTTCTTGACGATGGCAAGACCTAATCCGGTGCCCTTGGCCCGGTGGGTGACATAGGGTTCGGTCAACCGGTCGCGGTTTTCCGTCGGCAATCCCTTGCCGTTGTCGATGACGTCCAGAACGATCTGGCCGCCTTGGGTGGAAAGGGCCAAACGGACCTCGCCGGGAGGCCCGTCGGCTTGTTCGCGCCCGTGAATGGCCTCGACCGCGTTCTTCAACAAATTGGTCAAGGCTTGGCCGAACAGCCGCGAATCACACAGCATGGGCACAGGACCATCGGGAAGTTCGCTGACGAAGGTCACGTCGGGGTAGCCGGTCTTTTGCAAGAACAGGGTCTCGCGGCAGATATTGGTCAAATCGGCCGGCTTCATCTGCGGTGCCGGCATGCGGGCAAAGGACGAGAACTCGTCGACCATGCGGCCGATGTCCCCCACCTGACGGACGATGGTGTCCACCAGGGTCGAATAAGTTTCAGGATCGCTTTGTATCTCTTTGAGATATTTACGCTTCAACCGTTCCGCCGAAAGCTGGATCGGGGTCAGCGGATTTTTGATTTCGTGGGCGATACGACGGGCCACGTCGGCCCAGGCAGCGGTCCGCTGGGCCGAAACCAATTCGGAAATGTCGTCGAAGGTGACCACATAGCCGATGATTTCCCCGCCCAGGCTTTCTGCGGCCATGCGCACCAAAAGCGTGCGCTGACGGCTGTCGCGGGTCAGCTTGATCTCGTGCTGGGTCAGCCTGTCGGGGCGGCGTCCCACCTCATCGAAGGCTTCGGCGAATTCGGGGGCCAACTCGACCAGCGGCCGGCCGTCCATCTGTTCCAGCGTGGTCGACAGCAACTCGCAGGCGGAACGGTTGGGCAGGTGGATGGCGCCATCGCGGTCCAAGCCGATGACGCCGGCGGAAACACCCGAAAGAACGGTTTCGGTGAAACGGTTGCGTTCATCCAACGCGCGGTTGGCATCCATCAACTCCTGGCGCTGTTGGGCCAGCTGCCCGGTCATGCGGTTGAACGCCTTGACCAGGAAACCGATTTCGTCCGCCCCTTTATCCTCGGCCACATGGGCGGTCAGATCGCCCTTGCGCACCCTCTCGGCGGCGTCGATCAGCCGCACGATGGGGGTGGCCAAACTCATGGCCATGGTCAGCCCCACCCACACCGCCGCCAACAGCAGCAGCAGGGCGACGATGGCGAAGATCATGGAAAAGGCCCGTTCCAGGCTCAGGCGGCGGCCTTCCAGATGTTCGTATTCAGCCACGGCGGCCGAGGTCTGTTCCATATGGCCGATGACCTTGGGATCGACAAAGCGGCCCACGTACAAAAAGGTCTCGTCAAAGAACCCCTGCAACTGCACCAACGCACGGACACGGTCGTCGTCGTCGGTGGTCAACACCGCCACCTCGCCGGACCGGGCCTTTTCCAAGGCCCAGAACGGAATCTGGTCCAGGTTGGCTTCAATCGAGAACGCCAGCCCAGAACGGGCCAGCACCCGGCCTTGGCCGTCGAACACCACCGCTTCGGTCAGGCCGCGCAAAGCCGCCTGGCTGGACACGAAGGTGGAAAAGCGTTGCGGCGAGCGGCTTAACAGGATGCCTTCACGGTTGATGTCATTGGCCATGGCCAGGGCGTCGCCGCCGATGATCTGCTGGTGTTCTTCCAAATAGGCCCGGGCCACCTGCAGCGACGCCTGCAGTGCGGTGCGCACCCGATCGGAAAACCAGCTTTCGACGCCGTAACGGAAAAAAACGGTCGATCCCACCGACACCACGATGGCCGGCGTGACCGCCACCAGCGAGAACAAAACGATGAAACGCAGGTGCAGCCGCGAACCGGCCGAGCCGCGCCGCCGTGCCCGCCATACCCCCAGGATGCGCACGCCGATGACCACCGCCAGGGCGACCAGCAGCAAGACATCCATGCCGATCAAGGACAGCACGGTCTTGGGGTCGGGGCCGATGGGCCCCGAAACCGTCATGGTCATGAAGGTGGCGACCACCGACGGCACCGCCGCCAAAGTCAGGCCCAGGGCCAGCTTTCGCGCCAGACCCACGTGGCGGGCCCAGATCATCAAGCGCAGCCCCAGGCGGCGGTAGTCCGAGGCCATGGCCGTCCTCCGCTATTTCAACGCGCCACGGCCGACGGCCACATCCAATTCGCGAATTTTCTTGCGCAACGTGTTGCGGTTCAGGCCCAAAACCTGCGCCGCCTTGATCTGGTTGCCACGGGTCACTTCCAGGGCCAGCGAAATCAGCGGCCGTTCGACCTCGCGCAGCACCCGGTCATAGACGCCGGGGGGCGGCAGGCTGTCTTCGTGGCTGCTGAAATATTCGCGCAGGTGACGTTCCACCGACGCCGACAGGCCTTCGCCGTCGCCCACCGCGCTGGCGTCGGCGGCAGGCGCGCCGCCGGCCAGTTCAGCCTCGATCACCTCGATGCCGATCACTTCCTGGGAGTAAAGCGCCGCCAGACGGCGCACCAGGTTTTCCAACTCGCGCACGTTGCCGGGCCAGCGGTGACGCTTCAACCGGTCCATGGCCTGCGGATCGATGGTCTTTTGCGGCAGGCCCTCGGCCCCGCCTTGGGCCAGGAAATGGCGGATCAGTTCCGGGATGTCCTCGGTGCGTTCGCGCAAGGGGGGCAGACGGATGGGCACCACGTTCAGGCGATAGAACAAATCCTCGCGGAACAGGCCCTGACGGATCAGCTGGGTCAGGTCGCGGTGGGTGGCGGCGACGATACGCACATTGGCGCGGATGGGCGTACGGCCGCCGACGGTGGTGTACTCGCCTTCCTGCAGCACACGCAGCAGACGGGTCTGCGCCTCGGGGGGCATGTCACCGATTTCGTCCAGGAACAGGGTGCCGCCCTCGGCCTGTTCGAAGCGGCCGGTGGCGCGCTGGGTGGCGCCGGTGAAAGCGCCCTTTTCATGGCCGAACAGCTCGCTTTCGATCAGTTCGCGGGGAATGGCCGCCATGTTGATGGCGACGAACGGACCATTGCGGCGCTTGCCGTAATCGTGCAGCGCCCGGGCCACCAATTCCTTGCCGGTGCCCGATTCGCCGGTGATCATCACCGTCAGGTCGGTGCCCATCAGGCGGGCCAGGGTACGATAGATTTCCTGCATGGCCGGGGAACGACCGATCAGCGGCAGCTTTTCTTCGTCGTCCCCACCAGAATGACCATCGGCGGGGCTGCTGCGCGGGGTTGTCAAGGCGCGGTTGACAACTGCGACCAGTTCCTTCAGGTCAAAGGGCTTGGGCAGGTATTCGAAGGCGCCGCGCTGGGTAGCCTTGACCGCGGTCAGCAGGGTGTTCTGCGCCGACATGACGATAATGCGCATGTCGGGGCGGATCTTCTTGATACGCGGCAGCAGGTCCAAACCGCTTTCATCGGGCATCACCACGTCGGTGATCACCAGATCGCCCTCGCCTTCAGAGACCCAGCGCCACAGGGTCGAGGCGTTGCCGGTGGTGCGAACTTCGTAACCAGCGCGGCTCAGCGCCTGGGCCAGGACGGTGCGGATGCCGCGATCATCGTCGGCAACCAGAATCGTGGAATTTGCGGTCATCGTCCTTAAGCCTCGTCCCCTTCCTGCACCATCGGCAGCATGACTTTGAACACGGTACGGCGCGGCATGCTGTCGAATTCGACGATGCCCCCCAGATCGCCGACGATCTTGGCCACCAAGGCCAGCCCCAGACCGGTCCCGGTGGGCTTGGTGGTGACGAAGGCGTCGAAAAGATGCGGACGCAGGTCGTCGGGAATGCCCGACCCGTTGTCCTGGACGGTAACCAGCAGCGGCAGGTGGCGGCGGACCTCGCTGCCCGGCACCGCCAGGCGGACGCCATGTTGGTACGCGGTCGAAATGACGATCTCGCCGCCTTCCGGCTCGACAGCTTCGGCAGAATTTTTCACCAGGTTCAGAAACACCTGGATCAACTGGTCACGATCGCCGGCCACCGGGGGCAGCGACGGGTCGTAGTTCTCGATGATGCGGATGTTCTTGGCGAAACCGTTTTCGGCGATGCGGCGAACGTGTTCCAGCACCTGGTGGATGTTGACGGCGCCCCGTTCCACCATGGGCTTGTCGGAAAACACTTCCATACGGTCGACCAGAGCGACGATACGGTCGGCCTCGTCGACGATCAGGCGGGTCAACACCCGGTCTTCCTCGGTCACCGAGCTTTCCAGCAACTGCGCGGCGCCTCGGATGCCCGAAAGCGGGTTCTTGACCTCGTGGGCCAGCATGGCGGCCATGGCAGACACCGACCGCGCCGCGTTGCGGCTGGACAGCGACCCGCCGATTTTCAACGCGATGGATTGTTCGTGCAGAGAAACCGCTACCGAGCCCGCGGTCTCGGTCATCGGCGCCGCCTGCACCGTCACCGTGCGCTGGCCGGTGCGCGGCGTGTCCAGCGATATGCCGTGTTCCGAAACCATCAGATTGCCGGTCCGGGCCTGTTCGACCAGCGCCATGATCGGGCTGTCGGGCGGCAGGAATTCAGTAATGGGCTTGCCCAGCAGATAAGGCGCGCCGGACTGGAACAATTGTTCGGCGGCGGCGTTGACGTATTGGATCTGGTTGGAATTGTCCAAGACCAGGATGGACGACGCCAACGACCCCAGAACCAAGGCCGGGTCGATGGACGACGTCGTCGGCCGGCGCAACATGGCTGTCACCTTTCCGATCATGCCGCCACCTGTTCCAGCAAGGGCCGATAGAACGCCAAGATGGCGTCGCGCACGTGGTCGGGCTCGGACATCTTGTTGACCTGTGAACGGAACTCGGCGGAACCGTGCAGCCCCTTGGAATACCAAGCGACATGCTTGCGGGCCATGCGAACCCCGGTATCAAAGCCGTAATGGCTGAGCATGGAATCGAAATGTTCCAGCAAGGTCGCCATCTGCTCTTCCAGCGACGGATCGGGCAGACGCTCACCGGTGGCCAGGTAATGGGCCACTTGGCCCAGGAACCACGGCCGGCCATAGGACCCACGGCCGATCATCACGCCATCGGCGCCCGATTGTTCCAAAGCCCGGATGGCGTCATCCAAGGTTTCGATGTCGCCATTGACGATGACCGGAATGTTCACCGCCTCCTTGACCTGACGGACAAAGTTCCAATCGGCGGTGCCGGTATAGAATTGCTGGCGGGTGCGACCGTGGATGGTGACCATCTTGATCCCGCATTCTTCGGCGATCTTGGCCAGACGCGGCGCGTTCAGGCGCGAATGGTCCCAGCCCATGCGGCATTTCAGGGTCACCGGAACGTCCACCGCCTTGACGGTGGCTTCCATCAGCTGGCCGGCCAGGATCTCGTCCTTCATCAGGGCCGACCCAGCCTCGCCCTTGACCGCCACCTTCTTCACCGGGCAGCCCATGTTGATGTCGATCAGCGCCGCGCCGCGATCCACGTTCATGCGGGCGGCTTCCGCCATCACGTCGGGTTCGCAGCCGGCCAGTTGCACCGACATGGGGTGTTCCTCGGCGCAGTTGCTGGCCATCTTCATGGTCTGGCGGTTGGAACGGATCATCGCCTGGCTGGCGATCATCTCGGACACCACAAGGCCGGCGCCCATGCGCTTGACCAAGCGACGGCACGGCATGTCGGTGACGCCCGACATGGGGGCCAGGATGACCGGGTTGTCCAAGGTCACCGATCCGATGGCGAGCGGACCCAGGGTGACGGATTTGCGAAGCGTGTTCTGCATGACTGCGTATTTATTATGCAGACGCTGCGCAACGCAACGGCAAAAAGGCACTTGCCAAACAGCAATGTGCCTGAAAGCGCGTCAGTTCAGTACTTGGGTGACGAATTTGACACCCGGATATGCCAACGTAAGCAGCAGATAGGCCATAAGCACAACCCGTGCCGCCAGCCTTCCGCGCACACCGCAGACCCGATGACCGGTCAGCAACAGGCCGATCAGCACGAAGGCGACGATGGACAGCAAAATCTTGTGATCGAAGCGCAGCAGATGGCCGCTTTCCAGGAATTGCGTCGCCATACCGGTGGCCAGCCCCAGCCCCAGAACCACTTCGGAGGCCACCAACAGCCGCCCGGCCATGGTTTCGCTTTCCAGAACCGCCGGCAACATGCGGGTCAGCCGGGTGGGGCTTTTGCGCTTCAGCGCCCGTTCCTGCAGGAACACCGCCAACGACGCCACCGCCGCCAGGGTCAGCAGCGCATAAGTCAGGACCGAAACGACGATGTGCACGTCCACCCAGACCTGGGGAGCGGCGGCGCTGAGCGGCGGCGCCTCGACCCGCACCGCCGAAGCCAGGAAGCCCAGCACCAGCAGATAGGGCATCAGCAGCGGCGCCAGACGCCATCCCGATTGCGTGCGTGCGGCGAAAAGGGCGAACAACAAGGCGCTGGCGGCGATGGACACCCAAAGCGTGGTCCCCAGACCGGTGCTCCACGCCCCCCACAACAAATGGGCGGACCAGGCGGAGGGACCGGCCACCGCCAAGGCGATACATGCCCAAAAGGCGTTGTCCCGCCCCGCCCCCTGGCGCAAGGGAATGGCGGCGGCGGGGATCAGGCTGAACAGAGCCAGGGCGTTAAGAAGGTTGGTCGTCGGCATGGACGCGACTATAGCACCGTTTTAGCCCTAGAAAAGGGCGGGCTTGGCAGGGACCGCGCCGCTGGTTAGGCTGCGTGCCTCAAGCAAGGAGAGGATGATGGCGAAAACCGTGGCTTTGGTGGTGGCGGCTGGACGTGGTCGGCGTTTCGGCGGCGACATCCCCAAGCAATATCAGTCACTAAACGGACGGCCCATCCTGCGCCACAGCTTGGCCCGACTGGCCGCCGATCCCTCTATCGCCGCCATACGTGTGGTCATCCATCCCGATGACCGCGAGCTTTACGACGAAGCCGCCCGCGGCCTGGCCTTGCTGGAACCGGTGCATGGCGGCGAAACCCGCCAGGATTCGGTGCGGTTGGGGCTGGAAAGCCTGGCGTCCTTGTCGCCCGACAAGGTGCTGATCCATGACGGCGCCCGCCCCTTTGTGGACGAAGCCCTGGTGGGACGCGTCATCGCCGCCCTGGACCGGCATGACGGCGCCATTCCGGCCGTCGCCGTGGCCGACACCCTGAAGAAAGGCGCCGACGGGTTGGTCCAGACCACCATCGACCGTCAGGGACTGTGGCGGGCGCAGACGCCGCAGGGATTCCGCTTTGGCCCCATCCTGCAGGCCCATCTGGCGGTGGCCGGCAACGAACTGACCGATGATTCGTCGGTTGCCGAACATGCCGGTTTGCGGGTCGCCCTGGTGACCGGCGCCGAAGGCAACTTCAAGATCACCACCAATGACGACCTGGCCCGCGCCCAGGCCGCCTTTGCCGGCCCGGGCTATACCTGCGTCGGCAATGGTTTCGACGTTCATCGTTTCGCGCCGGGAACAGGGGTATGGCTGTGCGGGATACTGGTGCCCCACGACTTTTCCCTGGAAGGACATTCCGACGCCGACGTGGCGCTTCACGCCCTGACCGACGCCATTTTGGGCGCGGTGGGCGCCGGCGACATCGGTGCTCATTTTCCCCCCACCGACCCACGCTGGAAAGGGGCGTCTTCGGACCGTTTCCTGACCCATGCGGCCAATCTGGTTCAGGGTTTGGGGGGCAAGATCCAGCATGTGGACGTCACCGTGATCTGCGAGCGCCCCAAGGTCGGCCCGCACCGCCCGGCCATGCGATTGAAGCTGGGAGAAATCCTGGGCCTGCCCCTGTCGCGGGTCAGCGTCAAGGCCACCACCACCGAGGGCTTGGGCTTCACCGGCCGCCGCGAGGGCATCGCCGCCCAAGCCAGCGCTACGGTGTGGATGCCGGCTTAGTTTCCGCCGCGATCCAGGCCAGGAAGTCAGGATTGCCCGCACTGATGGGCAAGGCAACCACACAGGGGCAGTCGTAGGGATGGGCCTGACGCAACGCCTGGGTCAATTGCGGCTCAAGCCCTTGTGTGGTCTTCAGGATCAACGCCACCTCGCCTTCGGTGTTGACCTTGCCACCCCACCAATAAACCGACGTGATCGGCCCCAGGATATTGGCGCAGGCCGCCAGCCGGCTTTCCACCATGGCTTTCGCCAGTCGGGCGGCGGTTTCGGCATCCGGGGCGGTGACATAGACCAGGACGGCGTTTTCGCTCATGTCGTGCCTTGTTCACATGGGATGGTCGATACAGCGGCGTGATGAATTCCCCACCCACTAACTACATACGTTGATTTGGCGACTGTCACACAGCGTCCGCAGCACCATATCCACAGCATGATCGACCCCGTCAGGACTTGCAACCTGTTGCGCAGGCAAAGAAAACAACCTTTGCAGTAGATCGGGCAGCGACCCGTCCAGCAGGCTGGCGGCAGAGGTTTCCAAAGCACGGGTATGGGCTTTCAACCAATTGTCCAGATGGGGACTTTCCGGCCAATCGGGACGTTCGGTAAACAGCACCGGAGTGCCCACCATGGCGGCTTCGGTGAAGGTGCCATAGCCCGGCTTGGTCACCACCACGTCCACTGACGCCACCAGATCGGTGAACGACATCCCCGCCCGTGTCCAATGATCCATGTCGGGCCGGCCGTTTTCCGGCGGTTGCGGGGTCAGCCAGTGCCAGCCCGGCAAGGACGGCCAATCCTCCATGGAAACGTCGTGGTCGATGCCGCCAAAGGCCACCAGGCCGAAACGGGTGTCGCCGGGACCGAAAACCTGACGCAGGTTTTGTGGACGTGGCGTTCCAATTTCCGCGATCGGGCCGATGGGGCGCAGGTTGGACAGGCTCATCTGTTGGGAAGGCGTGCAGCGCAGGAAAGCGACCGCCCCCTCGTAAGCCCGAGTCAGCGTTTCCAGCACCCTGCCCGCTTCTGGCCGATGGCCCAGATAATGGCGATACATGTCGGCCCAGTTCAGCGACGACATGGCAAGCGACGGTATCCCCAGACGCGCTGCGGCGGCCAAGGGGACGAAGGCGACGTTGGACAGAACCAGATCGGGACGGTTTTCAGCCATCAGTTGGACATTGTCGGCCACCGCCTGGTCATAGCGGCCGACCAGCCCGCAATAATCCCTGGCACTGGCTTCCAGGTCGATGCCGGTGGCTGAAATCATACGGAATCCAAAGTCTTCGATCCGCGCCACATGATCGAAATTACCATATCGGGATTGCAGAAAGGTCTTGTCCACCGTGGTCTGAATGGTCAGCCGCATCCGGGGGCAGCGCTGGCGCAATCGGGTGATGACCGGTGCCGTCATGGCGGCATGGCCAAAGCCATGGGGTGACAAAGCAAGCCAAAGATGAAAACGGGGAGACATGGCGCCAAACACGCAGTCAACGATGGCGTGTCTTCTAACACGAATCGGCCCGGACCACACCCCGTCGCCCACCCCGACGCGATCAGCGGTTTCCTGTCGCGGAACCTTTAGACAGGACGTATTGCAGTTTGCGAAGGGCGGTCTGCTTCAGCATGGCTTCGCCCGCCTTGGCGTCGCCGGCGACGGTGACTTCGGTGCCGGTCACGGAATCGATGGCCGAGACACGGACATAGGCGCCCACGCGCTTGAATTCAAAAAAAACTTCCCGTCCTGCCATTTTCCCGGTCCTTTGCCAGTCCGTCGCCGGCCATGCTGGCACAGGGAAAACAAGGAATGGTTAATTTCACATATGATTTTCGGGTAATATAAGGCGTTCGCTTGACACGGGCATATGGCGGTGTTCAACTTCCCGCCCCGCGCCAGCCGCACAGGCGGTGGCGCCCGAAATCCACAAGGGACGACAAGGCATGGCCATCAACAGCAAAAACCCGGAAACCATCGTGTTGCATGCCGGCTGGCGCGCCGATCCCACCACCGGTTCGGTGGCGGTGCCGATCCACCAGACCACGTCGTACCAGTTCCGCGACACCGACCACGCCGCCAACCTGTTCGCCCTGTCCGAACTGGGCAACATCTACACCCGTCTGATGAACCCCACCCAGGATGTGCTGGAACAGCGCATCACCGCGCTGGAAGGCGGCGTGGCGGCCCTGGCCACCTCGTCGGGTCAGGCGGCCAGCACCTTCGCGGTGATGAATTTGTGCCAGGCCGGCGACAACTTCGTCACCTCCACCGACCTTTACGGCGGTACCTGGAACCTGTTCGCCAACACGCTGAAGCAATTCGGCATCGAAGCCCGCTTCGTCGATCCGGCTGACCCGGAAGCCTTTGTCCGCGCCACCGACGACAAGACGCGCTGCTGGTACGCCGAAACCCTGCCCAACCCCAAGCTGCGCGCCTTCCCCATCAAGGAAGTGGCGGCACTGGCGGAAAAGGCCGGCGTGCCGCTGATCATGGACAACACCGCCTGCCCGGTTCTGTGCCGCCCCATCGAACACGGCGCCCATATCGTGGTCTATTCGACCACCAAGTTCATCGGTGGCCATGGCACCACCATCGGCGGCATGATCGTCGATTCGGGCAAGTTCGACTGGGAAAAGCATGCCGCCCGCTTCCCGCTGTTGACCCAGCCCGACGCCAGCTACCACGGCGCCGTGTGGACCGAAGCGGTCAAGCCCTTGGGCCCCATCGCCTACATCATCCGCGCCCGCGTCATCCTGCAGCGCGACATCGGCGCCGCCATCAGCCCGATGAGCGCCTTCCAGATCATCCAGGGACTGGAAACCCTGCCGTTGCGCATGCGGGTGCATTCCGACAACGCCTCGGCCGTGGCGCTTTGGCTGACCAAGCACCCCAAGGTCGCCTCGGTCACCTATCCCGGCGTCATGCAGGGTGAAAACCGCCGCCGCGCCGACGCCATCCTGAAGCACGGCTATGGCGCGCTTCTGGGCTTCGAGTTGAAGGACGGTGCCGAAGCCGGCAAGCGCTTCATCAACGCGCTCAAGATGTTCTATCACGTGGCCAATATCGGTGACGCCCGCTCGCTGGCCATCCACCCGGCCAGCACCACCCATTCGCAGCTGTCGGCCCAGGACCAGGCCGCCACCGGCGTCACCCCGGGCTATGTGCGCCTGTCCATCGGCATCGAACACATCGACGACATCCTGGCCGACCTGAAGCAGGCCCTGGACGCGGTCTGATCGGTTTCGTTATGAAGATTAAGGGCCGGCCTTGCCAAAGGCCGGCCCTTTCGTCTTTGATGGACAAGAGTTCACTTGTTGGCGGCCCCTGGGCGTGCGATGTCCCAACAACCGCCTGATTATCCGGAGATCATTCCCGTGTCGCTGTTCCTGCCGCAAACCCAAAGCCCCGACACCCGCCTGCGTCGCCCGCGCCGCCACGACTGGTCGCGCCGATTGGTGGCCGAGAACGTGCTGACGGTGAACGACCTGATCTGGCCGGTCTTCGTGGTGGAAGGCACCAATGTCCGCCAGGATATCGCGTCCATGCCCGGTGTGCAGCGCCTGTCCATCGACCTGCTGGTGGACGCCGCCCGCATGGCCGCCGACCTGGGCATTCCGGCCATTGCGGTGTTTCCCTCGGTCGAACAGTCGCTGAAGACCCCCGACGCCCGCGAAGCGGTCAACCCCAACAACTTGGTGTGCCGGGCAGTGTCGGCGGTGAAAAAGGCGGTGCCGCAACTGGGCATCATCTGCGACGTGGCGCTGGACCCGTTCAATTCCGACGGCCATGACGGAATCGTCCGCGACGGCTATGTGGTCAACGACGAGACGGTGGAAATCCTGGCCCGCATGGCGGTGGTCCAGGCCCAGGCGGGCTGCGACGTGGTGGCGCCGTCGGACATGATGGACGGCCGTGTCAAGGCCATCCGCGACGCCTTGGAAGATGCCAAGCTGCAAGATGTGCAGATCCTGTCCTATGCGGCCAAATACGCTTCGGCCTTTTATGGGCCGTTCCGCGACGCGGTGGGCTCCAAGGGCGCTTTGAAGGGCGACAAGAAGACCTATCAGATGGACCCGGCCAACAGCGCCGAGGCCTTGCGCGAAGTGGCCATGGACATCGCCGAAGGCGCCGACATGGTCATGGTCAAGCCCGGCATGCCCTATTTGGACATCGTGCGTCTGGTCAAGCAAAGCTTCCAACTGCCGACCCTGGCCTATCAGGTGTCGGGCGAATACGCCATGATGAAGGCCGCCGCCCTGAACGGCTGGCTGGATTGGGACAAGGTGATGCTGGAAAGCCTGATGGCGTTCAAGCGGGCCGGCGCCGACGCGGTGCTGACCTATTGCGCCCCCGAAGCCGCACGTCTGCTCTCCAAATAAGTCACAATTCTTTACTGTTATTAGCCAACGTCAATACGCGCTCAATGGGGTGCGTATTATTCTGCCTCGATTCCACACAATGTATTCGCACATCATGTTGTGCGAATACATAAAGGACCGGAGGATACGACGTTGCGCATCACCCCCCTTCTCGTCATGTTGTTTTCCGCGATGGCCGCTTCGGCTTGGGCGAATGACAAGGAAAACGTCAATCCCAGTTGTAAGCTGGAACCCGAAGCCAATTGCGGCTGGGCGGAATTGCGCAAGCTGAAAGCCCAGGGCATCGACCTGCATGACGGCCAGTTCATGGCCACGCGCCTGGACGAAGCGGACCTGACCGGCGCCAATCTGTCCGGCTCGCACCTGCAGTTGACCAATTTCTTCAAGGCCACCTTGAAGAATGTGGATTTTTCCTATTCCCACATGCACGCGGTCAATCTGGTGGGCGCCAATCTGGAAGGTGCCAACCTGGAAGGCGTCAACCTGCTGGATGCCAACCTGGAAGGTGCCAATCTGAAGGGAGCCAATATCGCCAAGGTGATCTGGACCGCCGCCAACCTTAGCGGTGCCACCTGGGTCGATGGCCGCGTCTGCGCTTCCGGTTCAAAGGGCGAGTGTCGCTAATCGGACAGGGCGCCTAGGCGCCCTGCCCGCCTCGCTTGGCCAGACGCCATTCGGCGAAAAACGGCAGCGAAATGACCACCACCATGGCCGCCCAGACCAGCATCTCGCCATTGGCGCCCATGATGTCCAACAGCAGCGGCACTTGCTGATCCCAATCGGGATGCATGGTCTGGAAGTCTTCGCCCAGGAACAGGGCGACGGCTTCGGACAACGGCGCGCAGGCGGCGGCGATCCACAGACCGATGGTCATTTCCTTGGCTGGCCCCAACTGTGCCGGCATGGCACCGGCGAACAGATGGCCGACGGCGAAGGATTCGGTCCACGACTTGCCCAAAACCACCATGCGCACCAATCCCCACAGGGTCAGTCCAACACAGGGGATCAGGAATTCCAGATTGGGAATGTCACGATAGCGGCCGTTGAACAACAGCAACAGGCATGACGCCCAGGCGCAGGCGGCGTAAACGATGGTCAGCCGCTCGCCCCAGCGGCTGGGCTGGTGGCTCTCGCCTTCGGCCAAAGCCTGAGCGGCGGCCTTGAAGATCAGCCAGGCGAAGAAGGCATGCAGGGCGATGCGCAAGGCGGCCCAACCGTCCTGGAATAGCGAATAAGCGATCCACCAGGCGTTCAGCCCCTGCCAGACCACCAAAGCGGACAGGATTTGCGCCAGGACGGCCAGAACCACGATCCGCGCCGGGGCGTAACGCGCAGCGTTACGCAGGAAGAACAAAGCCGCCCCCGCCCCCAGCACCACCGACAAGATGGCATGGGTCAGCCAATTGGGATTGGCGACCACCGGACCGGACATGGAAAACTTGACGTCGCGATGGGTGTCGACCACCCCCCAGAACGCGCCGACCGTGCCTTCCAGCTTGGCCTTCCACGGCTGGTCGAAGGCTTCCACCACGTTGTAGTCGAAACCGTTTTCCTTGGATACCCGGGCCAGGGTACGGACGAAATAGGCGGCATTTTCCATATTGACCGCGGCAGGGCCACGATTGCGCCCCTTGGTCGGCCAACCCGCCTCGCCGATCAGAATGGGCTTGCCGGGGAAACGTTCCTGGATCATCCGGTAGATCTTGACGATGTGTTCGGCGGACCCTTCCACCCCGATGGGTTCGTCTTCCCAATAAGGCAGGATGTGGATGGTGATGTAATCCACCTCGTCGGCGACCTGCGGATAGCGTAGATAGAACGCCCACACGTCGGCATAGGACACCGGCTGCTTCACCGCCGCCTTGACCTGACGGATATAAGCGATCAGCTGTTCCGGGGTCAGGTCCTGGCGCAGCAGCACCTCGTTGCCGACGATCACCCGCTTGATGACGTCAGGGTTGGCGTTGGCCGCCTTGATCAGTTCCTGGACTTCCTTGGTGTTGATGTCGGTCTTCTTGCCCAGCCAAGCGGAATGGGTGACCTCGATGCCGTATTTGCGGGCCAAGGCCGGCAGCACGTCCATGCCTTCGCGGCTGGTATAGGTGCGGATGCCCTTGGTGACGCCCACTAGGCTTTTCAAATCCTCTTCCACCTGGGAAGGCGGCGGATAATCGCCGGTGATCGGGCTTTGACCGCGCCGGAACGAGGCGAAGGACACCGACGGGAACGGTTCGTCGAAGGTCAGCCCCATGGGCACCGGGCGGTTGAACCACCACCAGCCCGCCAAGCTGCACAGGGCGGTGGCGAGAATTGCGAACAAGGCCAGCGGCAGACGCATGGGAAACCATTCCATTCGGCGAAGGACAGGCCATTTCAATAGGCCGGCCCGGCGGGCGCGTCAATCGCCGGATGGAAGCCCGGCCCTTATCCCAGCAAGACCGCGAAGACGGCGATGCTGAGCAAGGCCGAGACGATGAAAATTCCACCCAAGGCGGCCTTGGGAAACAGCATCACGCCAGCGCCCATCAAACAGGCCAAGGCGAGAAGCCCAATCAACAGCGAACGCCATGGAAATCCATGGGGCGCCAAGGTGACAGCATTGCTTTTGCTCATGGTCGATCCTCCGTGTGATTATTTTTTTCATTATTGTGACACCGATGCCCCGGTGTTCCCAGACCTGGATAGCCGATTTGGTGAATTTCCAGTATGATGCTGGTCAACCAGAACGGAGGTCGCATGCCGGCCATCGGCAGCGTCATCAGCACGCCATACGGCCCTGCCCGCGTGCTCACCACAATGCCCGGAGCCCAAGACCAGGGCGGGCAAAAGGTCGAACGCGTCCTGACCACGCCCCTGACCGAGCAGGGCGAGAAAAACGGCCAAGGCAAGGACCTCAGTCAGGCCGAACAGAAAAAGCTGAAGGAACTGAGGGACACTGACCGCGCCGTCCGCACCGAAGAACGCCACCATGCGGCGGTCGCCGGGGCTTATGGCGGCACACCACAATACCAATATGTGCAAGGCCCCGACGGCAAGTATTACGCCGTGGCCGGCAAGGTGGACGTGGGCGTGCCGCAAGGGGCGTCGCCGGAACAGGCGGAACGCGCCCACAAGGCCATCGCCGCCGCCGCCACTTCGGTATCAACCCCGTCTTCGGCGGATTTCACCGCCGCCGCGCAAGCCGGCCGATTGGCCGCCCAGTCCTATGGCAAGGCGGGCGAGCAATATCAGCGCGGCGATTATCTGGATGTCCGTTTCTAAAGCCGACATTCCCCGAAAACCGGGCTGGTTGCCGAGACCGAGTCTGACAGTCAGATTTTCTGTCAGATTCGTTCACTTATGTTCCGAAAAGCAAAACCCCCGGAAGCCTAGGCATTCCGGGGGTTTCATTTGGTGAGCCCGCCGGGACTCGAACCCGGGACCCCATGATTAAAAGTCACGTGCTCTACCGACTGAGCTACGGGCTCTCACCTCGAAAACGGGGGCACACCATAGGGATATGATGTGCTCCGGTCAACCCTTGGAAATCACTTCACGTCGGCAGCGACACGCATACGCACCAACTTGTCGGGGGTGTCGACGATGCCGTTGCCGCCCGAGCCCTTGGTGATCTTGTCGACGTTCTCCATGCCTTGGATCACGTTGCCCCAAATGGTGTACTTGCCATCCAGCGACGAGGCGCTGCCCAACATGATGAAGAACTGCGAATCGGCAGAATTGGGGCTGGAGGCGCGGGCCATGCCGACCACGCCGCGGACGAAATGTTCGCCCGAGAACTCGGCCGACAGCTTCATGCCGGAACCGCCGGTGCCGGTACCAGTGGGATCACCGCCTTGGGCCATGAAACCGTCGATGACGCGATGGAACGGCGTGCCGTCATAAAATCCCTTGCGCACCAGTTCCTTGATGCGGGCCACGTGCTTGGGAGCCAGATCAGGGCGCATCTCGATCACCACTTGGCCCCAGGCCAAGTCCATGATCAGAGTGTTCTCGGGATCGGCAGCCAGGGCCGGGGTCACGGAAACGCCCAATGCCACCAGCAAGGCGGCAACGAATTTCTTCAACATGGATTATTCCTCGACGTCGGCGGCAACACGGAACGACACGATGCAATCGGGGTCTTCCACCGACCCGTTGCGCGACGCGGAGCCCTTCTTGATGTTATCGACGAAGTCCATGCCTTCGGTGACCTGTCCCCAGATGGAATACTGGTTATCCAGGTGGGGGGCCTTGGCGAACATGATGAAGAACTGCGAATCGGCCGAATTGGGATTGGCGGCGCGCGCCATCGAGCACGTTCCACGCACGTGCTTTTCCTTCGAGAACTCGGCTTCCAGCTTCTGGCCCGAACCACCCATGCCGGTGCCCTGCGGGCAACCGGTCTGCGCCATGAAGCCATCGATGACACGATGGAACTTCAGGCCGTCATAATAGCCCTGGCGCACCAGTTCCTTGATGCGGGCCACATGGTTGGGGGCAAGGTCGGGGCGCAATTGGATGACCACGCGACCGTCCTTGAGTTCAAGAAATAGAGTGTTTTCGCGGTCCAATCGGTCCTCCCTTGGCGAAAACATGCGCCCGCAAGGCTTAGGCGATGTTGAATTTCTGGTTCAGGCTAGCGCGGACGCGCGGGCTGACGAAAGAGGAAATGTCGCCGCCCAGGCGGCCGATTTCCTTGACGAAGCGCGACGAGATGAATTGACAGCGTTCTGACGCCATCAAGAACAAGGTCTCGATCTGCGGCGACAACCGCGCATTCATGCCAGCCATCTGGAATTCGTATTCGAAATCCGAGACGGCCCGAAGACCGCGAATGATGATCCGCGCCCCGCAATCACGGGCGAAATCCACCAACAGATTGTCGAAGGACCGCACCTCGATGACCACGTTGTGCTGACGCGCCACCTCGGCCACCTCGGCCTTCACCAGTTCCACCCGCTCGTCCAGCGAGTAAAGCGGCCCCTTGCCGGCGTTGACCGCCACCGCGATGATCAGCTTGTCGACCACCTTGGCGGCACGGGTCACGATATCAAGGTGACCGTTGGTGATGGGATCGAAAGTTCCCGGATAAAGACCGATTCTCTCACTCATTGTCCCCTCCGGACAGGGTGGTTTCGGAATCGTCTCCCTCGATCTCGTCTTCATCCGACTCTTCGTTGGAGCCGTTGATGTCACACAGATGAGCGGCCGACACCACCCGCTCGTCCTCGGCCGTCCTCAGCACGATCACGCCCTGGGTCTTGCGCCCGGCAATACGGATGTCGTCAACCGGCATGCGGATCAGCGTGCCGCCATCGGACACCAGCATGATCTCGTCGTCATGGCCGATGGGGAACGACGCCACCACGGGTCCGTTCTTGTCGGTCAGGTCGATATTGGCAATGCCTTGGCCGCCGCGGCCGGTGATGCGGTACTCATAGGCCGAGGTCCGCTTGCCGTAACCGTTCTCGGTCACCGTCAGGATCATTTCCTCGGCTTCGGTCAGGCGCTCCGCCTCGGGGCCGGTCAGGTCACCGCGCAAGTAAGCATCGCGGGTTTCCATGTCGAATTCCACGTGACGCAGCACCGACATGGAAATCACCTGATCGGCGCCGTCCAGACGGATACCGCGCACGCCGGTGGAATCGCGGCCCTTGAACACGCGCACGTCGGTCACCGGGAAGCGGATGGCCTTGCCCATGCGGGTGGCCAGCAGCACGTCGTCGTTTTCAGTGCAGGGACGGACGGCGATCAGTTGCTCGTCGTCGCCCAGCTTCATGGCGATCTTGCCATTGGCGCGGATGTCGACGAAATCCGACAGCATGTTGCGGCGAACGTCACCCTTCGAGGTGGCGAACACCACGTTCAGGTCGCCCCAGGTGGTTTCATCCTCGGGCATGGGCATGACGGTGGAAATGCTTTCGCCTTCCGACAACGGCAAGATGTTGATCATCGCCTTGCCCTTGGCCTGGGGGGTCCCCAGCGGCAGACGATAGACCTTGAGCTTGTAGGCGATGCCGGTGCTCGAGAAGAACAACACCGGGGTGTGGGTGCTGGTCACGAACACCTGGGACAGGAAATCCTCGTCCTTCATGCTCATGCCCGAACGGCCCTTGCCGCCGCGCTTCTGCGCCCGGTAGGTGGACAGCGGCACCCGCTTGATGTAGCCGGTGTTGGTCACCGTGACCACCATGTCCTCGCGGGCGATCAGATCCTCGATGTCGGCTTCGAACTCGGCGTCTTCGATGGTGGTGCGGCGCGGCGTGGCGAACTGGGTGCGCATGTCGATCAGTTCGCCGCGCATCACGTCCAACAGCTTGGGACGCGACGACAGGATTTCCAGGAATTCCTTGATCTGCTCGCCGATCTCGCGCAGCTCGTCGCCGATCTTGTCGCGTTCCAGCCCGGTCAGACGGTGCAGGCGCAGGTCCAAGATGGCCTTGGCCTGGACTTCCGACAACTGGTAGGTCCCGTCCTCGATACCGCGACCGGGCTCGTCGATCAGACGGATCAGCGGCTCCACGTCCAAGGCCGGCCACTTGCGGGCCATCATCTGTTCACGCGCCACACCCGGGTCAGAGGCCTCGCGGATCAGCTTGATCATTTCGTCGATGTTGGCCACGGCGATGGACAAGCCGACCAACACGTGGGCGCGATCACGGGCCTTGCCCAGTTCATAGATGGTGCGCCGGGTGATCACTTCCTCACGGAAGCCGATGAAGGCGGCGATGATGTCGCGCAACGTCATCATCTGCGGCCGGCCGCCGTTCAGCGCCAGACAGTTGACACCGAACGAGGTCTGCAGCGGCGTGAACTTGTAAAGCTGGGCCAGCACCACGTCGGCGATGGCGTCACGCTTGATCTCGATGACCACCCGCACGCCGTCGCGGTCGGATTCGTCGCGCAGGTCGGAAACGCCCTCGATCTTCTTGTCGCGCACCAATTCGGCGATCTGTTCCAGCATGCGGGCCTTGTTGACCTGATACGGAATCTCGGTGACGACGATGGCTTCGCGGTCCTTGCGGATTTCCTCGATGTGGCAGCGACCGCGCATGATCACCGAGCCACGCCCGGTGGTCTGCGACAGTCGGATGCCGGAACGGCCCAGAATGGTGCCGCCGGTGGGGAAATCAGGGCCGGGCACCAGTTCCATCAACTCTTCCGGCGTGATGTCCGGGTTGTCGATCATGGCGCAGCAGGCGTCGATCACCTCGCCCAGATTGTGCGGCGGAATGTTGGTGGCCATGCCGACGGCGATACCGCCGGCACCGTTGACCAGCAGGTTCGGATACCGCGCCGGCAACACCAGCGGTTCCTGGGAGGAATCGTCGTAATTGGGGCCGAAATCGACGGTTTCCTTGTCGATATCCTCGATCAGATAATGAGCAGACCGGGCCAGGCGGGCCTCGGTGTAACGCATGGCCGCCGCCTTGTCGCCGTCCATGGAGCCGAAATTGCCCTGGCCGTTGATCAGCGGCAGGCGCATGGAGAAATCCTGCGCCATACGCACCATGGCGTCATAGATCGCCGAATCGCCATGGGGGTGATACTTACCCATGACGTCACCGACGATGCGCGCCGACTTGCGGAACGGCTTGTTATAGTCGTAACCGCCTTCCTTCATGGCGAACAGGATGCGCCGATGCACGGGCTTCAGACCGTCGCGCACGTCGGGCAGCGCACGGCTGACGATGACGCTCATGGCGTAATCGAGATACGAGCGCCGCATCTCCTCTTCGATGGTAACCGGGGCGACGTCGAACTGGGGCGATGGCGGAATGGCGGTCAAAGGAGGGATTCCCGAAAAAACCAGAACTTGTCGCAGACACGCGGCCTGCGGTGGCGCACGCTACCAGATATCGTCTGATGCGACAACAGGGGGTGGCTTGAACCTTGTCGCGCAACCGACTATTGTCCACGGCCAAGTTTAAACAGGAGAACCGGTGACATGGCTGGGTCCGTGAACAAAGTCATTCTGGTCGGCAATCTGGGCCGCGACCCCGAAGTGCGCACCGCCCAGGACGGCAGCAAGATCGTCAACCTGAACATCGCCACTTCGGAAAGCTGGAAGGACCGCAGCAGCGGCGAACGCCGGGAAAAGACCGAATGGCACCGCGTCGTCATCTTCAACCCCAATCTGGCCGACGTGGCCGAACGCTTCCTGAAGAAGGGATCGTCGGTCTACATCGAAGGCGCGCTGCAGACCCGCAAGTGGACCGACCAATCGGGCCAGGAAAAGTATTCCACCGAAGTGGTCATCGGTCGTTTCAAGGGCGAACTGACCCTGCTGGGGGGTCGTGGTGAAGGCGGCGGCAGCGGCGGTTATGACGATGGCGGCTATGGCGGCGGCAGCGGCGGCGGCTATGGTGGGGGCCAACGCTCCGGCGGTGGCGGCGGTGGCGGCCAGCGCTCGGGTGGCGGTGGTGGCGGCGGTTCGGGCTGGGAGCCTCCGCCGGATCTGGACGACGACATTCCGTTCTGACAAACGAAGGCCGGGGGAAATCCCCGGCCTTTTTCATGTCCCCCTAGGCTCTGTTGACAAGGGGGGCATGAGCCAAGCCCCCCTTGTCGCCCGGATGGAATCTCTCTACACTCCCGCCGCCGGAATGAAAGAGGAACAAAAGGCGATGAACAGCTTCATCCGTGTCCGTGGCGCCCGCGAGCATAATCTGAAGAACGTGGACGTGGACATTCCTCGTGACCAGTTGGTGGTGATCACCGGGCTCTCGGGTTCGGGCAAGTCGTCTTTGGCCTTCGACACCATCTATGCCGAGGGCCAGCGCCGTTACGTGGAATCGCTGTCAGCCTATGCCCGTCAGTTCCTGGAGCTGATGCAAAAACCCGACGTGGAAAGCATCGAAGGCCTGTCGCCGGCCATTTCCATCGAACAGAAGACCACGTCGAAGAATCCGCGTTCCACCGTCGGCACGGTGACGGAAATCTATGACTACATGCGCCTGCTGTGGGCACGTGTGGGCGTGCCGCACTCGCCGGCCACCGGCCTGCCCATCGAAAGCCAGACGGTCAGCCAGATGGTCGACCGCATGATGGAAATGGCGGAAGGCACCCGCATCTATCTGCTGGCCCCCTTCGTGCGCGGCCGCAAGGGCGAATACAAAAAGGAAATGCTGGACCTGCAGAAGAAGGGATTCCAGCGCGTCAAGGTGGACGGCACCATTTATGAAATCGACGCGGTGCCAGCGCTCGACAAGAAAAAGAAACACGACATCGAGGTGGTGGTTGACCGTCTGGTGATCAAGCCGGGCCTGGGCAACCGTCTGGCCGATTCCATTGAAACCGCGCTGTCCATGGCCGACGGCCTGTGCATCGCCGAAAACGCCGACACCGGCGAACGCACAACTTTTTCCGCCAAGTTCGCCTGCCCGGTTTCCGGATTCACCATCGAGGAAATCGAACCCCGGCTGTTTTCCTTCAACAACCCGTTCGGCGCCTGCCCGTCCTGCGACGGTTTGGGGGTGAAGCTGTTCTTCGACCCGGCCCTGGTGGTTCCCGATGAAGACCTGACGCTCCGCGAAGGCGCCGTCGCCCCTTGGGCCAACTCGACCTCGCAATATTACCATCAGGCATTGGAAAGCCTGGGCCGCCATTACGGCTTTGACCTGCATACGCCGTGGCGCCGCCTGCCGCTGCAAGCGCGCGAGGTTATTCTTTACGGTTCCGGCAAGGACCCGGTACCGATGAATTTCGAGGATGGCTTTCGGTCCTACAGCACCAACAAGCCGTTCGAAGGCGTCATCAACAACATGGACCGCCGCTACAAGGAAACCGATTCGTCGTGGGTGCGCGAGGAATTGTCGCGCTTCCAGGCCACGTCATGCTGCGAGGCCTGCAACGGAGCACGGTTGAAGCCCGAAGCACTGGCGGTGAAGATCAGGGGCCTGCATGTCTCGCAAGTGTCGGAATTTTCCATCGCCAAGGCCCATGCCTGGTATGGCGAACTGGATCAGCACCTGCGCCCCAAGGACAAGGAAATCGCCCGCCGCATCCTGCGCGAGATCAACGACCGCCTGGGTTTCTTGATGGATGTGGGGTTGGAATACCTGACCCTGGCCCGTGGGTCCGGCACGCTGTCGGGCGGCGAATCCCAACGCATCCGACTGGCCAGCCAGATCGGATCCGGCCTGACCGGGGTGCTGTACGTGCTGGACGAACCCAGCATCGGCCTGCACCAGCGTGACAATGACCGCCTGCTGGCGACGTTGCGCCGCCTGCGCGACATCGGCAACACGGTGATCGTCGTCGAACATGACGAAGACGCCATCCGCACCGCCGATTACCTGATCGACATGGGCCCCGGTGCCGGCATCCATGGCGGCGAGATCGTCGCCCAAGGCAGTCCGGCTCAGGTGATGGACAATCCCGAAAGTCAGACCGGCCAGTACCTGACCGGCAAGAAATCCATTGCCATTCCTGCCGAACGACGTGTCGGCAGCGGGCAATCCTTGCGGCTGGTGGGGGCCAGCGGTAACAATCTGAAGAACGTCACCGTGGACATCCCGCTGGGCACCTTCACCTGCGTCACCGGCGTGTCAGGGGGCGGCAAGTCGACCCTGGTGATCGAGACCCTGTACAAGGCGCTGGCGCGGCGTCTGATGAACGCCAAGGAGCACCCCGGCCCATTCGAGCGCATCGACGGCATCGAGCATCTGGACAAGATCATCGACATCGACCAGTCGCCCATCGGGCGGACACCGCGTTCCAACCCCGCCACCTATACCGGGGCCTTCACCCCCATCCGCGACTGGTTCTGCGAATTACCGGAAGCCAAGGCGCGCGGCTACAAGCCCGGCCGCTTCAGCTTCAACGTCAAGGGCGGCCGCTGCGAGGCCTGCCAGGGCGACGGCGTCATCAAGATCGAGATGCACTTCCTGCCCGACGTCTATGTTCAGTGCGACGTCTGCAAGGGCAAGCGTTACAACCGCGAAACCCTTGAAATCACCTTCAAGGGCAAAAGTATCGCCGACGTTCTGGACATGACCATCGAGGAAGCCGCCGACTTCTTCAAGGCGGTGCCTTCCATCCGCGACAAGATGCTGACCCTGCAGCGGGTCGGCCTGGATTACATCCATCTGGGGCAACAGGCGACGACTCTGTCGGGCGGCGAAGCGCAGCGCGTCAAGCTGGCCAAGGAATTGTCGCGCCGCGCCACCGGCCGCACCCTTTACATTCTGGACGAGCCCACCACCGGCCTGCATTTCGAGGATGTGCGCAAGCTTTTGGAAGTGCTGCACACCCTGGTGGACGGTGGCAACACCGTGCTGGTCATCGAACACAACCTGGAAGTCATCAAGACCGCCGACTGGATCATCGACATGGGTCCCGAGGGTGGTGATGGCGGCGGCCAGGTGGTGGTCGCCGGCACCCCGGAAAAGGTCGCCGCCAGCAAAGCCAGCCATACCGGCCAGTATCTGAAGCCCTATTTGGCGAAGAGATAGTCGGCCAGCAAAGGCACCAACCCAGCGGACAAGGGCAAATCCGGCTGGTTGTAGGTCAGAAGGTTGGCGGTTCGCTCCGCCGGGGCGTCCTTGAGGACATGGTTCATGCCGTCGATCATTGCCAAGCTGTTACCCGGACGGGCTTGAACCAAGCGTTGTGCATCTTCGGCCCCGACCTGGAAATCGCTGCCCCCTTGGACGACCAGAGCGTCCAAGGGGGCCAGCGCCAATTCGGCCGCCGGGTCCAGGGATAGCCAGGACATCAGATAGGGTTGGACGGAAGGCCGAAGCAGCGTCAGCAATTCCGCCGGAACCCGAGCCACGTTTCGCCCCGCTTCCAATTCGTCGAGAATTCGTTCGGCTTGCCGCTGCCAGTACGATGAAACCCCCGCCTCAGCCAATTGCCGACGGATGAGCCATCCAGCGGCTTGACCAGCACCAGCCAGCAGCACCAACCGATCAAGGGGGTGGCGCCGACTTGCCATGGTGGCGACCAAGGCCCCCTCGCTGTGTCCGATCATTGCCAGCCGGCTGACGCCATCCTGCTGACCGAGAAAATCCAACCACGCGACGGCGTCATCCACATTATCCTGAAAGCGCAAACCGGATTCGTTCGGTAAAGCAGGCCCGCTTGAACCAATCCCCCGCTTGTCCACTCGCAAAACGAACAAGCCTTGCTCCGCCAAGCCATGGGACAGCAAACCATAGGAATTGTTGGTCATTCCCGGCAAATTACCGTCACGATCCACCGGACCAGAGCCGGGCCATAGCAGAACAGCCACAGAAGATGGCCGAAACGGCCGCACCAAGGTTCCGTGCAGCCGTTCCACGCCCATGGAAACGGTTACTTGCTGTTCCGTGAACACCAAAATTCCTCGGCAAAACCATCAATGGGTGCAATACCAACCACAGCATACCATCCGTGCGACCATAAACCTCCAAACCAAAGCTCGGATTTAAGAAAAATTATCGCCCGATAGCGTCACGGAACTGAAAAATTGTTGCATCGCACGGTGCGTAAAGGTACAAAGTTTCATCGGCCGCCACCGAGCAGAAACAAAATTACTTGCCTCTTCATGGATATTTGGAGTTGAAAGGGGACATCATGTTGGGACCGGCGGAGTTGCGCGAATTGGACGAAGCCCTGGCTGAAGAGCGGGCCGAAGGTGTGCGCGCTGAAAAGACCAATCCCTATCTGATGCCGCATTTCGCCATGGGTGTCGCCTTGACCCGCGCAGCCACCACGTCGGCCGTCGGCAAGATGCGTCTGGCCCCCTTTGGCTTCAAGCGCTAAACCTTAAGCCCGCGCCCAGTTCTTTCCCAGATAGTCCAGGAACAACCGAACCGCCGGAACCAATCCGCGACGTGACGGAAAGACCGCGTGGATCAATCCCTGTGGCGTCTCCCATCCCGGGAGAATGCGTTCCAGACGACCTTCAGCCAAATCCGCTTCGACCATCAGCGCCGGAAGCTGGACGACGCCAATTCCCGCCCTTGCCGCATCCAGCAACGCCACCATGTCGTCGGTCACCAAACGGGGATGATGACTGACATCGCGTCGGCTGTCTTCAGGCCCCGCCAATTGCCAGACATGGCGATCCCCCGCCCGGGTCATACCCAGCGATGGCAAGTTGGACAATTCCTCAAGGATTTGAGGACGACCGTATTCATCCAGCAATGATGGCGCCCCCACCAGATAGACGTCGTCCTGTTCCAACACCTTGATGATCAAGCCACTGTCTTCCAGTGGCGGCTTGCGCACCCGAAAGGCAATGTCGATGCCGTCCTCGATCAGGTCGACGCGACGGTTGGTGGCGTCAATGTGAATGCGCACCTTGGGATTTTCCGCCAGGAAACGGGTGACGACCGGGGCCAGCCGCACCTGTACCAGGGTCACCGGACAAGACAGCCGGATGGTGCCCTGGGGTTCGGCCTGGGAATGTTCGATCACCTCTTCCGCCGCCTCGGCCTCGACCACCATGGCGCGGCAATGGCGGTAATAGGCCTGCCCCATCTCGGTCAGGGCGAAACGCCGGCTGGACCGCTGCAGCAGGCGCACCCCCAAAGAATCCTCGAGCTGGGCGACCCGACGGCTGAGCTTGGATTTCGGCACTCCCAAGGCGCGGCCGGCAGCGGAAAAGCCGCCGTGTTCAACCACCTGGGTGAAATAATAAAGGTCGTTCAGGTCGCGCATAATCGCCATCGTTCCATTTATAGAACGCAGTGTGCCGAAACAGCCCACTATTCGCAACATCGTTGCCCAATTAGGTTGAAGGGAGAAGCAATCCCCCTTTCACTGAACGAGGCCGCCATGAACATCCTGCACGTCGATTCCAGCTCTTTGGGTTCCGCGTCCGTCTCACGTCAGCTGACCGCCGACATCGTCGCCCATCTACGCCAAGCCAATCCCAGCGCCCAAGTGGTGCGCCGCGATCTGGCAGAAACCACCCTGCCCCACCTGGACGGCGAATTGCTGCAGGTGGTGAAGTTCCAGAATATCGACGACCTGAACGACCGCCAAAAGGCAGAACTGGCTCTGTCGACCCAGCTACTGGAAGAGTTCCTGGCCGCCGACGTGGTGGTGATCGGCGCGCCTATGTACAATTTCGGCGTCCCTTCGCAGCTGAAGGCGTGGATCGACCGCATCGCCCAGCCCGGCCGCACCTTCCGCTATACCGCTGCCGGCCCGGAAGGCTTGGCCGGCGGCCGCAAGGTGATCATCGCCTCGGCCCGCGGCGGCAAGTATGCCGGCTTGGCCCATGAAGGCGCCATGGACCACCAGGAAGCCTTCCTGCGGGCCTTCCTGGGCTTCATCGGCATCACCGACGTTCAAGTCATCCGCGCCGAAGGCGTGGCCATGGGCCCCGACGCCGCCGCCGCCGCCCTGGACGGCGCCAAGGCCGAGATCGGCGCCCTGGCTGTTTGAGTTAGCGGCGGCGCCGAACTTCCGGCGCCGCCACGTCCTTCCATTGACCTGGGGCCAAGCCCTCTAGCGACCAATCGCCAACTGACCAACGGATCAGCCGCAGGGTGGGCAAGCCCACAGCCGCAGTCATGCGGCGCACCTGCCGGTTCCGACCTTCCCGCAATGTCAGCCTGATCCACGCGGTGGGAATGGCGGCCCGCCAGCGAATGGACGGATCACGCGGCCACAGCCAAGCGGGTTCGGGCACACATTCCGCCAGCGCCGGCAAGGTCGGCCCATCTTTCAAAACCACCCCTCGCCGCAGGCTATCCAAAGCCTGTTCGGTGGGCAGCCCTTCCACCTGGGCGTAATAGACCTTGGGCATCTTGTTGCGCGGCTGGGCGATCTTGGCCACCAAGGCGCCATCATCAGTCAGCACCAGCAGCCCCTCAGAATCCCGATCCAACCGCCCGGCCGGGTAAATTCCGGGAGCCTTGACGTAATCGGCCAGGGTGGCGCGCCCGTGTTCACGGTCGGTGAACTGGGTCAGCACGTCATAAGGCTTGTTGAACAACACCAGCCGAGGCAAAACACATCTCTCCTTCAACGCCTTTGGACCAACCCGCCCATGGCTCAACCGAAATTATCGCGCATCGCCGGCCTGGCCGCCGTCTCGGCCCTGTTCAAGTGCCGCCCGGAAAGCGCCGAACGTCTGTTCTTCGACGAGCGCATGAAAGCCGAGGCCGAGCCCTGGTGCAAGAGCATGGCGGCGGCCCGCAAGCCTTATCGACAAGTTCCGACCGAAGAATTGACCAAAGTCGCCGGCACACCGCTGCATGGCGGCATCGTCGTCGTTGCCCAGCCACGTCCTCCCCAGGCCTTCGAAGCGGTGAAAAGCTTC
Source organism: Magnetospirillum sp. 64-120 (assembly GCA_001898825.1). GTDB lineage: Bacteria > Pseudomonadota > Alphaproteobacteria > Rhodospirillales > Magnetospirillaceae > Magnetospirillum. Next base: position 410,160 of record MKVK01000011.1, read on the forward strand.
AACTGGGCCAAGGCACAAGAACCGATCGTGGTCCTGGACGGCATCGGCAATCCGCACAATCTGGGGGCCATCGCCCGCACCATGGCCTTTTTCGGCCTGTCCAAATTGCTGCTGTCCGACCATCCGGAACAGGCTTTGCCCTCGGACGCCGCTTACCGCGTCTCGGAAGGCGGGCTGGAACATCTGGACGTCATGGTTGCCCACAATCTGCCCAAAGCCTTGGAACGGCTTAAGCCACATTATCAAGTGGTCGCCACCGCCCTGGGGGCGCATCTCCCGATGGAGCGGATTTTCGCGAACACCGGCAAACCGATAGCCCTGGTTCTTGGCAACGAAGAACAAGGCGTTCCCGCTTCGACCCTGGCGGTTTGCGACGAAATCGTCACCATTCCCGGCAGCGGCTGGGTGCAATCCCTGAACGTCGCCGCCACCACCGCCATCCTGGTCCACCAGCTGGCGGCCAGACGAGGTTAATTCCGTTGTTCGGCCAGCGGGAAAGCCTTACGCTCATTGGTTGACCCAATAATGACAGCGGGGGAGACATGCCTGACGATTCCAAGACCATCGCGCCCGAACCGGACCAGTCCGAAACTCCGCCCGGCACCGCGCCCGACACCAAGGCCGAGCCGACGGCACGGCAGAAGCTGACGGCCATGCGCCACGACCCGGAAGCGGTGCGCCACAGCTTCGAAAGCGGCGAGTATCCCTATAAGACCAAGATGCGCCGCGACGAATACGAGCGCAAAAAGGCCATGTTGCAGACCGAGTTGCTGAAGGTGCAATTGTGGGCGCGCGAGACCGGCCAAAAATTCGTCCTGCTGTTCGAAGGCCGTGACGCCGCTGGCAAGGGCGGCACCATCAAGCGCTTCATGGAACATCTCAATCCGCGCGGCGCCCGCATCGTCGCCCTGGAAAAACCCAGCGAGATCGAACGCGGTCAATGGTTCTTCCAGCGTTACATCCAACATCTGCCCACAGCCGGAGAAATGGTGTTCTTCGACCGGTCTTGGTACAACCGCGCCGGCGTCGAACGGGTCATGGGCTTTTGCTCGCCGGCCGAATACCTGGAATTCATGCGCCAAACCCCGGAACTGGAACGCATGATGGTGCGGTCGGGCGTCCAGCTTTACAAATTCTGGTTCTCGGTCACCCAGCAAGAACAGCGTCGCCGTTTCGATTCACGCCGCAACGATCCGCTGAAACAGTGGAAACTGTCGCCCATCGACCTGGCCTCGCTCGACAAATGGAGCGACTACACCGAAGCGAAAGAAGCGATGTTCTTTTACACCGACACCGCCGACGCGCCTTGGACCATCGTCAAGTCGGACGACAAGAAGCGAGCGCGGCTGAATTGCATGCTGCATTTCCTCAGCTCGCTGGATTATCCGGGCAAGGACAATTCCATCGTCCATTCCCCCGATCCGCTGATCGTCGGCAAGGCGTCGCATCTGGTGCACAAGGGCGACCACATCCTGGGCACCAGCCTGCACCCGGAACCGCGCAAATAAACATCGGCATTTGCAAGGGCCGACCCGGTTACTGCCGGGTCAGCTTTTTGATGAAGATCCAATAAGTGCCCAAAATCGGGCTGGTCTTCAGATGGATGCGCACCTTGTAGGCCAACCCGGCCACCGCACAGTCGAAAACGACATTCATGCTGTTGTCTTGGACACCGGCTTCGAAATGCCGTGCCACCATGCTGCGGCCGGCCCACGGGGCAACCTGGGCAAAAAACGACCGCCCCACCCGGCTGGCGGATGCGCCCGCACCTTCGCCCGGTTCGGTGTCGATGTAGTTGACGACAACGCCAGACTTGTCCAATTCCGCCGCCCCAAAGGGCAATTGCGCCACCTCGGCACTGGGCAGGGATGCCAAGGGATTCTCGGGATCGTCCTGTGCAAATGCGAGAACGGTCATATTCCAAGGACCGGCATGTGTGGTGACTGTTGCCATAACTCGTTCTTTAGCCCTATTCCCAAGCCGGAAATTTGCCGTATTATCCGGCTTCGGTCCACAGGGAAAACACGGCCCCATCCTTATGGAAATCAATGAGCAAAATGGAAGATTGGTGATTGAACTTCCGGCTGTGCTTGATTTGCCGGTCGCGGCGGAGCTTCGCGACTTGCTGATCGACGCCGCCGCCCGTGATACTTCCCAGGATGTTGTTCTTAACTTTGCTAATTTAGAGCGAATTTCGACGGCAGGAATTCAGGTGATCTTGTCCGCCGCTTCCGCACTGCGCGCCGTGGCGCGCCGTTTGGTGGTGGAAAGCCTTGGCGACACACCTGTTTCTGCCTTTCGGACCCTTGGACTTTCCGCCGAACTGACCCAACTTCTTGATAGCTGACCCGGGGAACCCTTATGGCTAAATGCGTTCTGGCCGTCGATGATTCCAAGACCATGCGTGACATGGTGTCGTTCACCCTGCGCGGTGCCGGATACACGGTCCTGGAAGCCGAGCATGGCGTGGCGGCACTGAAAGTGCTGCAGGGTCAAAAGGTCGACGTCATCATCACCGACGTGAACATGCCGGAAATGGATGGCATCACCCTGGTCCGCAAGGTCCGCGGCCTGCCCACCCATGCCGGCACTCCGGTGCTGATCCTGACCACCGAAAGCGACCAAAGCAAAAAGGACGAAGGCCGCGCCGCCGGTGCCACCGGCTGGATCGTCAAGCCCTTCAGCCCCGACAAGCTGTTGCAGATCGTTGCCAAAGTGTGCCCGTAACCCTGGTGGGGCAGAGTGACGGAGTGATGGTGCGATGACCGACGACCAAGGCTATGACCTGTCGCAGTTCAAGGCGACCTATTTCGAGGAATGCGCCGAACTGCTGGCCACGGCCGAGGAAACCATTGCCCGTTTGCAGGAAGGACAAGGCAACGACGAAGACCTGAACGCCGTCTTCCGTTGCGTCCATTCCATCAAGGGCGGCGCCGGCGCCTTCGCCTTCGACGAACTGGTGCACTTTGCCCATGTGTTCGAAACCGCGCTGGACCATTTGCGTTCCGGCCGGACCGAACTGACCCCGAATGTGGCCGACCTGATGGTGCGCGGCAACGACATCCTGGGCGATTTCGTCCGTGCCGCCCAGGCGGAAACCGCCCTGCCTTCGGACCATGGCGCCGACATCCTGGCCCAGCTGGCGGCCCTGACCGGAGCCAAGCCGCCCGTCGCCGCCCAAACAGCGCCTAACGCCCCCAAGGTCGAATCCGTGAAGGCGCCGGTTTTCACCACTTTCCGCATCCGTTTCCTGCCCGGCCCCGACATGCTGCGCACTGGCAACGACCCGTTGCTGATGTTCCGCGAGCTGGCGGGCCTGGGCGAGCTGGAGGTCAAGCCGGATCTGGGGACTCTTCCCTCGCTGACCGAAATGGACGCCCTGCGGTCCTATGTGTCTTGGACCTGTACCCTGACCACGGACAAACCGCGTTCCGCTATCGACGAGGTGTTCGAATTCGTCGCCGGCGAAACCGCCCAGGTCGAGATCGAAGAAGTGGATTCCTTGCCCGGCGACGAAGAGGGCGAAGGCTGGGGGCTGTTCGCCCCCCTGCCCTCGACCGCGGCCGCCAGGGACGAAGAAGGTGACGGCTGGGGATTGTTCGCCGACGCCCCCGGCAGCGCCGTCGCCACCGCGCCCGTTCCAATGGCCCCCCCCAAGGCCACGGCCGCCGCACAGCAGACCGCCGCGCAAGGGGGCGCAGTGCACACCGCCTCTATCCGCGTTGATCTGGACAAGATTGACCGGCTTGTGAACATGGTGGGCGAACTGGTCATCACCCAAGCCATGCTGGGCCAACAGGCCAGCGGCTTCACGGTGGAATCGCACCCCGAGCTGATCCAGGGACTGCAAGAGCTTTCCCATCACACCCGTGAGCTTCAGGAAAGTGTCATGGCCATTCGGGCACAGCCGGTCAAGGCCCTGTTCTCGAAGGCGCCGCGTCTGGTCCGCGATCTGTCGAGCAAGCTGAACAAACAGGCCCGACTGGTGATGAGCGGCGAGAACACCGAAGTGGACAAGACGGTGATCGAACAATTGTCCGATCCGTTGACCCACCTGATCCGCAACGCCTTGGACCACGGCATCGAAACGCCCGAGGAACGCATGGCGGTGGGCAAGCCGGCCGAAGGCACCATCCATCTGGCCGCCGAACACCGATCCGGGCGCATCTTCATCGAAATTCAGGATGACGGGCGCGGCATCCATCGCGAACGCGTCCTGGCCAAGGCCATGGAAAAGGGCTTGGTCGAGCCCGGCCAGCAGTTGACCGACGAACAGATCGACATGCTGATCTTCGCGCCTGGCTTTTCTACCGCGTCGGAAGTCTCGGACGTGTCGGGACGCGGCGTCGGCATGGACGTGGTGCGCAAGAACATCCAGGACGTGGGCGGCCGCGTGGTGGTGCAATCCATCCCCGGTGCCGGGTCGCGCTTCATCCTGTCGCTGCCGCTGACCCTGGCGGTGATGGACGGAATGTTGGTGCAGGTCGGCGGCCAGCGTTACGTCCTGCCACTGACCAACATCGTCGAATCCTTGCGCCCGACACCGCAACAGGCCCGCTCGCTGGTGGATGTGGGCGACGTGCTGACCATTCGCGGCGAATACATCAACCTGATGGCGCTGCACGCCATTTTCGGCATCCCCGGTGCCATCACTGACCCGACCAAGGGATTGGTGGTCATCGTCGAAACCGAAGGCGGCGAACGGGTCGGCCTGCTGGTGGACGAACTGCTGGGCCAGCAGCAGGTGGTGATCAAGTCGCTGGATTCCAATTTCCGACCGGTCCATGGCATTTCGGCGGCCACCATCCTGGGGGATGGCCGGGTGGCCTTGATCCTGGACGTCAGCGCCCTTCGTCAAATGGGGGCCTTGGCCACCGCCGCACAATAAGAATTTGGCCCGGGCTTGGCCCCGGGCGTGAACCGCTTTAACCTTTGACCGTGTAACTTCAAGGGATGGACCATGCAGAACGCCGCCCCGCCAGCCGAAGCCCAGACTGGCAGCACCCGCCAGTTCATCTCGTTCACCATCGGTGACGAGGAATACGGTGTCGACATCATGGCGATCCGCGAGATCAAGGGGTGGGCTCCGACCACCGAGCTGCCCAACACCCCGGATTACATGCGCGGGGTCATCAACCTGCGCGGCGCCATCGTCCCCATTTTCGACCTGCGCGCCCGTTTTTCCGGCGGCCAGACCCAGGCCTCGGCCCGCCACGTGATCATCGTGGTGTCCGTGCATGACCGGGTCATCGGCATCCTGGTGGACGCGGTCGCCGACATCATCACCATCACCACTGCCGACATCCAGCCGGTGCCGGAGTTGGACCACCACGTTCATTCAGGGTTCCTGACCGGACTGGTCACCGTCGACGGGCGCATGGTCGCCCTGCTTGACCTGCACCAGCTTTTCGACAGCGAACTCATCGCCGACGCAACCGCCGCCGCGTGATCTTTAGGGGGATTTCATCATGTCGACCAAGTCTTCCGGCCTGACCGTCAAGGGCCGCATCTACGGCGGCTTCCTGCTGATTTTGGCTTTCCTGGCCGTTGTCGCCGGGGTCAGCTTCTTCGGTTTCACATCCGCCGAAAAGGGCACCAACGACCTGGCCTTCGTGTCTGGCGCGACGCTGCGCGTGGCCCAGATCGAACGCGAGGTGGTGGGCTTGCGCCGCAACGCCTTCATCTATGCCGAGAAAGGCGACAAGAAGGCGTTGGACCGCATCCGCGAATTGGAACCCAACCTGCGCAAGAACCTGAAGGATGCCATCGCGGTCACCGTCAGCGCCGAACGTAAGACCGACCTGGAACGCATGCTGCTGCTGTTCGAGCAGTACATGAACAACCTGAACCGGGCCGTTGAACAGAAGAACCGTCGCGACGAAGTTTACTCGACCCGTCTGGTTCCCATCGCCAACGAACTGACCAAGACGCTGTCGGGCCTGCTGGACAGCACCTTGGCCAGCCACGACATGGATACCGCCGCCACCGCTGGCAAGGCCCAGGAACAGATGCTGCTGATGCGCATCCAAGCCCTGCGCTTCGTCGACAACCCCACCCAGGCGGTGATCGACACCTACAAGGAACAATACGCGGTCGCCACCCGCTTCATCAAAACCCTGTCCGACAACGAACGCGACGCCGAACACCGCAAGGCCATCGACTTCGTGCGCGACAACCTGCCCAATTACGACCGCCTGTTCCTGGAAATGGCCCAGTACACCATGCAGGTCGACATCCTGATCAACAAGGAAAACGCGGCTCTTGCCACCGAGTTCGCCGAACTGGCGACCAAGACCAAGGCGTCCCAACTGGTCTACATGGCCGAGTTGGAAAAGCAGACCATATCCACCGTCAGCGCCCAGAAGCTGATCGGCACCATCGCTTCGATCGTCGCCATCGGTCTGGGTCTGCTGTTCGCTTGGCTGATCGCACGGTCCATCATCAGCCCCATCAGCGCCATGACCCATTCCATGGGTGAACTGGCCGGCGGCAAGCTGGACGTCACCGTGCCGGCCCTGGATCGCACCGACGAAATCGGCGAGATGGCCCAGGCGGTGCAGGTGTTCAAGCAGAATGCCGTGGACAAGCAACGCATGGAAGAAGAACAGCGCGCCCGTGAAGAGGCCGAGCGTCAGGCCGAGGCCGCCCAGCGCGCCCGTGAAGCCGCCATCGTCGCCGAAGTGGCGGAAGTGGCCAAGGCCGCGTCGGAAGGCGACCTGGATCGCCGCATCGACCTGGCCGGCAAGGACGGCTTCCTGCTGAACCTGTGTGAAGGCGTGAATAATCTGGTCAAGCTGACCGGCATCGCGCTGAACGACGTGGCCAGCGTGCTGTCGTCGGTGGCCCGCGGCGACCTGACCCAGCGCATCACCAACAATTACGCCGGCGTGTTCGGCCAACTGAAGTCCGACGTCAACCAAACCGCCGACAAGCTGTTCGAGATCGTCACCAACATCAACTCGGCGGCCGGCCAGATCGGCTCTGCCGCGTCCGAAGTGGCCGCCGGCAGCCAGGACCTGTCCGAGCGTTCGGAACAGCAGGCCAGCGCGCTGGAAGAAACCGCCGCCTCCATGGAAGAACTGGCCGCCACCGTGCGCCAGAACGCCGCCAATGCCCAACAGGCCAACCAGTTGGCCGCCGGAGCCCGTGAAGTGGCCGCAGGCGGCGGTCAGGTGGTGTCCGACGCCATCGGCGCCATGGGCCGTATCGAAAGCAGCTCGCAGAAGATCGAAGACATCGTCGGCATGATCGACGAGATCGCCTTCCAGACCAACCTGTTGGCGCTGAACGCGGCGGTGGAAGCGGCGCGAGCGGGCGACGCCGGCAAGGGCTTTGCCGTGGTCGCCCAGGAAGTGCGCAATCTGGCCCAGCGTTCGGCCCAGGCATCCAAGGAAATCAAGGGCCTGATCGCCGAAAGCTCGACCCAGGTGCGCTCGGGTGCCGAACTGGTCAAGGGGGCCGGCAAGACGCTGGAAGACATTCTGGGCAGCGTGAAACGGGTCGCCGACATCGTCGCCGAAATCGCCGCCGCGTCGTCGGAACAGGCCAGCGGTATCGATCAGGTCAATTCCGCCGTCAGCCAGATGGACGAAATGACCCAGCAGAACGCCGCCCTGGTGGAAGAATCCGCCGCCGCCGCCCATGCCCTGGAAGACCAGTCGCGTGAACTGAACCGCCTGATGGGCTTCTTCCACACCGGTGACAGCGCCGCCATGGAGACGCCGGCCTCGCGGCCGCAGTCCAAGCCAGCCGCCAAGCCCTTGGCCAAGCCGGCGTCCCTGAAACTGTCGGTCAAGGCCAAGCCGGCCTCGCCGCAACGTTCGCACCTGTCCAAGCTGCAGACCAAGTCGGCAACCCCTTCCTCCACGTCCAGTGCGGCTAAGGATGAAGACTGGGCCGAATTTTAGGATCATTATGAAACTCCGCCGCGATCGTCGCGGCGGAGTTGATTCCCGGGGGGGAATTTGTTGCTGAACCGGCAAGAAACCAACAATGGTCACCGCCGCGAGCGTGAGTTCGAACTGGGCGACGAGGAATTCCGTTTCCTGGCCTCGTTCATGTCCCGCGAAACCGGCATCGTGCTTTCCGATCACAAGCGCGACATGGTGTGCGGTCGTCTGGTCAAGCGTCTGCGCGCCTTGGGCATGCGGGACTTCAGCGATTATTGCGATATGTTGCGTGGTCCCAAAGGCGCTTCCGAGGTGGAAAACCTGGTTAACGCCATCACCACCAACATCACCAATTTCTTTCGCGAGCCCCACCACTTCGACCATCTGCGCGATCAGGTGCTGGCGCCGCGGTTGCTGGAACGCCCGCGCCGACCGCGAGTCCGGATCTGGTCCGCCGGTTGTTCCAGCGGCGAAGAACCCTATTCCATCGCCATGACCATGGCCGACGCGTTGAAAGGCGGCGGTGGTTGGGACGCCCTGGTTCTGGCCACCGACATCGACACCAACGTGCTGCGCCGGGCCGAACAGGGGCTTTACCCCCTGAAGGCGGTGGACCATGTCCCCGAAACCTATCGCAAGCGCTTTCTGCGTCGGACCAACGACAGCGACATGGTTCAAGTCTCGGACGACGTGCGCCGCCTGGTCCGCTTTCGGCGGCTGAACCTGCATGAAAACTGGCCGATGAAGGGGCTGTTCGACGCCATTTTCTGTCGCAACGTCGCCATCTACTTCGACAAGCCGACCCAACGCCAGTTGTTCAACCGCTATGCCGACCGTCTGCACATGGGCGGCGTCCTGTATCTGGGGCACGCCGAAAGCCTGATCGGTGTGTCGGATCGCTTCGAGGTGGTGGGTAAGACCAGCTACAGGCGGATCCAATGAGCCGCGAAACCTGGGGTGGGGCCGCGGAAGAAGCCGAACGGCGACGCTGGTTCGATCCCACCTTCAAGATCATGGCGGTCAAGGTACTGCCCGGCGAACATTATGTTTCCACCGCCGGACAAGAGATGATCGTCACCGTCCTGGGGTCGTGCGTCGCTGCCTGTGTCTGGGACACCCGCCTGCGCATCGGCGGCATGAACCATTTCATGCTGCCCGATTCCGGTTCGGACGTGCCGGTGGACAAGGCCATGCGCTTCGGAAACTTCGCCATGGAAGAACTGATCAACGACGTGCTGCGCCGTGGTGGGCGGCGCGACAGCCTGGAGATCAAGGTCTTCGGCGGCGGTAACGTGCTGCCCGGCATGGGGGCAGGTTCCGTTCCCATCGGCGACCGCAATTGCAGCTTCGTGCGCGATTATCTGTCGGCGGAAGGCTATCGTATAGCCGCCGAGGATCTGGGCGGCCCCCACCCCCGTCGCATCCATTTCTTCCCGCGTCTGGGCAAGGTGATCCGTTTGTTTTTGAAGAAAGACGTGGAACGGGCCGTTCTCAACCGCGAAATCTCGTATCGTTCGCGCCTGCAGACCGTCGAGGTCGAGGGCGAAGTCGAATTGTTCGATTAGGCTCCGAAGATGCCAACAAGCCGCCCCGCCCGTGTGTTGATCGTCGACGACTCCGCCTTGATGCGGCAGATGCTGACCGCCATCCTGTCGGCCGATCCCGGGATCGAAGTCATCGGCACCGCCCCCGATCCATTGGTCGCCCGCGAAAAGATCAAGGCGCTGAACCCGGACGTCTTGACGCTCGACGTGGAAATGCCGCGCATGGACGGCTTGGCCTTTCTGGAAAAGCTGATGACGTTGCGCCCCATGCCGGTGGTGATGGTGTCGTCGCTGACCGACAAGGGAGCCGAGGTCACCATGCGGGCCATGGAACTGGGCGCGGTGGACGTTTTCTGCAAGCCATCCGATTCCGCGGACGGCGGTCTGCAAGCCCACGCCCAGGAACTGGTCTCCAAGGTCAAGGCCGCCGCCGCCGCCCGCGTCCGTTCCCTGACCGACCGACCACGCACGCCCCCCCATCAGTTGGCGGTGACCACCATCTATCAGTCCTCCGACCGGCTGGTGGCCATCGGTTCATCCACTGGCGGTGTCGAGGCCCTGCGCGACATCATCCTGGCGCTGCCACCCGATGCGCCGCCCGTGGTCATCACCCAGCATATTCCGCCAAAATTTTCGGCCAGTTTCGCTGAACGGCTGAACAATCTGGCCGCGGTCAGGGTCAAAGAAGCAACCGACGGCGAGCGCATCGTCGCCGGCCATGTCTACATCGCCCCAGGCGACCGGCATCTGGCGATCAAACGATCCGGGGCGCAGTTGATCACTCACTGTTTCGACGGTCCTCTGGTCACCGGCCACAAGCCCAGCGTCAACGTCTTGTTTCAGTCGGTGGCGGAAAATTGCGGCGCCAAGGCGGTGGGCGTCATCCTGACCGGCATGGGACGGGACGGGGCCGAAGGGCTGCTGGCCATGCGCAAGGCCGGCGCCGCGACGATCGGCGAAGACGAAACGTCATGCGTGGTCTATGGTATGCCGAAAGTTGCGTTTGAAATCGGTGCGGTCGAGCGTCAGGTCCCGCTGTCGCGCATCGCCGAGGAAATCTTGAAGTTGTGCCGCCAGGACGCGGTGAGGAAATAACATGACCGACAAGGCATCCATTCTCGATCTGCTGGCACAATGGCAGGCGTTTTCCCAGTTGCAACAACGTGCCTTTGAGTTTTTAGCGTCCGAGACCATGGCGACTGGACAGCAATTCGAGGACTCCACGGCCGGCGCCACCGCCGTGTTGACCCGAATCGGTGAGTTCGCCGGGGAAAGCGAAGCCGGCGAGTTACAATCGTCCACCTATGAAATCGTCCACAAGCTGCAATCGGCCGATCGATCGCGCCAGGGGCTTGAACAGGTGGCTTCGGTTTTGACCACCTTGCGACGCCAACATGCGGAACTGGAGCAGACCACCCGCCTGTGCGCAGAAACCCCGGCAGCCGGCGAAACCATGGAGGCGTGGATCGAAGCGCTCAGCGGCAACGTCACCTTGGCCGACTGGCGCCGCCGTTTGGTCGATGCCTTGCATGGTCGCCAGTCCAGCCCCGCCCAAGAGGCGGAAGACGACATGGAGTTGTTCTGACCGCGCCTTGGGACCACGCCCCTCTTATTCTTCGCCGTGGGCCCCGGTCAGGGCGCGGCGCAGGCGTCGAACCCCCAGAAATACCGCCCCCAGGATGACAGGCAGCGCCACCAAGGCAGCGATGTCCGGATCCACGTGCAGCCCCGCCCCCTTCATCCCCTTGGCGGCATAAAGCACCAAACCCAGCAGGTAATAGCTGATGGCCACCACCGACAGGCCTTCCACGGTTTCCTGCAGGCGCAACTGCAATTGGGCTCGGCGGTTCATGCTGCGCAACAGGTCGCGGTTTTTTTCTTCCAGGGCGATGTCGACGCGGGTGCGCAGCAAGTCGCCGGCCCGCGCCGCCCGACGGGCCAGCAATTGTTGGCGTTCGGCCGCCGATTCGCAGGTTTTCATGGCTGGGGCCAAACGACGGTCCATGAATTCGCCGATGGTCTGCAGTCCGGGGATACGGTCTTCGCGCAATTCGGCGATGCGCTGGTTGACGATGGCGTAATAGGCCCTGGAGGCGCCCAGACGGAAATTGGTGGCGGCATCCAAGCGCTCGGCCTCGGCGGCGAGCGCGGTCAGGCGTTCCAACAGTTCGCGGTCGTTCTGGGCGATGGCGGGATCGGCCAGTTCGGTGACGATGGCGGCCAGCCCGGCATCCATGCGGGCCATCTCAGCATTGGCCTGACGGGCGGGCGGAAAGGCCAGCAGCGCCATCATGCGGTAGGTCTCGATTTCCAAAAGCCGCTGCATGACGCGGCCGGTCTGCCCCTTGGTCAGGTCCTTGTCGCGCACCCAGATACGGCCGAAGCCGTCGGCATGCAGGCGAAAATCGGTCCAGCACTCCGCAGCCGACCCCAATATCTTGGAGGCGATCAGCGGGTTGCCGTCGAACAGGGCGGCCATGTCGTCGGCACTGCGCTGAGTCTTTTCCACCGCCAGATGGGTGGCGGTCAGCACAGACCCCGGCATGCGTTCCAGCCACTCCACCGGCACCAGGGCCAGGGCCGGTTCGGCGAAGGGATGGTCGAAGGGGTCGAAGCGCAGGAAGGTATAGGTGGAAAACTCGGCGTGCCGTTCCCAGCGCAGGCGCAGCGCCCCCAGGTCACGCGAAAAGTAATTGGTGCTGTCGGCCGGCGCCTCGGCACCGTGGATGGCCAGCAATTCCGTCAGGTACGCCCGTTCCTCGGCCGCTTCCAAACCGTCATGCAGAATGGCCAGATGGCTGGCACGAAACGGCGAGATGATCTGTTCATAAGGGCGCGCATGGACCTCGCCGGACAACACCCGGCGCAGGGAATGTTCGTTAAGGGCCCAGCTTCGCCCTGGCATCGTCTCGGCCATTGCCTATATTCCTTTGAATGACAAGAATTCATGTACACTGGGCGATACGGGCTGCCAATACCTGACCGAATTGCTCATGCCCTACCCGCAGACCCTACCCGCGTTCAGGAGTTTCCATGCCTCACGACAGCCAAGCCCACCAATTGTTCTTCACCCGCGCCGGCTTGGATCAGGACAAGGTGGTGGGAATCGTCGGCGACGCCTTGGCGGGGACTGATGACGGCGAACTGTTTTTGGAATACCGCCAGTCGGAAAGCGTGGTGCTGGACGACCGCCAGATCAAATCGGCCAGTTTCGACACCGCCCAGGGGTTCGGCCTGCGATCGGTGGTCGGCGAAGCCCAGGGCTATGCCCATGGCTCGGAACTGTCGGAAGACGCCATCCGCCGCGCCGCCGACACGGTGAAAGCGGTACGCCGCGGCCATAACGGCACCCTGGCGGCGGCGCCGTCCGGAACCAATGCGGCCCTTTACACCAACGACAACCCGCTGGCCCTGGTTCCGTTTGAGACCAAGGTCAAGCTGCTGGAAGCCATGGACGCCTATGCCCGCGGCAAGGAACCGCGTCTGCGCCAGGTCTCGGCCTCGCTGTCGGGATCGTGGCAGGCGGTGTTCATCCAACGTGCCGACGGCAGCCACGCCGCCGACATCCGGCCGCTGGTGCGCCTGAACGTCTCGGTGGTGATGGGCGACGGCGACCGCATGGAAACCGGCAGCCACGGCATCGGCGGCCGCTTCGCCTATGACCGCATCATCGACGAGGGATCGTGGCGCCAATGCGTCGACGAAGCCATCCGTCAAGCGGCCGTCAATTTGGCCTCCATCCCCGCCCCCGCCGGCGAAATGAGCGTCGTCCTGGGTCCGGGCTGGCCCGGCGTCATGCTGCATGAAGCCGTCGGCCATGGCCTGGAAGGCGATTTCAACCGCAAGGGAACGTCCACCTTCTCGGGTCGCATCGGCGAACGTGTCGCCTCCAAGGGCGTCACCGTGGTCGATGACGGCACCCTGATGGACCGTCGCGGGTCGCTGTCGGTGGACGACGAAGGCACGCCGACCAGCCGCACCACCTTGATCGAGGACGGCATCCTGGTGGGCTATATCCAGGACCGGCTGAACGCCCGCCTGATGGGCGTCAAGGCCACCGGCAACGGCCGCCGTCAATCCTATGCCCACGCTCCGCTGCCGCGCATGACCAACACCTTCATGGTGGCCGGCGAACATGACCCGGCCGAGATCATCGCATCGGTCAAGAAAGGCCTCTACGCCGTCAATTTTGGTGGCGGCCAGGTGGACATCACCTCGGGCAAGTTCGTTTTCGCCGCCACCGAGGCCTATTTGATCGAAGACGGCAAGATTGGCCCCGCCGTCAAGGGGGCCACCCTGATCGGCAACGGCCCCGACGCCATGAACAAGGTCACCATGATCGGCAACGACCTGGAACTGGACCCCGGTATCGGCACCTGCGGCAAGGATGGCCAGGGCGTCCCGGTGGGCGTGGGTCAGCCCACCTTGCGCATGGACGGCATCACCGTCGGCGGCACGGCGGTCTGACCCTGCGCCGCGACTACCGGCTTGGCCGGCATGGTTTCCAGTTTACTTGCCGATGCTTTCAAAGCCCGAACGGACTTGGTTGATGGCGTAGGGAACGAACAGACTGGCGCCGGCCAGGAAGAAATTGAGCACTCCGCCCAAGTCGGGGTCCTTGCCGTGGGCCACATCCCAAATCACCACTTCGCCCACCCCCAGGAACAAAAGCAGAATAACCATCATGCCCAAAAGCGCGATCAGCCGGCTGGAGCTGGCCATCATCCGCGTGGTCTTGGTGACCTTGCCGTCAGCATCGGTTTCAGCAAACTCCACTTCTTCCGACACCGCTTCGCCCAGCTTCCAATCAGGACTGTTCTTCAATTTGCTGACCACGGCTGCAAATACCAACAGCACCGCAGCCGCAACCAAAATCTGCAGGGCATAGACAGCCGTATCGCTCATGGACGTGAAAGCAGGGCTTTGCGCCCAGGCCGGAACAGGAAGCAACACGGCAATGGCGGAAGGCCCGATTTTACACAAGTGCGGCATCATGCGTCCCCTTTTCGCCTTAACTTAAAGCCGAATAGGATCAAGTTATATCCTTATAAAGAATATGCGCAACAAACCTGCGTTCACATAAGTGCATAAAATTGATATCAAATCAACTATTGAGTATTACCAGGGACACACCAAAGATCGCCCCCAGGAGATTGTCCTGCTGCGACCACATACGATGAAAACCCATGAAACAGCGATGCCGGAAGCGGCTATTTCGCCCCGTGCAGCTGGTTGGCGCGCTTCTCGAAGGCGCCGACCATCAGCTTGACCGCTTCATTGAACAGCGTGCCGATGACTTTTTGCAGAATCTTCGACTTGAATTCGAAATCCACGAAGAAGTCGATGGTGGTGGTGCCGTTCTCATTGGGGATAAAGGCCCAATGGTTGTTCAGATACTGGAACGGTCCTTCGGTATAAATCACATCGATACGCTTGGCATCACGGTCCAAGGTCACCTTGGACGTGTAACGTTCGCGGATCATCTTGAAGCCGATGACCAGATCGGCGAAGAACACGTCGCCGTCACGCTTGCGGATACGCGCGCCCACGCACCACGGCAGGAATTCCGGGTACTTTTCCACATCGGCGACCAAGTCGAACAACTGGTCCGGGGTATAGGGAAGCGGGCGCTTTTCCGCGTGTGTCGGCATGCCCGTCCTTATTCCGCCGCACTTTGCGCAGCGGCACGAGCCTTGCGCAATTCTTCGAAATCACGGTCGGCATGGTGCGACGAACGGGTCAGCGGCGTCGCCGCCACCATCAGGAAGCCCTTGTTCTTGGCCACCATCCGGTAATCATCGAATTCTTCCGGGGTGACGAAGCGGTCAACCGCCACATGCTTCAAGGTCGGCTGCAGATACTGGCCGATGGTGATGAAATCGACGCCGGCGGAACGCATGTCATCCATCACCTGCAACACTTCAGCCCGGGTCTCGCCCAATCCCACCATGATGCCCGACTTGGTGAAAATGGTCGGGTCCACTTCCTTGACCATCTGCAACAGCCGCAGCGAATGGAAATAGCGCGCCCCCGGACGGATGGTGCCGTAAAGACGCGGCACGGTTTCCAGGTTGTGGTTGAACACATCGGGCCGCGCCTTGGCGACGGCGGCGATGGCGCCGTCCTTGTCGCGGAAATCCGGGGTCAGCACTTCAATGGTGCATTGCGGGCTGGTGGCGCGGATGCGTTCGATGCAGCCGACGAACTGGAAAGCGCCGCCATCGGCCATGTCGTCACGGTCCACCGAGGTGATGACCACATGGCGCAGGCCCATGGACGCCACCGATTCCGCGACCTTTTCCGGTTCGGCGATGTCCACCGCGCCCTTGGGATTGCCGGTCTTCACATTGCAAAAGGCACAAGCCCGGGTGCAAGTGTCGCCCAGGATCATGAAGGTGGCGTGCTTGTGCTTCCAGCATTCGCCGATATTGGGGCAGGCCGCTTCTTCGCACACGGTGTGCAAGTTCTTGTCGCGCATCAGCTTGCGCACTTCGGCGGCTTCAGCCGAGGTGGGAGCCTTGACCCTGATCCAATCCGGCTTTTTCGGCGACGGCTGATCGGGACGGCGGGCCTTTTCGGGATGGCGAAGAGTGGGCTTGTCGGTCATGGCTTGGGTATCGTCCACATGGATGGCGTTGGTCAAGTAAATCTAGTGATGGGCAAGGCGGGAATGAATATCCAGCACCTTGGGCAGGATGCGTTCAAAGGCGGCGACCACGTCAGGGTCGAAATGAGTGCCGGCATCCTGGCGCAAGGTCTCAAGGGCGCGGTCGACGCTCCAGGCTTCCTTATAGGGGCGTTTCGAGGTGAGCGCGTCGAACACGTCGGCCACCGCGACGATCCGCGCGGACAGCGGGATGTCGGTTCCTGTCAGCCCCCGGGGATAGCCGCTGCCGTCCCATTTCTCGTGATGAGCCTCGGCGATCTCGATGCCCAGGCGGAACACCGAACGCCCCTCTTCCGCCATGCGTTCCTCGCTTAGGCGCAGCACTTCGCCGCCGATCAGCGGATGGCGGCACATTTCACGCCGTTCGTCGTCATCCAGCCGCCCAGGTTTCAACAGAACCGAATCGGCAATGCCCACCTTGCCGATATCGTGCATGGGGGCGAAACGATGGATGTCGCGGGCGTAATGGGGATCACCGGTCATCTCTTCCGCCAGCAGCGCCGAATAAAGGCTCATGCGCACCAGATGGTTGCCGGTCTCGGGATCACGGCTTTCCGCCAGCTTGGCCAAGCCTTCCACGGCGGCGACGATCAGGCTGTCCATCACCAAGGTGCGCGACAGAACGCTGTCCACATGGGCGGCGATGGAATGCAAAAAGCGCTTTTCATCCAGGCCATAGGCCTTGTCGTGATCCGATCCCACCAACAAAACCGCCCCGCCGTCACGCACTGACGACAACGGCAACAGCAATGCCGTGCGCAGCCCCAATTGCCCCAGCAAGGCGGCAAGCCCGCATTCGTCGTTGCACATGGACAACAGGCGGGGCTGGCCGCTGTGACAGACCGCGGACAGAACGGGATCGGAAAGCTGCCCCAATTGTTCGCTGAACACCTTGCCATGGACGCGTTCGACGACGAAACGGCTGCGGTCTGGGGCGGCAACCAACAGGGCCAGGAAATCCACCGACAGGAAATGGCTGAATTCCTCGTGAATGAAGGCCAGGGTCTGGTCGGCGTCGGCGCCTTGGCTGATGCGTTCGGTCAGCCGGAACAAGCCTTGCAACCGGCTGGACAGATTGTTGAAGGCCCTGGTCATGCCGCCGATTTCGCGGGTATGGGCAACGGGCACCTGAAAGCCCAGATCCCCGGCGGCCACCCGGCGAAAAGCGGCAACCGTCATGTCCAACGGACGCAACACGCCACGTTGCAGCAAAAAGGCGAGCCCCAGCGAAGCCATGACCACTCCGGCGGCCATGGCCATCACCGACACCCGGATCAGCAACAGCTTGCCTTCCATCATGCTTTGAAACGCTTTGGCCAGATTCTCGGTGGATTCCACCAGCTGGTGACCATTGGCCGCCAAATAGGCCGCCATCTTCAGGCTGTTGGGGCGCGACGGGTCGTCGCCGGCGGCTCGGGCCATGCCGTCACGGAAGCCACGCCACGCGGCCACCGACACATCCAATTGTGACGTGGACTTGTGGTCCCAGTTACACCGTAAGGGTTCGTCGCTGCCGATCAGTTCGGCCGGCAATTCGCGAACATGAAAACCGCTGATGATCAGATCGTACAACTCGACCTTGTCGGCGATATCACGGTCGAACAGGCTGAGTTCACGGTCAAGTGCGCCGCCAAGGTTCACACCGCCGCCGGCCAAAAGCTCGCTGCTTTGCCGCTGCATCTCAACCGCCAGAACCCGCATCTGACCGGCCAGATTAAGGATCTGGTAATCGTGCTTACGCAGGTTCAGTTCATATTGGATAAAGGCGATGGCCCCTGCGATACCCGCGCAAAGGGCCAGCAGGGAACCAAAAACCCAAACCCGGATCGAGGCCCCCCAACCCATCTGCACGGCATTCGCCTTCATCACCCAACACCCCTTGCAGGCCTCGTCACGGCGTATTCGCCGCGACGAGGCCGAAGGTAACGGCCAAGGCTAGAAATGGATAGCCCGGCCATAGGCCGACAACACCGCCTCGTGCATCATTTCCGACAGGGTCGGATGCGGGAAGACGGTGTGCATCAACTCGGCCTCGGTGGTTTCCAAGGTCTTGGCGATGGTATAGCCCTGGATCATTTCCGTCACCTCGGCGCCGATCATGTGGGCGCCCAGCAATTCGCCGGTTTTCGCGTCGAACACCGTCTTGATCAGGCCTTCCGGCTCGCCCAGCGCAATAGCCTTGCCGTTGCCGATGAAGGGGAAACGGCCGACCTTGACCTGATAGCCCTTCTCGATGGCCTTCTTTTCCGAAAGCCCAACGCTGGCCACCTGCGGATGGCAATAGGTGCAGCCCGGAATCTTGGAGTTTTCCAGGGGGTGCACATCCTTGATTCCGGCGATCTTTTCAACGCAGATCACCCCTTCATGGCTGGCCTTGTGGGCCAACCACGGCGGCGCGGTCAGATCGCCGATGGCGTAAACGCCCGGCTCGTCGGTCTCGCACCACTTGTTGGTGACCACGTGGCCGCGATCCACCTTGATCTTGGTGCCTTCCAGGCCGATGTTTTCGATATTGGCGACGACGCCGACGGCGGAAATCACCCGATCGACGACGATTTCCTCGATCTTGCCGCCCGCTTCAACCTGGACAGCCACATTGGTCGCCGACTTCTTCAGGCCCTTGACGGTGGCGCTGGTCAGGATGCGCATGCCCTGCTTTTCGAATTGCTTCTTGGCCAGCGCGCTGATTTCCTCGTCTTCCACCGGCATGACGCGGTCCATCATCTCGACGACGGTGACCTGGGCGCCCAGCGCGTTGAAGAAGCTGGCGAATTCGATGCCAATCGCACCCGAACCGATGACCAGCAGCGATTTCGGCATGGAATCGGGGACCAGGGCTTCCTTATAGCTCCAGACGAACTTGCCGTCGGGTTCCAAACCCGGCACCACACGGGCGCGGCCACCGGTGGCCAGAATGATGTGCTTGGCCGCAAGCGTGGTGGTGTCCTTGCCTTCCACCGACACCTTGCCCTTGCCGGCAAGCTTGCCGAAACCGTCGAACACGGTGACCTTGTTCTTCTTCAACAGTCCCTTGACGCCCGCCGACAGCTGGGCCGAAACCCCGCGCGAGCGCTTGACGATGGCCGCCAGGTCGAAGCTGGCGCCCGGCGCCGACAGACCATAAGACGCGGCATGCTGCATGGTGCGGAAGATATCGGCCGAACGCAGCAACGCCTTGGTGGGGATGCAGCCCCAGTTCAGGCAGATGCCGCCCAGGTGCTCGCGCTCCACCAGGCCGGTCTTCATACCCAGTTGCGCGGCCCGGATGGCGGCCACGTAACCGCCGGGACCACCGCCGATGACCACCACGTCGAAAGTGTTGTCGGACATATGTTGTCTCCACCCAAAATCAGTTATCGGTGCCCGGTCTTAATCGCGGGCGGCGGGAAAAAACGACGCCAGACGGCCGTCGACGTCCAAATCGTGCAAATCGGCCAGACGCCACAGATAAATGCCCATGACGTCGCGGAAGGCCCCCAGCAATTGATAAAAGCGGTAGCTGGGCATGGCATGGCGGCGACCGGCCTTGCGGTCCCATTCCTCGGCAGCGTCCAGATAACGGCGGCAGGCGGCGCGCATGGCCAGAAGCGTTTCGTCGCTGACGCAGTCCTCGCCGATCAGATGCCTGGTGTCGCCGATCAGCCGACGCAGATCGCTGATGGCGCGATAACATTTTTCCTGTTCTTCCGGCAGCAGCAGGTGCTCGCCGAACAGGGCCGAGCCGCCGATCATGTCGATCAATCCGGCGGCGGCCTGGGATTCAGCCGCCGCGGGCTTGCAGGTCGCACTTTCGAATCCGGCCAGGGGCCGGTCCAGTTCACGCACACGGATGCGCATTCTCTCCCCCCTTGCCGATTCTTGGGCGCCAAGCCTGCTCCATGTCGAAATCCAGGTCGTGATCGGCCACGTAACGCCAAAGGAACCGATCGAAATCATCGTCGAATTCTTCGGCGATGAAGCGTTCCAAGGCTTGGGCCTTGTTGCGGTACACCACCATCAGATCAAAACGGCAGCGCCCCGATCCCTTGTCCACGCTGATACGCGAACCGTCGTTTTGCCCGGCCAACACGGTTGCAAGCTGCCAATTGCCTTCCTCGTCCAGCCCCAGATGGTCGCCCAGGGACAATTCGTCCATCAGCACATCGAGGACGGAAAAGGCCGAGAGCGCCATCAGGAACGCCGAGCCCACGGGCAGAGCGGTGAAATCCATCTCTTCCGGAGCGCCCCGCGTCCTGGTGACGAAGAACCGGGTCAAAGGGTCACGAGCCGACAAAGTCGCCTTGTCGTCCTCGGCCAGGAAGTGCCGCAATTGCTGGTCCCAGTTCAGGCACGACCCGAACAGGGCCGAGGTGGCGGCGGTGAACCGCCCCTCGCGCAGCGCATCCTTCAACGCCTCGAATTCAAGGCGCACCATCGGCATGGCAAGGGCGATCCGTTCCCGGTCCATGGCCCTGCCCTCCGATCACAGCAGCATGGACAACGGGTCTTCCACCAGCTTCTTGAAGGCGGCCAGGAATTCCGCCCCCACAGCGCCGTCAACGACACGATGGTCCACCGACAGCGTGCAGGTCATCACGGTCGCGATGGCAAGCGCCCCGGCCTTGACCACCGGACGCTGTTCACCGGCACCAACCGCCAGGATGCAACCCTGCGGCGGGTTGATGATGGCGGCGAAGTCCTTGATGCCGTACATGCCGAGATTCGAGATGGTGAAACCGCCGCCCTGGAATTCCTCGGGCTTCAGCTTGCCGTCACGGGCCTTGCCGGCCAGTTCCTTCATCTCGCCCGAAATGGCGGCCAGACCCTTGTGGTCGGCATGACGCACGATGGGGGTGATCAAGCCGTTGGGGGTGGCAACCGCCACCGACACGTCCACGTCGGTATAGCGCTTGATGGCGTCCTCACCCCACGACGCATTGGCGGCCGGCACCTTCTTCAACGCCAAAGCCACGGCGCGGATGATGAAGTCGTTGACCGACAGCTTATAGGCATCCGACCGACCGTTCAGGTCTGAACGCACCTTCAACAGGGCGTCCAGCTCGCAATCGATGGACAGATAGAAATGCGGGATGGTCGACTTGGCTTCGGTCAGGCGCCGGGCGATGACCTTGCGCATGGAGGAATTGGGGATTTCCTCGAAAGCCGGTTCGAACGGATTGGCGACGGCCGGAGCCGGGGCAGCCTTGGCTGCCGGAGCGGCGGCAGCAGGCGCGGCGACGGCCGGGGCAGCGGCAACGCCGCCCTTGATCGCCTGTTCCACGTCGGCCTTCACCACCCGGCCATAGGGGCCGCTGCCCTTGACCGCCTTCAGGTCCAGACCGGCATTGGCGGCGATGCGCTTGGCCAGCGGGCTGGCGAAAACACGATCCCCCGAAGCCATGGCCGGGGCGGCAGCCACCGGAGCAGCAACCGTAACCGGGGCCGCAGCGGAGACCGGGGCGGCAGCCGGGGCAGCGGCGGCCGGCTTGGTCGCAGAAATGGCAGAAGCATCCTCGCCTTCTTCCAGCAACACGCCGATGGGGGTGTTGACGGCAACGCCGGCCGAACCATCGGGAACCAGGATCTTGCCAAGCACACCTTCGTCCACAGCTTCGAATTCCATGGTGGCCTTGTCGGTTTCGATCTCGCACAGGACGTCGCCCGACTTGACCGCGTCGCCTTCCTTTTTCAGCCAACGCGCCAGGGTGCCCTCGGTCATGGTGGGCGACAGCGCGGGCATCAGCAGTTCGATGGGCATCTCGCGCTCTCCTTACTTGGCGTAGCAGACTTTACGGCCGGCATCGGCGATGCCTTCCGGGGTCGGCAGGTACAGGCGTTCCAGATTGGCGGCATAGGGCATGGGCACGTCGGCGCCACAGACGCGGATCACCGGCGCGTCCAGCCAGTCGAAGCAATGCTCCATCATCAAGGCAGCGATTTCCGAGCCGATACCGGCATAGGCCCAGCCTTCTTCCACCGAGACGATGCGGTTGGTCTTCTTCACCGAGGCGACGATGCTGTCGATGTCGATGGGACGCAACGAACGCAGGTTGATGACTTCCGCCGAGATGCCATCTTTTTCCAGCATGGCGGCGGCTTCCAGCGAGGTGCCGACCATGCGCGAATAGGTGACGATGGTGACGTGCTCGCCGGGGCGTTCGATCTTGGCCTTACCGATGGGGACAATGAAATCCGGGTCGTCGGGCACGTCGAAGGACTGGCCGTAGAGGATTTCGTTTTCCAGCACCACCACCGGATTGGGATCACGGATGGCGGCCTTCAGCAGGCCCTTGGCGTCAGCCGCCGACCACGGCGCGACCACCTTCAGGCCCGGGCAATGGGCGTACCACGAGGCGAAGTCCTGGGAATGCTGTGCGGCGACGCGGGCGGCGGCGCCGTTGGGACCACGGAACACGATGGGGCAAGGCTGCTGGCCGCCCGACATGTAAAGGGTCTTGGCCGCCGAATTGATCACATGGTCGATGGCCTGCATGGAGAAGTTCATGGTCATGAACTCGACGATGGGCTTCAAGCCGGCGAAAGCCGCACCGACCGCCAGGCCGGTGAAACCCATTTCGGTGATCGGGGTGTCGATCACGCGACGATCGCCGAATTCGTCCAGCAGACCCTGCGACACCTTATAGGCACCCTGGTACTGGGCCACTTCCTCGCCCAACAGGAACACACCTTCGTCGCGACGCATTTCTTCGGCCATGGCGTCGCGCAACGCTTCGCGCACGGTCTGGCGATTGTACTTGTCGTATTCCTTTTCCACATGGGCCGGAGCGGCAACGGCCGGAGCCTGGGCCATGAGGGCCGCCTGCGGACCATCGTTATGAGCGACGGGGGTGGAAGAAGGACCGGCCTTTTCCATCACCTTGCCCAGATCAGCGGCGGTTTCGCCCTCTTCCAGCATGATGGCGATGGGGGTGTTGACCGCCACGCCCTCGGTGCCGGCGGCAACCAGAATCTTGCCCATGGTGCCTTCATCGACGGCTTCCATTTCCATGGTCGCCTTGTCGGTTTCAATCTCGGCCAGCACGTCGCCGGACTTCACGGCGTCGCCCTCGGCCTTCAGCCAACGGGCCAGCTTGCCCTCGGTCATGGTCGGCGACAGTGCCGGCATCAGAATTTCGATAGCCATCGTCTCGTCTCCCTGGCCTTAGGCTTCAATCAATACGTCGGTCCACAATTCGGACACATCCGGCTCGGGGCTGGATTGTGCGAATTCGGCGGCTTCCGAGACGATCGCCTTGACCTCGCGGTCCATTTCCTTCAGCACCGCTTCGTCCACCAGACCGGCTTCCAGCAGGCGGTTCTTCAAGGTGTCGATGGGGTCATGCTGTTCGCGCATCTTGGTCACTTCTTCCTTGGTCCGGTATTTGGCCGGATCGGACATGGAGTGGCCGCGATAGCGATAGGTCTTCATTTCCAGGATATAGGGGCCGTTGCCGGAACGGGCGTGTTCCAGGGCCTTGCTGGCGGCTTCGTAGACCGCCTGAACGCTCATGCCGTCCACCGCTTCGCCGGGAATGCCATAGGCGGCGCCGCGCTTGAACAGTTCGGTGCCAGCGGCATGACGCTCGGACGAAGTGCCCATGGCGTATTTATTGTTTTCGATCACATAGACAACCGGCAGCTTCCACAAAGCCGCCATGTTGAAGCTTTCGTAAACCTGACCCTGGTTAAGCGCGCCATCGCCCAAGTAAACGTGACAGACGCCCTGGTCGCCGGTGTACTTGTGGGCGAAGCCCAGGCCAGTGCCGATCGGCACCTGGGCGCCGACGATGCCGTGACCGCCGTAAAAGCGCTTTTCACGGCTGAACATGTGCATCGAGCCGCCCTTGCCCTTGGAATAGCCGCCGATGCGCCCGGTCAACTCGGCCATCACACCCTTGGCATCCATGCCGCAAGCCAGCATCTGACCATGGTCGCGATAGGACGTGATGACCGAATCGGTCTCGCCCGCCGCCGACTGCATGCCGACGACCACCGCTTCCTGGCCGATGTAAAGGTGGCAGAAACCACCGATCAGGCCCATGCCGTACAACTGGCCGGCCTTTTCCTCGAAACGACGGATCTGCAGCATGTCGCGATACCAGCCGATCAACTGATCGGGGCCGATCTCCGCCACCTTGGCTTTGCGCTTGGATGTGGTCGCCATGGTTCCTCCCAGGGCCTGATGGTGTAAGTTCACGGAAAGATAGGTAAACCAGCCTCCCCTTTCTGACAAGCGTTTTCACCACAATAAATGCTTGTTTTGCAATGCAATAATGATGATTAACTGATTTATAGTTATTTATCGAAACCTAACCAGAAGGGCGGGCAACGGGTGGTGCAGTGCAGCAACCCTTTCGCTTCATACGGTTAGCGCCTGACAGGAAAATCGGGAACGGCAAAACGTTTGAAAAAACCACCCGACAATCAAAATTGTGCCGACCTGGGCATTTTACAATGCACCCATACGGAGCAAACGCATGACAACAAACCAGAAAAGACTAACCTGAACACAGAACCCACCCGGCCAAGGGGGGATGTCATGCTGAAGAATCTCAAACTATTATATAAGCTCATCCTGATCGTTATGATCCTGAGCTCTGCCCTGGCGGCTGTGTCGCTGACCTCGATTTCATCGATGCAATCCCTGGGCTGGCAATTACATGCCGTCGCCGATGGCGGCTCCGCCGCCTTGCTGGCCGCCCGCATGAACACCAACGTTCAGGCCATGAATGCCATCCAGGCCATGGCGGCGGCCGATCCCAGCCCCGCCACCCTGGCCGACGCCGACGGCAAGCTGAAGGCCGAACTGGATCTATTCCAGCAGCGTATGGACAAGACCCGGAAACTCAGCAATGACGCACAGGCCCTGCAGTTGATCGACAGCATGGAGCAGCGCAAGGCCGCTTTTGAACAGGCGGCCCGTAAGGTGCTGATCCTGGCCAGCGACCAAACCAATTCCGATGCCCTGCGCGCCCAGGCCCGCGCTGCCAGCGTCGAGGCCGCGTCCTTGCGCGAAATCGTCCGCACCTTCTTCCGTCAGCAAGAAGACATGCTGGCCGCTCGCACAGCAAGCGCCCACACCATGGTCGACAACCGCACCACCCTGACCATAGCCACTGCCCTGATCGCCCTGGGCATCGGCATCGCCGTCAGCGCCGCCGTTGCTCGCAGCGGTATTGCCAAGCCGCTGCAAGCCAGCGTCGCCGATGTCCACGCCCTAGCGCAAAACCAATTGGATATCGCCATCACCGGCGCCGAGCGCCGTGATGAATTGGGAGACGTGGCCAAGGCACTGATCACCTTGCGCGACCAGCTCCGCCATAACCGCGATGTGGAACAGGCGGCATTGCAGGCACAGGAGGCCAAACTGGCCCGCGCCGAACGCCTGCACCAGTTGGCCATAAGCTTCGAGCAAAACAGCAAGGACAGCCTGGAGCGGGTCAGCGCCGCTTCGAGCACGTTAGAGGAAACCTCGAGCGGATTGCAGGCGGATGCCGACCTGACCAGCAGCCGGGCCACCAGCGGCAGTTCAGCCGCCACCCAAGCCGCCAGCAACGTCGAAACCGTGGCGGCGGCGGCAGAGGAACTGGCGGCCTCGATCAACGAGATTTCGCGCCAGATCACCTTGTCCGCCGATGCCTCCACCCACGCGGTGGAAGCCGCCGACAGCGCCACCGCGTCGGTCCATGCCCTGGATCAATCGGCATCGCAGATTTCGGCCATCGTCGAGATGATCCGCTCCATCGCCAGCCAGACCAACCTGCTGGCGCTGAACGCCACCATTGAGGCAGCACGGGCCGGCGAGGCCGGAAAAGGTTTTGCCGTCGTCGCCAATGAAGTGAAATCTCTGGCGACCCAGACCGGACGCGCCACCCAGGACATCACCACCCAGATCACCACGGTACAGACCCAAACCCGCGATGTGGTGAATGCCCTTGATCAGGTCATCACCGCCATCCGCCGGATGGAAAGCGTAGCCAGCGGCATTTCCGCCGCCATGGAGGAACAAAATGCCGCCACCCAGGAAATCGCCCGCAACGTCGAGCAGGCGGCCCTAGGAACCAACGCCGTATCTGAAATCATGGAAAGCATCCAGCAAGCCGCCAGTCACAGCGGCAGCGGCGCCGGTCAGGTCCGGCAAGCCGCCAGCCATCTGACACAAACATCGGCGGCGCTGAAGCAGGCCATCGAAGCCTTCCTGCGCGCCATCGCGGCAGAGTGATTACTTTTGGAAGATCACCATCTCGTCGGCGCGGCCCATGTTCAGCATGGCGCGTGCGCGTTCTTCCAGCATGTCGGGATCCAGGTGATCGGGCCGCAGCAGCAGGACGCGGTGCTCCAGGGACTGGCGCTCGGTGGTGACGGTAGCCAATTGCATCTCGGCGGCCAGGATTTCCTTGTCCAGACGCAGCCAGGCCAAGACGCCGCGCTCGCCTTCCACCGTGTGGTAGGCGAAATAAGCCAAGGCTGCGACCCCGAACAGGGGCCCCATGACATGGCGCAGACGTCTTTTGAGTTCCGTTAACATGAAATGGATGGAATCACAGGAAGATTCGCGACGTCAACAGGATGTGAATGGTTTGATTCATTTTCTTGAATCAATCGTCACTTCTGTGGCGAAAAAGACTCAGTTTTCCATCCGTCCGCAAGAACGGCACAAGAACCTAACACGACCTAGTTAACTGGACGTTAGTATGATGAGTTTTCATAAAATCCAAAGCAAAATCCCGTCGCAGCATTTGATTCCCATTTGTTCCGATAAATAACAGGACTTGGAATCGAAAACGGCCGGAGCTTCCCCCGGCCGTTCGTCATAGCTCCAGAAAGGCTCTGGCGCTTAGCGCTTCATGATCGAGGCGCCGGCGTAACGGGCTGCCGGGCCCAGCTCCTCTTCCAGACGGATCAGCTGGTTGTACTTGGCCAGACGATCGGAACGGGACAAAGAGCCGGTCTTGATCTGACCGCAATTGGTGGCCACCGCCAGATCGGCGATGGTCGAATCCTCGGTTTCGCCGGAACGATGGCTCATGACGGCGGTATAGCCGGCCTTGTGGGCCATGTCGACGGCTTCCAGGGTCTCGGTCAGCGAACCGATCTGGTTGACCTTGACCAGGATGGAATTGGCCAAGCCCTTGTCGATGCCCATGGACAGGCGGGCCGGGTTGGTGACGAACAGATCGTCGCCCACCAGCTGGACCTTGCCGCCCAGTTCGTCGGTCAGCATTTCCCAGCCGTCCAGATCGTCCTCGGCGCAGCCGTCTTCAATGGAGATGATGGGATAGGCCTTGACCAACTTCGAGTAGAACTTGACCAGGCCCTTCTGGTCATAGCTCTTCTTGGCGCCGACCATCTCGTACTTGCCGTCCTTGAAGAACTCGGTCGAGGCGCAGTCGAGCGCCAGCATGATGTCCTCGCCCGGCTTGTAACCGGCCTTTTCGATGGACTGCATGATGAAGTCCAAAGCCTGCTCGGCCGACTTCAGGTTGGGAGCAAAACCGCCTTCGTCACCCACGTTGGTGTTGTGGCCGGCGTCCTTCAGCTGCTTCTTCAGCGCCTGGAAGACTTCAGAACCCATGCGGATGGCATCGGTGCACGACGGTGCGCCCACCGGCATGATCATGAATTCCTGGATGTCGATGGGGTTGTCGGCATGGGCGCCGCCATTGATGATGTTCATCATCGGCACCGGCAGCAGGGACGCGAAGGCGCCGCCCACATAACGGTACAGCGGCAGGCCGGCATCCTCGGCGGCGGCCCGCGCACAGGCCAGCGACACGCCCAGGATGGCGTTGGCGCCCAGGCGGGCCTTGTTGGGGGTGCCGTCCAGGTCGATCATGGTCTTGTCCAAGGCCACCTGGTCTTCGGCATCCATGCCCGACAGAGCGTCGTAGATTTCGCCGTTGACGCTTTCGACGGCCTTCAGCACGCCCTTGCCGCCATAGCGCGTCTTGTCGCCGTCACGCAGTTCCACCGCCTCGTGGGCGCCGGTCGAGGCCCCCGACGGAACGGCGGCGCGGCCCATGACACCGCTTTCCAGCACCACGTCGACCTCGACAGTGGGATTGCCGCGCGAGTCGAGGATTTCGCGGGCGTGGATATCGATAATGGCAGTCATCGGAAATCTCCAGATTTCGGACGTTTCGGTTAGTCGAGGGTGATGGGCTGGGCCTTGGCCAAACGGTCAAAGGCCATCAGCGTCTCGATCAGGGCCGGCATGTCGGCCAAACGGATCATGTTGGGTCCGTCGGAGGGCGCGTGATCGGGATCGGGATGGGTTTCAATGAAGACGCCGGCAATGCCGAGCGAAACAGCGGCACGGGCCAAAACGGGGGCGAAGCGGCGGTCGCCACCCGAGGAACCACCCTGCCCGCCCGGGCTTTGCACCGCGTGGGTGGCGTCCATGATGACGGGGAAGCCGGTCTGGGCCATGATCGGCAAGGCCCGCATGTCGGCCACCAGGTCGCCATAGCCGAAAGAGGCGCCGCGTTCGGTCAGCAGAATGCGCGAATTGCCGGTGCTTTCCACCTTGGCGGCCACATTGGCCATCTGGGAAGGCGCCAGGAACTGGCCCTTTTTCACGTTGATCACCGCACCCGTCCGGCCGGCGGCCAGCAACAGGTCGGTCTGACGGCACAGGAAGGCCGGAATCTGCAACACGTCCACCGCTTTGGCAACGGGGGCGCATTGCACCTCGTTATGGATGTCGGTCAGCACCGGCAGGCCCAGGGATTCGCGGATTTCGGCGAAAACCGGCAATGCCGCGTCCAGGCCCAGGCCGCGACGGCCCGACAGCGAGGTGCGGTTGGCCTTGTCGAAGGACGACTTATAGATCAGGCCGATACCGGCCTTCTCGCACATTTCCTTGAGCGCGCCGGCGCATTCCAGGGCATGCTCCCGGCTTTCCATCTGGCACGGGCCGGCGATCAGCACCAGGGGCAGGTCGTTGCCCATGACCAGATTGCGACCGACGGCGACGTGATGATGGGCCATGATGATTACACCAGACGCGATTGCCGTACGGCCGCTTCGATGAAGCTGGTGAACAGCGGGTGGGGATCGAAGGGCTTGGACTTCAGTTCCGGATGGAACTGCACGCCGATGAACCACGGATGGTCGGGGAACTCGACGATTTCCGGCAGCACGCCGTCGGGCGACAGGCCCGAGAACGACAGCCCCGCCGCTTCCAGACGGTCGCGATAGTCCATGTTGACTTCATAGCGGTGACGGTGGCGTTCGGAGATGCGTTCGGAACCGTAAATCTCGCGCACCCGCGAGCCGGCCTTGAGATCGCAGTCATAGGCGCCCAGACGCAGCGTTCCACCCAGGTCACCGGATTGCGAACGCTTTTCCAGGGCGTTGCCCTTCAACCATTCGGTCATCAGGCCAACCACCGGCTCGTCACAGGGGCCGAATTCGGTCGAGCTGGCACCGCTGATGCCGGCCAGATTGCGGGCGGTTTCGATCACCGCCATCTGCATGCCGAAGCAGATACCGAAATAAGGCACGCGGCGTTCACGGGCGAAACGCACCGCTTCCACCTTGCCGAAGGCGCCACGTTCGCCGAAACCGCCGGGCACCAGGATGCCGTGGCAAGGTTCCAGATGCTGGACGGCATCTTCCTGCTCGAATATCTGGCTGTCGATCCAGTTCAGGCGAACACGCACGTTGTTGGCGATGCCGCCATGGGTCAGGGCTTCGGCCAGTGACTTGTAGCTGTCCAGCAAGCTGGTGTACTTGCCGACCACGGCGATGGTCACCTCGCCTTCCGGCTGGCGCACGCGATCAACGATGTTGACCCAGCGATCCAGGTTGGGTTCCGCCGATTCAATGCCGAAATGGCGGCACACTTCGCGATCCAAACCCTGCTCGTGATAGCTGATCGGCACCTGATAGATGGTGTCCACATCAAGCGCCGGGATCACCGCTTCGCCACGCACGTTGCAGAACAGCGCGATCTTCTTGCGCTCGCCTTCCGGGATCTCGCGGTCCGAACGGCACATCAGCAGGTCGGGCTGGATGCCGACGCTCAGGAGTTCCTTGACCGAGTGCTGGGTCGGCTTGGTCTTCAACTCGCCAGCGGACGGGATATAGGGCAGCAGGGTCAGATGGATGAACATGGTGCGCTCGCGCCCCAGTTCGTTGGCCAACTGACGGATGGCTTCCAGGAACGGCAGGGATTCGATGTCGCCGACGGTGCCGCCGATTTCGCACAGGATGAAATCCTCGTCGGTGATGTCCGACTTGACGAAATCCTTGATGGCGTTGGTGACGTGCGGAATCACCTGGACGGTGGCGCCCAGATAGTCGCCACGGCGTTCGCGGGCGATGACGTCGGAATAGATGCGGCCAGTGGTGATGTTGTCCGACTTGCGCGAGGCGACGCCGGTGAAGCGCTCGTAATGGCCCAAATCCAGGTCAGTCTCGGCCCCGTCATCGGTGACATAGACTTCACCGTGCTGATAGGGGCTCATGGTGCCCGGATCGACGTTCAGATAAGGGTCCAGCTTGCGCAGGCGGACCTTGAAGCCACGCGCCTGCAGACAGGCCCCCAAAGCAGCGGAAGCCAGGCCCTTGCCCAGCGACGACACCACACCACCAGTAATAAAGATGAAACGCGTCATAGGCCCCTTGCTTTCACGCTTACGGCTGTCACACGCGAAGACCACCGGCCCGGGCGGGCCGGCGAAATCCCCAAATCAAAAAAATCCGCGGCTTGGCCCAGGCTTAGCGGGCCAGCGGCGCGGCAGGCTCGGCCGGAGCGGCCGGGGTGTCGGCCGGAGCGCTGATGGGAGCGGTCGCCTTGACCTTGTCAAAGGGCGAACCGCCACCGGTGCGGTTGTTGGCGATGATGGCCAGGATCAGGCTGGTGGCGAAGAAGCTGGCCGCCAGGATGCCCGTGGTCTTGGTCAGCAGATTGCCGGCCGCCCGGCCGCTCATCAGGCCGCCGCCACCGCCGCCGATGCCCAACGCGCCGCCTTCGGAGCGCTGCAGCAAGATGACGCCCACCAGCGCCACGGCCAGCAGAAGATGAATGACGAGGATGATCGGAAAGACGTCCATGTGCACACCAGAAAGGCCAAAACAAAAACGGGTCGCCCAGGGCGGCCGCCGATATGGCAGGCGGCCCTGGGCGCCGAAAACGTTGATGGCGTTTTTAGCCCTCCGCGCTCGGGATGGCTAGTATAAAAGTGACATCTTCATACCAGATGTCGGCGAAGGTCAGCCTGCCGCTTGAGCAATGGCCCAGAAATCGTCCACCTTCAGCGACGCGCCGCCAATCAGACCACCATCAACGTCGGGCAAAGCGATCAGCTGGGCGGCGTTGTCTGGCTTCATGGATCCGCCGTACAGAATGCGCATCTTGCCGGCCTCGTCAGCACCGATCAGCTTGATCAGTTCGGCGCGGATGGCGGCGTGCACTTCCTGGGCTTGATCCGGGGTGGCGACACGGCCGGTGCCAATGGCCCAAACCGGTTCGTAGGCGATCACCGTGTTTTCAGCATTGGCGCCGGCGGGCAACGAGCCGCGCAACTGACTGGTGTTGACCTCGATGGTCTGGCCGGCGTCGCGCTGGGCCAGGGTTTCACCGATACAGACGATGGCCACCAGACCCGCGGCCAGGGCGGCTTCGGCCTTGGCCTTGACCTGGGAATCGGTCTCGGCGTGGTCGGTGCGGCGTTCGGAATGCCCCAGGATGACGTAGGAACATCCCACGTCCTTCAGCAAGCTGGCCGAGGTGTCCCCGGTATGGGCGCCCGAGACCTTGGCGTGGCAATCCTGACCGCCCACGGCGACGGGGGAACCGGCGACGGCAGTAGCGGCGACACCCAGCAGCGGGAACGGCGGGCAGATCAGCAACTGACAACCCAAAGCCGGCGCCGCCTTGGCCTTGGCGGCGATGCCTTGGGCCAAAGCGGTGGCGTCGGCCACCAGGCCGTTCATCTTCCAGTTACCGGCGATCAGCGGAATGCGGCTCATGGTGCTGTCCTCCCCTTGATGGAATGTCGTGTTGGCGGGCGTATAGCACCAACCGGTGCCAAGGTCCAAAAGAATGGATGACAAAAGAATGGGCGGGCCGTTGCCGACCCGCCCATTCCTCGGCGAAGCGGATGCTTAACCGTGGCCGGTCGGTGCTCCCTTGCCGATGACCACGGCGCGGCGACGCAGCGCGCACGAGAAGGACAACATGAAACGCAGGGATTCCTGGGTTTCCGGCTTCGACAGCATTTTCACCGTGCCGATCAGACCGGGCGAGGACGCCGGAATGGAACATTCGGCGATGGCGTCCTCCATGGCACCCTTGGCTTCATGGGCCAAGGTGGCCAGATCTTCGGTGCCCAGATTGTTGGCCATGTGCTCGATGAACGAGAACGCACGGTCGATCATGGAATCGCACGCCGCGCGGCGTGCCCCATGGATCAGTTGTATCATGTCCATGACGGTTTCCAGGGCGCCGTTGCGTTGCATGGCGCCGATGCCATCCAAAAGCGTGGCGATCCCGGCGCGGACATCGGGATCGTTGAGCTTGTCCAGCACTTCCAGGCCGTTGCCGGCGGTGACCGCCAGACGTTCGACCATCGAATCGCACAAAGCGTTGCGCGCCCCTTGGACCAGCTGCGCCAGTTCGTCGATGGCGGGCGGGGTGACGTCGTCGGGCATTCTCCCCTCCCCTACAGCAGACCGCGGGCCGACAGCCAGTACAGCCGGTTATAAGCCAGCTTGAACCAGTGCAGCATCTGCGACGGCGGCGCCACGGTGGGGGGCGTCTGGTAGTTGAACCAGACATAGGTGCCGGTCGAGAAACCGGTCTCGATGAAGCAGAACGCCTTGCCGTCGTATTCGCGGGCCCAGCGCCCCTCTTGGACCAACGAAGCCAGGTTGTCGATCAGCACGTCGGCTTCGAAATGAGCGGTGGAACCGGCCTTGGAAATGGGAATGTTGGTGGTGTCGCCGACGACGAAAATGTCGTCCGAGCCTTCCCGGTGCAAGGTCTTGGTGTTGGTCGGCACCCAACCGCCCTTGCCCAGGCCGGATTCGGAAATCACCGCCGCACCTTCATGCGGGGGGATGGTCACCAGCAGATCGAAAGGCATGACGCTGCCTTCCATCGAGGTGATGGTCTTGCCGATCGGATCGACGCTTTCGGTGTTGAAGAAGATTTCCGACTTGATGCCCAGCTTCTCGAACACCGGGCCGGCCCAATGGGCCACCGGTTCCAGCGAATGCAGACGGCCGATGGGATAGGTGTAGGTGATCTCGCACTTGTCGCGAATGCCCTTGCCTTCCAGGAATTCATGCAACATCAGGGTGAATTCCACCGGCGCCACCGGGCATTTGTGGGGCGCGTTGATGTTGACGACGATCTTGCCGCCCTGGAAGTTGTTGAGGGCGTCACGCAGTTTGCGCGCCCCTTCCAGGTCATAGAACCAGTGCGCCGCTTCCTGCATGCCGGGAATGGATTGCGGCATGATGCGCGACCCGGTGGCCAACACCAGGTAATCGTATTTGAAGGTACGGCCCGATTCGGTGGACACTTGCTTCTTTTCAACGTCCACGTTCTTGGCCGGATCGACGTAATAGTGAATACGACGATCCAGGACACGCGACTGTTCACGGAACAGTTCATGCTCGCGCATGCGGCCAAACGGCACGTACAGCAGGCCGGGCTGGTACATGTGGGTGTCGCTGGCCCCCAACATGGTGATGCTAACCGCACCCGAGCGCAATTGGGCGCCCAACTGACGGCACAAGCCGTTGGCGACAATGGTGCCGGCCAAGCCGCCACCGACGATCAAAATCGTCTTTGACATGGGGTTTCCCTCCCTGGGAGTGTTGGTTGCCAGGCCGTCTTTATCGCGGCCTTGATGCAAAAGGCGCCCGCTTCTGACGGGCGCCCCATTGGTTTACTTGGCTTTCTTGACGACGACGCTCCAATATCCGTCCAACTCGGTCGAGCCGACGAATTGGTGCCCCACCTTGGCCACCCAAGCCGGGATATCGTTGACCGAGCCCTTGTCCGAGGACAGCACTTCGACTTCGTCGCCCACCGAAGCCAGCTTCAGCGCGGCGATAAGCTCCATCAACGGACCCGGACAAAAGGCACCACGGGCGTCAACGGTCTGACGTTCAGCCATTTCCACATCTCCTTACAGAGTGATCAATTCGCCTTCCTCGGCGTCGGCGAGAAACTTCGCCAGTCCGGCCGGGCCGTCGAACAACCCTTCCACCAGATCCTTTTCGGCATCCCAGTGGTTCAGGTCGAGGACCAGCGAACAGGCCCACATCTGCATTTCGCCCAGCATCTTGCCTTGCTCGAACAGATCGATCGCGTCGGGCACGTTCTTGGTGACGAATTGTTCGTGGAAATAGCCGCCGTGATAGCGCTGCTCAGCGGTCAAGCCACGGCGAAAGGCCAGAATGGCGTTCATGGTGACGAACACCTGAACGGGCCGGTCGGAAACCGCGGCGACGGAAGCGATCATCGCGGCAAGCTGGATTTTTTCATGCTCGCCCGAGGCAAGCATGATGAACAATGGCTTGGAAGCCATGATTTGGTCCCTCCCTGTCGAGGTATTTTATTATTTCAGAAGGCGCTTACCTTCATTGTTTCTCATATAAAGCCAACACCCGGCCTGTGGGCAAGTGTTTTCGTAGCCCCCCTTTGTCCGTGGGACGATTAGGCAGTTGCGGCCCCCGCCCCCCCCTCTTATGATGCCGACCACTTTGCCCGGCGGCACCATGCCCGGGCGCTCACCATTTTGCCGGATGCCATGCTCGATTCATTCCGCAACGCTTCGAAATCCTGGGTCATCAAGCTGCTGTTCGGTCTCTTGATCGTCAGCTTCCTCGCCTGGGGTGTCGGCGACATGATCCGTGGCGGCCTGTTCGGTCGCGGCCCCGCCATCGAGGTGGGCAGCCGCGAAATCTCCGCCGCCGAAGTGATGAATGAATTCAAGCGCGACATGGACGCGCTGCAGCCGCAGTTCGGCGGCAAGCTGACCACCGCCGATGCCCGTCGTCTGGGCCTGCTGGACCGCACCATCGACACCATGGTGACCCGCACCCTGATCGACGAAGCGGCGCATCGCCTGGGGCTGTCCACATCGGATCAGGCGGTTGTCGACAAGGTGGCGGCCGAACCGGCTTTCCGCAACGAAGTGGGGCAGTTCGACCGCGACCTTCTGCGTCGCGCCCTGGCCCGCGCCGGCTGGTCGGAAGACGAATTCATGCGCCAGGAAAAGGCCAACATCGTGCGCACCCAGGTGGCCGAGGCCTTTGGCGGCGGCGTCGCCGCCCCCAGCCTGCTGACCGAACCGCTGATCCGCTGGAACCGCGAAACCCGCGTCGCCGACACCGTCTCCATCAAGGCGTCGGCCATGCCCCTGCCGGCCACCCCCGAAGCGGCGGTGCTGGAGGCTTATTACAAGGCCAACGCCACCAGTTTCATGGCCCCCGAATTTCGCGCGGTGACCGCCCTGATGCTGCGGTCCAGCGATGCCGGACGCGGTATCGAGATCACTGACGACATGGTGGCCGAAGCCTACAAGGCCCGTGAGGACGAGTTCCACACCCCGGAACGCCGCGCCATCAGCCAGGTTGTCCTGGGCGACGAAGGCGTGGCTGAAAAGGCCGCAGACATGGTCAAGGCCGGCAAGGATCTGGCGGCCATCGCCAAGGATCTGTCGGCCAGCGTCGTCGACCTGGGACTGGTGGAAAAGGGCGACCTGCCCGACGAATTGGTCGATCCGGTGTTCCAAGCCAAGCAGGGCGCCCT
The DNA here is from genome assembly GCA_001898825.1 of Magnetospirillum sp. 64-120. Taxonomy (GTDB): domain Bacteria; phylum Pseudomonadota; class Alphaproteobacteria; order Rhodospirillales; family Magnetospirillaceae; genus Magnetospirillum. Next base: position 446,013 of record MKVK01000011.1, read on the forward strand.
GACCGCGCCGGTGAAGACGTCCTTGGGCTGGCATGTGATCAAGATCGGCCAAGTGGTTCCCGAAGCCGTCCGCAGCCTGGATCAGGTGAAGTCCCAGTTGGCCAAGGACTTGCTGCACGAAAAGTCGGTGGACCGCCTGAGCGAACTGGCCAACCAGGTGGAAGACGCCCTGGGTGGTGGCGCCACCCTGGAAGAAACCGCCGGCCGCTTCCAGCTGCCGCTGATCCGCGTCGCCGCCATGGATGCCAAGGGCCGTTCGCCGGCCGGCAAGGTGATCGCCGACGTGCCGACCAGCGAATCCTTCCTGGACGTCGCCTTCCACACCGAACAGGGTACCGAAAGCCAGCTGACCGAAATCGACAACGAAGGACTGTTCCTGCTGCGTGTCGATTCCATCACGCCTCCGCAGCCCAAGGCCCTGGCCGAGGTTCGCGCCGAGGTGCTGGCCGCCTGGCAGGCCGAACAGCGCCGCAACGCCGCCAAGGAACTGGCCGACAAGATCGTCGAGAAGGTCAAGTCCGGTGAATCCTTGTCGAAGGTCGCCGCAACGTCGTCCTTGAAGGTCGAAACCACCGCGCCGTTCACCCGTGAAGGCGGCGACGGCAGCAAGCTGCCCCCCGCCATCGTCACCGCCATGTTCGACGGCCAGATTGGCGCCACCGCCAGCGCCGCCAACCGTGACGGCTGGATGGTCGCGCAATTGGACAAGGTGATCGCCTTCGATCCCAAGGCCGACGCCAAGATCGCCGACCAAATTCGGCAACGCACCACCAATTCCGTCGCTGTCGACCTGGTTGACCAGCTGATCGCCGCCCTGCAAAGCGACATCGGCGCCAAGGTAGACCGCAGCCAGCTTGCCCACGAAGAGTGACCATGCCCGCCCGCCCCGACTTCACCACCTTTTCCCAAGCCTATGACGCGGGTAAACCGCAACTGGTGTGGAAGACCCTGGTCGCCGATCTGGAAACTCCGGTTTCCGCCTTCATGAAGTTGGCTGGCGGCCAGCCCCATTCCTTCTTGCTGGAATCGGTGGAAGGCGGCGCCGTGCGCGGCCGTTATTCAGTCCTGGGCATGAAGCCGGACCTGTTGTGGAAATGCGTCGGCAACATGGCATGGGTCAACCGCGACGCCCGCACCGACAGCGAAGCCTTCAAGCCCTGCCGTATCGCAGAAACCCACGGCACCCTGGCCAGTCTGCGAGCCTTGATCGATGAAAGCCGGGTCGACATTCCGCCACACCTGCCGCCCATGGCCGCCGGTCTGGTCGGCTACATGACCTATGACACCATCCGACTGGTGGAAAAGCTGCCGGACAACAACCCCGACACCATCGGCATTCCCGACGGCATCTATATGCGTCCGACGGTGATGGCGGTGTTCGACAACGTCAACGGCACCCTGACCGCCGTGGTCCCGGTATGGCCGCGCCCGGGCGTCGATTCCCGCGTCGCCTTCGAACTGGCCCAGGAAAGACTGAATTTCGTGGTCGAGGCACTGGAACGGCCGCTGCCGCAGGTGGTGGCCCCCGCCGACCGCGCCAGCCACGCCCCCACCCCGGTGCCGTCGATGACACCCGAGGAATATTGCGCCAAGGTGGCCAAGGCCAAGGAATACATCGCCGCCGGCGACATCTTCCAGGTGGTGCTGAGCCAACGCCTGAAGGTGCCGTTCCGGCTGCCGCCGTTTTCGCTTTACCGTGCCCTGCGCCGGATGAATCCCAGCCCGTTCCTGGTCTACATGAATTTGGGCGGTTTCCAGCTGGTGGCCTCCAGCCCGGAAATCCTGGTGCGTCTGCGTGACGGCAAGGTCACCATCCGCCCCATCGCCGGCACCCGCAAGCGCGGCGTCGACCAGACCGAGGACGAAGCCCTGGCCGCCGACCTGCTGGCCGACCCCAAGGAACTGGCCGAGCACCTGATGCTGCTGGACCTGGGGCGGAACGACGTGGGCCGGGTGTCCAAGATCGGTTCGATCAACGTCACCAAGAAGATGTTCGTGGAATATTATTCCCACGTCATGCACATCGTCTCCAACGTTGAAGGCGACATCCGCCCCGATTGCGACGCCATGGACGCCCTGATGGCCGGGTTCCCGGCCGGCACCACCTCGGGAGCTCCCAAGATCCGCGCCATGGAAATCATCGACGAACTGGAACCGGAACGCCGGTCCTTCTACGCCGGCTGCATGGGCTACATCTCGGGCAACGGCAACATGGACACCTGCATCGCGTTGCGCACCACGCTGATCAAGGACGGCACCATGTACGTCCAGGCCGGAGCCGGCATCGTCGCCGATTCGGTCCCTGAAAGCGAGCACGAGGAATGCATGAACAAGGCCCGCGCCCTGGTCCGGGCGGCGGAAGAAGCCTTGGAATACACGCTGACCCGCCAATAAGCGGACACAGCAAAGGAAAAGGCCGGGAGAACATCCCGGCCTTTTTGCTTTACGCGACGCCCTGGAAGTCGAATCCGGCACCGTCCACCGCCTTCTTCACCTGTGCCGCGTCGGCACCGTCCACGGTGACGGTGGCGGTGCCCAGATCGATGGTGACGCTGGCCGAGGGGGCCTCGGCCTTGATGGCCTGTTCCACCGAACGGGCGCAACCGCCGCAGGTCATGCCGCTCACCTTATACGTCGTGCTCATGGTTTCGCTCCTGATGGGATCACTCTGGTTTGTCTGTAAGGCCCAACTGCCGCGCAGGCTTGTCGCCCTTTCCTCTCTGACCACATCAGAGCGGAGAAGGCCCCTAGAATGAAGGTTCCACCCACGGGAAGGTCAAGCGGGAAGTCAGCGCCCTTGGCGCACGATGGTGGTCACCGGCACCAGCACGAAGCCCTTGGCCGCCAAAGTGGGCAACCAGGCGGACAAAGCCTCGATGGTGCCGTCATGGGGATGGCCGATGGCGATGGCTGCGCCATGCTTGCGGGCATAGGCTTCGGTCTTGGCCAATTGCTCGCGCACCGCCGACACCGCCATGTCGTTGTCCAGGAACACGTGGCGGGCGGCAAAGGCGACACCGTATTGGCGGGCCAAGTCGGGGGCAACACTTTTTTGGGTGGTGACCGAGTCCAGGAACAGCAGGCCGCGCGCCTTGATTTCTTCCATCACCACGCCCATGCCGGCGCGGTCGGCGGTAAAGCGCGAACCCATGTGGTTGTTGACGCCGACAAAGCCGTCGAAACGACCCAGCCCCCAGCGGATGCGACGGCGCAATTCGTCATCCTTCAACCCCACCTCCAACACGTCGGGGCCGGGGTCGTAGGATTCACTCATGGGCTGCATGGGCATGTGGACCATCAATTCGTGCCCACGATTATGGGCCGATTGGGTGATTCCCCGCAGGTTCTCGGCATAGGTCATCCAGGCCAGGGTCAGCGGTCCCGGCAGGCTGACCACTTTTTCGCTGCGTCGACGATCGACACCCAAGTCGTCGATGACCACGGCGATCATCGGCTTGCCGGTGACCACGGGCGACGGGACCGCATACCGTATCCAGGCGGGCTTGCCGCTGTTGTCGGGCGCGGGCGGCGGCGCGACCTGGGGCAAGGACGCCATCTGGACGGGCGCCACAGGCTGTGGCTCGGCCCGGACCATCGGCGACGCTTGGGCGACCACGCCTTGCGGGCGCGGCTCCGGCAACGGAGCCAAAGGCTCGAAAGCTTCGGGTTCGGGTTCCGGTTCGGCAGCCGGCGGCGTTTCGCTATCGGGCAACGACAGCATCTCGGCGCGTCGAGCGGGACGGTCCACCTGCATCTCCGCCTGTTCCCAGGCGTTGCTGGCTTGGCGTTCCGAGCGCGCCGCCAGGATGGCATAGCCTGAACCGACACCAATGCCGATGCCGGCGGCCAGCACCAGCACCATCATCAGGCTGACCGCCCATGGCTTGTGATGGGTGGGCGGACGCCTGCTTTGCATCAACATGCGCCTGACTTCGCGCCGCGACAATGCGCACCTCCTGCCGAATCGTCGCCGGTTTATAGCCCCTGCCCGTCATCGCCGCAACACGCGGGCGCCAATTCCTCGATGATCGGACAATCGGGGCGATCATCGCCGTGACAACGATGAATCAGTCCTTCCAGGGTCTGCTTGATGGCTTGCAATTCGGCGATCTTGCGTTCCACCGCCAGCACATGCCCCTGGGCGATACGCCGCACGTCTGCACTGGCCCGTCCACGATCACGCCACAGGGCCAGAAGGTCCCCCACGTCGTTGACGGAAAACCCCAGCGAGCGGGCCCGATTGACGAACTTCAGGGTTTCGACCTCGGACTCGCCATAATCGCGATAGCCCGAGGCCGTCCGCCCGGCAGCCGGAATCAGGCCGATTTCCTCGTAATAACGGATGGTCTTGGCCGGGACCCCGGATTTCTTGGCCGCGTGTCCAATGTTCATCAGCCCCTCCAGCGACGCAGCAACAAGGAATTGGACACCACCGAGACACTGGAAAAAGCCATGGCGGCCCCGGCAATCACCGGCGTCAACATGCCCAAGGCCGAGGCCGGAATGGCCACCACGTTGTAAAAGAACGCCCAGAACAGGTTCTGACGGATCTTCGCCCGTGTGGCGCGTGACACCGACAAAGCCTGGGCCAGCAAGGCCGGGTCGCCCTTGACCAAGGTGATGCCGGCCGCCTGCATGGCCACGTCGGTGCCCGTGCCCATGGCGACGCCCACATGGGCGGCGGCCAGGGCCGGGGCGTCGTTCACCCCGTCGCCGACCATGGCGACGATGGCGCCTTCGGCCTTCAGTCGTTCGATTTCCGCCGCCTTGTCCTCGGGCAGAACTTCGGCGATCACCCGCTCGATGCCCAACTGGCCTGCCACCGCATGGGCGGCGCGGGCATTGTCGCCGGTCAGCAGCACCGGCGTGACCCCCATCTCCAGCAACGCGGCGACGGCTTGATTAGCTGTTGGCTTGACCGGGTCGGCGACAGCGATGATGCCCAGGACATTGGCGTCCGCCGCCACCCACATGACGGTGCGCCCCTGTTCTTCCTCGGCCCGGGCCTGATCGGCGAATGCCGTCATGTCCAGGCCGCGTTCAGCCATCAGGCGCGGCGAGCCGACCAGGACGGCCCGCCCGTCCACCACCGCCTCCAAACCGCGTCCGGGCAGCGCCGTGAAGCTTTCCGGACGCAGCAAGGTCAAATCCGAGGCCCGGGCCAGAACGGCGCCAGCCAGGGGATGTTCGCTGCCCTGCTGGGCCGAAGCGGCCAGCAACAACAGATCGGACGCCCCCTGCAAGCCCACCACGCTTGGTTTTCCCTGGGTCAGGGTGCCGGTCTTGTCGAACACCACCACAGTGACGGCACGAGCCATCTCCAACGCCTCGGCATCCTTGATCAGGATGCCGTGACGGGCGGCCACACCGGTCCCCACCATCAAGGCCGTGGGCGTCGCCAGCCCCAAGGCGCACGGACAGGCGATGACCAGCACCGATACGGCGGCGACGAAAGCCTGGCCGACGTCACCGGCCACCAGCCACCAGCCCAGAAAGGAAAGCGCGGCCAAAGCCACCACCACCGGAACGAAGATGGCCGATATCCGGTCCACCAGTTTCTGCACCGGGGCCTTGGTGGCCTGGGCGCCCTGGACCATGCGGATGATGCGGGAAATGGTGCTTTCGCCGCCCACCCGCACGGCCCGGATGCGCAGCAGGCCGTCGCCGTTGACCGCCCCGGCCACCACTTCGTCGCCGACGTCGCGGGCCACCGGCAGGCTTTCGCCGGTGATCAGCGATTCGTCCACTTGCGAGGCGCCGTCCACTACCACCCCATCCACCGGGATACGTTCGCCGGGACGCACCTGCACCACGTCGCCGGGGGCGACGGATTCGGCGGGAATTTCCACCAGACGGTCGTCGCGTTCGACCCGGGCGGTGTCGGGACGCAGTTTCATCAAAGCCCGGATGGCGCCGGCGGCCGAACGCTTGGCCCGCGCTTCCAAAAGCTTGCCCATCAGCACCAGGGTGATGACCACCGCGGCACCTTCGAAATACAAGTTTCCGTGGTGGTCCTGGCCCAAGGCCACCACCCAGGCCGACACCCCCCAGGCAGCGGTGGTGCCCAAGGCGACCAGCACGTCCATGTTGCCGACCCCGCCACGCAGCGACGCCCAGGCGCCATGATAAAAGCGCCAGCCGATCCAGAACTGCACAGGGGCCGACAACAGCATCTGCACCCATCCCGGTAAAGTCCAGCCCAGCCCCAGCATGTGGGCGGCCATGGCCGCCACCAGCGGCAGGGTCAACGCCGAGGAAATGGTCAGACGCAAGGTCTGCTTCCGCAGGGCGGCTTCATAGGCCTGTTCCTCGCGCAGCATCTGCTCGTCGGCGTTTTGGATCACTTGGGCGCGAAATCCCGCCCGTTCCACCGCCATGACCAGGTCGGCGACGGTGACGGTGCCGGCGGCGAAATGTACCGACGCCCGCTCGGCGGCCAAGTTGACGCTGGCCTGGGTGACGCCCGGAACCTTGGCCAGAACCTTTTCCAGCCGGGTGGAACAGGCGGCACAGGTCATGCCGCCGATCCCCATTTCCACCTGGTCGTCGGGTACCGAAAAGCCGGCCTTGGTCACCGCCTCGGCCAGTTGCACGGGGGTGGTCCGCGCTTTGTCGAAATGGATGTCCGCCTGTTCCGCAGCCAGCGACACCGAGGCGGAGAACACCCCTTCGACCCGGTTCAGGACTTTTTCCAGCCGGGCCGAACAAGCGGCGCAGGTCATGCCGCGAACAGGAAAGGAAACCAGCGATTCCGCGCTTGCCGAAGTCATGGCGCTAACCCTTTGAATGCATCGTTGGAATCACGATGCACCTTCCAGTGACTGGAAGGTCAAGCATATACGAAAAATCGGCTTTCTTGTACCGTTTTAAACTGACAAACTGCGGCCCAACAGGGAGCGGCAAGATTCCCTGATGGTCCGAGGGAGGAGTACCCAATGAATCCGCAAACCTTTGCCGTCGAGATTCTGGCACGGGTCGAGAAACTGGTGTTGGAAGTCGCCGACATCGCCGGCAGCATCGACGACGTCTCGAAATTCGTCGCCCAGCAACGCGAAGGTTTCGCCCATATCCGCGACATCACCGGTCAATTGGACATGGTGATCGCCGAGATCGCCCAATCGGGACAGGAAACCAACCAGACCGCCACCAGTGCCGGTGAAAATTCGCGGCAATCCCTTTCCACGGTACGGGCAGCCCTGGGCGACATCGCCGCCTTGGCCCAGTCGGTGCAGGCCATCCGCTCGCAATTGTCGGAACTGGATTCCATGCTGACCGAAGTGGGCACCCGTGCCCAATCCATCCAGGTCATCGCCGGCAAGACCAACCTTTTGGCTTTGAACGCCACCATCGAAGCCGAACGGGCGGGCGAGGCCGGTCGCGGCTTCGCCGTCGTCGCTTCGGCGGTCAAAACCCTGTCGCGCCGCACCACCGACGTCACCGCCGGCATCGACGGCGCCGTCGCCTCGCTGTCGGAAAGCATCAATGAACTGGTCAAGGCCAGTACCGTCACCGTCGACACCGCCGAGGAAGTCAGCCAAGGCGTCGGCATCATCGGCGACACGGTGGAAGGCTTCGAGCAGGTTCTGAACACCGTCGCCGACAAGGTCGCCGAAATCTCCGCCGCCAGCGCCGAAAGCCACCAGCAATGCGAGGACGTGGTCGATTACGTCGACACCTTCACCGTCAGCCTGGAAACCACCGGCAACGACCTGAAGGACGCAGACGAACGCATCAACATGCTGCTGCGCAAGTCGGAAGAGTTGATGGGCTTCATCAGCGACCAGGGCTATGAAACCCCCAACCAGGTGTTCATCGAAGCGGCACGCGGCACTGCGGCCCGCATCTCGACCCTGTTCGAGGAAGCCGTCGCCAATGGCCGCATGACCATGGCCGACCTCTTCGATGACAATTACCAAAAGATCGCCAACAGCAATCCCGAGCAGTTCACCACCAAATTCACCGAATTCACCGACCGCACGCTTCGCCCCATCCAGGACGAATTGCTGAAGGTCTCGCCGCTGTTGCTGATCTGCGCCGCCATCGACCGCAACGGCTATCTGCCCACCCACCACGAACAATATTCGCGTCCGCAAGGCGCCGACCCGGTGTGGAACAACGCCAATTGCCGCAACCGGCGTTTCTTCACCGACCGGACCGCCATGCGTTCGGCCACCAACCTCGATCCCTTCCTGCTGCAGACCTATCGTCGCGACATGGGGGGCGGGCAATTCATGCTGCTGAAGGAAGCGTCCGCCCCCATCGTGGTCAAGGGACGCCACTGGGGCGGCTTCCGCGTTGCCTTCAAGGCCACGCCCAATCCTTGACCTCGGCGCCCCGCCCCTGCATTCTGCGCCCCTGATCCATTTGTCGGGGCGGTTCTAAGCCATGTTCCTGCTCATAGATAACTATGACAGCTTCACCTATAACCTGTGGCACTATCTGGGCGAATTGGGCGCCCAGGTGGAAGTCCGCCGTAACGACGCGCTGACCGTCGACGAAGCCCTGGCCATGCAGCCGCAGGGCATCGTCATCTCGCCCGGCCCCTGCGACCCCGACCGCGCCGGCATCTGCCTGGACCTGATCAAAACCGCCGCCGGCAAGGTGCCGCTGTTCGGCGTCTGCCTGGGCGAGCAGGCCATGGGCCAGGCCTTCGGCGGCAAGGTGGTCCGCGCGCCTGCGCCCATGCACGGCAAGGTGGACACCATCCATCATGACGGTACTGGCTGCTTCGCCGGCCTGCCCTCGCCGTTCCGCGCCACCCGCTATCATTCGCTGGTGGTGGACCGCGCCAGCCTGCCCGATTGCCTGCATGTCTCGGCCTGGAGCGAAGACGGCCTGATCATGGGCATCACCCACAAGACCCTGCCGGTGTGGGGGGTGCAGTTCCACCCGGAAAGCATCGAGACCGAACACGGCCACGCCATGCTGAAGAACTTCATCGGCCTGTGCCGCCGCAGCCAAGGGGAAGCCGCCTGATGAACACTCCCGCCCCCGTTCCGGTCAGCCTGGCGCTGATGAAGGAAATCCTGGGCCGCATCGCCGCCGGTCACACCATGTCCGAGGATCAGGCCGAGGAAGTGTTCGAGGTCATCATGTCGGGCGACGCTACCCCGGCGCAGATCGGCGGATTGCTGATGGCGCTGCGCGTGCGCGGCGAAACCGTCGAGGAAATCACCGGCGCCGCCCGCATCATGCGGGCCAAGGCGCTCAGGGTCGAGGCGCCGGCCGGCGCCATCGACACCTGCGGCACCGGCGGCGACGGCTCGGGGACCTTCAACATTTCCACCGCCGCCGCCTTCGTGGTGGCCGGGGCCGGCGTGCCGGTGGCCAAGCACGGCAACCGGGCGCTGTCGTCGAAGTCAGGCTCGGCCGACGTGCTGACCGCGCTGGGCATCAAGGTCGACGCCGACATGGCCCTGGTCAAGGAAAGCCTGTGGCAGAACAATATCGGCTTCCTGATGGCGCCCCGGCACCACAACGCCATGCGTCACGTGGCCGGCCCACGGGTCGAATTGGGGACCCGGACCATCTTCAACCTGCTGGGGCCGCTGGCCAACCCGGCCCAAGCCGAGTACCAGCTGCTGGGGGTGTTCGCCAGCCAATGGGTGGAACCCATGGCCGAAGTGCTGGGCCGTCTGGGCGTCAAGCGCGCCTGGGTCGTCCATGGCCTGGACGGATTGGACGAATTGTCCACCACGGCGCCGTCCTTGGTGTCGGAATTCAAGGACGGCAAGGTCCACAGCTTTGAAATTCGTCCCAGCGATGCCGGGCTGCGCATGGCCCATGCCTCGGAATTGAAGGGCGGCGACGCCGAACACAACGCCGCCGCCTTGCGGGCACTGCTGGATGGGGCGCCCGGCGCCTATCGCGACATCGTGCTGCTGAACGCCGCCGCCGCCCTGGTGGTGGCAGGCCAAGCCGCCGATTTGAAGGATGGCGTCGCCCTGGCCGCCAAGTCCATCGACGAAGGCGCGGCGCGGGCCGCCCTGGACCGTATGGTCACCATCACCAATCGCGAGGGCTGAAAATGTCCACCGGAACCATCCTGGACCGCATCTGCGACGACAAGCGGGCCGAAGTCGCCAAGCACAAATCCCAACGCCCCATCCAGGAATTGCTGAAGCGGGCCAAGGACCAGGCGCCGCCGCGCGGTTTCGCCGCCGCCTTGGACAAGAAAGTGGACGAAATCGGCATCGGTCTGATCGCCGAGATCAAGAAGGCCTCGCCCTCCGCCGGCCTGATCCGCCCCACCTTCGAACCGGCCCAGCTGGCCCGCGCCTATGCCCGTGCCGGCGCCGCCTGTCTGTCGGTGTTGACCAACAAGTTCTTCCAGGGCACCGACGCCCATCTGGGCGAAGCCCGTTCGGCCGTGGACCTGCCGGTGATCCGCAAGGATTTCATGGTCGATCCCTATCAGGTGGTGGAAGCCCGCGCCCTGGGCGCCGACGCCATATTGCTGATCGTCGGCGCGCTGACCGACGACGAGATGTCGAACATGGAAAGCATCGCGCTGGATTACGGCATGGACGTGCTGATCGAGGTCCACAACGAAGCTGAACTGGAACGCGGCCTGCGCCTGAAGTCCAAGCTGATCGGCGTCAACAACCGTGACCTCAAGATCATGAAGACCGACCTGGGCACCACCGAACGTCTGGCACCGCTGATTCCCGCCGACCGTCAACTGGTCTGCGAAAGCGGCATCCATTCGCCGGCAGACGTCAAGCGTATGATCAATGCCGGGGCCAAGCGTTTCCTGATCGGCGAATCCCTGATGAAGCGCGACGACGTGGAGCTGGCCACCAAGGTGTTGCTGGCCGGGGCCAAGGGTTAAGACAGCATGGCCGATCTCACCCATTTCGACACGTCCGGCAACGCCGTCATGGTCGACGTGTCGGACAAGGCCGAATCCGAACGGGTGGCGGTGGCCGCCGGCAGCGTGCTGATGGCCCCTGAAACCATGGCGCTGATCCAGGCCCGGGGACTGAAAAAGGGCGATGTCCTGGCAGTCGCCCAGTTGGCCGGCATCATGGGGGCCAAGCGCACCCCCGACCTGATCCCCTTGTGTCACCCCCTGGCGCTCACCTCGGTCAAGGTGGAACTGTCCCTGGACCCGGGACGCCATGCCGTGGACATCACCGCCACTTGCAAGCTGAAGGGCCAGACAGGCGTCGAAATGGAAGCGCTGACCGCAGTCGCCGTCGCCGCGCTGACCGTCTACGACATGGTCAAGGCGGTGGACAAGGCCATGCGCATCACCGACATCCGCCTGCTGCACAAATCAGGCGGCAAGTCGGGAACCTATCAGGCCGCTTGACCCGATTCTTTTCCTTGACGACCAATTGGAACAGGCATAGAACAAATCCCGAGGTTTAGGATTTGTTCCGCCATTGGTCGGTCACGGGAGGATGTGGTCCATGTTGACGCGCAAGCAATACGAATTGTTGATGTTCATCGACGAACGGCTTCGCGCCTCGGGGATTTCACCTTCCTTCGACGAAATGAAGGACGCCTTGGACCTGAAGTCCAAGTCGGGTATCCATCGCCTGATCACCGGCCTGGAAGAACGCGGCTTCATCCGCCGTCTGGCCCATCGGGCCCGCGCCCTGGAAGTGGTCAAGCTGCCCGAGAACATGGGCGACCAACCGTTGCCCGCCACCCCGGCCAAGTTCTCGCCCAAGGTCATTACCGGTAATTTCAATCTGGTGGGCGCTGCCCCCACCGCCAGCGTCGCCGACGCCGTCAGCCTGCCGCTTTATGGCAAGATCGCCGCCGGCACCCCCATCGAGGCGCTGCGCGACAACAGCGCCAGTGTGGAAATCCCGGCGGCGCTGATCGGCGGCGGCAGCCATTACGCCTTGACCATCGAAGGCGATTCCATGATCGAAGCCGGCATCCTGGACGGCGACACCGTGGTCATCCGCGAATGCAATAGCGCCGATAACGGCACCATCGTAGTGGCCCTGGTGGACGACCAGGAAGCGACGCTCAAGCGGCTGCGCCGCAAGGGGGCCTCGATTGCCCTGGAACCGGCCAACAAGGCCTATGAAACCAAGATCTTCCCGGAAAACCGGGTCAAGATTCAGGGCCGTCTGGTCGGCCTGTTGCGCAACTACTAAGACCCGGGAGGCCCCTATGCCCGCGTCCACCCATCGTTTCGCCTTCACCATGGACGGCCGCGCCGTCGACGGCCCCGCCGATATGAACGTCACCTATGTGGGCCGCATCAACCGCAAACTGGCAGAAGCCGACGCCCGTCGCCGTTTCGAGGAATGGCTGAGCATGCCCAGCGCCCTGTCACGCCGCTGGGCCAGCAATCAGATTGTGGTGCGCTGACCCATTTTCACCGTATCCCATCAAAACCCGCCCAGGCCCGCGCCTCGGCGGGTTTTGTTTTCCGTGGCGATCCAGGAGCCCGTAACCGAATCAACGCCGTGCAACGGCAGCAACCGCAAGATACTGGCCACGACCAATAAAAAAAACCCCGCGACCGTCGCCAGTCGCGGGGTTTTTGTTCAGGTACGCAAAGCCTAGCTCAGCAGCTTGTTCCACCACCCGCGACGGGTCGACGCCGGAGCCGGCGCGTCTTCGGCGGTCGGCTGCGGAACCGGGTGCACGGCTTCCGCCTCGGCCGGGGCAGCTTCCGTCGGAGCCGAGACCGGAGCTTCGGCAACCACCGGGGCTTCCACAACAGCCACGACTTCGGGGATTGCCTCGACGACGGTCTCCGCGTCAGCCTTGGGCTTGGCCCGGCTGCGGGTTTTCTTCGGCTTGTCCTCGGTCACCGGGGCTTCGGCCCCCGAAGCCTCGACCACGTCTTCGACCTTGGCCTTGGCACGGCTGCGGGGCTTCTTCGGCTTGTCCTCGGTGACCGGGGCTTCGGCCGAGTCTTCGACCTTGGCCTTGGCACGGCTGCGGGGCTTCTTCGGCGTGTCCTCGGTCGCCGGGGCTTCGGTCGAGTCTTCGACCTTGGCCTTGGCACGGCTGCGGGGCTTCTTCGGCTTGTCCTCGGCCATCGAGGCTTCGGCGACGGTTTCCACGGTGGCAACCATTGCGACCTTGGCTTCGGCTTCCGCCTCGGCGGCAGCTTCAGCCTGGGCGAAAACATCGGCCACGGCGTCAGGGTTGGAAATCAGGGCACCATCGGGGATGGTTCCTTCTGCTTCCTGTTCCTCGCCACCTTGCGGAGCCTCACCATCACGACCGCGGCGACGGCGACGGCCGCCACGGCGACCACGGCGACGCTTGCGCGGCTCATCGGAATCGGAATCGCCCTCACCTTCGCCTTCTGTGCGTTCGTCTTCGCCTTCGACGTCGCCGTCCTCGGCATCAGCGCTGTCACCCTCGGGACGTTCGCCGTCTTCATCTTCTTCGGAATCGGTGGCCAGGTCCAACTGCGACGGCTGGTCGCCGTTCTTCCGGCGGCGGCGGCGGCGGCGGCGGCGCTTGCGGTTCTCTCCGTCGCGATCGCCAGCGGCATTCTGTTCGCCACCTTCGTCCTCGACGTCATCCTCGGCTTCGTCCTCGACCTCTTCGTCCTCTTCCGGAACCGAAAGCGGAATGTCCTGGACCGGAACCGGGCGCGGTTCTTCGGGACGGTTCTCGGCCTTGACCCGCTCCATGCGCAGGTTGGGGGCGATCAATTCGTCGTCACCTTGCAGGTAGACGCGGAACTGATAGCGTTCCTCGATGGCGGCCAGGGCGTCGCGCTTCTGGTTCAGGATGTAAAGAGCGATCTGGGCCGACACGAAAACGGTGACTTCCGACGAACGGCGCCGGATACCCTCTTCCTCGATGGCGCGCAGCACGTGAACCGACGACGATTCCACCGAACGCACCAGACCGGTACCGGCGCAATGCGGACACGGCGAGAAGGTGGTTTCCTGCAACGACGGGCGCAGACGCTGACGCGACAGTTCCAACAGGCCGAAAGCGCTGATCTTGCCCACCTGGATACGGGCGCGGTCGTTCTTCAGGGCTTCCTTCAGGCGACGTTCGACGGCGTGGTTGTTGCGGTTCTCCTCCATGTCGATGAAGTCGATGACCACAAGGCCGGCCAAGTCGCGCAGACGCATCTGACGGGCGATTTCCTCGGCCGCTTCCAGATTGGTCTTCAGCGCCGTCTCTTCGATGTGGCGCTCCTTGGTGGCGCGGCCGGAATTGACGTCGATGGCGACCAGCGCCTCGGTCTGGCTGATGACGATGTAGCCGCCCGAGCGCAACTGGACGATCGGCGAATGCATGGCGTCCAGTTGGCTTTCCACCTGATAGCGGTGGAACATGGGCATCACCGGGTCCTTGTAGGGCTGGACCTTCTTGGCATGGCTGGGGGTCAGCATGCGCATGTAGTCCTTGGCCAGACGATAGCCTTCGTCGCCGTCCACCAACACTTCGTCGATGTCGCGGGAATAAAGGTCGCGGATGGACCGCTTGATCAGGCTGGCTTCTTCATAGACCAGGGCCGGAGCCGTGGACTTCAGCGTCAGCTCGCGCACGCTGTCCCAGGCCCGCAGCAGGTATTCGTAATCGCGCTTGATTTCAGTCTTCGAACGTTCGGACCCGGCGGTACGAACGATCACCGCCATGCCTTCCGGACAATCCAGCTCGCTGGCGATGGACTTCAGACGGCGACGATCGGAAGCGTTGGTGATCTTGCGCGACACCCCGCCGCCCCGGGCGGTGTTGGGCATCAGCACGCAGTAGCGGCCGGCCAGCGACAGATAGGTGGTCAGCGCCGCACCCTTGTTGCCGCGCTCTTCCTTGACCACCTGGACCAGCATGATCTGGCGACGCTTGATGACTTCCTGGATCTTGTAGTTGCGCAGCAGGCGGGCGCGGCGGCGCTCCAGTTCCTGTTCGCTGACTTCGTCACCGCCGCCGACGGTTTCCACCGGCTTGGGGGCTTCTTCGGCGCCCTCGGCGGTGGCCGGAGCCTCGTTTTCGCCTTCGGTCTTTTCCTCGCCGTCGACGTCGTGGACACCCTCGGCAGCCTCGGCCGGGGATTCATCGGCGTCTTCCTCGGGACCGTTGTCGCGCATGGCCTCGGCCTTCTGCGCGGCCAACAGAGCCTGACGGTCGGCGACCGGAATCTGGAAGTAATCCGGGTGAATTTCGCTGAAGGCCAAGAAACCGTGACGGTTCCCGCCGTAATCGACGAAGGCGGCCTGCAGCGACGGTTCGACGCGGACCACCTTGGCCAGATAGATGTTACCCTTAAGTTGCTTCTTGGTGCTGGTCTCGACGTCCAGTTCTTCCAGTCGAGTGCCATTGACCACGACGACCCGGGTCTCTTCCGGGTGCGTGGCGTCGATGAGCATACGCTTGACCATAAATTCCAATTCTCCGTGGCGTCACCGACAAGGCGCCGTCCTGGACCGTGTCCAAGGCATGGGGCGCCCGGTTGTCGTGACGATGATGTGCTGAAAGAAAGTCGGCGACGCCTGCGGGGGAATCCATTGTCAGTACGCGAAAGGCGGACATGGGGCGGAACCTGCTGGCGGGCATCGCGCCCGACTTCGAAAGGGGTCTACAAGTGGCAAACGGCAGGTCCGGCCGGCTTAAGAGCCTGGTGGGATTGGCGAAAATCGCTCAACGCCCGGCTCCTTGGCGCCGCCCCTTCATCCCGAAGGGTTCGGACTCGCATGTTTGCGCAAGACAAAATAGCCGCCCCGACAGCTTTCCACAATGATTTCCTTGAAGCGTTGCAATTTCGCATCACGATAAGGAAGAGTCATCGGAATCAATGCGTTTTCCGTTGAAGCTTAGATTCCGTGTGCGTTATATCCGTTAACGTCCGCTCAATCATCGCTGTTGCAGAATAACGCCATGATGGCACGTCCGAAATTCCTTCGCGCCCTGATGGGCCTGACCCTGCTGGCGGCGGCAAGCCTGCCGGCCGATGCGTGGGCGCGCGCGCAGGTCTCGGCCAGTCGCCTGGGCACTCATCCCGACAACGTCACCCGGGTGGTGCTGGATGTCAGCGAAAACCTGAATTTCTCCACCGTCGCCGCGGCCGGGCCTGACCGTATCCTGATCAAGACCAATGACCTTGAATGGACGGATTCGGCTGCATCCAACCGGCCCTTCGGGCTGATCCGTTCGCTGCGCTTTCAAGCCGACGCCATCGTGCTGGACCTGCGCGAGCCGGCCCTGGTCAAGTCGTCTTTCATGATTCCGCCCCGCGACGGCCAAGGCTGGCGTCTGGTCGTGGACGTTCAAAAGACCAACCGCGCCGCCTTCCTGGCTGCAACCGCCCCCATCGCCGCCCCCCAGGCGGCGGCCGACCGCGCCATCGTCGTCTATTCGCCGTCGGCGCCGCACCAGACGCCCGCCCCCATCATGCCGGCGCCCCCCATCCGCTCCGTCGCGGCTGAACCGCCCCGCCCTGCCACCGCCCCCATCGAGGAACCGGTGAAAGTGGTAGCGCCGCAACCCGCCCCGCTCCCTGCTCCCGCGCCCGCTCCGGTGGCGGTGGCCCAAGCCGCTCCGGTGGTTCTGGCGCCCCCCCCGTCTCCGCCCCCCGCACCCGCGCCGCAATCGCGCCCGACCACCATCACCGGCGCGCCCATGCTGTCGGCCCCGGTGCCGCCGCCCTTACCGCGTCCGGTTCAGGAAGTCTCGGTCACCACCGAAGCCGCGCCACAAGCCCCCGTCCCGTCCCCTGCCGCCAAGCAACCGGAACAAGCGGCGCTTCCCGCCCGCGTCAGCCAGCCCGAACCGCAGCCGCGAAGCCCACGCAACCAGGGTAAGGCGGTGGTGGTCATCGATCCCGGCCATGGCGGCGTCGATCCCGGCGCCCTGGGGGTTTCCGGCATCTATGAAAAGCACATCACCTTGGCCATGGCGCGCGAATTGAAGGCGCAGCTGGAACGCAGCGGCCGCTACAAGGTGCACCTGACCCGCGACCGCGATATCTTCATCCGTCTGCGCGAACGCGTCGCCATCGCCCGTCAGTACGGCGCCGACCTGTTCATCTCGCTGCACGCCGATTCGGTGAACAACCCGCAATTGGCCGGTTTGTCGGTCTATACCCTGTCGCAGAACGCTTCCGACGGTGAAGCGCAATTGCTGGCCGACAAGGAAAACAAAGCCGACCTTTTGGCCGGCATCGACCTGTCGCACGAATCCGCCGACGTCGCCAACATCCTGATCGATCTGGCCCAGCGCGAAACCATGAACCGCTCCGCCGGTTTCGCCAGTGGCGTGGTGGGCGAACTGGGACGCGAGACCGCGCTTTTGGGCAACACCCACCGTTTCGCCGGCTTTGCCGTGCTGAAGGCCCCGGACGTTCCCTCGATCCTGATCGAGCTGGGCTATCTGTCCAATGCCACCGAGGAACGCCAGCTGCGCCAGCCCGATTACCGGGCCAAGCTGGCCAAGGGCATCGCCCGTGCCGTGGACCAGCACTTCCTGGAAGGCCAGAAGGCCCGGCGCCCCTGACCATACGCAGCGACGCTTGACGGCACCGGACCAACGGGGTACCACCGCCCGTGCGCCTTTTGATGGGAAGCCATGTTGCGAATCCTTGCCATCCTGTTCAGCCTGTTGGTGTTGCTGGCCATGGCCGCCGGCGGCGGGACCATGTACCTGTTCTGGAAATACGGCCAGGACCTGCCCGATTACCATCAACTGGCCCATTACGAGCCCCCCATCACCACCCGCGTCTATGGCGGTGACGGTCGGCTGGTGGCCGAATACGCGGTGGAGAAGCGCGCCTTCATTCCCATCGGGGTCATTCCCGACCGGGTCAAGGACGCCTTCCTGTCGGCCGAGGACAAGGGATTTTACGAACATCCCGGCGTCGATTTCATGGGCATCGCCCGCGCCGTCCTGATCAACCTGCGCAACAAGGGCATGGGTGCCGACCGCCGGCCGGTGGGCGCGTCGACCATCACCCAGCAGGTGGCCAAGAACTTCCTGTTGACCAACGAAGTGTCCATTTCGCGCAAGATCAAGGAAGCCATCCTGGCCTTCCGTATCGAGCGGACCTTTTCCAAGGACCACATCCTCGAGCTGTATCTGAACGAAATCTATCTGGGCATGGGCAATTACGGCGTCGCCGCCGCCGCGCTCAACTATTTCGACCGCGGTCTGGATGAACTGAGCGTCGCCGAAGCCGCCTATCTGGCGGCGTTGCCCAAGGCACCCAACAATTACCATCCGGTACGCCACGCCCAGGCGGCCAAGGACCGCCGCGACTGGGTCATCGGCCGCATGCTGGAAGACGGCAAGATCAGCCGCGCCGAATACGATGCCGCCATCGCCGAACCCCTGGTGATGCGCAAGCGCGACGACGCCGCCATGATCGTCGGCGCCGATTACTTCGCCGAGGACATCCGCCGCGAGATCGTCGCCAAATATGGTGAAAGCGCGCTTTATAAGGGCGGTCTGGTGGTGCGTTCCACCGTCGACGCCGAATTGCAGTCCCTGGCGTCGCGGGTCCTGCGCCACGGATTGATGAATTACGACCGTCGCCACGGCTGGCGCGGCCCGGTGACCCGCATTCAGGCCGGCAGCGGCTGGCAGCAACGGCTGGCGGCGCTGGCCTATCCCAATGGCGGCGAGCCGTGGGATCTGGCGGTGGTTCTGGCCACCAGCGAATCCAGCGCCCAGATCGGTCTGGTGGACGGATCGGGCGGCACCATCCCGTTCAGCGAAATGCGGTGGGCCCGGCCGTGGGAAAAGGACGAGCATGTCGGCGCCGCCCCGCGCCGCCCCGCCGACGTGGTCCAGCCCGGCGACGTCATCTTGGTGGAGGCCGTCGGCAAGAGCGAAGACGGCAAGGCGGTCGCCGCCGGCACCTATTCCTTGCGTCAGATTCCCAAGATCGAAGGCGCCCTGGTGGCCATGGACCCCCATACCGGCCGCGTCCTGGCCATGGTCGGCGGCTGGTCCTATGGCAAAAGCCAGTTCAACCGTGCGACGCAAGCCATGCGTCAGCCCGGTTCCTCATTCAAGCCGTTCATCTATCTGACCGCCCTGGAAAACGGCTATACGCCGTCATCGCTGATCCTGGACGCCCCCATCGCCCTGCCCCAGGGGCCGGGACTGCCCATGTGGCGCCCCAAGAACTACAGTGGTGACTTCCTGGGACCGACCACCTTGCGCGTCGGCATCGAAAAGTCGCGCAACCTGATGACCGTGCGTCTGGCCCAGGCCATCGGCATGGACGCGGTGGCCGATTACTCGAACCGTTTCGGCATCTACGATTCCCTGCCCCGCCAACTGGCCATGAGCCTGGGGGCCGGCGAGACCACGGTGCTGAAGATGACGGCGGCCTATGCCATGCTGGTCAACGGTGGCAAAAAGATCGCCCCCACTCTGATCGACCGCGTTCAGGATCGCAACGGCCGCACCGTCTTCGTCCACGACCAGCGCTTCTGCGAAGGGTGTTGGCCGGTGCAGTACGCACAGCAGGAAATGCCGCGCCTGCCCGACATCCGCCCGCAAATCGTCGATCCGGTCTCCGCCTATCAGATGGTCTCGATCCTGGAAGGGGTGGTCCAGCGCGGTACCGGCCGTTCGGTGTCGGCGGTGGGAAAGCCGCTGGCCGGCAAGACCGGCACCTCCAACGACAGCTTCGACACCTGGTTCGTCGGCTTCTCGCCCGATCTGGCGGTGGGGGTGTTCGTCGGCTTCGACGAACCGCACAGCCTGGGCGACAAGGAAACCGGCGGTTCGGTGGCGGCCCCCATCTTCCGTGACTTCATGATGGACGCGCTGAAGAACCAGCCGGCGACGCCGTTCCGCGTGCCGCCGGGGGTGCGCATGGTGCGCGTCGATCCCGCCACCGGCCGGCCGGCCGAGCCGGGCGCGTCGCGGTCCATCTGGGAAGCCTTCAAATCCGGCGACCGCTTGCCCGACGACCAGGAAGACGTGCTGGACGGCAACGCCGAGGGTTTCAGCTTCAACCCGTTGCCCAGCGAAAGCGACAGCTCGCACGGCTTGGTCACGCCGCTGCCGCAATTGCCGGCCGGGGCCACTCCGCCCTTGCCCGGCGGTCTGTATTAACAGTAAAAATGCCGGCCTGACCCAAGACCCGAGAGGAATCCGCCCTTGCGCGCCGAAATCGAAGCGCTGGCCGCTGACATCCGCAAGTCCGTCGCCCTGTTGAAGCGTCACCTGAACTGGGACGCGGCGCTGATGCGTCTGGACGAACTGAACGCCCAAGCCGAAGACCCCAATCTGTGGAACGACGGCGACAAGGCGCAAAAGCTGATGCGCGAACGCACCCAGTTGGACACCCAGATCGGCGGTTGCCGCAAACTGGAAAGTGAACTGGACGACCTTTTGGGCCTGATCGAACTGGCCGAGATGGAAGGCGACGCCGACGTCGCCGCCGATGCCGAAGCACAGTTGCGGGGGCTGAAGGATCTGGCCGGCAAGCTGGAACTGGAAACCTTGCTGTCGGGCGAAGCCGATTCCAACGACTGCTATATTGAAATCAATGCCGGCGCCGGCGGAACCGAGGCCCAGGACTGGGCCGAGATGATGCAACGCATGTATTTCCGCTGGGCCGAACAGCACGGCTATAAAGTGGAACTGGTGGAAGAAACCCCCGGCGAAGCCGCCGGTATCAAGTCGGTGACCATGAAGGTGATCGGCCACAACGCCTATGGTTGGCTGAAGACCGAAGCCGGCGTGCACCGCCTGGTGCGCATCTCGCCGTTCGACAGCAACGCGCGGCGCCAGACCAGCTTCGCCTCGGTGTGGGTCTATCCGCAGGTGGACGACACCATCGAGATCCAGATCAACGAAGGCGATTGCCGCATCGACACCTACCGCGCCTCGGGTGCCGGCGGCCAGCACATCAACAAGACCGATTCGGCGGTGCGTATCACCCACGGCCCCACCGGGATCGTGGTGGCGTGCCAGACCGAACGTTCACAGCACCAAAACCGGGCCCGGGCCTGGGAAATGCTGCGCGCCCGCATGTACGAGGCCGAATTGCAAAAGCGCGAAGCCGCCGCCCAGGCGTTGGAAGACACCAAGACCGACATCGGCTGGGGCCACCAGATCCGTTCCTACGTGCTGCAGCCCTATCAGATGATCAAGGACCTGCGCACCAACGTGGAAACCTCGGACACCCAGGGTGTTCTGGACGGCGATCTGGACATGTTCATGGCGGCGTCCCTGGCCAGCCGCATCAAGGGCTCGGACGAAACCGAAGCCTGATCCATTTCCCATTTGAAACGCGGATGGCGGGACCTACATAGGCTCCGCCATCATTGTTTTAGGGTTAGGCAAATGAACCGTCATCGCATCCTTTCCGGCCTGCTGGTCGTATTGTTGGCTTTGTCCCTGTCTGCCGAGGCCTGGGCACGGGCCGGCAAAAGCGGCAGCCTTGGTTCGCGCGGCTCTCGGACCTATGACCGCCCCATCGAGCGGTCCATCGCGCCGACGCCCCAGCCCAGCGCCCAGCCGGGCACCAGCCAGCCCATGTACAACCCCAATGCCGTACGTCCCGCCGCCCCTGTGGCCGGCGCTGCGGCCCCGGCCATGGCGCAGCAGCCCGGCTTCTTCCAGCGCAACCCGATCATGGGCGGCATCATGGGCGGCCTGATCGGCGCCGGCATCGGCTCCATGCTGTTCGGCAGCAATTCGGCCATGGCCGCCGCCTCCGACGCCGCCCCCATGGCGTCCATGTTCGGCACGCTGTTGCAGATCGCCCTGATCGGCGGCTTGGCCTATATGGCCATGCGTCTGTTCCGCCGCAAAGCCCAGCCGGCCGGCGGCGTCTCGTCTGCCCCCGCCTATCAGCGCGAAGCCATGGACAACACCGGCAGCCATGCGGCGGCCCAGCGTGTGGCCAAGGAATTCGAGGTCTCGGACGACGATCAGGCCCAGTTCGGCCGGATCATCGAAGGCGTGCAGAAAGCCTGGAGCGAAGGCAACCCGGTGGCGCTGCGCCAGTTGGTCACCCCGGAAGTGGCCGGCTGGATCGGCGAGGACCTGGCCCGCGATCAGGCCAACGGTGTCCGCAACGTGGTCGAGGACGTCACCCTGCTCAAGGGCGAGGTTTCGGAGACCTGGCGCGAGAACGGCATGGATTACGCCACCGCCATCATCACCTTCTCGGCCCGGGACTACATGGTCCGCCTGTCCGATAATTCAGTGGTGGAAGGCGATCCGCGCCACCCGGTGGAAGCCACCGAGGCCTGGACCTTCATCCGTGGATCGGGCGGCACTTGGGTGCTATCGGCCATCGAGCAGATGTAAAAGAAAAAACCCCGCCGGAAACGGCGGGGTTTTTGATTCTGTGGGCCTTTGCGAAACGCCTAGCGGCCGTAATAGCCGTAAGACGAACCACACTGGAAGGCGGCGACGCTGGGGGTCAGCACACCGCAACGACCCGGCGCCCAGCTTTGGCCGATCAGCCCGGAAACCCCATAGCCGTAACGGCGGCACTGGTTTTCGGCGATGGCGCGAACCTCTTCCGGAGTCGAGATCATGTTGGAATAGCACACATAGCTGGCCGGCCCCTCTTGGGTCACCGGCACCAGCGGATAGGGATCGGAAGTGCAGCCGGCCAAGACAAGCACGGCAGCGGCGGCTAGGACGGCAAGCCTCATGTTGTTTCCCCTGAAAGAATTCATGGTTCTTGCCTAACCTCGAAGCCGCGGATTGGCAAGCCCGATCAGGGTCAATAACCGATCTTCGCCGCCAGAATGGCCGCCTGAGTGCGGTTTTCCACCCCCAAGGCCCGCAGAATGGCAGTGACGTGCAGCTTGACCGTGATTTCGGCCAAGTTCAGGTCACGGGCGATTTCCTTGTTGCTTTTGCCTTGGCGCAGCATGGCCAGGACGTCGCGCTGACGCGGCGTAAGCGCGTTACGCGCCTGATCGCGACCGCCGTTGGCGCCGTCGGGATTGGCCACTTCCAACTTGGGGCTAAGATAGGTTTCACCCGACAGAACCTGGCGGATGGCTTCCAGCATGGAAGAACTGGACGATGTCTTGGCGATATAGCCCTGTGCGCCGGCATCCAGGGCACGACGAACGTCTTGGGGCGATTCAGAAGCGGAGATGACCACCAGATGCAAGTTGGGGGCAGCGCGGCAAATAGCCTCGATCCCGTCGAACCCATCCATGCCCGGCATGTTGAGGTCACAAAGACCGACATCGAATTCCATGCCGGAACGCAACGACGATACGGCCTGGACGAAGTCACCGGCCTCGATGACCTCGAGCGGGCCATCGACAAGATTTTCCAGGACTAGCCGCACACCTTCGCGAAACAAAGCGTGGTCGTCGGCAAGAAGTACCCTCATCCCAGCCTACCTTATCGTTAATCTGGCTTTCGGCCATCTTAGCCATACGCGAGTACAACCGGCAAGATACGTTTCGTCCCTTCGTCAAAAGAAGGGTATTCCATACAAATGTCGCAGATATAATTATCAAAATCATACAAACAAAAGTATATGATCGGCATGAATTTCAGGACTCAGCCTTTCATATATTCAAATAAATCCTGCTGTTCGGAATGCCTAACCTAATGGCGAAACGCTGACATTGATACACATGCTTTTTGGATAAACCCGGCAATACCGACGACATCATCGCGATGGAACCAAAGTGTCGATTGCCCTAAGGATTCAGGCCTGTGCGTATCGGTGACCGTGGCGATTATCCGGCGATCATCCTGCACCAACATTGGCTTTCCCAAGGTGGAATTCCAGACCTCGAGCCGGGGATGATGATAAAATTTAAAACCTTCCACCAAAAGCAGGTCGATTCCCGCCAGCCGCGATCCCAGATAGGGCAACTTGGCGTCTTCGTCCTGGGGAACATCCCCGGTCAGGGAAAAGCGCTGCGCCGAGGCGACCAGCGTTTCCACCGCCCCGTCGATCGCCGCCCCGGGATCCAGGCTAAGATCGTGATGGCTGTGCTTGATGGTGCCGACCACACGCCCTTGCGCCGACAGAACCGGGATCAGCGCCCGGATCAAGGTGGTCTTGCCGCTGCCGCTCCAGCCGGCGATGCCGAATATATCCATGGCCCCATCATAGCGTCGCCCCCCGCGCAATCCAGTCCCGCGTCGCCGGGACTTGACCGCACACGGTGGTTGGCGGCATGACAAGGCATGTCCATGCCCCGCCTTCCCGCTTATGTCCCCGTCCTGGCCGTCACCACCGGCGCTCAGGCCCTGGTGTCCTTGGCCATGCTGACCCCGGCGGCCATCGCCCCGGCCATCGCCGCCGGATTGGGGCAATCGGCGTCGATGATCGGCTGGTGGATCAGCTTCGGCTATGGCGGCGCCATGGTCACCTCGTTGATCGGCGGCAATTCCGTGCGCCGCCTGGGGGCGACCCGTTCCACCCAGATCGGCTTGGTTCTAGCCGCCCTGGGCGCCGCCGCCATGACGCTCGGCACCCTTCCCCTGGCCGCCGTCGCCGCGTTGCTGATCGGTTTGGGATACGGCATGACCAATCCCGCCGCCTCGCACCTGTTGGCCAAGACCACCAGCGCCAAGCGCCGCAATCTGGTTTTTTCCCTGAAACAGACCGGCGTGCCCTTGGGCGGCACCATGGCGGGGCTGATCGCCCCACGCCTGACCCAGGCCTGGGATTGGCCGGCAGCACTGGTCGCCGTCATCGTCGGCTGCCTGTTTCTGGCCGTGGTTCTGGAAAGCGTGCGCCGCACCTGGGATGCCGACCGCGACCCTAAAGCCCGCCTGAGCGGCAATCCGTTTCTGGGTCTGGTCCTGATCTGGCGCAACCCGCGCCTGAAGGCGTTGTCTTGGACCGGCTTCGCCTATGCCGCCGTACAGTTGTCGGTATCCAGCTTCGCCGTCACCATGCTGGTGACGGAATTGTCCTGGTCGCTGGTGCAGGCCGGCGTCCTGCTGTCGGCGTTGCAAGTGGCGGGGGTGATCGGCCGTATCGTTATCGGCTCGGCCGCCGACCGCTTTTTCGGCGGCATCCCCACCTTGGTGGGCCTGGGCGTCATCACCGCCACCCTGGCCCTGGCCACCGGCACCTTGTCGGCGCAATGGCCGGCATTTTGGGTGTTCGCGGTGCT
Organism: Magnetospirillum sp. 64-120; assembly: GCA_001898825.1. Taxonomy (GTDB): domain Bacteria; phylum Pseudomonadota; class Alphaproteobacteria; order Rhodospirillales; family Magnetospirillaceae; genus Magnetospirillum. The sequence goes on from MKVK01000011.1 coordinate 471,029, forward strand.
GATTCCCTTTGGCGCCGCCGCCTTGGGCTGGAACGGGGTCTACCTGGCTGAACTGGCCCACGCCACCGAACCGGCGCAGATCCCAAGGGTCACCGGGGCTTCGCTGTTCTTCACCTATGGCGGGGTTCTGGTCGGGCCGCCGTGCTTCGCGATGCTGCACGATTTGATCGGCAGCTTCACCCTGACCTATGCCCTGTCCGCGCTGCCCGCCTTGGTCGGCACCGCCATTTTGATCTGGTCGAAACGCAATGCCCGCCCCATATAGGTCGGCATGGACAAAGCGTCTTCCATCCTGATGGTGATCCTGCCCGTGGCGGTGGCCGCTGTTTTGGTCACCGGCCTTTTGGGATTCGCCGGCGGCGGCCCCTGGTACCGCCGCCACGCCAACACCCTGATGAAGCTTCGGGTCGGCCTGCAATTGCTGGCCGTGCTGACCCTGCTGGCTTTGGTGGTGGTTTCCTGATCAGGCGCGGATGGTGCGCAGGAAGTTGTCCACTTCCCGCTTCAGGTTGGCGGCCGGTCCGGCCAGATTGTCCGCCGCCCACTTCACCCGCACCGCCGATCCGCAATAACGCACCGCCGATTGGGTGACGTGCACCACGCCGCCGGTGACATCCTGGGTCCCGGCGGTGACTTCGTCCACGCAACGGCCGATCTTGGCGGTCACTTCCGCCTGACGGGTGACGGCGCCAGCCACCTGAGCGGCGATGTCGTTCACCTTCTCGATGGCGCGCCCCACATCGCCGATGGCGTCCACGGTGTCGGCAGTGGCGGCCTGGATGGCCGCCAGTTGGTCGGCGATGTCACGGGTCGATTCGGCGGTCTTCTGCGCCAGGTGCTTGACTTCGTCGGCGACGACAGCAAAGCCCTTGCCGGCCTCGCCGGCGCGCTGCGCCTCGATGGTGGCGTTCAGCGCCAGCATGTTGGTTCGCCCGGCGATGTCGCCGATCAGGTTGACCACCCGATCGATGTTGCCGGCCAGTTGCAGCAGGCCGCCGACCTTGGAATTGGCGTTCTGCAATTCGTTGACCGCATGGCGCACCACCTGCGAGGTGGTCTCCACATGGGCCGAAATGTCGGCGACGCTGTCGGTCAGTTCGCCCGCGGCTTCCGCCACGGCAGCGACGGTATTGCGCGACCGTTCCGCCGCTTCTGCCACCGAAAGCGACGAGTTGTTGCCGGAGCGCCCGCCCGTCACCATGCGCAACGCCGTGTCCTTGATGGCTTGGGCGTTGTCGTCAACAGCGTCGGCCACCGACTTGACCGCCTGCTCGAAATGGTCGGCCAAAGCCAGCATGCGCTGGTGGTTGACGGCCTCGGCCTCGGCCCGGATGGCTTCTTGTTCCTGTTGCAGGCGGACCATGGCGATGGCGTTGTCCTTGAACACCCCCACCGCCTTGGCCATGTCGCCGATTTCGTCCTTACGGCGAATGCCCGGCACCACCACGGCATGGTCGCCGCCGGCCAGACGTTCCATGGCCTGTTCGATCAGCCGCACCGGCTGGGTGATGGACCGCGCCAGAACCAAGGCCACGGCGCAGAACAACAGCAAAGCGCCGGCGTTGAAGGCCATCATCAGCCGCGACATCTGGCGCCGGGCGGTTTCTTGTTGGTTGATCACCAGATTCATGCCGTCGCGAGCATGGCCGAAGACCTGGGCCAAGATCGGCCGCACCGCCTGGAATTCCTGGCGCAGGGCCTCCACCTCGCTGTTCAGCGCCATGGTGCCGCCGGCAAAGGCGTTCATGTCGGCGGAATAGGCCTGCATCAGCTTGCGCAGGTCGTCGCGGGTCGAATTGGGCAAAGCCGACGCATCCAGTTCGAAATCGAACTGGTTCGAGAACTTGCGGTGGACCCCCACATAGCTTTCCTTGCCGTAAAGCATGAAGTTCTTTTCGGCCTGGCGCATCTGCAGCATGGTGGGCAGCAGCGACCCGGCATTGGGCCACATCTTCAATTCGTCCTCGACCGCCTTGACCGAGCCGGCCAATTGCCCCCGCAGCCCCGAGGACGCCGTCAAGCCCAGCACCTCGGCGCGCTGGTAAACCGCGTCAAAGCGGCTCGACACCTTGCCGAAGCCTTGCGACAAGGCGTCCAGTTGCGACTGGATGCTGGCCGCACCGGGCAGGCTGCCCATCTGTTCCACACCTCGGGCGACGAAAGCCACGTCGTCGCGGAACGCCTGGGCGGAAGCTTGGTCGCGCTCGCGCAGGAAATGTTCTTCGTGATTTTGCAGCGCCGCCGCCTTGGCGCGCACGTCGCCGGCCAGATCGTTCAGACGGCGAAAATCATCCTGGGCAACCAACAGGCTGTTGATGCGGTTGTCCACCGCATAGGACAGGACACCGAAAAACGTCGCCCCCACCAGGGCCAGGCTGACCAGCAAGGCGAAACGGAAGCGGATGGACAGGTCCGACAGCAAGGGCAGGTCGCCGGAATGCCACGCCGAAACCAAATTGCCCGCCATTTTCGACAGACCGGGCAGATCAAAGGACAAACGGGGAAAGGTGGTGGTAGTGGCTTTGCTCACGGCTCGCTTCCGTCAAAAGAGACGCAGCGACTATAGGCGCCGCCCATGACAGAACCGTGACCAAGCCCTGAAGCTTCGGTTAAAGTTGTGCGTAAGCCATATCTATTCGGCCAGGGTCGCGAACAACCCTTGATTGCGCAAGCGATCCATCAAAGTCTGCATGGTCTCAAGGCCGATGGGGCCGCCGCGCCGGACCAGGACACGGTGTTCGTAGACCTGATCTGGGTGGGTGGATACCAAAAGACGCGCCACCGCCTGAGGATTGTCCTTCAGATAACGCCGCAGATAAGCGTCGGTGACCACCGCCACGTCGCGACGGCCGGCCAGGACCAGTTCGATGCTTGAACGATGGCCGCCCACCAGCTTGATGTCGAATTTCTGTTCCAGCTTCTTGGGATCGCCTTCATAGCCGGCGAAGCCATAATGATATCCCAGGATGCCCACCAGGGATTTGCCGGCCAGATCGTCGAAATATTCCTGCCCCCGGCCCGCCTGGGCCTGGGCCACGTAATTTTCACCGCCCGTCATGAAAACCTTGGTGAAGGTGGCGCCCGCCTGACCTTGCCAGCCCCATTGCGGGCTTTCGAAGAACATCACGTCGAAACGATTCTCGGCCAAATCCGCATAGCGGCGGCGGGCGGAAACCGGGATGAACTCAAAGCGATAATCGCCTTGCAACTTGTTCAATCCGGCGACAATGGCGCCGACCATGTCGTCCTTGCCGCTTTCCACATAAGGGGGAAACTCGTATCCCCCCACCTTCACCACCGTCTGGGCCCAAGCCGGAACGGGCAGAAAGGCCAGAAAACCAGCGACGACCGATACTTTCAGCCCAAGCATGCCCGACCTCCTGAAACCATGCCTTAGTATGCCAAGGCGACTTCGATCAGGCAAACGTCAAGGCGTTGCCGTCCGTTCGCCACAATCCCGACCTTTGTTCGCCGCAAGTCGCGACTAGCTTAAGCCTAAGTCACCCCATGCCCATGGACCTTGCCATCATGACCTATCCCCTGTTCGACTGCGGATACACGCTTTGGATCGCCGACCTGGACACGCGGCTGATGGACCGCTTCGGCCAATCCGCCAAGATGTTGGGAATCGATTCCCGCCTGCTGCGCGACGGCTATTACCGTGGCGCCAGCGCCGCGTCCCTTTACGACCAATTGCGGGCCGGCCTGGAACAGGACGACAACGCAGCCTGACCCTTGCCCTTGATTTAAATCCGGGCATTGCCCGGACGCCGGCACGTGCTAAAATTCGCGCCAAGGAAAATAAAATGTCCAAGGAGCAAACGGGTGCCGCAAAATTGGCGGGGTCCCCTGCCCTGGCTGGCCATGGCTTTGATCGCCAATGTCGCCGCCATCGGCGGCACGACCTATGTGCTGAGCCAAGGTGTCGTCGATCGTGAAGAACTGAACGCCCTTGCCCTGGTCGCCGTGGCCGGGGCGGCGGCCATGTTCGTTCTGGCCTGGAAGATCGTCGACTTCGCCGTCATGCGCGGCGTCAAGCGGCTGGCCAGCGAAGTGCGCGCCATCGCCCATGGCGGCAACCGCACCGACCTGGACGTGGACCGCTATCCCCTGCTGGCGCCCTTGCCCGAATCGGTCAACCAAATCATAGCCAAGCTGGTCCAGGCGCGAGCCGAGCTGTCAGAGGGCCTGCAACAGGCCACCGGCAAGGCCGAGGAAAACGCCAACCGTCTGGCCGCCATCCTGAACGATCTGCATGAAGGGGTGGTGGTGTGCAACCTGCGCCACCAGATCGTGCTGTATAATTCAGTGGCCATGGACATGCTGGCCGCCGTCGGTCCGGTGGGGCTGGGCCGCTCGATCTTCGAGACGGTGACCCGCGAAGCCGTGGTCCACATGCTGGAAGTGCTGACCCACCGCCCGGACATGGGCGCACGCGGCACGCCGTTCCTGGCCAGCGCCAGCGACGGCAGCACGCTTTTGCAGGCCCGCATGAGCGTCATCCGCGGCGGTGACGGCGAAGCCTCGGGCTATGTCATCACCATGGTCGACGCTGGCCCGCAGGTGGCGGCGCTGTCGCGGCGCGACGCGCTGTTGCGCGAAGTGGCCGAAGGGTTGGAATCGCCGCTGATCCGCCTGCGCATCGCCGCCAACAACCCGACCATCGTCGAACGCGAAGCCGCCAACATCGAAACCGCCATCAAGCGGGTGACCGACGGCTATCAACGGGCGCTGTCCGGCTGGTGGCCCATGGCCGACCAGCATTCGGCGGATCTGTTCGCCTTTGTCGCCCAACGTTTCGAAGGCGAAAACGTCAAGGTCACCGTCACCGGCCTGCCGGTCTGGCTGCACGCCGATTCCCATTCGCTGGCCTTGACGGTGGAATCCCTGATCCGCCAGATATCCGAGCGCTTCAATCTGGCCGAAATCGACCTGGCCGCCACCGAAGATGATGGCGGCTGCTGGGTGGAAATCGGCTGGGCCGGCGCCACCGCCGCCAAACCGGCGCTGGAAAGCTGGCTGGCCAAGACCCTGCCGTCCCTGGGCGGCATGAAGGTCCGCGACGTGCTGGACCACCACGCCGGATCGGAAATCGCCCAGGAACATCGGTCGGGCCGGTCGTGGCTGCGCCTGCCCATGCGCAAGGGCGTGGAACAGCATTACCAATCCAAGACCATCCTGCCGACACGGCCGGAATTCTATGACATGTCGCTGCTGGACGCCGCCCGCGACATCGGTGAAAAGGGTCGCCAGCCCCTGCGCAACCTGACGTTCATCGTCTTCGACACCGAAACCACCGGCCTTGCCCCCAGCCAGGGCGACCAGATCGTCCAAATCGGCGCCGTGCGCATCGTCAACGGCCGCATCCTGTCCGGCGAAAGCTTCAACCGCATCGTCAATCCGGGGCGTTCGATCCCGGTGGAAAGCATCAAATTCCACGGCATCACCGACGACATGGTCAAGGACAAGCCGCCGCTGGGCGTGGTGCTGCCGCAATTCAAGGCCTTCGCCGCCGATTCGGTGCTGGTCGCCCACAACGCCGCCTTCGACCTGAAGTTCCTGCGCATGCGGGAACGGGAATTCGGCGTCACCTTCGACAATCCGGTCCTGGACACCATGATGCTGTCCAACTATCTGGACGGGGCCGAGGTCGGCCATTCCCTGGACGCCATCTGCGACCGCCTGGGCATTTCCATCACCGACCGCCACACCGCCTTGGGCGACGCCATCGTCACCGCCGCCGTGCTGCTGAACCAAATCGACGCCCTGGAAAGCCGGGGCATCACCACCTTGGAACAGGTGGTCAAGGAACTGGACCTCAACATGGTGCTGCACGAACGCCAAAGGGCGTTCTGAGGAAACGTTTAACCGGCGGCAGCGGTGATGGTGGCGACGATGTCGTCGACCACCGTGCCGACCAGATCGGAATTCTCGCCTTCCGCCATCACCCGGATCAACGGCTCGGTGCCCGATTTGCGGATCAGCACGCGGCCCGATCCGTTCAGCCGTGCCTCGCCGGCGGCGATCGCCGCCTTGACGTCGTCCAGGGCCAAAACCGCGTCGGGCTTGCCGCTGACGCGGACATTCTTCAGCACCTGGGGGAAGGGATCGAACAGGTGCAACATCTGGCTGGCCGGCTTGCCCGATTCCACCAGGGCCGCCAGCACTTGCAACGCGGCGACCAAACCGTCGCCGGTGGTGGAATGGTCGGACAGGATGATATGGCCCGATTGTTCGCCGCCAACGTTGAAACCGTCCTTGCGCATGCGTTCCAACACATAGCGATCGCCGACAGCGGTGCGGTGCAGATCCAGGCCATGGCCGGCCAGATGCTTTTCCAGGCCCATGTTGGACATCACCGTGGCGACGATGCCGCCGCCCTTCAGATGACCGGACCTGGCCAGGGTCAGGCCGATCAGCCCCATCACCTGATCGCCGTCGATCACTTTGCCCTTTTCGTCACACAACACCAAACGATCGGCGTCACCGTCCAGCGCGATGCCCAGATGGGCGCCGTGGGCCACCACCTGGGTCTGCATGGTCTGGGTGTGCAGCGAACCGCAATCCTTGTTGATGTTGAAACCATCGGGCGTGACCGCCACCGGGATCACCTCGGCGCCCAGTTCCCACAGAACCGTAGGGGCGACCTTGTAGGCGGCGCCATTGGCGCAATCGACGACGATCTTCAGCCCGTCCAGGCGCAGACCGCGCGGAAAGCTGGACTTGGCGTATTCGATGTAGCGTCCCACCGCGTCGTCCAGACGCTTGGCCTTGCCCAGATGGTCGGAGCCGACGCGATAGCCTTCCAGGCCATTGAACATCTTGTGTTCGATCTCGATCTCGTCCTCGTCGGACAGCTTGAAGCCGTCGGGACCGAACAGCTTGATGCCGTTATCCTGATAAGGATTGTGCGAGGCCGAGATCATCACCCCCAGATCAGCGCGCAACGAGCGGGTCAGCATGGCCACCGCCGGCGTCGGCAACGGCCCCAGCAGCACCACATCCATGCCGACGGCGACAAAACCAGCAGTCAAAGCGGGTTCCAGCAAATAGCCCGACAACCGCGTGTCCTTGCCGATCACCACCACATGGCGATGGTCGCCGCGGGTGAAATGGCGGCCGGCGGCCATGCCCAGCTTCAACGCCGTCTCGGCGGTCATGGGGTCCAGATTGGCGGTGCCCCGGATACCGTCGGTGCCGAACAGCTTGCGCGTCATGGAGAAACCAAACCCCCGCTTTTTTCGAAAGGTGATTGGATAGCGCCAAAGCATGGCTTTTGAAAGGTTTTTCCGCGTCCAACCTGTGGCAAAGGGGTATACTGGCCCGCTTTCCCTGTTCGAGTCCCCCATGCCCGCCTTTCTTGTCAGCTACGACCACTACCTGTTGGCCGCCTTCGCCCTGTTCGGCACCTTGGGCGCCGCCGCCCTGATGCTGTATCTGGCGCACAAATCGCGCTTCGCCGTGGTAATCCGCCAGTATCGCGGCTTGTCGCCGCCTTTCGTCAACGTGGTCGGCGTGCTTTTCGCCCTGACCTTGGCTTTCCTGGCCAACGACACCTGGAACGCCCATGACCGGGCGGTGAACGCCGTCTATCACGAAGCCGGGGCGCTTCGGTCCATCCTGGCCCTGGCCGCGCCCCTGCCCGCCCCCCAGCGACAAGCGGTGACCCAGGCGGTGCGCAGCTATGCCGACAGCGCGGTTCATCAGGAATGGCCGCTTTTGGCCCATCGTCAATCGTCGGAACAGACCGCCCAGGCCATGGCGTTCTTGCTGGAAACCCTGGCCGGTTCGGACATGGCGGCAACCGTGTCGCCGGCCATCCATGCCGAGATGCTGCGTCAGGCGGTGGTGGCCCGCGATGCCCGCGAAAGCCGCATCGCCCTGTCCAAGACCCACGTCAACCCGCTGAAATGGCTGGGCATGGCCTTTCTGGGACTGCTGACCATGATATCCATCGCCATGGTCTATGTGGACCAGCCCAAGGCGGAAATCCTGGCCATCGCCCTGTTCGCCGCCGCCGCCGCACCGACGGCAGCCATCGTGCTGGTCCAGGGCAACCCGTTTCAGCCCCCCAGCGCGGCGTCAGCGGCACCCATCGCATCTCTATCTAGCGGCTGACACCGCCCGCCACACCGCCAAAGCCTGATGGGCGTGGGTGACGTCGTGGACGCGCAGTAACTGGCAACCCGCATCCAGCCCCATGTGATGGACCGCCAGAGTGCCGGCCAGACGCTGGTCGGCGGGTTCGTCGTGGCTGACGTGGGCGATGAAGCTTTTACGGCTGGCCGCCAGCAGCACCGGACACCCCAAGCCATGCAGCAGAGGAAGCGAACCCAGAATTTGGGCGTTGTGGCTGGCATTCTTGCCAAAGCCGATACCGGGATCGACCATGACCCGGTGACGCTCGATCCCCGCCGCCTCGCACACCGCCAAGCGGCCGGACAGATAGTCGAAGACGTCCAGCGGCGCGCAGTCATAGCGCGGGTTGGTCTGCATGGTCTGCGGCTGCCCCTGCATATGCATCAAGATCACCGCCGCACCGGTCTGGGCCGCTACCTCCACCGCCCCCTCGCCTTCCAGGGCGGTGACGTCGTTGATGATCTTGGCCCCCGCCTCCATGGCGGCACGCATGACCGGGGCGTGGCGGGTGTCGATGGAAACGGTGATGCCGCGCCGGGCCAGTTCCCGCACCACCGGCAGCACGCGCCGGATCTCTTCCTCGACCGGGACCGCTTGGGCGCCGGGGCGGGTGGATTCGCCGCCGACGTCAATGATCTCGGCCCCCGCCGCCGTCATGATCAGAGCGTTGCCAATGGCGGTTTCCGCCGCCAGGTTCAAGCCGCCGTCGGAAAAACTGTCGGGGGTGACGTTGACAATCCCCATCAATCGCGGGCGATCCATGCTCAGTCCCGCCCAATCCGGGCGCTTGCCCCCCAGACGACGCACCCAGCGGCCCACATGACGGGCCATGTCGTCACCTTCGTTTTCCGCCCAATTGGACAGTTCGGCGAAGGGCAGTATGGCGATCCAACTGGTGCCGTCCTCGCGCCAGACGACGCCGACGCTGGTAAAGGCCAAGGTGCCGTCGGCCAAGGGCCAGCCCTGACCGCCGATCACCGCCGCCGCCGCCTGTTCGCCGCCGACGATGCCTGTCGGCAACAGGTAAACGTCTTCAGCACGCACGAAGCCCCGCTTGGGGGCGGGGCTTCGGCGGAAGGCAGGTGTTACCGAGAAACTCATGGTCCCGGCTGCGGTTCGGGGTCCATGCCGCCGGCATCGGGCAAGCCCGAGCTGGGCACCGAGCCGCGACGCGGACCGCCATTGTCCTTGGGCCGGACGAAGCCGCCGTCACGCACCAGCGGCTCGCCGCGGATCAGCATTTCCACTTCTTCACGGGACAAGGTTTCGTATTCCAACAGACCCCGGGTGATGGCTTCCAGTTCGTCACGATGGGTGGTCAGGATTTCACGGGCCTTGCGCTCGCCTTCCTCGACGTAGTGGCGAACCTCGGTGTCGATCAGGCGGGCGGTTTCGTCCGACATGTTCTTGTGCTGGGTCACCGAATGGCCCAGGAACACTTCTTCCTGGTTGTCGGTATAGCGCAGCGGGCCAAGCTTGTCGGAAAAGCCGAACTCGGTGACCATCTTACGGGCCATGCCGGTGGCCTGCATGATGTCGTTGGAAGCCCCCGAATTCAGGTGGTCCTCGCCATAGATCAGCTGTTCGGCGACACGGCCGCCGAAGCACACGGCGATACGCGCCTCGAAGAACTTCTTCGAGTACGACAACCGGTCACGTTCCGGCAACGACATGGTGACACCCAGGGCGCGGCCGCGCGGAATGATGGTCACCTTGTGCAGCGGGTCGGAATGCGGCATGTGCAGGTTGACCACGGCGTGGCCGGCTTCGTGATAAGCGGTGGATTCCTTTTCCGCCTCGCTCATCACCATGGACCGGCGCTCGGCCCCCATCATCACCTTGTCCTTGGCCGCTTCGAATTCGGACATGGTGACCACACGCTTGCCGGCGCGGGCCGCCAACAGGGCCGCTTCGTTGACCAGGTTGGACAGGTCGGCACCCGAGAACCCAGGCGTGCCACGGGCGATGATGCGGGGTTCCACGTCAGGGGCCAGCGGCACCTTGCGCATGTGAACCTTCAAAATCTTCTCGCGGCCCAGGATGTCGGGATTGGGCACCACGATCTGACGGTCGAAACGGCCGGGACGCAGCAAAGCCGGGTCCAGCACGTCGGGACGGTTGGTCGCCGCGATCAGGATGACGCCTTCGTTGGACTCGAAGCCGTCCATTTCCACCAGCATCTGGTTCAGCGTCTGCTCGCGTTCGTCGTTGCCGCCGCCCAGGCCGGCGCCACGATGGCGGCCGACCGCGTCGATTTCGTCGATGAAGATGATGCAGGGCGCGTTCTTCTTGCCCTGTTCGAACATGTCGCGCACGCGGCTGGCGCCGACGCCGACGAACATTTCGACGAAATCCGAGCCCGAGATGGTGAAGAACGGCACGTTGGCTTCGCCGGCGATGGCGCGGGCCAGCAGGGTCTTACCGGTACCGGGCGGGCCGACCAGCAGGCAGCCCTTGGGAATCTTGCCGCCCAGGCGCTGGAACTTTTGCGGGTCCTTCAGGAATTCGACGATTTCTTCCAGTTCCTGCTTGGCTTCGTCGATGCCGGCCACGTCCTCGAAGGTGACGCGGCCCTGCTTTTCGGTCAGCAGCCGGGCCTTGGACTTGCCGAAGCCCATGGCCTTGCCGCCACCCGACTGCATCTGGCGCATGAAGAACACCCAGACGCCGATCAGCAGCAGCATGGGGAACCACGACACCAGGATGCCCCACAGCGTCGGCTGGTCGTCGGCCGGCGGCACCGCCGAGATACGGACGCCCGATTCGCGCAGCTTGGGCACGATGTTGGCTTCGGGCGGCATGTAGGTCGAGAACGGCCGGTTGTCGGAATAATGTCCGGTGACGGTGTAGCCTTGGATGGTGACGTCGGCGACGCGGCCGCCGTCCACCTCGGCCATGAAATCCGAGAACGCCACCTGCCCCATGCCGCGCTGCGGCGTCGAGGTCTGGAACAGGTTGAAGAGCATCACCAGAAGCAGGGCGATGATGATCCACAGCGCCAGGTTCTTGCTGAAATTCAAGGTCAAGCCCTTCCTGGTAGCAGGGCGCCAGATGTGCGCCCGAAGATGACAGCGTTCTCTACAGATAGTGCCCTGCCAAAGTTAAACAAGGCAATGAGCAATCTCGGTCAGCGGCCGCAAAGGAGTCGGCCACAACCAAGGCCGCTGCGGCCAGCCGCCCGCATCCCGTTTATAGCCGAGGTGCGGCACGGCGCAAACACCCTGCTGATCGAACAGGGCCGGTAATGTGGGACGCACCAGGGCCGGACAAGGCGGCAGCGTGCCGCCGGACAGCTTGGTCAGGCGCCGCCAGCCCTGCGGCCCCAAGCCCCCCAGGCACAACCCGGGGGGCGCGTCGGCGGGCAGGCGGGCGCGGAAACGGCGATCCCAGACCACGTCCCGTCCGGGAAGCACGGGCAAGGCGGCGGCCATGCGTCCGGATTCGCGGCAGAACAGCACCCTTTCCCCGTCCACCGCCACCCGGCAGCCCGAAAGCGTGCCACCTTGGCCCTGACGCAGGCGGCACAACAGCGACCGGGTCCGTTCCAGACGTGGAGACACGGCCTCGCCGCCCAAGCTGCGCAACAGGCGCGACAACAGGCGCAGGGCCAGATCATCCCCCCAATGCCCCCAGGCCCGCGCATCGACCCAGGCGTAACCGGCGGGATCAAGCTGGACATGGTGGACAAAGGCGGCGGCCAGCTGTTCTTCCAGGGCGTCGCGAGCCAGGGACAGCGACGCGGCGGTCTGGCCCAGCCGTTCGGCGTTGGCCCCCTCGGCCGCCAGCACCGGCAACAGGTTGCGCCAGCGGACCCGGGCATGGCGCGGGTCCTGGTTGGACGGGTCCTCGACCCAATCCTGGTCCCAGTGCCGCAGCGTCGCCTGCAAGCGGGCCTTGGGCACGTCCAGGCAGGGCCGCAGCCAGCGCAGGAAGGGGCCATGACGGATAGCGGCCATGCCCGACAAGCCTTCGACCCCCGAACCACGGGCCAGACGCAACAGGAAGGTTTCCGCCTGGTCGTCCTGATGATGGGCCAGAACCACATGCAAGATGCCGGCCTGACGACACCAATCCTCGATCAGGCGATAACGTGCCTGCCGTGCCTGGGCCTGGATGTCGGAAGCCGGCTTGTCGCCCAGCCAGGCCAAGATGTGATGCTCGATGCCGTGATTGGCCAGCCAGCGCCCGACCATCACCGCCTCGGCGGTGGAATTGGCCCGCAGGCCATGATCCACCGTCAGCCCCACCACCCGGCCACCGCGCCCATGGGCCCAGTGGGCCGCCAACAGCGTCGCCGCCAGGGAATCGCCGCCGCCCGACACCGCCACCGCCAGACGCGGCGTCGGCTCGAACGGTCCCAGGCGGTCCATCAAGGTGGCGAATTCGGCGGGCGAGACGGCTTTCATGTGAAGAAGGCCCCTTCGCGTCGAAGGGGCCCTTTCCTATTTGCAGTTATACTTGGACTTTTCGGCGGTGGCCGCCCGCTTGACCCGATCCGGCATCTTGGGCTGGTCCTTGAACAGGATGCCGAAGGCGGTGCAGGCTTCCTTGGTCTTGCCCATCTGGCCAAAGGCCGAGCCGGCCTTATAGATCATGTCGGCAGCCTTGGAATGGCTGGGAAACTTCTTGTAGCCTTCCAGGAAGGTGACGGCGGCGGTGTTGAAATCCTTGCGCACGAAGGCGATGTCACCCAGCCAGTACTGGGCGTTGCCGGCCAGCTGGTGGCTGGGATACTTGGCCATGAATTCCTGGAAGCCCTTTTCCGCTTCCGGATAGGCGCCACGCTGCAGCGATTCATAGGCCATGTCGTACAAACCCTGGGCATCCTTGGGGGGGGTGACCGGGGCGTTGCTGTTGGCAGCCGGCTTCTTCAGATCCTTTTCGGACAAAGTGCCCAAGGTCTGCGGCGCGCTGGCAGGAGCAGGCTGATCGCCGCCCTTGGCCGCCGGCATGGAAACCTGGGCCTGACCGCCCTCGGCCGGTTGCGCCGGCGGCTGGGCAGTCTGCAAATCCTTGAAACGCAGATCGATGTCGGCCTGCATGCGTTCCAATTGCTTGGACACCTGCTGGGCCTTGAACGCCGCCTCTTCCACCCGGCCGGTCAACTGGCGCACCAGATCTTCCAACTGGTCGACCCGTTCGTCCAGGCGCACCGCCATGCCGGCCGGCATGGGGGTGGCGGAAGCGGCGGGCCGGGTCGTGTTGGCGCCGCCGCCCAAGGCCGGCGAGGTGATGACGGTGGAACCGCCGCTGGCGCCGCCGCGAGCCATGGTCGACTGCATCATCTGCAAGTCACGTTCAAGCCGATCCAGACGGTCGGACATGGCACGGTTTTCGTATTGGGCGTAAGCGGGCTGGACCTGAAGGGCCAAACCGGCCAGGACGACGAAAGCGGCAAGACGGCGCACGGGCGAACCTCGATCTTACTTGAAAACGGCAGCCCCACGGAACGTGGGCGACAGCCAAAGGGATAGCATAAAGCGCCCATAAGGCAAAGTTGTGGCGCAAAACAAAACGCCCGCCCTTCCCTTTTCGGGAAGGACGGGCGCTTCGTTTACGTCAGCGACGTCTCGGCAATTACTTGCTGAGGACGGTCACGCCACGACGGTTCTGCGACCAGGCGGCCTCGTTCGAACCCAGAGCGACCGGGCGCTCCTTGCCGTACGAGATGGTCTTGACGCGAGCGGCCGGCAGGCCGGCGCCAACCAGGTATTCCTTGACGGAATTGGCGCGACGCTCGCCCAGGGCCAAGTTGTACTCGCGGGTGCCGCGCTCGTCGGCATGGCCTTCGATGGTCAGCGAGTAGGTCGGGTACTTCTTCAGCCAGGCAGCCTGCTTGTCCAGGGTCGCCTTGGCGTCGGCACGCAGAGCGTACTTGTCGAAGTCGAAGAACACGCGGTCGCCGACATTGGCGATGAAGTCCTGCTCGGAGCCCGGAACGATCGAGGGCTTGGTAACCTTCGGCGGTTCGGCGCCAGCACCGGACTTGGTGCCGGTGGCTTCGGGGGCGGATTCACAGGCGGCCAGCAGGGCGGCGGCGGCGAAGATGCTCAGGAAACGCAGTTTCATTAGTGAGGACTCCCCCTCAGAGGATTAAAGATGCCGGGCGGACTTTCTTTTTGTGCCGCACCGATATGACAGGATCGGCGCAAACATCCGGCAGCATTGGCCCATCAGGTCCGCCGCGAACCGGAAAAAATCCTAATCGCGGCGGACTATAATAGTTACTACTTAGGGAATCAAGGGGGACCACGCAGGATCCGAACCGTCCAAAGGTGTGAGCACTTGGCGTTCATTGAAGCCTGTCAAGTCAATGGTGTACAGCTTGGCGGTACCACCGCGACCGGCGTTGTCGGACGGAGTTTCCTTCCAATAAGCCAAAACGCGGCCGTTCGGGGCCCAGGTCGGACCTTCCACCAGATAGCCCTGGGACAGCAGACGTTCGTCAGACCCATCCGGACGCATGACACCTATGTAGAATTCGCCGCCTTTCATCTTGGTGAAGGCGATCAGGTCGCCACGCGGCGACCACACCGGGGTGGCGTAACGGCCGTCACCGAAAGTGATGCGGGTCACGTTCGAGCCGTCGGCGTTCATGGTGTAAAGCTGCTGGGCGCCGCCACGGTCCGAATTGAACACGATGCGCGACGAATCCGGCGAATAGCTGGGCGACGTGTCGATGGACGGATGGTTGGTCAGGCGGGTCTTCTGCCGGGTCAGCAGATTCATTTCATAGATTTCGGCGTTGCCGTCCTGGGACATGGACAACACCACCTTGTTGCCGTCCGGCGAGAACCTGGGCGCGAAGGTCATGCCGGGAAAGTCACCCAGCAATTCGCGCCGCGCGGTGTCGATCTGCAGGATGTAGACACGCGGCGTGCCCCGGAAATAGGACATGTAGGTGATTTCGCGGGCGGTCGGCGAAAAGCGCGGCGTCAGCACCAGATCCTCGCCCGAGGTCAGGAAACGGTGGTTCTCGCCGTCCTGGTCCATGATGGCCAGACGCTTCTTGCGGGCGTTCTTGGGACCTTGCTCGGAAATATAGATCAGCTGGGTGTCGAAATAGCCCTCTTCGCCGGTGACGCGCTTGTAAATGGCGTCGGCCATCTGGTGGGCGGCACGGCGCCACAGATTGGGGTTTCGACGGATATCCTTGCCGGCGATGGTATAGCGGGTGCCGATCATCTGGGTTTCCGAGAACACGTCCCACAGACGGAACTCGATGGTCAGATCGCCGTCACCGGAAATCTCGGTCTTGCCCGACACCAGCGCCTCGGCGTTGATCTGGCGCCAATCGGCGAAACGCGGACCGGCCTGCAACGACGCGGCGTTTTGGATGAAGGCCCGCGGGTCGACGGGCTTGAACAAGCCCGAACGTTCCAGATCGGCCGCCACCACATGGGCGATGTCGCGGCCAGCCTGGCTTTCGGCGGGTTGCGCCCCGAACAGCTCGGGAATGGCGATGGGCAGCGGCTTCATGTTGCCGCGCGTGATGTCGATGCGGATTTCGGCCATGGCGGCCGGCGCGGCCAACAGGCCAAGCACGGCGACAAGGCCCACAAGGGCGGTGCGAATGCGGGTCAACATGGCGATTACCTTCCCATAACCATCTGTTTGGGGTTGAACGTCATGACAAAGTCTTTGAACTGGTCATATTTGTCGCGCGGAATCGGCAGCGGGCTGGCCAGACGCACGGCACGACGCGCCGAGTCAGCGGCCGCCTGCCAGAACGAATCGGCCATCAAGGGCGCGTTGATCACCTGGGCGTCGGTCACCGTGCCGTCGGGCTGAACGGTGATGCGGATTTCCACGAACAGCTTGTCGGCATCCTTGGCGCCGGCCGGAATGTTCCAGAACTTGGACACATGAGCGCGGATGGCGTCCAACTCGGTGCGCGAGATGGGCTGGTTGGGGTTGTGCATGTCCGAACCGCGCACGTTCTGCGCCTTGGGCTGGCTGCCCTTTTCCTGGGACGGCGTGTTGGGCTTGGCCTTGTCGGTGGCCTTCAGCAGGTCGTCCAGCGGATTGGTCGGCACGGGCTTTTTCTTGTCCACCGACTTCAACAGCGAATCCAGGTCGTTTTCCGGCTGCTTGGGACGCGGCGGCGGCTTGATGTCCGACAACTTCTGCTCGGCCGGCTTGGGCTCGGGCTTAGGCTCCGGCTTGGGCTCGGGCTTGGGTTCCGGCTTGGGCTCGGGTTTCGGCTCGGGCTTGGGCGGCGGCGGCGGTTCCGGCTCGGGCGGCTTGGGCGGCGGCGGCGGCGGCGGCGGCGGCGGCGGCACCGGCTTGGCCGGTTCCGGCTTGGGTTCGGGCTTGGGCGGCTCGGGCTTGGCTTCCTCGGGCTTCGGCGGCTCGGGCTGGGGGTCGGCCTGACTTTGCTTGGGCGGTGGGTTGGATTTGTCGCTGATGGGCACCAGATCGACGACCATGGGGGTTTCGATCTGCGGCGGATCGCGGAAAAGTTGCGGCAGGCCGAAAATCGCCAGCAAGGCGACAGCCAAATGCACAAGTCCGGAAAAGATGTAGCTTTCGCGCCGCATGCTCATGATCGGGCCGTTAACGGCCTCCCTTCTTGGACGAAGCCGGGGCTTCGCTCTTCATCTCGGTGACCAGCGACACCTTGGTGAAGCCGGCGGAACCCAGATTGCCCATGACTTCCATCACCCGGCCGTAATCGATGCCCTTGTCGCCACGGATGAAGATGCGGGTATCGGGCTTTTGCGCGGTGATGGCCTGCAGCTTGGGCGCCAGTTCTTCCAAGGTGACCATGGTTTCCTGAATCCAGATGTCGCCCTTGGCATCGATGCTGACGGAAAGCGGCTGGTCATCGCCCTTGATGGGGGCGGCCGAGGTCTTGGGCAGGTCCACCTGGACGCCGGCGGTCAACAGCGGCGCGGTGACCATGAAGATGATCAGCAGCACCAGCATGACGTCGACCATGGGGGTGACGTTGATGTCCGACACCGGCCGGTGGCGGTTGCGCCCGCCCTTTCGCGGACCGACGGCGGCGCCCATCAGATCTTCTCTTCCAGCTGACGCGACAAGATGGCGCCGAACTCGCCCGAGAAGTTTTCCAGGCGCTTGGCATAGCGGTCCATGTCGCTGGAAATCTTGTTATAGGCGATCACCGCCGGAATGGCGGCCACCAGACCCAGGGCGGTGGCGAACAACGCCTCGGCGATGCCGGGGGCGACGACCGCCAGACTGGTGTTGTGGGTGTTGGCGATGGACTGGAACGAATTCATGATGCCCCAGACGGTGCCGAACAGGCCGATGAACGGCGCGGTCGAGCCCACCGAGGCCAGGACGCCCAGGTTGCGTTCCAAGGTGTCCATCTCGCGCCCCAGGGTCACATGCATGACACGGTCGATGCGCTGCGGCAGACTGACGCGGACGTTTTCCTTGTCGGTCAGACCCTTGGCCGCCGATCGGCGCCATTCGCGCATGGCGGCGACGAAGATGGCGCTCATCGGGTCCATGGGACGGGCGCCGATGCGGTCGTACAGTTCTTCCAAGGAACCGCCGGACCAGAAGGATTCCTCGAAGCTTTCCGCCTTTTGCCACAGGGCGCGCAGGCGCATCAGCTTGTCGAAGATGATGGCCCAGCACCAGAACGAGGCGCCCAGCAGCGCGATCATGATCAGTTTGACGATGATGTCGGCCTGCATGAACAGGCCAAACATGGACATGTCGTGCGTGACTGAGCCGGCCAATTGGGCCGATTGAACAGGATCCATGACTATCGCCTCTCGCTTTCCAAATCGCGCAGTTTATCCTTCATCCAGGCCGGAATGCGGGCGGGTCGCCCGTCAGCCAAGCCGATGAAGGCCAATTTGATGTGCAGACACGCCAAAACGGCGCCGTCGTCAAGCCGCCTGATGGTCTGGGCCAACTCCATCGAGGCGCCCGCCACCTGGGTGACATTGGTTTCCACCTGCAACAGGTCGTCCAGCTTGGCCGATTTCAGGAAGTCGATTTCCGCCCGCCGCACGGCGAAAACGTGGCCCTGCCCGTCGGCCGCCAGGTCCGATTGCTTCAAACCCAGCTGGCGCACCATCTCGGTGCGCGCCCGCTCGGCGAAGTTCAAATAGTTCGAGTGATAGACGATGCCGCCGGCATCGGTGTCTTCCCAATAGACGCGGATCTGGTGGACGTGGGGAAGGCTCATTCCTCGCCCTCCGCCAGATGGGCCAGCAAATCCAGCTGGGCCAGAACCTCGCGCGGCGGGTTGATGCCGATATGCTTGAACCCGGCGGCCGACAGCATGCGCCCACGCGGCGTGCGCTGGATCAGGCCTTGCTGCAACAGATAGGGCTCGAGCACTTCTTCCAAGGTGTCGCGGCTTTCCGACAACGCGGCAGCCAGGGTATCGACACCCACCGGCCCGCCGCCGTAATTGTCGGCGATACAGCGCAGATACCGGCGGTCCATGGCATCCAGGCCGATCTGGTCCACTTCCAGGCGGTTCAGCGCCGCGTCAGCGACGCGGGCATCCACCGGCGAGGCGCCGGCGACGGCGGCGAAGTCCCGCACCCGGCGCAACAGCCGGCCGGCCACACGCGGTGTCCCGCGCGAGCGCCGCGCCACTTCGGCGGCGCCGTCGGCGGTGATGGCGAAGCCCAGCACCCGGGCGCCACGGCTGACGATCAGCTCCAGTTCTTCGGCGGTGTAATAGTTCATCCGGCAGGGAATGCCGAAGCGTTCCCGCAAGGGCGTGGTCAACAGGCCCGAACGGGTGGTCGCCCCCACCAGGGTGAAGGGCGGCAAATCGATGCGCACGGACCGTGCCGCCGGTCCCTCGCCGATGATCAGGTCAAGCTGAAAGTCCTCCATGGCAGGATAGAGCACTTCCTCTATGGCAGGATTAAGGCGGTGGATTTCGTCGATGAACAGAACGTCACGCGGTTCCAGGTTGGTCAGCAGCGCCGCCAGATCGCCGGCCTTGGCGATCACCGGACCCGACGTGGCGCGGAACCCCACACCCAGTTCACGCGACACGATCTGCGCCAAGGTGGTCTTTCCCAAACCGGGCGGACCAAAGAAAAGCGTGTGGTCCAGCGCCTCGCCACGGGACTTGGCGGCGGTGATGAAAATCTTCAGGTTCTCGCGCACCGCCTGCTGGCCGATGAAATCGTCCAGGACTTGCGGGCGCAGATGGGTGTCGGCGTCGCCCAAGGATTGATCGGGGCTGACCATGCGATCAGTCATCGCATCAGATCCTTGCCCAGCCGTTTCAGGGCATGGCGGATCAGGGTCGAGCTGTCGGCATCGTCGCCCAATTCCTTGGCCACCACGCCCACCGCCTCGAAGGCTTCCAGGCGCTTGTAACCCAGGTTGACCAGGGCCGAGATGGCGTCTTCCATCAGCCCGCCCGCCGCCGAAACCGGTGCGGCGGCAGCCATGCCGGCGGCACTGGGGGCAAAGCCGCCCAGGCTCATCTTGCCGGCCTTGTCCTTCAATTCGGTCAGGATGCGCACCGCCAGTTTCGGCCCCACGCCGCTGGCCCGCGTCAGCATGGTCTTGTCCTGCGCCGCGATGGTTTGCAGCAATTGTTCCGGTCCGGCGACGCTGAGGATGGCCAAGGCCACCTTGGCACCCACGCCTTGCACCGTGGTCAGCAGGTTGAACCAGTCACGTTCTCCGGCTTCCAGGAAACCGTAAAGATGGATGTGGTCTTCGCGCACATGGGTTTCCACATGCAGAGCAGCGGCAGTGCCGGTCTGCAAGCGCCCCAAGGTGCGCCCCGAACAGAACACCAGATAGCCAACACCGTTTACATCAACGATGGTGTGATCATCGCCAAGGGTATCAATAATCCCCTTCAATTTGGCGATCATTGTTTTTGCCCCTCAGGCGCCGGGCGGGCGCATCCGCGCCCTTGGCTCACGCTCACATGAGTTCGCGGGGCCTCAATGGCCCAGTCCCTCGCTGCGCTCGCTCCGTTCATCTCTTAAACTCCGATGCGGCGCTGGGTGGCGCAATGATGGGCGTGACAGATCGCCACCGCCAAGGCGTCGGCGGCGTCGGGGCTTTTGACCAGACAGCCCGGCAGCAAGGTACGCACCATCATCCCCACTTGTTCCTTCGCCGCCCGCCCAGTGCCGACCACCGCCTGCTTGACCTGGGTCGGCGCGTATTCCCCCACAACCAAACCGGCCAAGGCCGGGGCCAGCATGACCACGCCCCTGGCTTGGCCCAGCTTCAAGGTGCTTTCCGGGTTGACGTTGACGAAGGTCTGCTCCACCGCCGCCCCATCCGGCGACCATTCCCCGATCACCGCCAGAACCCCCCGATGCAGTTGCCCCAGCCGTTCGGCCAAGGACAATTTGCTGTCGGACTTGATGGTGCCGTCCCCCAGGTATCGCAGCCGGTTGTCGATCAGCTCGATCATCCCCCAACCGGTCACGCGCAACCCAGGGTCCAGCCCCAAGACTCTCATTTTTGCCCCTCAGACGCCGGGCGGGCGCATCCGCGCCCTTGGCTCACACTCGCATAAGCTCGCGGGGCCGCAATGGCCCAGTCCCTCGCTTCGCTCGCTCCGCCATGGCGCATGGCTCAGCCCAGCTTTTCCATGATGTCATCGGGGATTTCGAAATTGGCGAAGACGCGCTGGACGTCGTCGTTGTCTTCCAGGGCGTCCAGCAGCTTCAGCAGGGTCTTGGCGGTGTTTTCGTCCGACACCGGCACGCTGGTTTGCGGCTTCCAATCCAGACGCGCATGTTCCGGGGTGCCGAACGTGGCTTCCAGGGCGTCGCGCACGGCGGCCAGATCGTCCGGCGCGCAGGTGATCTCGTGGCCGTCTTCCGACGATTCCACGTTGTCGGCGCCGGCTTCCAGGGCGGCTTCGAACATGGCTTCGGCGCCGGCGGCATCGGCGGCATAGCGGATGGCGCCGACGCGGTCGAACATGAACGACACCGAATTGGTTTCACCCATGGCGCCGCCGTTCTTCGAGAAGTACGAGCGCACTTCCGAAGCGGTGCGGTTGCGGTTGTCGGTCAGGCCCTCGACGATGATGGCCACCGAACCGGGACCATAACCTTCATAGCGCACTTCTTCGAAGTTGGTGCCGTCGTCGCCACCGGCGCCGCGCTTGATGGCGCGCTCCATGGTGTCTTTCGGCATGTTCGAGGCCCGAGCCGCCTGGATGGCGGCCCTGAGACGCGGATTCATCGCCGGATCGGCCTGACCGGTTTTCGCCGCCACCGTCAGTTCGCGGATCAGCTTGGTGAAGACCTTGGCGCGCTTGGCATCCTGGGCGCCCTTGCGATGCATGATGTTCTTGAACTGGGAATGACCGGCCATGACTCTCTCGGTAAATGGACTTGAGCAACGAATAACCGCTGCCTATACCATATCTTGTGGAGAAAAGACCATGGGGCAGAGCATCCCTCTCCACCCATTGTTTTTCAAAACATCACGCTCAGGTTGACCAACCAGTCGGGCATGGCGGCGACCAGGATGCTCTCCGCCATTTTGTCCAATCCGCTGAGCACCAACGCCGCCACCACCAGCAAGATCGCCCCCATCACCGGCTTGGCCCGGCTGGCCCAGTTTCCCAACCGTTTGCGCCACGACGACAGACCATAGGCCAGCATCAGCATGGGGGTGGCCGCCCCCAGGGCGAAGACCACCATCACCGCGCCGGCCTGCAATGCGGTGTCGCGCGCCCCCGCCAAGCCAACCGCCGCCCCCAAGGTGGGACCGGTACAAGGCGACCACACCGCCCCCAGCAACAGCCCCAGCAGAAACTGACCGGCCAAGGTCTCGCCGGAAATCCGTCCCAAGACCGACGATCCCGACCCGGCCAGCGGGGCGACCAGGGCGGAAAAGCCCCGCCCCAGCGCCGGCACCAGCAACACCAAACCGAAAATTCCCATAACCAGCGCCGCCCCGTTGCGGACCGCGCCGGCATCCAACCCGATGGCGAAGCCGACGCTGGCCAAGACGATGCCCAAAGATGCGAACGAGACGGCCAAGCCGCCGGCCAAGGCCACCGGCCCCAGGCGATGGGCCTGAAGCGCTGATCCCAGCAAGACCGGGACCAGCGGCAACACGCAAGGCGACAAGGTCGACAACATGCCGGCGACCCAGGCAGCGAACAAGGCGGTCATGGGACGTTCCTTACTTGACCAGACCCGCGATGGCGGCGCCGTCGGTGACACCAACCAAACGACCGGTCTCGGCCTTGCCGTCAAAGGCGATCAACGTGCTTTGCGAGCTGACTTTCAGGACGCGCAGCACGTCTTTTTGGCTGTCGAAATCGACGCGGAAAACCTTCACCTCGGGGCGTTGCTTTTCCAGCAGGGCGACACCGGGCTCCTGGGCCCGGCAAGTCGGGCACCAGGGCGCGTGGACATGCAGCAAGATCTTGTCGCCCTTGTCTTGGGCCTTGGTAAACGCCGTTTGGCTGAAGGCTTCATAGGCCTGGGCGGGCAAGGCCGCGAGCAACGGCAGGATAGCGGCGACAGCCAGCAGGAAACGCTTCATCGGTTCACTCCGAGCAACAGGGTCGATGCGGCGATTTCGTCGTCCATCCCCCAAAGGTTACCTGGCAGCGGCAAATATTTCGCTTGCGCCGTCCTTCGCTCCGCGCATCCTGTTGCCATGATCAACGACCGCGCCAAGCATCTGGAAGACAGCGCCCGCTGGGGAGCATGGATGCAGGCCGCCCAGGATGGCGACCAAGTGGCCTATGGCCGTTTGCTGGCCGAGGTGGCCCCGGTGGCGCGACGCATGGCGGCGCGACAGTTGGCGGCGTCCGGCGTGGCCGAGGACATGGAAGACGTGGTCCAGGAAATCCTGCTGACCCTGCACGGGGCGCGTCATACCTATGATCCCGCTCGCCCCTTCCTGCCGTGGTTCGCCGCTATCGTTGACCACCGGGTCAAGGATGGACTGCGTTCGCGTCGCCGCCATCAGGGCCGCGAGACGGATATTGACGCGGTGCCTGAAACTTTTCTGAGCCAGGCGGCGAATACGTCTGCGACCGACCGCATGGATTTGGGCAAGGCGGTGGCCAAGCTGCCGGCCGGACAGCGGCAGGCGGTGGAGATGCTGAAGATCAAGGAAATGTCCCTGGCCGAAGCCTCGGCCGCGTCGGGACAAAGCGTGCCGGCGTTGAAGGTGGCCATGCATCGGGCACTGAAGACGCTGAAAGGAATGTTGGGCCCATGAACACCGATCTTCTGATCCAGGAATTGTCCAGCGGCCTTGCGCCAGTCAAACGCCTGGCCTCGCCCGGTCGCCGTCTGGGGCTGTGGCTGGCCGGGTCGGTGCCGGTTCTGGCCGCCATCACCGGCTTTTTCGGCTTGCGCCCTGATCTGGCCCAATGTTTGGCCGACAACCGTTTCATCATTCAAAACGGCGCAGCCCTGCTGACCGGACTGGCGGCGGCCTGGGCCGCCCTGGCCAGTTCGGTGCCGGGATTCAAGCGCAGCCGGGCGATGGTGGCGCTGGTCCCCGCCTTGGCGTGGCTGGCCAGCGCCGGCGAAGGATGCTGGGCGGAATGGCAGGCCAATGGCTGGTCCAGCCTGGATTCGGTGGTTCACCAGAAATGCCTGCCGGAAATCGTCGGATCCGGTCTGGTGCCGGCCTTGCTGCTGACGCTGCTGCTGCGGCGCGGCCTGTCGCTGAACCCAGCCTTGACCGCCGGCTTGGCGGCGCTGGCGGCGGCGGCCACCGGTTCGGCGGCGCTGGCGTTGTTCCATGACGGCGACACCGCCTGGGTGACCCTGACCTGGCATGTGGGCAGCGCCGCCGGCCTCAGCGCCCTGGCCTCGGCCTTCGGATCACGCCTGCTTAATCATCCGGCCACGTCTCGGCCAGCCTAGGCCCCAGACGCAGGGGCGCCACCCGTTTCGCCAGCCCCGTGCGGTCGTCGGTTTCCACGAACACCGCACACATGGTGCCGTCGCCATCGGCCGGCGACAGCCTTTCGCCGGGAATCTTGCGGACGAATTTGTAGATGGCGGCATCCTTTTTCATGCCGATCACCGAATTGTAGTCGCCGCACATGCCGGCATCGGTCTGATAGGCGGTACCACCCGGTAGAATTTGCGCGTCGGCGGTGGGAATGTGGGAATGTCCGCCCACCACCAGGGACGCCCGGCCGTCGCAGACATGGCCCAGGGCCATCTTTTCGCTGGTGGCCTCGGCATGGACGTCGACGACGATGGCGTCGACGCCCCCCGCCCCCAACCGCACCTTGCGCAATTCGTGCTCGATTCCGGCGAAGGGACAATCCAGCGGGTCCATGAACAGCCGCCCCATCACCTGGATAACCATCACCTTCTTGCCACGCGGCGCGTCAAAGATGCCAACGCCGCGGCCGGGCGTGCCGGCGGGATAGTTCAACGGCCGCAGCAGACGCGGCTCGGCGTCCAGATGGGGCATGATCTCGCGCTGGTCGAAGGTGTGGTTGCCCAGGGTCACCACATCGGCGCCGGCGGCGTAAAGATCGTCGCACAGCTTGGGGGTGATGCCGAAGCCATGGGCGGCGTTCTCGCCGTTGGCGACGACGAAATCCAGTTTCAGGCGTTCGCGCGCCTTGGGCAGATTGGCCACAACCGCGTCGCGGCCGGCGCGGCCGACGATATCCCCTAGGTACAAAAGTCTCATACTGTCTCCGGCTTCAACAGTCCCTGTTCGGTCAGGATCATGTCCAGACGCTGGTCGTATTTGTCGCGGGGCACCGCTTGCACCTGCTGGGCGGCGAAGCCGACACCGATGGCTGTCACATAAGCACGATCACGCAAACCCGCCAGGGTTCGGTCGTAATAGCCGCCGCCATAGCCCAGACGGTACCCCTGGGAATCAAAGGCCAAAAGCGGCACCAACAGCAAATCGGGATGGACTTCCGCCGCATGGGCCGCCGGGTGGCAGGTGCCGTGCAGGCCCTGTTCCAGCGTGTCGCCGACTTCCCATTGGCGGAACACCAGGGGCTGGCCACGGGCCATCACCACCGGCAGACCGATCACACAGCCCCGTCCGGCCAGGACTTCCAGCAATGGCCTGGGGTCGATCTCGTCGCCCATGGGCCAATAGCCGGCCACCACCGTGCCGCAGGAAAGCCCCAGCCGGTCGGCCTGGATGGCCAGCTTTTCAGATGCCACCCGGCCATAATCGGCACAAGCCTGACGGCGCACCACCACCGCATGGGCGCGTGCAGCCACCTTGGCGGCGGAAAGATCGGCGGGGGAATGAATTTCAGAGGTCATGATGGAAATGCGGAGCGGCGCCGCCTCGGCCGTTGGCGTTGTAAGTCCTCCGTGGCCTGCTTAGCAGGTGGGCGCCATATAACGGGGCCAGGGCCCCGCCAGGGACAGCTCCCAAGAGGAAAGATATCGCCCCAGGGACATTAGCTGCCTGACGCACCGCGCAGCAGACCGCTCCTGGGCTATACTTAGGGCCTTTCCAGACGTTCCGCAATGGCTTCGATGCGCGCCGCCAGCATCTCGATGCCGTCGGCCATGCGTTCGTCACCCTCGGCCAGGCTGGACAGGTCGTGGCTGGTGGTGTCCAGGGTTTCGCGCAGTTCCGCCAGTTCGTCGGCCAGGGACAGCGCCACCATCACCATCAGCCGGATGTCGGGAACATTGCCCAGATGCTTCAGCAGATCCTGGGCGATGCCGTCCACCATCTTGCCCAGCACGTGGACGCGGGCGACCTGGGAATCGTCACAGGCGATTTCGTGGATGCGGCCATTGATGGTCAACGGAACCAGAGCCATTCCTTACGCCTCCAACAGGGTGCGCAGACGGGAAATGGCCCCGTCCAGGCGTTGCGCCACCACCCGCGTGGTGTCTTCCAGTACCGCCTGCTGATCGCGGGCGTCGCGCAATTCGCCGGCCAGCAGCAGGTCGCCGGCGCCGACACGGGCGACGGCGGCTTCCAGCCGGTCGATGGCGTCGCCCAGGCGTTGTACGGCCGCTTCGGTGCGGCCCAAGGCTGCGGACAAGGTTCTTACCCCAAAATGCAATTGCGAACGCGAAGGTTAGGGCCGATGGGTCAAGCTGTCAACGACACCCTCCCGTCCGCCCCCCCATTCTCTTGACAGCGGCCCCACAAGGGCTAGCCTTGCGGAAGTTCTGCCCGGAGTCCCGTCATGCGCTTGGCCATCACCGTTTTTGCCCTTGCCCTGATGCTGGCCGCGCTTCCGGCCCACGCCCAGGAAGGCCGCCAATCCAAGGGCCAGACCGTCTATGTGCCGGTCTATTCGCATATCTGGCACGGCAACCTGGATTCCAAGCAAAAGCCGCAGATGTTGTTGCTGTCGTCCATGCTGTCCATCCGCAACACCGACCCCAACACGGGATTCACGGTCAAGTCGGTGCGTTATTACGACACGGCGGGCAAGCAATTGCGGGAATTCGTCAGCCAGCCGCTGGTTCTGGCCCCCATGGCGTCCACCGACCTGTTCGTCGAACACAAGGACGACACCGGCGGCACCGGGGCCAATTTCGTGGTGGAGTGGAGCGCCGACAAGCCCATTTCCGAACCGATCATCGAAACAGTGAACGCCTATTTCTTCGGCCCCCATTCCCTGGCCTTCACCAGCCCCGGCCGCCCCATCGCCGCCAGCGGGAAATGACCGAACCGGCGCCCGCCTTCGTCATCCACCATCTGGAACACGGCCGTGCCGCGTTGACCGCCGCCGAAGGCCGCCCCGTCTTGTTGATCAGCCCGCCCGGCGCCGCCGGATACCAGGGGATCAGCTGGTGGCAGGCCCTTGTCACCGCATTGCGATCCGAATTCCCGCAAGCGGACTTCACCCCCGTGCTGGACTGCGCCGATTGCCCGGGCTGGGCCCTGGCGGCGTTGCGCATGGGGGTTGAGAAAGTGCTGTTATGCGGGGAAGGCCCGGCCTTTCAGGCCGTTCGGGAAGTCGCCGAGCAGAAGGCGGCTTGGGGGGAGGGTCGGTGGGGGAACGACAGCCTCGATCTGCTCGGCGATTCTTTTCCCGTCAGGAGCTGTCGGGACCATGGTCAACGACTGTGGGGGAGGATCGTTGACGCTGCTGATCCTGGCCCAGGGTGATGGCGGCAATATGGGCGAATTGTGACCATTTATGGGCAAGGTTGCTTTCGCGGGCCGTCCGTGCTTCAACCAGTGCCTATCTTTTCCGGAGAAAACACCCGTGAGCAACACTGATTGCCGCCTGTACCTGATCACACCCGCGGTGATCGAAAACCCGTTCCAGTGGCTGCCCGTCTGGGAACAGGCCCTGGATGGCGGCGACATCGCCTGCGTGCAGATCCGGTTGAAGAACCTGGACGACGACGCCATCTGCCGCGCCGTCGACGTGTTGCGGCCGCCAGCCCAGAAGCGCGGCATCGCCGTGTTGCTGAACGACCGCCCCGACCTGGCTTTCGAAACCGGCTGCGACGGCGTCCATATCGGCCAGGAAGACGGTACCTATGAAGCCGCCCGCAAGGCGGTGGGCGACGGCATCGTCGGCATCACCTGCCACGATTCGCGCCATCTGGCCATGGAAGCCGGGGAAAAGGGCGCCGATTACGTGGCCTTCGGCGCTTTCTTCCCGACCCAGACCAAGGATGCCAAGCACCACGCCGACACTGGCCTGCTGCAGTGGTGGAGCCAGTTGTTCACCGTGCCCAGCGTCGCCATCGGCGGCATCACCGTGGAAAACTGCCGCCCGCTGGTCCAAGCCGGCGCCGACTTCCTGGCGGTGTCCGGGGGCGTTTGGCAGCATCCGGATGGCCCGGCGGCGGCGGTGAAGGCCTTCAACAAGGTCATGTCCGGGGGCTGATCGGATGAAGCGCGTCTGCGTGTTCTGCGGCTCGAACGCCGGCACCAACCCCGCTTATGCCCAAGCCGCCCGCGCCCTGGGCCGGCTGCTGGCCGAACGCGGCCTGGGGCTGGTCTATGGCGGCGGCAATGTGGGGCTGATGGGGATCGTCGCCGAAGCCGCCATGCAGGCCGGCGGCACGGTGATCGGCGTCATCCCCGAATCGCTGATGCGCCTGGAAGTGGGGGCGCGGGACATCACCGAACTGCACGTGGTGGAATCCATGCACGAACGCAAGGCGATGATGGCCGAACTGTCCGACGCCTTCATCGCCCTGCCCGGCGGCATCGGCACCATGGAGGAACTGTTCGAGGTGTGGACCTGGGGCCAGTTGGGCCTGCACGGCAAGCCGGCGGCATTTTTGGACGTGGCCGGCTATTACAGCCACCTGCACACCTTCCTGGACCACATGGTGGACGAAGGCTTCCTGAAACCCCGTCACCGTCAGATGGTGGCGGTGTCGTCGGACGCCGCCCGATTGCTGGACGGATTCGCCGCTTACCAGCCGCCCAGCATGGTGAAAATAATCGACACCGAGACCGCTTGACAGGCCCCCACGGGGGCTCTATAAAGCGGGCCTCCCGACGCAAGGAACACCTTGCAGGGTCCGAGAGATGGGCGATTAGCTCAGCGGTAGAGCACACCCTTCACACGGGTGGGGTCACAAGTTCAATCCTTGTATCGCCCACCATCTCCGGTCCCATAGGATACCAAAGCCACCCCATGCCGGGTGGCTTTCGTCGTTCGGGGGTGCTTTTCCACAGACAAGCGCCCCATTGGTCTAGGAGCACGGATGACTTCTTCCACGTCCCGCCCCTGGTCCTTTGTATGGCTGCTGGCTGCTGCGCAGTTGGTGGCCTGGGGCTGCCTTTATTACGCCTTCGCCGTCGCCGTTGTTCCCATGGAAGCCGAATTGGGCTGGTCGCGCACCAGCCTGAACGGGGCGCTGTCGGTGGGCTTGGCCAGTTGGGGCTTTTCCGCCCCGTGGGTGGGGCGTTGGATCGACCGCCACGGCGCCCGCATGGTGATGAGCCTGGGCGCCATTGGCGGCGGCGCGCTGATGATGACCTGGTCGCAGGTGGAAAGCCAAGCGGCCTTCGTGCTGATCTGGGCCGCCATGGGCTTTTGCATGGCCTGTCTGCTGTACGAACCGGCCTTCGCCGTGGTCACCGCCCTGTTCGGCACCGACTACCGCCGGGCCATCACCGCCATCACCTTGCTGGGCGGCTTCGCCAGCACGGTGCTGATCCCGTTGACCCAAACCTTGTGCGACACCGTGGGATGGCGTCAGGCCCTGCTGATCCTGGGCCTGTTCTGTGCCGTCTTCGTCGGCGGCATCCACCTGTTGGTGCTGAAACCGGGGGATGGGCGTTCGGTGCTGGCGACCAAGGGCCAAGCCGCCCCCCTGCCCTGGCGCAATCCGGTGTTCTGGGGGCTGGCCCTGTGGTTCACCGCCTATGGTGCCATCTTCACCGGCCTGACCTTCCAACTGATTCCGCTGATGACCTTTCACGGCCTGGACAGCAGCCAGATCATGGTGGTGATGGCATCGATCGGCCCCATGCAGGTGCTGGGCCGCATCGTCCTTTTGGCTTTGGGGCGGCGGCTGGACGCGCGGACCACCGGCGGCGGCGTGGTCGCGGCCATGCTGGTGGCGGTGGGTTTGCTGATGGCTTTTCCCGGCCATTTCCCCGCTTTGGTCGCCTTCGCCCTGCTGTACGGCGCCGCCAACGGCATCATCACCATCGTGCGCGGCACCGCCGTGCCCGAATATCTGAACGGTGCCAGCTATGCCGCCACCAACGGCGCCCTGGCGCTGCCGGTCAACATCGCCAAGTCGGTGGCGCCCCTGGCCCTGGCGGCGTTGTGGAGCGCCACCGACAGCCCACGCGCGGTGATCGGCGCCATCCTGGCTTGCTGCCTGCTGGCGGTGGCGGGCTATGTCTTGGCGACGCTGGCGTCGCGACGGCAAGGCTGACCTCTTTACCCAAGCGATAACGCTTCCCATGTGCAAGGCTGCACGCCACGCCAAGCGAGCCAGCCATGAACGATGTTTCCCCGCCAAAAGCCGATCCCGCCCTGTCCATGATCCAGCGCATCCATGCGGTCGACACCGACCACGTCTGGCATTGGCTGCGGCTGGGCTGGCGGGATTACATCCATTCAGGCTGGATCGGCCCGCTTTACGGGGCGGTCTTCGCCGCCATCGGCCTGTTCATCGTCTTCGGGCTGGCCTGGTTCGGCTGGCCCTATTTGATCACCCCGATGATCGGCGGCTTCCTGCTGATCGGCCCGCTGTCGGCCTTGGGCTTTTACGGCCTGTCATCGCATCTGGAAAAGGGTGACGGCCCCCATTGGCGCCATCTTTACCAAGCGTGGCGGGCCAACACCTTCCACATCATGACCGCCGGACTGGTGCTGATGCTGGTGGTGATGATCTGGGCACGGCTGTCCATCGTGCTGTTCGCCCTGTTCTTTCCTTATCAAAGCATGAGCCTGGACAGCTTCGTCGCTCAATCGGCCACCATGGCCGGCATCAGCTTCACCTTGTTCATGCTGGCTTTGGGGGCCGGGGTGGCGGCGCTGGTCTTCGTCACCACCGTGGTGGCACTGCCCATGATGCTGGACGTGAAAACCGACATCTTCACCGCCGCCCTGGTGTCCACCTTGGTGGTGTTCAAGAACCCCAAGCCCATGGCGCTGTGGGCGACGACCATCGCCGTAGTCACCGGCATCGGATTACTGCCGGCCTTTTTGGGACTGACGGTGGCGCTTCCGGTGATCGGCCACGCGTCGTGGCACGCTTATCGCGATCTGGTGGGGGACAGCGCTTAACCCCGCCCCGCTTCGTACCATCCCTTGCTGGCATTGACGATTTTCACCACCGACAGCATCACCGGAACCTCGATCAGCACGCCGACCACGGTGGCCAACGCTGCCCCCGAATGAAAGCCGAACAGCGAGATGGCGGCGGCGACCGCCAGTTCGAAGAAGTTGGATGCGCCGATCAGCGCTGACGGCCCGGCGACGCAATGGGCCACCCCCAGCTTGCGGTTCAGCACATAGGCCAGGCCGGAATTGAAATAGACCTGGATGGTGATGGGCACCGCCAGCATCAGAATGATCAGCGGCTGGGCGATGATCTGTTCGCCCTGGAAACCGAACAACAGCACCAGGGTGGCCAAAAGCGCGGTCAGGGAAGCCGGGCCCAGCTTGGCCAGGATGCCGGCCAAGGCTTGTTCACCACGGGCCAGCAAAGCCTTGCGCCAGATTTGCGCCACCAGCACCGGCACCACGATGTACAGCACCACCGACAGCAACAGCGTGTCCCACGGCACGGTAATCGAGGACAGGCCCAGCAGCAACCCGACCAGCGGCGCGAAGGCCATCACCATGATGGTGTCGTTCAACGCCACCTGGCTGAGGGTGAAATGCGGTTCGCCATTGGTCAGGTTGGACCACACGAAGACCATGGCGGTGCACGGCGCCGCCGCCAGCAAGATCAACCCGGCGATATAGCTGTCGATCTGATCGGCCGGCAGATAGGGCCTAAAAAGGGTGGCGACGAACACCCAGCCCAAAAGCGCCATGGAAAACGGCTTGACCGCCCAATTGATGAACAAGGTGACGCCGATGCCGCGCCAATGTTCACGCACCTGATGAAGCGCGGCGAAATCGATCTTCAGCAGCATGGGGATGATCATCAGCCAGATCAGCACCGCCACCGGCAAGTTGACCTGGGCCACTTCCATGCGGCCGATGGCCTGGAACGGCGCCGGAATCCAATGGCCCAAGGCGATGCCGACGACGATGCACAAGCCCACCCACAGGGTCAGGTAACGCTCGAAGAACCCCATGTCACGCTTCCCCCGCCCGATCCGGGCCCAATTCGACCAGCCGGCGCATGCGGGCTTCGATCATGTCGTAAACTTGGTTGAACACCGCCAGACGTTCCTGGTGGCTGCCCTCGGCGGCGGCCGGATCGGGAAAGCCCAGATGCACCTTGGACGGATGACCGGGCCAGATGGGGCAAACCTCGCCGGCGGCGTTGTCGCAGACGGTGACCACCAGATCCATCTTGGGCGCGCCCGGGGCGGCGAACTCGTCCCACGATTTCGACCGCAGGCCGGAAACGTCGAAGCCCTTTTCGCGCAGCACTTCGATGGTCAGCGGGTTGACCTGACCGGTGGGATGGCTGCCGGCGCTGAACGCCTGCCAGCGGCCCTGGCCCAAGCGGTTGATCAGACATTCCGCCAACACCGAGCGGGCGGAATTGCCGGTACACAGCACCAGGACGTTGATGGTCACGGCCTTATTCCTTTCCGCCGATGGCGTTCAAATGCTTCTGCAGGTTCAAGCGGTCCAGAGACCGGATGGGCAAAGCGGCAAAGATTTGGATGCGGCTGGACAGCATGCGCATGACTTCCGCCGTGTGGGCGGCCTTTTCCGCCTCGGAACCGACAAATCCCACCGGGTCGGGCACGCCCCAATGGGCAGTCATCGGCTGGCCGGGCCAAACCGGGCAAACCTCGCCGGCGGCGTTGTCGCAGACGGTGAAGACGAAATCCATCTGCGGCGCCCCCGGCGCGGCGAATTCGTCCCACGATTTCGACCGTAAGCCTTGGGTGGGGTAGTTGGTCTTCTTCAGCAGCGCCAACACGGTGGGGTCGATTTCACCCTTGGGATGGCTGCCGGCGCTGAAGG
This sequence comes from Magnetospirillum sp. 64-120, assembly GCA_001898825.1. GTDB lineage: Bacteria > Pseudomonadota > Alphaproteobacteria > Rhodospirillales > Magnetospirillaceae > Magnetospirillum. The sequence continues at coordinate 503,682 of MKVK01000011.1, forward strand.
CCCTGAACTTGCCCGACACGTCGGCATTCAGGATCGCTTCGGCCATGATCGAGCGGGCGGAATTGCCGGTGCACAGAAACAGCACGTTGTAGGTCGTGTCACTCATGGCGTTGCTCCACAGCATGAAGGTGCCGCTTGAGACAAAGTTTCCGGCAAGGCCGCCCTGCCCTGGTCGCACAGCACCTGCAACGGCACGGCGTTGACCTGAAGCATCAAGATCTTGTCCGCCGCGATGGTGGGGTCGTCGCCCAGGCTGACCGCCAGCAGGTCCAAGAACCGTCTGGCATGGGGGGTGAAGTCGCTCTCGGCCAAGCGGTAATAGACCCACTTGCCGTCACGTCGGCTTTGCACCAAGCCCGCCCCCTTCAGCACCGACAGATGCTTGGACACCGTTGCCGGGGCCAGGCCCAGGACAGTGGTCAGCTGGCACACGCACAGCTCGCCGCTTTGCAGCAGCTTCAGGATGCGGATGCGGGTCGGGTCGGCCACCGCCTTGGCGGCGATCTCGAAAATCTCAAGCATGATGACGGATGCTTACCATCATTTCGATGTTTAGCGAAATGATGGATTTATGACAGCAGGTCGGCGGCGCCGATCTGCCGGCAATTCACCACCACCCGAGACGGGTCGGGATGGTTCAAGGCCAAGGCCATGACATGGCTGTCTTCCAGCCGCCATTGCCGCAACAGCCATTGGCGGGGGTCGAGAGTGGTGTCGTCGAAGCGGATGGACGGCGGGTCCAAGCCGATGCTGAACGCGGTGAATTGTCCCGCCACTCCCTTGCCATTGGCCTTGACCACGGCTTCCTTCAAGGTCCACAGCGACAGGAAGTCCCCCATCCGCCGGGACGGTTCCGATTGCGCCAGCATCTGATGTTCATCGGCGGAAAAGAACCGCTTGGCCAAAGCCAAGGCGTCGGCCTTGCGGTTCAGGCTTTCCACGTCGATGCCGATGTCGTGATCCAGGGTCAAAGCGACCACGACCAATCCCTTGGTGTGGGACAAATTCAGCCTGGGACGCGGCATGGGGCGATCCCACACCACTTCCGGTTTCCCAAGTTCGTCCCGCGTGAAACGCCACAGGGCGGCGTCGCCCCCCAGCCCCCAACTCAGCAGGCGACGCCCCAAGGCATGGGCCGCCGTATAGGTCTGGCTGTCCAAGGGCGATTTGAAACGGCCGGCCCTCGCCATCTCGCCGACATCCAGCAAGGCTTCCAGGGACGGCCATAAGGTGGCGGGCACATCCGCCACCTTCATCCACCAGACTTCCGCCAGATCGGGCGCCAACATCATTTTTTCCGCAGCCTTTCAACGGGACCAGGGTTTACTAACTCTGGCGGATGCGGGCAACAAATCCGTCCACCCGCTCCATCAGGGTCTGCGACTGTCGGCCCAGATCCTCGGCCGATCCCAACACCTGGGCGGCGGCGGCGCCGGTCTGGGTTGCCGCTTGGGTGACACCACCGATATTGTCGGTCACCGAACGCGTGCCTTGCGATGCCTGTTCGACACTGCGGGCGATCTCGCCGGTGGCGGCTTCCTGCTGCCCCACCGACTGGGCGATGGTGGCCGATATCTGGTTGATGTCGGCGATGGTGCGGCCGATGGCGTCGATGGCACCCACCGAATCCTTGGTCGCCTGCTGGATCGACTGAATTTGTTGGGTGATTTCCGACGTGGCCCGCGCCGTCTGGCTGGCCAGGTTCTTGACCTCGGCGGCGACCACGGCAAAGCCCTTGCCGGCCTCGCCGGCGCGCGCCGCCTCGATGGTGGCGTTCAGCGCCAACAGATTGGTCTGGCTGGCGATGTCGCTGATCAGGCTCACCACCTCGCCCACCTTGACCGCCGCTTCCGACAGCCGTGAAATCTTGCCGTTGGTTTCCTCGGCATCGGCGGCGGCCCGGCCGGCGATACGGGTGGATTGTTCCACCTGACGGCTGATTTCAGCGATGGATGCCGCCAGTTGTTCCGCCGCCGCCGCCACGTTCTGCACATTGTCGGCGGCACCACCGGCAGCCGAGGACACCGCTTGCGCCTGGGCCGAGGTCTGCACGGCGGTGGCCGACATGGATTTCGCGGTCACCTGCAAACGCCCCGAGGCATCGGACACCGCCGAGACGATGGCCTTGACCCCGGTTTCGAATTCTTCCGCCAATTGGGCCATGGCCGCCCGCTTGGCGGCTTCGGCCTGGGCTTCGGCCTGTTGCTGTTCGGCCCGCAGACGTTCCACTTCCACCATGCTGTCCTTGAACAGACGCACCGCGTCGACGATTTCCCCCACCTCGTCACGGCTGGTGGCCTGGGGCACCTGAACCGACAAATCCCCCTTGGCCAGACGCAGCATGTTGGCGGTGAGCGCCCGCAGCGGCCGCACCGAACGCACGTTCCACACGCCGATCACCACGCCCACCAAAAGTGCTATGGCGGTCACCCCCACCATGGTCTTTTGAAAGCCGTTGGCCACGCTTCGGGCGCTGGCGGCCACCACTTGGTTCTTGCTTTCCTGCAGGTCGATGAACCGGTTGATGCGGGCCAGCCATTCCACGAACAACGGGCGGGCCTGATCCATCAGCAAGGATTCGGCCTGCTCGCCCTGACCGGACTGACGCAGGGTGACGATCTGCGCCACCACCGGCATGGTCTTGGCCTCGGTCTCCTTGATGCTGGCCAGAATGGCGCGTTCTTCGGGACTGATGTCGTCCATGGCGGCGAACATCTTGTCCAATTCAACCGCCGCCTTGGCGTAATCACCGGCCAAGCGGTCGATGTCAGCCAAAACCCCGGTCAACGAACCTTGGTCCCGCAGCAAAACCACGTCGCGAAGCGCGATGGCGCGGTCGTGCACCGAGCCGCGGAAATTGATGGCATGGCGTTGCTTGACCGAGTTGACGTCGTTGATACGGCTTAAGTCCGCCTCGATGCGGCTGACCCGGTCGATGCCGATCACCGTCAGGGCGATCATCAGCGACAGCACCACGGCGAAGCTGGCGACGAAGCGGCTGCCGATCTTCATGTTGCGCAAGGCATTCATGGTACTTTCCTTTCATGGGAACAAAAAAGGCGGACCGGGTTCCCCCGATCCGCCTTCCTGTCGACAGGATGGTTCAAGCCGCTGCCTGGGCCGAGGGTGTGCGGATCAGATGGTCGAAGGCGGACAGCGACGCGGTGGCCCCCGCCCCCATGGCGATGATGATCTGCTTGTAGGGCACGGTGGTGGCGTCGCCGGCGGCGAACACGCCCGGCACCGAGGTTTCGCCCCGGGCGTCGATGATGATTTCACCGCGCGGGGTCAGGTCCACCACACCCTTCAGCCATTCGGTGTTGGGCACCAGACCGATCTGCACGAAGATGCCTTCCAGCTCGATCTTGTGGACCTGATCGGTGGCGCGGTCCTTGTAGGACAGCCCCACCACCTTGTTGCCGTCGCCGTGCACCTCGGTGGTCAGCGCCGAGGTGATGACGGTGACGTTGGGAAGGCTGCGCAGCTTGGCCTGCAACACCGCGTCGGCGCGCAACTGGCTGTCAAATTCGATCAGCGTCACTTGCGCCACGATGCCGGCCAGGTCGATGGCCGCTTCCACGCCGGAATTGCCGCCGCCGATCACCGCCACCCGCTTGCCCTTGAACAACGGGCCGTCACAGTGCGGGCAATAGGCCACACCCTTGTTGCGGTACTCGGCCTCGCCCGGCACGTTCATCGAGCGCCAGCGGGCACCGGTGGCCAAGATGACGGTGCGCGACTTGACGCTGGCGCCGTTGGCCAGCTGCACTTCGATCAGCCCGCCGGGCACACTGGCCGGGATCAGCTTTTCGGCGCGCTGCAGGTTCATGATGTCGACGTCGTAGTCGCGCACATGGTTTTCCAGCGCCGCGCCCAGCTTGGGGCCTTCGGTGTGGCTGACCGAGATGAAGTTCTCGATGGCCATGGTGTCCAGTACCTGACCGCCGAAGCGTTCGGCGACCACGCCGGTGGCGATGCCCTTGCGGGCGGCGTAGATGGCAGCCGCGGCACCGGCCGGACCGCCGCCGACGACCAGCACCTCGAAGGCGTCCTTGGCATTGATCTTTTCGGCGTCACGGGCGGCGGCGCCGGTATCCAGCTTGGCCAGTATCTCTTCCAGGCCCATGCGGCCCTGGCCGAAGGCTTCGCCATTCAGATAGACGGTGGGCACCGCCATCACCTTGCGGGTCTCGACTTCCGACTGGAAGGCGGCGCCGTCAATGGCCACGTGCTTGATGCGCGGGTTGACCACCGCCATCACGTTCAGCGCTTGCACCAGATCGGGGCAGTTCTGGCACGATTGCGAGAAATAGGTTTCGAAGCTGTAGTCGCCGGGCAGCGCCTTGATCTGGTCGATCAGATCGGCGTCCACCTTGGGAGCGCGGCCCGAGACCTGCAACAGCGCCAGCACCAGCGAAGTGAATTCGTGGCCCAAGGGAATGCCGGCGAAGCGCACGGCCACGTCGGTGCCGGTGCGTTGGATCAGGAAGGACGGCTTGCGGGCGTCGTCATCCTTGCGCACCAGGCTGATCTTGGGCGAGAGCGCGGCGATTTCCGCCAGCAGCTCGGACAATTCCTGCGAGACGGCGCCATCATCGAGGGAAGCAACCAGATCGATGGGTTGCTCAACCATCTCGAGATAGGCCTTCAACTGAGTCTTCAAAGTATCGTCCAACATGTCAAAGGCTTTCCTGCGAGTGTGGGGGGCATGAGCAAGAGGGGCCGCCGGCCCGGCCCGCCCCGACCGTTTGATGGCCGGGGCGGTCCGCGCTGGGATGAAGTTCCCTAACCTAAGTCGGGATCAGATCTTGCCGACCAGATCCAGCGACGGGGCCAGGGTCTTTTCGCCTTCCTTCCACTTGGCCGGGCAGACTTCGCCGGGATGCGAAGCGACGTACTGGGCGGCCTTGACCTTGCGCAGCAGTTCCTTGGCATCGCGGCCGACGCCGCCGCAGGTGATCTCGACGATCTGGATCTTGCCGTCGGGATCAACGACGAAGGTGCCGCGATCGGCCAGACCGGCTTCTTCGATCATCACGTCGAAATTACGGCTGATGGTGCCGGTCGGGTCGCCGACCATGGTGTAGTCGATCTTCTTGATGGCCGGCGAGCTGTCGTGCCAAGCCTTGTGGCAGAAATGGGTGTCGGTGGACACCGAGAAGATTTCCACGCCCATCTTCTGGAATTCGGCGTAGTTGTCGGCCAGGTCTTCCAGTTCGGTGGGGCAGACGAAGGTGAAGTCGGCGGGATAGAAGAACACCACGGACCACTTGCCCTTCAGGTCGGCATCGGTGACTTCGATGAACTTGCCGGACTTGAAAGCCTGGGCCTTGAACGGCTTCACTTCGGTGTTGATCAGCGACATTTGGTTTTCTCCACAGCGTGTGTGTTTCGGAACAAGGGCGATCCTAGGGATAAAACTCATATTGAGGAAACGAGTTTTATTTCTAACAAAAATCGATCACATCGATTAATGCCGCACCCATTGTCAGACTGTGGAGTTTACGACTCGCCCCACCACACTTGAAGTGGAACAATTCCAAATATGGATGTTTCCCTGTGGGGAAACAAAGCATTAAAAGATATCAATGACCCGTAAAGTGCCCGGTAATGCCAGCAGGTGGCTTTGGCAACTACGGCAATCGGAACTGCCGAAGCCGGGCCAGGGCACCGGCAGATAGGACAACTTGGCCACCAGGGCGCATTCGTCGCCGTCTTCGAAAACAAAGGCGCCTTCCACCACCCCCGCCTCGGTCAGGCGGTCCACGTGCCAGCGGATTTTCTTGTCCTTGCGCATATGCCGGCCCAACCTGGCCCGCAAGCCGCCCGCCCCCTTGGCCGAGCCGCAATAAAGATAACGCCCCGGCGCCAAGGGCGGCAGCGGGGCGTCAAGTCGGATGACCAGGACATAAGCGCCGGGCACGGGCGGGATGGTGCCGGCATCAATGTGGAAGCCCCCGCTCATCCGCCGCCGTGACGGCGGATCAACCGCTCCAGCTCGGTCAGGAAGCGTTCCTCGGCTACCCGCATGGGCCAGGGCTCCCAGGGCGTGCCGCCATAGCGACGCAGCAAGGGGTCCTCGGTCAGCGGAGCCAGGCGGATTTTCAAGGTGGTGCGGATTTCCTGCGGGCTCCAGCCCGCCACGTGCAGGGCCTCGGCGGCGGCGGCACGGCGGTCGGCGTCCTTGATCGCCTTTTTCCACTCCGCCGGCAGGTCGGCGGGAATCCCCAGGCGGATATGGATGGCGCGCTGGATGGCCCGGTCCATCTTGTGGAAGCCTTCGCCCAGAAAAGGTTTCACCGGGGTGATGGGGTCCCAGCGCACCCCCAAGGCCTCGGCCCCGTCATGGACCAGATTGGCCAGTTCCAGTGCGGTGGACAGGCCGGTGGGCGCGCTGGCGCGCTGGATTTCCAGGGTCATCAGGCTATGTTGGGCCACCGAAAGCGGCCAGTCCCACACCGAGGAACCGCCCCAACGGAAGGTGCGCGCCTCGCCCTCGGCCAGGTCACCCAGTTCCCAGTCCAAGGGCGTGGGATCAAGCAGGTTGAAGCGCCGCTTGGACCGCAGCAGAACCCAAGCGCGTGCTTCCGCCATGTCCCGTTTCCGTTACTTGGTCAACACCTTGCGATCGGGCTTGGTGTTGGCCCCCGATTGATAGGGCGGCGGCTTCAGCTTGCGCGGGTTGGGCACCCGACGATTGCCAAGCGGCTTGATCCGCTGCTCGTAGGTATAATGCAGCAAGGCGTGATTGCGGAACAGCCCCAGGTCGCCCCGGAACGATTCGAAATGGTCGAAGAAGTTGGTCTTCCAGAACATGGCATGCTTTTCGGTGTCGAAGCAGCCGACGCCGTCGACCACGTCGTATTTGACGCTGACGGTGGCGATGTTGGACACGTCCCAGATGCGCGAAATGCCGAAGCGTTCCGGTTCCTTGAAGATCACCGAGCCGTTGTCCAGCGAGAAACCGCAGGCCAGGATGCGGTGAACGTTGTCGCGGTTCTTATACAGGAAATCCATGGTTTCCATGTATTCGCGCTCGGTTTCCGAGGGGAAGCCGACGATGATGAACAGGTGGTTCCTGATCCCCGCCTTGGTGGAACGGGCCAGCACCTCGGCGACGCCATCAGGCGTGGTGCCCTTGTCCATCAGGTCGATGGTGCGCTGGTTGGCCGATTCCACCCCCCACAGCAGATAACGGCACCCGCCCTTGTACATGATGTCCAGGACGTCCTGGGTATAGATCAGGTCGGGCTTGGCCAGGGCGTACCAGGTGATGTCGATGCCCTTGGCGATCAGGTCTTCGGAAATACGGCGGAAGCGGCCGGGCGAGATCATCTCGTCGACGAAGGCGAAACGCTTGACCCCATAGGTGTTGACCATGTGCTCGATCTCGCCCACCACCCGGTCGGTGTTGGCGGCACGATGGGCGCCGGAATAGGACCGATGGTGGGTGCAGAACGTGCACTTGTCCCAGGCGCAGCCCTTGGACGACATGATGGGGAACACCGGTTCGGGCTGGAAATAGGACCCAAGGGTATAATCCGAGAAATCCGGATAGGGCTGGGTCTTGAAGTCCACCGACGGCGACTTGGGGTTCTTCACCCAGCCGTCGGGGACATCGGCGTCGCGCCAGATCAGGTTGGGAATGCCGTCGAAGCGGGTCTGCCCCCGATCCAAGGCTTGCAGCAGGTCCAAGAAACCGCCCTCGCCCTCGTTGAAGACGACGAAGTCAATGAACGGGTTGGCGAACACCACCGACGGATGGCAGGCGCTGGTGTAACCGCCGCCGAAGACGATTTTCACGTCGGGCTTCAGCGCCTTGACGTAATAGGCGATCAGCACCGACGGCATGTATTGTTCGCGGAACATCAGCGAGAAGCCCACCACCGACGGGTCGTTGGCCAACAGCTTGCGGGCCGCGTGTTCGGCATAGGCCTTGATGGGCGGCACGTATTCCCCATGGGCGCAGGCCCGTTCGAAGCCGTCCAGGAAGACGTTTTCCACCTTGCGGATGGTGCTTTCGAAAAAGCGCGACAGACGCAGGTATTCGGCCTCGTTCCAGAACACGTCGCCGCCTTGACGGAACATGGCGGCGGCCTTGGTGAAGTCGGCATGGGCCTGGGGGGTGAACTGGATGAAGCTTTTCCCCGCCAGGGCGGCGTCGACGAAGGTGTTGTACCATTCGGCGTTCAGATCGACGCAAGCAACCTTGAAATCGGAATGTTCCTCGACGAACGCCTTGATGATGGATGGCCCCAACGGCAGGCTGGCCGGAAAGGAAAACGGGCAGATAGCGATGTTGACCTGCCGATTCATGGGCTTCCTCGATCAGACAAAGGGGCAAACGTCCCGCACCTTAGCTTGTCCTGGAATCCATCTCAACAACTGGACTTGTGTGGTTTTTCAGGGCGCGACACGACACCCCACCAAGTCTGGTAGGTACATGAAAGACCCCAAAAGGCTTAGGCTCGCTCAACCATGCCAAGGAGGGGTCGAAGATGAACGAAGCCAAAAGCCGCAGCGAGAACGCCCGCGCCATCAAGCACTGCCTGGATTATCTGGCCCGCGAAGCCCGCGACGCCGACCTGCGCGAGTTGGCCGAACTGATCGAGGTGGCCGGCCTGGCCGCCGAAGACGTCAGCAACCCCCTTCACTGATCCTCGCCCCCGTGTCGCAAGGCCCGCTTTCCCCGGGAAAGCGGGCCTTGTCGCGTCAGTGATGCAGCTTGGCGGCGAAACGGGCGATTTCCGCCGCTTCGATGCCCAGGACCTGGATGGATTCCGCCAGATCGGACAATCCCAGGGCGCGGGCCTTGCTGGCCAGCGCCTCCAGCGCCTGACCCAGGATGGCGGCGTCGCCGGCCAGCGGCCCCGCCCCCCGACTCTGCAGACCGCCGTCCATCACGCGGCCTCGGCGGCGTGGTCATGGCGCCGCAGCACCGAACCGGAAATGGCACATTTCGCCCGGGCGCTGGCCAGGGCCTGCTCGCTCACCTCGATCTCGGCCGCCGCCACCGGATAATCGGTGAGCGTCCGGCTTTCCCCCAGGAAACGGAACTTGCACCCGGCACCGCCGATGGTGCGGCGAATGATCAGATGCGGCATCAGCACCAGATAGCGGTCGATGCCCATGGACAGGCCGAATTCCAAGCAGCCCAGGACGATTTCAGCGGCAACCCGCCGCTTGACCGTCGGGTCAAGGTCGTCGTCGATGCCGAAACGGGTGGCTTCCCACACTTGGCTGGACACCGGCACGTCGTCGCCCAGCAAGTCGGGCCACAATTCCTTCAGCATGTAAGGCCGGGTGGTGGGGATCAGTCGGGCCACACCGTTGACCTGACCTCCGGGATGACGGTGGATCAGGTACGTGGCGGCCGGCGTGTCGAACTGATCGTATTCCATGCCATCATGGCTGGGAACGCTCCACCCATTACGTTCAACGAAACACTTATGCCGCAACCGATGGTGGGCGGCGAGTGAATCGCCAAATACGTGTGAGTTCGCCCAAGTCACAACCTCAATCATCTACCCCTCCTGGCGCATCTCGTATCTGGCACCAGAAGAAGACGAATCGAGTATTATTACATCCTGCCAAGGTTGAGAGGTTTACGGGACGATCAATCCCATGCGAATAGCCTTGACGATGGCGAGCACGCGCGTCGAAGCCTTCAATTTGCTCATGGCGTTCTTCAGATGAAAATTCACCGTGTTGTCCGAGATGTTCAGGATCATCCCGATGTCCCACGACGACTTTCCGCGAGCCGACCAGATCAGGCATTCGCGTTCACGGCTGGTCAGCGACACCGGTGCACCAGGGGCGCCCGGATGCTTCAATCCCACCAGCACGGTATGGGCCTGGACAACCAGCATGTTGACCACCGACAACGAGCGGCGGTGGTCGATGTCCAGATAGGGCGTGGCGATAGAGGCCACGAACACTTCGCCGGCAGGACCGTGGATGGGCACGGTGATGCCGTCCACCAGCCCAGCGTCGCCGGCTTCGTTGAACATGCGGCGCTGAACTCCGCTCAGGTCCTGCAGGTCCGACCAGCGATAGGGAATGCGGGCCAGACTGGCCCGCGTCACCACCGGGTCGATGGTGACGTAGTTGTTCTCGAAATAATGGGTCTGCCATTGCTCGGGATAATCGACGATGACCGCCGGAATGGTCTCGTCGTCCAGCGACCTTTCGGGGTCGCCGAAGGATCCGCAGGCCATATAGGCAAACCCGAACTGCCCCAGGGCCGATTTCAGTTCCGCCACCAGTTCCGGCGTGGACTCGGCTTGCAAGGTGCGTTCGATGAAATCGCCAAAACGAAACGAGTCACCGACCATGTTACCTCGCACCACCCACGAGTTTTACACCTTCACCGCGTATGGTATACACACCCAGACCACCAATCAATCTTGCGTGTGCGATGAACCGGCCAGATAGCGTGGAAAAAGTTCCCAGCCCCATGGACGCCCATCTGGGGATGCGAATCAGGGGCAGGCGTCAAAGCCTGGAGATGACACCCCAGGACCTGTCACGCGCATTGGCCGTTGACGACGATTCCGTGACAAGAATGGAAACGGGATTGCAACGCCTCAGCGCCTGTCAGTTGCACAGGCTGTCCCAGGTGCTGGACGTCCCCATCAGCTATTTCTTCGAAAACGCCCCACGGGAACAAGATATCGGATTTCCGGGCACCGCCTTCGCCGCCCCCCTTGCCGCCGAAGACGAAGACAGCCTGGAAACGCTGGATCTGCTGCGCGCCTTCCTGGCCATCAGCGATGCCGAAAAGCGCAAGCGGGTCACCCAACTGGCCCAGGAACTGGCCGGCACCAGCTAGGCTTTTAAACCGGGCTGATCCCGTATCACGGCTCTAGACATGAAAAAGGCCGCGACGTCACTGCGTCGCGGCCTTTGTCAAGGTATGGCTTATTCCGAGACCGAGTCGCTGACCGCGCCCAAGGCCTTGGCCAGATCCAGGACGCGCTTGCGCACCTGGGGATCGGTGATGCGGTAATAAGCCCGGACCAGTTCCAGGGTTTCGCGCTTGGTCATGGGATCGGCTTCGAATCCGGCCGGTTCCTCGGACAGGCCCGAGATCAGACGCGGCGACAGGGATTCCACTTCTTCGGACATGTCGTCGAAGAAAAAGCTGACCGGCACGTCCAACACGCGCGACAGGTCGAAAAGACGCGAAGCGCCGACGCGATTGGCGCCGCGTTCGTACTTCTGCACCTGCTGGAAGGTCAACCCCAAAGCCTCGCCCAACTTTTCCTGGCTCATCCCCATCAGGGTTCGGCGCAGACGCACCCGGGCGCCCACGTGAACGTCGATCGGGTTGGGCTTGCCGGCAGGCGTCCGCCCGCGGCTGGACACCTTGCGGGTCGAGGTTTTCACGGAAACAGTGGCAGTTGATGTCATATGTGCAATTTCCTGTGGCTGAATGCCCCACAACCCTATTTTCGCTACTTTTGGCATCAATAGCAACCTCTTGTTGCACATGGATGCAAACTTTTGTTTTATTCCGCCTGAATGCGTGACACCAATTCTGGGCACGGCACAAAGCGTTCGGCACTAAAGATTGAATTCATTTCCGGGAAATGAAATTGATGACCAAAATCAACGCCGCGTCGACAGATTGACTGACGGCGTCATCCATCCCCTCTCCGGCGGAAAAGTCGGCGCCTTCGATACCGATGATCCGCATGCGGGGCGGCAATTCACCAAGGACCGACGCCAAAGCCAAAGCCTCGCCCACACCGAAGACATGGCTTCCCTTGGGAAAGCAGGTGGCGGGAACCGTTGCCGGATCGTCCCAATGGCGCACTTCGCCCGCCGGACCGCCGCCGCAGGTGGCGTCCACCAGAACCACCGCCGAATACCCCCGCCAGCGCGCCATCAAGTCGGTGCCTTCCCCGTGATGGTGAAGGACGACCACATGACCCAGACCAAGGTCGGCCACCCGGTCCGCCACCCGCAGCCCCACCGCGTCGTCGCGGCGGTACGGGTGGCCGATCCCGATGACCAGAACGCTCATTCGGCGAACCAGCGGGCAAAAAACGTGTCGTCATCTTCATGGCGCAAACCGCGGGTGGGCGCGCCGTCGTCGTCGATCAGGTCCATCTGACGCAGCCAGCGGACGATCTTCTTGAAATGGGCGACGTTGTGCAGGGCGACGCCGCCTTCCATCCAGTTCTGTTCCAAAAAAGCCAGAACCGCCGGCTGCCCCAGTTCGGCTTCCCACAAGATGCCCAGCAACGAACAAAGCGCTTCTTCCACGTCGCGTTCCGGACAGAACAGACTTTGCACCGCGTCGGCCTCTTCCCGGCGCCCGCTTTCGGGGCCGCAGCCCAGGCCGAAATCGATGACGTCCCGCCGATGGGGGGCGGCACACTGATAATGCGCCACTTCATGGATCAGCACGCTGGGCTCCATCCGGGTGGCGACGTTGACGCCGTCCCAGGTCCAATGGCTTTTGGGGTCCACGTCCAGAATGCCGAAGCCGAATTGCCGGCACAGCTCCACCCCTTGCGCATGGTGCCGGGGATCGGTGGAAAGCGTCATCAGGTCGCCATCGGGGATCAGCCGGGTCACACGCCGGAAAACCTTGACCGCCAGGTCGTCATCGGCCAAGGCGGCGGCGAATTCGGGCAAAAGCGGCAGCAACGTACCGTGGTCGACGGGGGTCAACATCATGACGAAAAGGTCTCTGTTCTACGGCCTGTTTCCCAAGACGCGCATGTCTACCCCCGACGGACGTCGTTTCGCAAGAATGATCTGCGACTAAATGATCAAGGTTTTCTTGCCTTTGGGCAATTGCCAACGCCCCCCCTAGGCTCCAGCATAAGGTAACATCGCACTCTTATCTAACAGGCTGCGGAAAAACTCGCAGCCCCCGGCTAGACCTTGACCAGCAGGTTCACCCGCATGGGCTGGTCGAATTCCATGGCGCCTTCGCCGTTGGGGCGGCCGTTGGCGGCGTAAAGCGCCCGCATCTGTTCGTCCATGGCGGCGAAGCGTTCCTCGCGTTCATGGTTGGCGGAAACGATGCGATCACGGAACGCCTCGTAGGTCTTCAGCGTCACCGTGTGCAGGTAAAGGATTTCGTCCTTCATCTGGAATCCGTCGGCCTGACGCAGGCAAGCCAGGGCCTGGGCGCGGACCTGGGTTTCATCGTCCACCGGCCGGCAGGTCTCGAAGAACTTGCCCTCGGCCACCGGTTCCGAGACATAGACCATGCCGCCGGGCACCAGCACGCGGTGGGCCTCGGCCAGGGCTTGGGCCATGTGTTCGGCCGGGATGTGGTGCAGGGAATTGAAGAACACCACCATGTCGGCGCTGCCGTCCTCGGCCGGCAGGGCCTGGCCGACGCCTTCGACGATGCGTTCGTCGGACACCTTGTCGGCCTTCCACGCCTTGGCCAGCTGGCGGGGCGAACATTCCACCCCCAGGACATGGGCGCCGTTCCTGGCCATCAGCCGGGTCAGGTTGCCATCGCCGCATCCCACGTCGATGACCCGCTTGCCTTCCAGGTCCAGGGTCTCGACAATCACGTCGGCGTTACGGCGGCGCTGCATGTTCACTCTCCATGGCAATTGACCTGGGAAGGCATATAAGGAAACACCGATGGATGTCGAGTTCCAATGCGCCATCGTGCTGGGCGCCAAGGTCATGGACGACGGCGCCCCCTCGCCCGCTTTGGCCCGCCGCGTCGCCCATGCCGTGACCTTGGCGCGGGCAGGAATGGTGGACAACCTGCTGATGAGCGGCGGCCCGGTCAGCCATCCCGTCCCCGAAGCCCATGTCATGCGCGCCCTGGCCGTCGCCGCCGGCATCGCGCCGGATCGGGTTCATGTGGAAGACCGGTCGCGCAACACCATCGACAACGCGCGCAAGTCGGCGCCGATCGTGTCCGCCCAAGGCTGGGACCGGCTGCTGCTGGTCACCGACAGCTTTCATCTGCCCCGTGCCCGGCTGATCTTTGCCGCCCATGGACTGAAAGTGGCGGTGTCCGGCGCCCGCCCCGACCGGCCCAGCACCGAATGGGTGTTGGCCCATCTGCGGGAAGTCCCGGCGATGATCAAGACGCTGGCCCGGCTATACGTGATCGGCTGACGGATCGGGAACGCCGGGCAGCGGCGCCTGCGGGTCGACCAGGCAGGCATCCCGCAAGGCCTGGACGATGGTGGCGGTCAAGATGGCCGAGTTCACCGGCTTGGACAGGAAGCGGACACTGGGGCCGACGCGCAAATCCGAGGTTTGCTGGGTCCAGTGCCCCGACAACACCACCACCGCCACATGGGGGAACTGGTCGTAAAGCCGGCGGATCAGGGTTTCGCCATCCATCGCCGGCATGGCGATGTCGGTCACCACCACCGCCACCGGCTGGGTCAAGAGCATGTCCAACGCCTGTTGGCCGCTGGTGGCGTAAAGCATGGTCCAATGGCCTTCCATCTTGTGCAGCCCTCGGCGGATGCCGGACAAGACGTTGGGTTCGTCGTCGACGAACAGGATCACCGGGGCGGTCATGGCGGGTCTCCTGGACCAGAGGCATAACCGGGAAATCATGTCATAGGACCCATGGCATGGGCATAATTTTTCGCAAGCCATCGCGGCTCGGCGCCTGCCGGCCCATCGTGTTTCGGTTGGCGTCCGCGACCTCCATCCTTTATGCTGCCATGCCCCGCTTGTGGGGCAACGTTTTCGCCAAAGTGATTGAACCCAGATGACCAGCAGCAACCGCGTTTATATCTACGACACCACGCTTCGCGATGGCGCCCAGACCCAGGGCGTCGACTTCTCGGCCGCCGACAAGGCCAAGATTGCCCGTGAACTGGATTCGTTGGGTATTGACTACGTGGAAGGCGGCTGGCCCGGCGCCAACCCCACCGACGATTCCTTCTTTTCGGCGCCCCCCGCTTTCAGCAAGTCCAAGCTGTGCGCCTTCGGCATGACCCGGCGCGCCGGCCGATCGGCGGACAACGACCCGGGCCTGGCGGCGCTGACCCAGCACCCGGTCGGCGCGGTCACCATGGTGGGCAAGTCCTGGGACTTCCAGGTCACCGTGGCCTTGGGCATCGAACTGGACGAAAACCTGCGCATGATCGGCGAATCGGTGGCCCATCTGAAGAAGAAGGTGCCGGAAGTCATGTACGACGCCGAACATTTCTTCGACGGCTACAAGGCCAACCCGGACTATGCCCTGAAAGCCCTGAAGGCCGCCTATGAAAACGGTGCGCGCTGGTGCGTGCTGTGCGACACCAATGGCGGTTCGCTGCCCCACGACATCACCCGTATCGTCGGCGAAGTCATCGCCGCCGGCATTCCGGGCGAAAACCTGGGCATCCATTGCCACAACGACACCGAGGCGGCGGTGGCCAATTCCCTGGCGGCGGTAGCCGCCGGGGTGCGTCAGGTCCAGGGCACCATCAACGGTCTGGGCGAACGCTGCGGCAACGCCAATCTGGTCAGCATCATCCCCAACCTGATGCTGAAGATGGGCTTCGAGACCGGCATCGCCCCCGAGAACCTGAAGAATCTGGTCCGCGTCAGCCGGGCGCTGGACGAGGTGCTGGACCGCAAGCCCAACCGCTCGCAGCCCTATGTGGGCGCGTCCGCTTTTGCCCACAAGGGCGGCCTGCACGTCTCGGCGGTGGCCAAGGACCCCAGCTGCTACGAACACGTCGATCCTGCCAGCGTCGGCAACGTGCGCCAGATCGTGGTGTCCGACCAGGCCGGGCGGTCCAACATCGTCGCCCGCATGGCCGACCTGGGCATCGACATGGCCAGCGTCAAGAAGGACGCGCTGATCAAGGTGGTCGAGCAGATGCAGGTCGAATTCGACCCCCGCGACGTGGCCGATCTGGTGGACCTGATCAAGCGGCTGGAACACGAAGGCTATGCCTATGACACCGCCGCCGCCAGCTTCGAACTGCTGGTGCGCCGCGCCTTGGGCGAAGTGCCGGAATATTTCCGGCTGGAACGTTACCGCGTCATCGACGAACGCCGCCGCAACGCCGTCGGCCATTGGGTGACCCTGTCGGAAGCCACCGTCAAGGTGGAAGTGGGCGGCCAAGCCTATATCCAGGTGGGCGAAGGCGACGGCCCGGTCCACGCTTTCGACACCGCCATCCGTCAGGTGTTGACCGGCCCCTATCCGCAGCTGCAGGCCCTGGAACTGGCCGATTACCGCGTGCGCATCGTCGAAAGCACCGCCGGCACCTCGGCCCGCACCCGCGTGACCGTGGAAAGCACCGACGGCCAGGGCCATCGCTGGACCACGGTGGGGGTGCATTCCAACGTCTTGGAAGCGTCGCTGGAAGCGCTGCAGGACTCCATCGCCTACATGCTGTTCCGTTTCGGCGAAAAGGCCTGATCCCATGGCGCAGGGGGAATTGCTGGCGCAGATGCACGACTGGGTGGCCATTTACGCGCCACCGCCGGTCCGCACCGAATTGCTGGCGGCGCTGAACAATGCCCGCGCCGAAGACGGCGGCGAGCCCGAAGCCGCCGATTACTGGCAGGCCATCGCCGAATTGCTGGTGGCCAAGGGCCATCTGGACGTGGCCCGCGAAGCCATCAAGCGCTGGCAGATGCTGGCACCCGCCGACCACCCCATCCACGCGGTGATGGGGGGCGGGCCGCCGCCCGAGGAAAAGCCCGCCACGGTGATGCCGCCGCCGGCCCCCAAGCCGGAACCGACCTCGCGCATCGTCCGCGTCATCGACACCACCTACACCTTCCACCGCATCGACCCGCAGATGGAAAAGGTGCAGGGCAAGAAGGTCAAGTCGTGCTGGGAAACCTTTCTGGACGAAGACGACAAGACCAGCCGCGCCGTGTTGAACGCCTTTGACGACGGCACCTATGGGCCGTGGGCGGTGACCGGCGTGTTCACCGACTTCGCCGGGGCGGCGGCGGTGGAAGTGGTGGTGCGCTCCATGCAGCGCCATTTCGTCTTCACCACCAAGAAGGACGCCAAGGTGCGCAAGATGCTGGCCGGTTTCGGCCTGCCGCTGATGACCGTGCTGGGCGTGTTGATCGGTTACATCATGGGTGTGATTCATTGAGCGAGAATAATCAGGGCCCCGCCATCATCCTGGTGCGCCCGCAATTGTCGGAAAACATCGGCACCGCGGCGCGGGCCATGCTGAACAACGGCCTGACCGACCTGCGTCTGGTCGCCCCCAAGCCCGATTGGCTGAGCGAACGCGCCATCGCCGCCGCGTCGGGCGCCGACCGGGTGGTGATGGGGGCCAAGGTGTTCGACACCACCGCCGAAGCCATCGCCGACCTGAACCGGGTATGGGCGACCACGGCGCGCAACCGCTTCATGGTCAAACCCGTGGACACGCCGAAGACCGCGGCCCTGGCCATGCGGGCCATCGCCGCCGACGGCCAGAAGTTCGGCGTCATGTTCGGCCCCGAACGCACCGGGCTGGAAAACGACGACGTGTCCTTGGCCGACACGGTGGTCACCGTGCCGCTGAACCCGGATTACTCGTCGCTGAACCTGGCGCAATGCGTGCTTTTGGTGTCCTACGAATGGTATCAGGCAGATTCCCCCACCCTGCCCGACCGTCACATGACCAAGGGCGCCGAACCGCCGGCCAGCAAGGAAAAGCTGCAGCATTTCTTCGACCACCTGGAACGCGAACTGGACGAATGCGGTTTCCTGCGCATCGCCGACAAGCGGCCGGTGATGGTGCGCAACATCCGCAACCTGTTCCAGCGGGCGCATCTGACCGGACAGGAAGTGCAGACCCTGCACGGCATCGTCCATGAACTGGTGACCTATCGCCACCGCAAGGGCAAGCAACAAAGCGGCGGGGACTGAACGGCTCAGGCTTGACCCGCACCCTCGCCGGGGAAGGTCAGCAGCAGCCGGGCGCCCGGGTAATAACCGGGGTCGAAGGCAATGCTGCCGTCATGGCGTTCCATGATCTTGCGGCATAGCGGCAAGCCGATGCCGACGCCGCCATATTGTCCGGGACCGTGCATGCGGCGGAACAGGTCGAACAGGGTGTCGGCGAAGACGGGGTCGATGCCGATGCCGTTGTCGGACACCGTCACCTGCCAGCCCCCCTTGACCGGATGGGCCTCGATGGCGATGCAAGGCGGCTCGGGGCGGCGGAACTTCAGGCTGTTTTCGATCAACTGGGTGAACAATTCGGCCAGCAGGCGGCGGTTTCCCATGACCTGGGGCAGCTCGCCCACGCTGATGCGGGCATCCACCGGACGATCCACCCGGCCCCAAGCGTCGTCCACCGCGCAGGCCAGCGGCAGCACTTGCATCACCACCTGTTCCAGACAGATGGCGGCATAATGGTTCAGTCCTTCGACCTGCTGCTTCATGCGCAGGGCGGCGGCCTGCAAGTACCCTAGGTCGTCGGCCAGTTCCGGCATCTGGTTGCCGCTGGCCCGCACGTGACGTTCGATCAACTGGCTGAAGCTGACAACCGCACGCACCGGTTCCAGCAGGTCATGGGCCGTGATGAAGGTGACCCGTTCCAACTCGGCGTTGCTGCGGCGCAGGCGGTCCAGGGCGTCTGCCAATTGCTGGGCCGCAGCCTGGCGCTCGGTGATGTCCTCTTGCGAGACGATGACCCGGCCCAGGCTCTGCTCGTAGCCGGTGGCCACCTTCCAGCGCAGCAGGACGCTGCGGTTCTCGCCGTCCAGGGTGCGTACCACCGTGTCGGTGGTCAGCGTGGTTTCACCCTTCCAGATCGCCCGCAACTGCGCCTGGAAGGCGGGGAGCGATTCCGGGGTGAAGATCAGCGGCAGACGGCGCAGCAATTCCTCGCGGCTGTGAGCCCGGTGCATGGCGATGGTAGCGTCGTTGACGTCGATCACCCGCACCATGTTGGCCAAGCGCAGCACCTGGGCGGGGTTGTCGGCCATCCAGGCATCGAGATCACCGATTTCCGGACGCAGCCGGGCCAGTTCGGCGGCGACGGCGGAAAAATCCTCTTCCCACAGCGACACCGGCGAGGCGGCGAACAGGATGCCCAGCCGTTGTTCGCGGGCGGCCAGTTCCTGGTGGCCGCGGGCCAGTTCGTTGCGCATCAGGTTCAGCGTGCGCACCAGTTCCCACATCTCGTCGCCATGACGGAAACGGTCCAGATCCTGTTCCGGTGTCTCCGTCGGCCCCTGTCGCCCCAATTCCTCGGCGTAGCCGGCGATCCGGCGCAGGGGACGGATCACCGATTGGTGGGTCAGCGCATAGATCAGGGCGGCGATCACCACCACCAGCGCCACGTTGCCGGCGACGATTCCCCACATACG
This sequence comes from Magnetospirillum sp. 64-120, assembly GCA_001898825.1. Taxonomy (GTDB): domain Bacteria; phylum Pseudomonadota; class Alphaproteobacteria; order Rhodospirillales; family Magnetospirillaceae; genus Magnetospirillum. The sequence goes on from MKVK01000011.1 coordinate 522,957, forward strand.
GTCAAGGGTGCGCATCCGTAGATGATCGGTGGTGGCCACCACCCGCAGCCGGCCCAGATTCATCAGCTGGCCATTGTAAAGCCGGGTCAAAGGAAATTCCCGCACGATGGCCTCGGCCGGGGGCAACCCCGCCGCCATCCGCACCCTGCCATTGCTGTCCACCATTTCCACCTGGGCGATGTCGGGCAGTTGCCGCAAGCCGGCGAAGACCAATTGCAGGCGGTCGTCATCTTCCAGCCATACGTTTTCAGCGATGCTGGGCAGGGTGGCGCTTTCGATCTGGTCCAACTGCTCCATCAACGCCGCCAGGTCACGGCGGTAATCGCGATACAACACCACCGACGACGACGCCAGGGCGGCCACCAAGCCAACCAACACCACCCGCCGCAGCAGGCGGGCGATCACCCCATGCGGGCGCCGGATGATGAAAGCGGACGACATGGGTCACCCACCGGGCAGGATACGGCTGAAAGCCTTTTCCTGCAGCCGGTTGTGGGTCCCGTCGGCTTTCATAGCCGCCAGTTCGGCGCTGATGGCCGGAATCAGGGCGGCGTGGTTCTTATGCAGGTACAGGTACATGGGCACCTGGGCCAGGGGCGGTTCCTGCACTGTGACGGTGTGGCCCAATTGGTGGGCCTGCCACAATGCCTGCCAGCGTTCGTGCAAGATGACGTCGGCGCGACGGTTTTGCAGCAACTGCACCAGCTGGCGCGAGTCGCGGGTGGTGGTCACTTCACGCAAGGCGGGCAGGTTGCGTTCGAAAATCTGCCAGCCGATGATGTAGGCGACCGAATGGGGGGACAGGTCGGCCCAGGTCTTGATCGACGGCTGGGGCGCGTTGGTGCAGGCGACGAAGTCGTTGACGAAGATGGGCTCGGGGACCCGAATCAGATTGGGGTAATCCTTTTCCAATCCGGCGACCCGGGCGGCCAAGCCGTCGTCGACACCGTCATTGGCCAAGCTGATGGCGCGGGCTGCCGCCGGGTTGACGCTCAGGGTCACGGGCAGTCCCAGCCGCTGGGACAAGGCGGCGATCAGCAGGTCGGTGAAACCGTCCTGTTCGGGCGTGGTCCAGGGCTCGCGCATGCCGGTGGTCAAACGCAGCGGCGCATCCGCCGCCCAAACAGGCGAGGACAAAGCGATCAAGGCCAGCAGCGTGGCAATCCCTCGGCTAATCCCAATCATCATCAAACGAAGCCGGCTTTTTCCAGATGAGCGCATCATCCGTTCTCCCCTCCCCGATGACGGTAGGATACTCTGCCTCCGGCCCTGCCAAAAGACATAATGGTGTTGCCGAGGGATCCGCCGCCACAGGGTCACCTCCGGGCCGGGACTGCCCCGTTTAGGTAATGTGGATTCCCGCAATTGCGGCATCCCGATGCGGAATTGTAAAACCCCCTGCCTACGCACAGAAAACATAGTGCGACAGGGAGCCATTACATGCTGCATCGCATCAAATTCGCCCATCGACTGCTGATCCTTTTAGTGGTGGCAGCTGTTCTTTTGTCCATTGTCGGCCTGACCGCCATGCTGGGCGGACGACAACTGGCGCAAGGGGCGGAAGACGTCTACGCGCAGCGTGTGGTGGCCATGGGGCAATTGTCCGAGGTTTTGGATCTGGTGCACCACATCCGCGCCGACGTGGCCCGCATCGTCCAAAGCGAAAGCCGCCTGACCCTGGAACGCCTGTCCACCGACATCAGCGCCAATTCCCAGACCATTGATCAGGTCTGGGCGCAATACCGCACCCTGCCCCACGACGCCGAAGAAACCAAACTGGGCGATGATTTCCAGGGATCGCTGAAGGACTGGCGCGCCGCCTATGCCGAGACCCTGTCCATGCTGGCCCAGGGCGACGCTTATGGAGCGCGCGAGAACCTGGGCGAGGCCGATGCCCAGACCTATGCCCGCACCGCCGACATCCTGCGGAAATTGACCCACATGCAGACCGGACTGGCCCGCCAGCAGTTCGACGGCGCCATGGCGGCGTGGAACCGCGCCAGTGTCAGCGCTGGCGCGGTGATCGTCATCGGCCTGGCCCTGCTGGCGGCAGTGACCCTGGGAATCGGGCGCTCCATCACCCGTCCCATCGCTGAAGCCATCGCCATCATGGGGCGTCTGGCCCAGGGTGACACCAGCGTTGCGGTGACCGGCACCGACCGCCAGGACGAAATCGGTGACATCGCCCGTGCGGTCGCCACCTTCAAGCAGAACGCCATCGAGCGCGAGGAACTGCGCCAGACCCAGACTGAACGTGACCGCCAGGCCAGCGCCGAACGCCGCGAAGCCCGCATCCGGCTGGCGGAAGAATTCGATTCCAGCGTCGGCGACATGCTGGGCTCGGTCACCGACGGCGCCGCCAACCTGGAACATGCCGCCCGCGACCTGTCGCAGATTTCCACCGACGCCCGTTCGCGTGCCCAGGCCGTGGATTCCTCGGCCCGCACCGCGTCGGACAACACCGCCCGTGTCGCCGCCGCCACCGAGGAATTGTCGGCTTCCATCGCCGCCATCGCGGCGCAGGTCACCGAAAGCTCGCGCATCGCCGAACAGGCCAAGCAGGAAGCGGCCAGCGGCAACCAGATCATCGCCGACCTGTCGGGTGCCACCGAACGCATCGGCGAGATCGTCACCCTGATCGGCACCATCGCCCGGCAGACCAACCTTCTGGCGCTCAACGCCACCATCGAGGCGGCCCGGGCGGGCGAAGCCGGCAAGGGCTTCGCCGTCGTCGCCCACGAGGTCAAAAATCTGGCGACGCAAACCGCCCAGGCCACCGCCGAAATATCCGACACCATCGCCGCGGTGCAGGCGGAAACCGGCCGCGCCGTCGCCGCCATCGGCAATGTGGGCGAAATCGTCGAACGTCTGGCGGTCATTTCCACCAGCATCGCCGGCGCCGTGCACCAACAGGAAGCCGCCACCGGGGAAATCGCCCGCAGCGTCGACCAGGCCGCACAAGGGACCGTGGCGGTGTCGGAAGGCGTGGGGCAGTTGGCCGAAGCCGCCGACCGCACCGGCGAATCCTCGACCCAGGTTCTGGACACCGCCGCCGTGCTGGCCGGCGGCGCCGCGCGCCTGCGTCAGCAGGTCGACCGCTTCGTCGCCCAGATGCGCAATCCTGACTTATTGGATAGTAAAGCCGTCGGATAAACGCTCGCCCGCACCCGGCTTCGCATGTTAAATCTTTGAAGCATTGGGGAAACAAGCAGAGGGCGAGTGGCCATGGCCGAGTCAGCGACAATGACCGGTATGCCCCGGAACCAGGACGAATGGGAACGGGCCGCCCGGGCGCTTTTGGACGACGGGCAGAACTTCCTGGCCCACGACGTCTGCCGTGACGGCCTGCGTTTTTTCCCCAATTCCTTCAAGCTGGCGATTTTCGGCGCCATCGCCCTGTCGCAAACCGGCGCGGTGGACGAAGCCCGCAAGCTGCTGGCACCGGTTTTGGACGTCATCCTGATCGACGAAGGCCCGTTCCGCCGCCTGCAGTCCAGCCTGCGCCGCGCCGTCCTGGCCCTGGAAGACAGCGGCGACGGGGCGTTGTCGGTGATGGCCGATCTGGCCGAAGCCATGGAAATGGTGCGCGGCAAAAAGCTGGAAGCCGACGCCGACGCCGAAACCTACAACGCCCTGGCCCGCGTGTTCCGCGAAGCCTGGCTGGCGTCAGGCGCCCGCAGCGACCTGGAACATTGCCGCCAGTTGTTCCTGCGCGCCTTCGCCGTTGGCGGCAACGCCCGCGACGGCATCGACGCGGCGGTGATGTCGGTGATGCTGGGCGACATGGCCCAGGCCAAGGCGCTGGCCGCCAAGGTCAAGGATTTGCTGTCCAGCGCCGAAACCGACCCCACCCTGCCCGCCGACGTGCGTTACCGCATCATGGCCACCTTGGCCCAGGCGCAATTGCTGTTGGGGGAAAGCGACGCCGCCATCGACACCTTCCAATGGGCCCGCACCTTGGAAGGCGTGCATTACGGCCGGGTGGTTTCGGCGCTCAAGCAATTGGAACTGCTGAAGCAAGGCGGGGTCCAGGTTCCCGACGAGTTGGAGGACGTGGTCAAGCCGCCCACCGTGGTGGTGTTCACCGGCCATGCGCTGGACCGCCCGGGCGAAGGCCCGCACTTCCCGCCCGGACTGGAAGCCGCCGTGCGCGCCGAAATCGCCGCGCAATTGGACGAATTGGACGCCCAGATCGGCTATTCCACCGCTGCCTGCGGCTCGGATCTGCTGTTCATCGAGGCCATGCTGGAACGCGGCGCCGAAGTCAACGTGGTGATGCCCTTCGCCATGGACGACTTCATCGCCGAAGACGTGCGCTATGGCGGCCCGCGTTGGGAAATGCGCTTCAAGAACGCGCTGAAGCTGGCCGCTTCGGTGACCTACGCCACCGAGGAACGCTTCCTCGGCCATGAAATGCTGTACCGCTTCGCCAACCAGTGCCTGCACGGCCTGGCGACCTTGCGATCGGGCTTTTTGCGCACCACGCCTTATCTGCTGGCGGTGTGGGACATGATGCCCGGGTCGCTGGTGGGCGGCGCCGGCGACTTCATCGACCAATGGGAAGACATCTCGCGCCTGCGCATCATCGACCTGGACGGCCTGTTGATGCAGAACCCCGAATTGTGCCCCGACGGCCCGGCCCTGCCCAACCTGGACCTGGGTGGCGAGACCGACGACGAGGAAGGCCAGGGCCGCGTCATCCGGTCCATGCTGTTCTGCGACATCGCCGGCTATTCCAAGCTGAAGGAAGAACACATCCCCGACTTCCTGGAGTTCCTGACCCGCCTGAAGGCCGGTCTGGTGGCGTCGGGGATCGAGCCGAAATCCATCAACACCTGGGGCGACGCCATCTTCGTGGTGATGGACAAGGCCACCCCCATGGCCGAATACGCGCTGACCATGCAAGAAGTGGTGGCGCGCCTGGGCGAGGAAATGCGGGACACCATCAGCGACCCGCTGACCCTGCGCATTTCCTTGCATGCCGGCCCGGTGTTCGAAGCCATCGACCCCATCCGCAACAACAAGAACTTCTATGGCAGCCACATCAACCGCGCCGCACGTCTTGAGCCGGTGACGGTCAAGGGCCACGTCTACGCCACCCAGCAATTCGTCGCCGTGCTGACCGCCGAACAATCGGCGGCCCGCACCGACGCGGTGAACAATGGCGAGGAATTCGTCGACAAATATGTCTGCGAATATGTGGGCGTGCTGTCGCTGGCCAAGGATTTCGGCAAGCAGACCGTCTATCACCTGCGGCGCCGGGTCGAAGGTCAGAACGAAATGCCCGCCGCCCTGGAAAGTGTGGTGCCCGACGTTCTGGAAGCCGCCGACAATTCCGGCATCACCGAAACCCCCGCCACCTCGGTGGGATCGGTGCTGGAAACGGTGGCCAAGATGATCGAACGCTCGGAAACCGAATCCCCCAAGGGCAAGGGCCGCAAGAAAAAGAAGTCCTCGGCCCACGACGTGCTGTCGGTGGGGGGCGACGACGTTCCGCACTGGCCGGGCAGCTGATAGGGTTTTATTTCAAGAAGTCTTCCACCGGTCCCCATTGCGCCGGAATATTCAGCATGGGGGCATGGCCGCAGTCGGGTACGGTGATCAGTTGCGGCTTGGGACCGCGCCTTGTCATCTCGTCCGCCTTGTCGGCTTCCAAAAGGTCGGATTGCGCCCCGCGCAGCACCAGGGCCGGGCATTGGATGGCGTCCCACACCTCCCAGATTTCCCGGCCGTCGAATTGTTCGCAGAACACCCGCATCACCGCCGGGTCGTAATGGCTGGAAAAGGTGCCGTTGTCGCGCCGCCGTACCCCGGTTTCCACCAGATGACTCCAATCGGCGTCGGTCAACGGGCCGAAGGGGGCATAGATCACCCGGATCAGCTTTTCATATTCGATCAGGCTGGCGAACTCGGGCACCACGCTGACATAGGCCTTGATGCGGTTGACCGCCTCGGCATTGATGGCCGGGCCGATGTCGTTGACCACCAGTTTCTCGATCCGCCCGCGCCCGGCTTCGCTGGCCGCCAGCGCCATGCCGATCAGCCCGCCCATGGAGGTGCCGACCCAGCGGCAGCTTTTCACCCCCAGGGCGTCCAGCAGGCCCAGGGCGATGTCGCAATAGACCGGGATGGTGTAGTCGTGGTCGGGCTGGGACGACCAACTGGACAGGCCGCGACCGATGGTGTCGGGACAGATCACCCGATAGCTTTGGGAAAAGTGACGGGCGGCCACGTCGAAATCGCGCCCGGTCCGCGCCAATCCGTGCCACATGACCAGGGCCGGCGCCTCTGGGTTGCCCCATTCGCTGACATGGATTTCGTGGCCGGCGACGGAAACGAAAAACGAGCGGCGGTCAGTCATCGGGCAGGCCCCTTGGTGTTATGGCTGGGGGCGAGTATATCTGTTTGCGTCCTTTTGTCCGCACCGGGAACACCGCCATGCTGAAACTTGCCGACCTCACCTTGCTGCGCAACCACGGCTTCGTCGACGGCCAATGGATTCACGCGGATGACGGCGCGGTTTTCCCGGTGACCAACCCGGCGGACAATTCGGTGATCGTCCAGGTCGCCGCGCTGGGTCAGGCGGAAACGCGGCGCGCCATCGAGGCGGCCAACGCCGCCCTGCCCGCCTGGAAGGCCAAGACCGCCAAGGAACGCGCTGCAATCTTGCGCAAGTGGTTCGAGCTGATCTTGGCCAATGCCGAGGACCTGGCCATCCTGATGAGCGCCGAACAAGGCAAGCCGCTGGCCGAGGCGCGTGGCGAGGTCACCTATGGCGCCAGCTTCATCGAATGGTTCGCCGAGGAAGCCAAGCGCGTCTATGGCGACGTCATCCCGGAAAACGCCCCGGGCCGCCGCATCGTGGTGGTCAAGGAACCCATCGGCGTGGTCGCCGCCATCACGCCGTGGAACTTCCCCAACGCCATGATCACCCGCAAATGCGCCCCCGCCTTGGCGGCAGGCTGCACCGTGGTGGTCAAGCCGGCCGAGGACACGCCGCTTTCCGCCCTGGCCCTGGCCGAATTGGGGAAAAGGGCCGGCATCCCGGCGGGTGTCTTCAACATCGTGCCGTGCATCGACCCGGAACCGGTGGGCACCGAACTGACCAGCAACCCCATCGTCCGCAAGCTGTCGTTCACCGGCTCGACTGAAATCGGCAAGCTGCTGATGCGCCAATGCGCCGCCACCATGAAGAAAGTCAGCTTCGAATTGGGCGGCAACGCCCCCTTCATGGTCTTCGACGACGCCGACCTGGACGCCGCCGTGGCCGGGGCCATGGCGTCGAAATACCGCAACACCGGACAGACCTGCGTCTGCGCCAACCGCATCCTGGTCCAGGCCGGGGTTTACGACGCCTTCGCCGCCAAGCTGGCCAGCGCGGTGGAAAAGCTGGTGGTCGGCCCGGCGCTCGGCGGCGACACCCAGCAAGGCCCCTTGATCAACGCCCAGGCGGTGGACAAGGTCGAACGTCACATCAAGGATGCGCTCGACAAGGGCGCCAAGGTGCTGACCGGCGGCAAGCGCCATGAATTGGGCGGCACCTTCTTCCAGCCCACCATCCTGACCGGCATCACCACCGAAATGCTGGTGGCGCGGGAAGAAACCTTCGGCCCCGTCGCGCCGCTTTTCAAGTTCGACACCGAGGAACAGGCCATCCAGATGGCCAACGACACCGAATTCGGTCTGGCCGCTTATTTCTATTCCCGCGACGTCGGCCGGGTGTGGCGGGTGTCGAGCGCCTTGGAATACGGCATCGTCGGCATCAACGAAGGCATCATTTCCACCGAAGTCGCCCCCTTTGGCGGCGTCAAGGAATCGGGCATCGGCCGCGAAGGCAGCAAGTACGGCATGGACGACTTCCTGGAGATCAAATACCTGTGCATGGGCGGGTTGAGCTAGCACGCATACCGCAACCATTGCTGGATTTTTGTCCAGAATTCCTCTAAGGTTTGCTCCGGGTGAGGAGGAAACGCGATGGATTCCTGGATCATGGAAATGACCGAGGAATTGCTGTGGGTCGAGGACATCCCCTCGGCCCAGGCTACCTTGCGCAAATTGGCCAAGGACGCCCAGGCGGATTTTTTCGCCTATGGCAATTCCCGTCCCGGCATGGAAACCCCTTATTGGGATTCCACCTATCCCGCCCCGTGGATGGACCATTATTTCCTGAACCGTTACCAGTTCATCGACCCGGTGGTGATCGAAGCCCAGCGCTCGCATTTGCCCTTCGCCTGGCGCTTCTTGCTGAACCGTCCGGAAGGCTTGACCCCGGAACAAAAGCTTTTGTTCTCGGAAGCCGCCGAATACGGCATCCGTGACGGCTTCACCATCCCGTTCCATACCGAGAACGGCTGCATCGCCGCCATGTCCTTCGCCTTCCGGTCACGGGCGGAAATGGAACACTTCGCCACGCTTCAGCCCCGGCTGAAGCTGCTGGCGCTTTATTACCACACCGCCATCGAGCGCCTGCTGGAAGTGGCGCTGCCGGAAAACGATCTGTCGCCGCTGGAACAGCAATGCCTGTCGGCAGTGGCCGGCGGACGCAGTCTTTGGGAAATTTCCGGCCTGCTGCACCGCACCGAATCCGACGTCACCGCGTCGTTGCGGTCTGCACGCGACAAGCTGGGCGCCGCCACCACCGCCCAGGCGATCAACCAAGCCATCGCCCAGGGGCTGATCTCTCCCTAGATTCAGAACAATTCTTATTTCACACTGCTGTCGGCGTTGTTTGTTGCACCCCGTGTCACAACAACGTAAACCGCCTGGACGGTATTTCAGCAGGATGTGATCCATGACCGTTCCCGCCGTCTCTTCTTTCATGTTCGCCCCCGATATCGAGACGATGGATCGTGCGACTTTGGCGCGCTTGCAATTGGAACGGCTGCGGGCCAGCCTGGAACACGCCTATGCCAAGGTGCCGCATTACCGCAGGACCTTTGACGCCAAGGGCGTCACCCCGGCCGACTTGAAGCACCTGGAAGACTTGGCCCGCTTTCCCTTCACGGTGAAGACCGACCTGCGCGACAATTACCCGTTCGGCCTGTTCGCGGTGCCGCGTGATCAGGTGATCCGCCTGCACGCCAGTTCGGGGACCACCGGCAAGCCCACGGTGGTCGGCTATACCGAGGACGATCTGAACATGTGGGCCGATCTGATGGCCCGCTCGCTGGCTTGTGCCGGGGTGCGCCCCGGCGATTGCATGCACAACGCCTATGGCTATGGCCTGTTCACCGGCGGCTTGGGCTTTCATTACGGCGCCGAGCGGCTGAAATGCACCGTCACCCCGGTTTCCGGCGGGCAGACCGAACGCCAGATCGCCCTGATGATGGATTTCGGCGCCACCGTGCTGGCAGCGACGCCGTCTTATGCCCTGAACCTGGTGGAAATGGCCGAACAGATGGGAGTGGACCTGACCGCCGGTCCCTTACGTGTCGGCACCTTCGGCGCCGAACCGTGGTCGGAAACCATGCGGGCCGAACTGGACCGCCGTCTGGGCATCCGCGCCTGCGACACCTATGGCCTGTCCGAGATCATGGGGCCGGGCGTCGCCATGGAATGCACCTATCGCCTGGGCCTGCACGGCTGGGAAGACCAGTTCGTCTTTGAAGTGGTCGATCCCCAGACCATGGAACCGGTGCCCATGGGCGAGCCGGGCGAACTGGTCATCACCACGCTGTCCAAGCAGGCGCTGCCCATGGTGCGCTACCGCACCCGCGACATCACCCGGCTGACCGACGAGCCCTGCCCCTGCGGTCGCACCCATGTGCGCATCATGCGGGTCACCGGGCGCAACGACGACATGTTGATCATCCGGGGCGTGAACCTGTATCCCAGTCAGATCGAGGCGGTGCTGGTGGGCTTTCCCGGCATCGCGCCCCATTACCAACTGGTGGTCACCCGCCAAGGATCGATGGATCATCTGACCGTGGAAACCGAATCCGACACCCATCGCGACGAAGACGGCCGCACCCTGCTGGCCCATCAGGTTCGTCATCATCTGAAATCCATGGTCGGCGTCACCTGCGAAGTGCTGGTGCGCGCCCCCGGCGAACTGCCACGCAGCCAGGGCAAGGCGGTGCGGGTCAAGGACATGCGCAAGGCATGATCCACTGGCGCCCCATGACCCCAGGTGACTTGGCCCGCGTGCTGGAGATCGCCAACACCCTGCATCCCGACTATCCCGAGCGGATCGAGATTTTCGCCGACAAGCTGGCTTTCGATCCCGATGGATGCCGCGTCCTGGCCGATGGCGACAAGGTGGTGGGCTATGGCTTCGCCCATGGCTGGACCTTGGGCTTGCCGCCTTTGCTGGATGCCGAACTGGGGGCGCCGCCCGGTCCGACGGATTGCCTGCACCTGCACGACGTGGCGATTATGCCGCAGGCCCGGGGGGGCGGACGTGTCGGTTTGTATCTCGACCATCTGGAAAGCCTGGCGTCCCGGCGCCGGCTGGACTGGCTTGGCCTGATCGCCATCACCGGCAAGGACGGCTATTGGAAAGCCAAGGGATTCACCGCCATGACCACTCCCGGCGCCGGATTGTCGCAGCGGCTGGCCAGTTACGGCGACGGCAACCACTATCTGATCCGCCACCTGACCAAGCTCAAGGAAAGCGATACACAAATCGCTTGAACATCTTTCAGAATTGACCGGAAAAATGATAGGGTCTTGCCTCCGTGACGAAGGGATGACCGTCTGTCGTCATGACAAGAACCGGGAAGAGTGAAGGGAGAGTTCATGTCCGCTGCCGCCGTCCAGGCCCAAGCCGCCACGCGCCTGTTGTTGTCGGGAAACGAAGCCATTGCCCGCGGGGTGTGGGAAGCCGGCTGCAAGGTCGCTTGCGCCTATCCGGGCACGCCGTCCACCGAGATCTTGGAAAACATCGCGCTCTACCCGGACCTTTACGCCGAATGGTCGGTGAACGAGAAAGTGTCCATGGAAGTGGCCATCGGCGCCTCGATGTCGGGTGCCCGCTCGTTCTGCGCCATGAAGCATGTGGGCATGAACGTGGCATCGGACGCTTTCATGACCCTGACGCTGGCCGGCGTGGTCGGCGGCATGGTGGTGGCGGTGGCCGACGACGTCGGCCTGTCGTCGTCGCAGAACGAACAGGATTCGCGTTTCTGGGGCCGCTTCGCCCATGTCCCGGTCCTTGAACCGGCGGACAGCCAGGAAGCCTACGAGATGACCAAGCAGGCCTTCGACCTGTCGGAACGCTTCAACACCCCCGTCATCCTGCGCCTGACCACCCGTATCTGCCACGTCAAGGCCATGGTCACGGTGGGCGAACGCGATGCCCACCCGATCAGCGGCTTCAAGCTGGACGCCAAGCGCTGGGTGCTGACCCCGGCCAACGCAAAGTTCGCCCTGCCCCGCCAGATCGCCCGCGAAGACTCGCTGCGCGCCGAGGCCGAGATGTCGGAACTGAACGTCGTCGATGCCGGTTCGGACAAGCGCGTCGGCTTCGTCACCTCGGGTCCGGCCTTCATGCATGTGCGCGAATGCTTCCCCGACGCGCCTGTCCTGAAGCTGGGCTTCACCTATCCGTTGCCGGTGGAAAAGATCAAGGCCTTCCGCGCCCAGGTGGACAAGCTGGTGGTGGCCGAGGAAACCGAGCCGCTGATCGAAAACGAACTGAAGGCCGCCGGCCTTTACGACATCCACGGCAAGGACATCCTGCCGCGTCTGGGCGAACTGAGCCCCGCCGCCCTGATGCCGGCCATCGCCAAGCTGCTGGGCGAGGAACCGCCGCCGCCCGCCGCCTACGCCAAGATCGACCCGTTCCCGCGCCCGCCGACCATGTGCCCGGCCTGCCCGCACATGGGCGTCTATTACACGCTTTCCCGCCTTAGGAAGCGGGTGCAGATTTCCGGCGACATCGGCTGTTACACCCTGGGCGCCGGCCATCCGTGGAACGCGCTGGACACCACCATTTCCATGGGGGCGTCCATGGGCATCGCGCTGGGCATGGACAAGGCCCGCTCGCCGGAAACCAAGGACAAGGCGATCATTTCGGTGATCGGCGATTCCACCTTCCTGCACATGGGCATGCAGGGCCTGCTGGACATCGTCTACAACCGCGGCAACGTCACCACTTTGCTGTTGGACAACCGCTCGACCGGCATGACCGGCGGCCAGAACCATGCCGGCACCGGCAAGGATCTGCATGGCGAGGAGGCGCCGCGCGTCGATTTCGCCAAATTGTGCGAGGCCTTGGGCGTCAAGCCCGAACGCATCAAGAAGGTCGATCCCTACAAGCTGCCGGTGCTGTTCAAGGCCATCAAGGACGAAATCGACGTGCCCGAACCGTCGGTGATCATCACCGACCAGCCGTGCGTGCTGTCGGAATTCTATGACGGCTTCAAGCCCTATGCGGTGGTGGACCAGGACTGCAACGGCTGCAGCAACTGCCTGAATGTCGGCTGCCCGGCCATCACCGTCAGCCGCACCGGTGTGCGCCAACGCCCCGGCATGCCCGACGTGGAACTGAAGTTCACCACCATCGACACCGCCATGTGCACCGGCTGCCACATGTGCGTCGATTCCTGCGGCCCCAAGGCCATCGTACCGCTGGCCCAGTTGAAGGAGGCCGCCCAATGAGCGACATCATCACCAACATCCTGGTTTGCGGCATCGGCGGCCAGGGCGTCATGACGGCGGCGGAAATCCTGTCGCAGACCGCCATCGCCAAGGGCTTCGACGTGAAGAAGTCGGAAGTCGCCGGCATGGCGCAGCGCGGCGGCGTGGTCACCAGCCATGTGCGTTTCGGAAGCAAGGTGTGGTCGCCGGTGATCACCCCGGGCACCGCCGACATCGTCGTCGGCTTCGAACTGGCGGAAGGCTCGCGCTGGGCCGACATGCTGCGCCCCGGCGGCATCGCCATGGTCAACACCATCCGCCTGACGCCGCCGGTGGTGTCGGTCGGGCTTTACAAATATCCCGACGACCCGGTGGCGCAGATGCGGGCCGCCGGCGTCACCGTCTATGATTTCGACGCAGGCGCCATCGCCCGCGAGCTGGGCAACCTGCGGCTGGTCAACACCATCATGCTGGGCGCCATCGCCGATTATCTGCCTTTCCCCGCCGCCGACCTGGAGGAACAGATCGTCGGACGCTTCCGCGCCAAGAAGCCGGCCATGGTGGAAGTCAACCAGCGTGCCTTCGCCATGGGACGCGAGGCGGCGCGGGCCAGCCAGCAAAATCTGGCGGCCACCGCCTGACGGCAGCCCCCTGGAAGGAAGACATAAGGGGGGATAACGCCTATCCCCCCTGTTTGGCTTCTGCTAGTATTGGTGGCGCATCGCTGCCAATTAAGGGGGTTCTATGGCCGGGGCCGTGGATTTCGCGTCATTGAAGATTCTGGTCATCGACGACCAGGAATTCGTCCGCACCATTGTGAAAAAGATGCTGCAGCAATTGGGGACCGGCACGGTTCTGGAAGCCCAGGACGGCGTTTCCGGCTTGGACAGCGTCCGTGACAACCGCCCCGATCTGGTCATCTGCGACATCCAGATGCGCCCCATGGACGGCTTCGGCTTCGTTCGGCAATTGCGGGCCAGCGACGATGTCGGCACCACCCCGGTGATCATGCTGACCGCCCACACCGACGCCGCCACCATCGCCCGGGCCAAGGACCTGGACATCGGGGCCTTCCTGGCCAAGCCGGTCCTGCCGCCGGCGCTAAGGGAAAAGATCACCCAGGTGCTGGGCGGCTAGGAAAGCCCGGCCATGACCATGGGAAGCGGCACTCAGGACGCCTTGCGGCAATCCAACACCCACACGTCATAGACCGCGTGTTCCATGGCCGACAAAGCCGGGCTGGAGGCGAACATCCAGCCACGGAACACGCCTTGTGCCGGCTGCCCCTGCTTGATGTCCCAGATGTCGAGGAAAGCGGCGCTTTCGGGGTTTTCCTCGGGGCGGCGCTTTTTACACGCCCGCGCCACGATTTCCAGGGTGCCGAAACGCACCGGCTGGCCCACCGGGGCCTCGATGGTCACCACCCGGGCGGTGATCTTGTCCAAACCGCCCAGCACCGCCATGTCCAGCGACAGTTCCGGGGCTTGCTGCCCCCAGGCCGGGGCCGCCAACATCAATCCGGCCATCGCTGCCAGCAGCTTTTTCATCATTGACCAGGGGCTTCCGTCGGAGCCGAGGCCGGGGCGCCCGTTGCCGCCGGCGGGTTGTCGGCGGTGGCCAGGAAGATCAGTTGCCCGACCATTTCCTCGATGGATTTGTAATCCTTGGTCTTGGTCAGTTCGGCGCCGTCGGCCAAACGTTCGCCGGCATGACCGGGGATCAGCTTGACATATTTCCCCCCCAACAGACCTTCGGCGGCGATGCTGGCCTCGGTGTCGGTGGGCAGGCGGATGTCGTTGGAAATGACCATCTTGACCTTGGCGTTATAGGTCACCGGGTCCAGGCCCTGGCTGATCACGTTGCCCACCTTGATGCCGTTGATGCGCACGTCGGCGCCGTCATCCAGGCCGCCGATACCGGCGAACTGGGCGGTGACGGTGTAGCCCTTGATCTCGTCCATGCCGGCATGGCGCCAGGCGAAGGCCAGGAAGAACCCGGCCACCGCCAGCACCACCGCGCCCATGATCGTTTCGATGAGATTGCGTCCCATGACTTACTCCCAGGGCTGGCTTAGTTGGTGACCGAGGGAACGGGACGGCCGGCATAGCCGCGCTTGCCCTTCCCCTGTTCGATGATCTTTTCCATCAATTCCTCGATCACCATGGAATCCTGGGTGTAAAGGATGCTGTCACCGCTTTTCAGCATCTGGTCGTCGCCGCCGGGACCGATCTCGATATATTTTCCGCCCAACAGGCCGTCGGTGCGGATGGCGGCCGAGGAATCGGCGGGCAGGCCCACGTTCTGTTCAATACGCAGGCGGGTGACGGCCCGAAAATCCGGATCCAGGCTTTGTTCGGCGACGGCGCCGATCTTGACGCCCGACAGCCGCACCGGCGTGCCGACGGTGACCCCGTCCAGACGGTTGAAGCGGGCCAGGACGGAATAGCCGGCATCTTCGGACTTGCGGGCGTCCTTGATGTACACCAACGCCAACAGCAACGCCGCCACGGCTACGACCACGGCGCCGGTAATGGTGTCACGATTTCCGCCCTTGGTGACCATCTCACACCCTTTCCGTCGGGATCAGGGCTGCCAAGCCTCGTAATCGCCGGTGGCGCGGTCGCGCTGGCCACCGCGCAATTCGTGGCCCGGCGGCAGATAAGCGCCGGAAGTGCCGGTGTTGTTGGCCACATGCGGCTTCTGCCAGCCGCGCCGTTCGGCGTCGGTCAAGGGCGCGTCCACGGTGTGGTGCAGCCAGGCGTGCCATTCGGGGGGCACCGCCGAGGCTTCGGTCACACCGTTATAGATGACCCAGCGCTTGGCGCGGCAGCCCTTGGCCGGGCTGCGCTCGATGTAATAGCGGTTGCCGGCGGTGTCGGTGCCGACCAGTTTGCCCTTGAGCCAGGTGAACAGCAGAGTACCAAAGCCGGCCATAACGTCCTCGTTCTTCTTATGGGAAGGATGACTCTCTCAAGGGCCGGACTATGGCAAAAGCCGCCGCATCCGTCCAGCGCTTCCAGGGGTCGGATCAAATCCCATAAAAAGCGATAATTATTCGAACTATATGCTGTGTGAAAAAGTCACCCCGATGACAAAATGTGGTTGATGAGCAAATCCCCTTGGCATAATCTGCGTCTCGGTCGGGGGCGAGCCACAAGATATTGTGAGCAGCGCGAAGCGGTGGAATCCTGCGCGGATTCCGGCTTTTTCGCATTCGCCGCCTGCGGGGATGGTTGGTGCCACACGTCAAACAACAGAGGGGAACCCATGCGCGTCCAGCGTCACTTCACCAAGTCGGGCAAAGCCGCGTATGCGGGCATCGACTTCCGCAAGGCAACCAGCGAAATCCGCAATCCCGACGGCTCGATCGTCTTCCAGGCCAAGGACATCGACGTCCCCGCCGCGTGGTCGCAGGTGGCCTGCGACGTTTTGGCGCAGAAGTATTTCCGCAAGGCCGGCATCCCCGCCCGCCTGAAGCGCGTCGCCGAAAAGGGCGTGCCCGAGTGGCTGCAGCGCCACGAACCCGACCAGGAAGCGCTGAAGGCGCTGCCGGTCGAGCAACGCTATGGCGGTGAAACCAGCGCCACCCAGGTTTTCGACCGTCTGGCCGGCACCTGGACCTATTGGGGCTGGAAGGGCGGCTATTTCTCGTCGGAAGACGACGCCCTGACCTTCCGCGACGAAATGGCCTTCATGCTGGCCAGCCAAATGGGCGCCCCCAACAGCCCGCAATGGTTCAACACCGGCCTGCACTGGGCCTATGGCGTCGACGGCCCCGGCCAGGGCCACTTCTATGTGGACTACAAGACCGGCAAGCTGACCCGTTCCAAGTCGTCCTATGAACATCCGCAGCCCCATGCCTGCTTCATCCAGTCCATCGAGGACGATCTGGTGAACGAAGGCGGCATCATGGATCTGTGGGTCCGCGAAGCCCGCCTGTTCAAGTACGGTTCGGGCACCGGCACCAACTTCACCAAGCTGCGCGGCGAAGGCGAGCGCCTGTCCGGCGGCGGCAAGTCGTCGGGCCTGATGAGCTTTTTGAAGATCGGCGACCGCGCCGCTGGCGCCATCAAGTCGGGCGGCACCACCCGCCGCGCCGCCAAGATGGTGGTGGTCGACGTCGACCACCCCGACATCGAAGCCTTCATCGACTGGAAGGTGGTCGAGGAACAGAAGGTCGCCGCCCTGGTCGCCGGTTCCAAGCTGGCCAAGAAGCATCTGGGCGAAGTGATGGCGTCCATGCGCGAATGGGACGGCGACGCCGATTCCGACGCCCGCTTCGACCCCAAGGCCAACAAGCGCCTGCGTAAGGCCATTCTGGCCGCCCGTGCGGTGATGGTGCCGGAAAACTACATCCAGCGCATGATCCAGTTCGCCCGCCAGGGCTACTTCGACATCGCCTTCCCCGAATTCAACACCGATTGGGATTCGGAAGCCTATCTGACCGTTTCCGGCCAGAACTCCAACAACACCGTGCGCGTCACCGACGACTTCCTGAACGCGGTGATCGAGGACGATGACTGGGTGCTGAAGCACCGCACCAGCGACAAGGTCAAGAAGACCGTCAAGGCCCGCGATTTGTGGGAAAAGATCGGTGAAGCCGCCTGGGCCTGCGCCGATCCGGGCATCCAGTTCGACACCACCATCAACGACTGGCACACCTGCCCCGAATCGGGCCGCATCAACGCGTCCAATCCGTGCTCGGAATACATGTTCCTGGACGACACCGCCTGCAACCTGGCGTCCCTGAACCTGCTGTCGTTCCGCAGGAAGGATGGCTCGTTCGACATCGACGGCTTCCGCCATGCCTGCCGGCTGTGGACCATGGTGCTGGAAATCTCGGTGACCATGGCGCAGTTCCCGTCGGAAAAGATCGCCCAGTTGTCCTATGACTTCCGCACCCTGGGCCTGGGCTTCGCCAATATCGGCGGCCTGCTGATGGCGTCGGGCATTCCTTATGACAGCGACAAGGGCCGGGCGCTGACCGGTGCCATTTCCGCCCTGATGACCGGCGAAGCCTATGTCACCTCGGCCGAGATGTCGGCCGAGCTGGGCGCCTTCCCCGGCTATGCCGCCAACGCCCAGGCCATGCTGCGGGTCATGCGCAACCATCGCCGCGCCGCCTATGGCCTGACCTCGGGCTATGAGAACATCGACATCGCCCCCGTCCCCCTGGACGCCGACAACTGCCCCGACCAGTCCCTGGTCGCCGCCGCCCGTCTGTCCTGGGACCATGTGCTGGAACTGGGAGAAAAGCACGGCTTCCGTAACGCCCAAGCCACCGTCGTCGCCCCCACCGGCACCATCGGTCTGGTGATGGATTGCGACACCACCGGCATCGAGCCCGACTTCGCCCTGGTGAAGTTCAAGAAGCTGGCCGGCGGCGGTTACTTCAAGATCATCAACCGCATGGTCCCCGAAGCCCTGCGCACGCTGGGTTATTCGGAAAGCGACATCGCCGAGATCATCCGCTATGCGGTGGGTCACGCCACCCTGCGCGACGCGCCCGGCATCAACCACGACAAGCTGCGGGCCAAGGGCTTCACCGACGAAGTGCTGGAGAAGGTCGAGCAGTCGCTGGAAGCCGCCTTCGACATCAAGTTCGTCTTCAACAAGTACACGCTCGGCGCCGATTTCTGCACCGAGGTGCTGAAGGCCAGCCCGGCCCAGCTGGACGACCTGTCCTTCGACCTGCTGTCCTTCCTGGGCTTTTCCAAGCACGACATCGACGCCGCCAACACCTATTGCACCGGTGCCATGACCCTGGAAGGCGCGCCTTTCCTGAAGGCCGAGCATCTGCCGGTGTTCGACTGCGCCAGCCCGTGCGGCAAGATCGGCAAGCGCTTCCTGTCGGCGGAAAGCCACATCCACATGATGGCGGCGGCGCAACCCTTCATCTCGGGGGCCATTTCCAAGACCATCAACATGCCCAACTCGGCCAGCGTCGAGGATTGCAAGAACGCCTACATGCTGTCCTGGCGTCTGGGTCTGAAGGCCAACGCGCTGTACCGTGACGGCTCGAAGCTCAGCCAGCCGTTGCAGGCGGCTTTGCTGGACGATGCCGGCGAGATGGAAGAAGAACTGGCCGACAAGCCGTTGGCGGCCCGCGCCGAGATCGTCGCCGAACGCATCGTCGAGCGGGTCATCGCGGCGCGCCGCGCCAAGCTGCCCGATCGCCGCAAGGGGTACACCCAAAAGGCCATGGTCGGCGGTCACAAGGTGTATTTGCGCACCGGCGAATACGAAGACGGCCGCGTCGGCGAGATCTTCATCGACATGCACAAGGAAGGCGCCGCCTTCCGTGCCATGATGAACAACTTCGCCATCGCCATCTCCATCGGCCTGCAATACGGCGTGCCGCTGGAGGAATTCGTCGAGGCCTTCACCTTCACCCGCTTCGAGCCGCAAGGCATGGTGGAAGGCAACGAGACCATCAAGATGGCCACCTCGATCCTGGATTACATCTTCCGCGAACTGGCCATTTCCTATCTGTCGCGCAACGACCTGGCCCATGTGGAACCGGCCGATTTGACCCCCGACACCGTGGGTCGCGGCAATGCCGAGGGCCAGTTGGAAAAGGCGGCCGCCGTGGTGGAACGCGTCACCTCGAAGGGTTACGTGCGGTCCAAGTTCCTGGTGGTCTCGGGCGGCGGCAACGGCGGCGGCGCCGCCACCGCCCTGGCCGCCGATGTGGCCAGCACCAGCGTCACCACCACCCAGGTGGCGCTGAGCGTGGACGCCGAAACCGCCATCCAGGCCTTCGACGCCCGCGCCGAGGAAATCAAGAAGGCCCGTATGAAGGGCTACGAAGGCGACGCCTGCCCCGAATGCGGCAACTTCACCCTGGTCCGCAACGGCACCTGTTTGAAGTGCGACACCTGCGGCGGCACCACCGGCTGCTCGTGACGGCATAACCTGGCCCAATATGCCGCGCACCATAGTTTGGCCGATGCGCGGCATAACTTGGCCCAAACGAAGCAACAGCGTGCCGCAGTCGATTTTTGAGGGACCGTTCTTTCCTCTCTTCGGCCCCTCAATGCAACGGGCCGGCTCTCTTCCAAGAGGGCCGGCCCTTAGCTTGTGGAATAATTGGAAGCGAACGAGCGCAGCCTAGCGTTGAGGGCCCCTTTGTTCCCTAATCGGGCATTGAGGCTCGGAGATGGTGTCCCAAAAACAATGCTCAAGTTTCGGCTTGAGTCTCGGCCTAACTAAGTTGCGACCAGTTCGGCGATTTTGGCCGCGACTTCCACCATCGTTTCTTCGGCAGTGCTCAGTCCTGCCCGGGAGGCTAGCAGAAGGCTGACCTGCTCAAGCTCTTCATAGGTCGTTCCGTGAACAACCGGGACGAGCCGCTCACGCCGGAGGAGCGCCGAAAGCTCCTTGTCTGCAATGCCTTCGGCCGGGAGGCGGCGCAACATAGCCGGGGTCACCAAAACGATACCAACGCGCGAATTCACTAAGCCCTTGTCGATCGCCCTCATCATCGGCACCCCGAGGCCAAGGTCCTTCTCGCTGAACCATACGCGGACACCGCGCGCTTCGAGCAGATCATGCAGTTCTTTGGCGGAGCCTTGCCTGTCATCCCACGCGTGACAGAGAAACACATCTCGAAGGTCAGGCTGCGAGGCCGCTAGATTCTCCACGTTTTCTCGAACCGGCGTGAGCGCCTGCACTTGCTCAGGCGTGTACCACACAGCCGAACCTGCTCTCGACCAACGCGGCTTTGCTGTGCGGCGCGCCGTGCTACCGCTGCTCAGACTGCGGCTGCTCCCTGATGATGAGTAAGAAGGGGACGAATATGATCCTTGGCTGCTGTAGCCGCTGCTATACCCGGCATAACCGCTGGAGTGGCTATAGCGACTCCCGCACGCAGGACAGTTGGCTGCGGCAGCCGATGAGCGATGGCCCATTACTGGTGCAGTGCATCTAGCCATGCGGGCGTCTCCTTAAGTCATTATTGAACAGGCAATGAACGCGAATTATCTGAGTATATAACTTTACGCATATTCTTCCTTTGATCGAGTTCTCGCAAGTAGCTTTCGTCGCTCTATTCGTCCTGGTCACGCAGGACAGCCAGTATGCCCATGAGTGATCTCGCTCGCCGACGCCGGTCAGAGTTAACACAGTAGAGATCCCAGGCCGCCTTCGCGGCCACCCCAAACGGGAGAATTTTGCCAAGGAATGGCGCAAGTTGCGGCACCATAGAGCTGGCCCCTGCCGCCAGCAAACCTGCGGCCCACGTTACCTTTGAGCGGCGGTTAATCCTTTCGGAGTCGCGAACCTGACGCTGGTGGTCAGCGATCGCGGAATCGATTTCGCGACAGACCTCGGCCGCGACGCGGTCGGTGTCCTCGAGGGCCGAATCCTGTAAGTCGGTCAACGCAGCCCTGAGCGTTTTCCTGAATGCCTCGTTCTCGTTGTTGCCTCGAATCTCGATGAGTGCTTCCGGAGAAACCTTCGATATCCAGGCGAGCCGTGCCGTTCCAAATGCCGACACGACCGCGGCAGTTTTCTTCTCTAGCAGCCCGAGCCTTTCAAGGCGGCAGTTATTCGTCCCCGCCACCACTCGGAAATAGTGGGCCTGCTGCGGGACACTCACTAAGGGATGCGCCGACAACTCGTCCGAGTTCTCTAGGAGGTGATACTGCGGCCCGAGGCGCTCGAAAAGGATGTTCAGGGCTTTCTCGTCGGGGGAAAGGGCTCGAAATCGCGCCATCGCCTCGACAGAGCGCCACTTGCCGATTTCGGCCTCGTAATCAGTGAGCACACGCTCCGAAGGTCCGCCGATGGGGCCGCCAGGTACGACCAAGAGGGTGTTCGTGCCAGCCCGGTCTACTAGTTTTCCGGGATTGCGCTTCACGAATTCCATCGCTTCATCAAGTGAAGTGATTCCGGAGTCAACGTGAGCGGCGAGCACATCCGTCACTAGTTGTCCAATTCCAGCCATAGTGACGAGGTCGTGTTCCTCAAGAGACTTTTCCCAGCTTGGAAACACGAACACGGGGCAATGTGGAAGTTCGGCATCGACGATTGGCCTGAGCTGCAGGAGGGTGTGGGCAGCTTGGAGCATCCATACCATCTTGAAGCGCTCGTTGGCGCGCGGCGCTTCCAGCCAGTGACCTGAGACCGGAAAACTCCTCCAAATTTGGGTAGAGTCCGCCATCTACGGAGACGGACTTATGAAACGCAGCCGGTTCAGCGAGGAACAGATCATCGGCATCCTGAAAG
>MKVK01000012.1 GCA_001898825.1 Magnetospirillum sp. 64-120
CCGCCGTCGACGCCGGCTTCGTCCCCAACGACCTGCAGGTCGGCCAGACCGGCAAGATCGTGGCGCCGGACCTTTACATCGCCGTCGGCATCTCGGGCGCCATCCAGCACCTGGCCGGTATGAAGGACAGCAAGGTCATCGTCGCCATCAACAAGGACGAAGAGGCCCCCATCTTCCAGGTCGCCGATTACGGACTGGTCGCCGACCTGTTCAAGGCGGTGCCTGAACTCACGGAGAAACTTTAATCCATGACTGCACTCCCCACCCTTGAGTCCGCCCTGTCCGCCCATATCCGCAAGGTGGGCATCATCGGCGCCGGCCAGATGGGCAACGGCATCGCCCAGGTTTTCGCCCAGCGCGGTTTCGCGGTGACTCTGCTCGACGTTTCGGATGCGGCGTTGCAGAAGGGCATGGGGACCATCATCAAGAACCTGGGCCGTATGGAATCCAAGGGCAAGATCAGCGCCGCCGACAAGGATGCCGCCCTGGCGCTGATCGCCACCACCACGGCTTACGCCGATTTCGCCGAATGCGATCTGGTGATCGAAGCCGCCAGCGAGAACGAGACGGTCAAGCGCGCCATCTTCGCCCAATTGTGCCCGGTGCTGAAGGCCGACGCCATCATCGCGTCGAACACCTCGTCTTTGTCCATCACCCGTCTGGCCGCCGCCACCGACCGTCCCGGCCGTTTCGTCGGCATGCATTTCATGAACCCGGTGCCGGTGATGCAGCTGGTGGAACTGATCCGCGGCATCGCCACCGCCGAGGACACCTTCGCCATCACCAAGGAACTGGTGGCGCGACTGGGCAAGATTTCGGTGTCGGCCGAGGATTTCCCCGCCTTCATCGTCAATCGCATCCTGCTGCCGATGATCAACGAAGCGGTCTACACCCTGTATGAAGGCGTCGGCAGCGTCGAAAGCATCGACACCGCCATGAAGTTGGGCGCCAACCACCCCATGGGGCCGTTGGAACTGGCCGACTTCATCGGGCTCGATACCTGTCTGGCGGTGATGCACGTGCTGCATGAAGGGCTGGCCGACACCAAGTACCGGCCGTGCCCGCTTTTGGTGAAATACGTCGAGGCCGGTTGGTTGGGGCGCAAGACCGGTCGCGGATTCTACGACTATACCGGCGAAAAGCCGGTGCCCACACGCTGAGGGAGAGACTTTCCATGACCTATGCCGCGCCGCTGGCTGATATCAAATTCGTTCTGGAAAACGTTGCCGGGCTGGGCAAGGTGACGGCACTGCCGGCCTTCGCCGAAGCCACTCCCGATCTGGTGGAGTCCATCTTGGAAGAAGCCGCCAAGATCGCCGCCGACACCCTGGCGCCCTTGAACAAGGTGGGCGACACCAGTGGCGCCAAGCTGGTGGACGGCAAGGTGGTGGTCAGCCCCGGCTGGACGGAAGCCTGGAACGTTTTGGTGGAAGGCGGTTGGAACGGCCTGCCGTTTTCGCCCGACCACGGCGGCATGGGGTTGCCCAATGTGCTGAACACCGCCGTCCATGAAATGTGGCAGGCGGCCAACATGGCCTTCACCCTGTGCCCGATGCTGACCCAGGGCGCGGTCAACGCCATCGAGAGCTATGGCACCGACGAGCAGAAGGCCACCTATCTGCCCAAGATGGTGACCGGCGAATGGACCGGCACCATGAACCTGACCGAGCCGGCGGCCGGGTCCGATCTGGCCGCCATCCGCACCAAGGCGGTCCCTGAAGGCGACCATTTCCGCATCTTCGGCCAGAAGATTTTCATCACCTATGGCGACCACGAGATGACCGAGAACGTCATCCATCTGGTCTTGGGCCGTCTGCCCGACGCGCCGGCCGGGGTCAAGGGCATCTCGCTGTTCATCGTGCCCAAGTTCCTGGTGGGTGCCGATGGTTCGCTGGGGGCGCGCAACGATGCGGTCTGCGCTTCGCTGGAACATAAATTGGGCATCCATGGCAGCCCCACCGCCGTCATGGCCTTTGGCGAAAAGGACGGCGCCATCGGATATCTGGTGGGGGAAGCCAATCGCGGCCTGGAATACATGTTCACCATGATGAACCACGCCCGTCAGGCTGTCGGCCTACAGGGGCTGGGCATCGCCGAACGCGCCTATCAGCAGGCTTTGTCCTATGCCCGCGACCGCGTGCAGGGCAAGCCGGTGGGGTGGACCCAGCCGGGCAACACCGGCATCGTCAACCATCCCGACGTGCGCCGCATGCTGATGACCATGAAGTGCCAGATCGAGGCCATGCGCGGCCTGATCTATTCGGCCGCCGCCCATGTGGACGTCGCCCACCATGCCGAGGACCCTGCCACCCGCGACCACGCCCAATTGATGGCCGATCTTTACACGCCGCTGGTCAAGGGCTGGTCCACCGAAGTGGGCAATGTTGTGGCGTCCCTGGGCGTCCAGGTCCATGGCGGCATGGGCTATATCGAGGAAACCGGCGCCGCCCAGCATTTCCGCGACGCCCGCATCACCACCATCTACGAAGGCACCACCGCCATCCAGGCCAACGATCTGGTGCTGCGCAAGACCCTGCGCGATAACGGCCAGGGTATCGGCGTGTTGCTGGCCGACGTGACCGCCACCGCCCAGGCCGCCGAAGCCGCCGGTCTGGGCATCGGTGCCCAATTGGTCAAGGGTGTGGCCGCCGCCAAGGCCTGTGTGGATTGGATGCTGTCGGTGGCCAAGCAGGATTTGCGCCTGCCCGCCGGTGCCGCCGTGCCGTTCCTGGAACTGATGGGGATTTTGGTCGGTGGTCAGATGATGGCCAAGGCGGCGCTTGCCGCCAAGGGATCGGATCAGCCCTTCCTGGCCGCCAAACTGGTCACCGCCCGGTTCTTCGCCGACCACGTGATGTCGAAGATCGACGGTCTGGCTCAGTCCATCATCGCCGGTTCCGACGCCATCATGGCGCTGGACGACGAGGTTTTGTAATCCGCGTTAACCGCCGGTCGGCTCCCGGCGGTGCTGGTCCCTTGGTCATGCACGCCCCAGGGGCTGGTTGTCTCCCTCTGCCGAGCCGCAACTGGACGGGCCGGGCAAGATCTTTGCCCGGCCCCTTTTTCTGAATAAGGAAGATGACCATGGAACGGGAAGCGATGGAATTCGACGTTGTGATCGTTGGCGGCGGGCCTTCGGGTCTGTCGGCGTCGATCCGTCTGAAGCAGATCAACCCCGAGCTTACGGTTTGCGTTCTGGAGAAGGGTTCGGAAGTGGGCGCCCACATCCTGTCGGGCGCGGTGTTCGAGACCCGGGCTCTGGACGAGCTGATCCCCGACTGGCGCGACCGCGACGCGCCGCTCCACTGCCCGGCCAAGGATGATTCCTTCCTGTTCCTGACCGAGAAAAAGGCGATCAAGCTGCCGACGCCGCCGCAGATGCACAATCACGGCAACTACATCATCAGCTTGGGCAATCTGTGCCGCTGGCTGGCCGGTCAGGCCGAGGAACTGGGGGTCGAGATCTATCCCGGCTTCGCTGCCGCCGAAGTGCTGTATCACGACGACGGTTCGGTCAAGGGCGTGGCCACCGGCGACATGGGTATCGGCAAGGACGGCCAGCCGACCGCCAACTACACGCCCGGAATGGAACTGCATGCGCGGCAGACCATCTTCGCCGAGGGCTGCCGGGGGTCCTTGACCAAGGAATTGTGGGCCAAGTACGACCTGCGCAAGGATTGCGACCCG
>MKVK01000013.1 GCA_001898825.1 Magnetospirillum sp. 64-120
TGCCGCCTCAAGGACTTCCGCAGGATCGCAACCCGATATGATCGCCGCGCCGTCAACTTCATGGCGGCGGTCTGCATCGCCGCCACCGTCAGCTACTGGTTATGAGTCCTGACCCTAGTTGCAACCATTGACCTGCCCTGGAAGTTTCATCCGGTCGTAAGTAGAGCCTTGGGCGAAGTTACGCCGTGTGGCCCCATTGCTCAGGCCCATCCCTTGCCCGAACGCTCGGCCGTTTATGGTCCCTATACCAAGCTGGGCGGCATCGCCGAAGACGGCCAGTACGGCCCGCAGACCGATTTCGCCCTGAAACACGCCACCGCCCAGCTGGGTCCGGACAAGGTGGCCGAGGGTCTGGCGCTGGGGCGTTTCAACACCTTCACCCGCGACGCCCAAAGCCGGGGCGACACGGCCCCGCCCAAGGTGGAAGCCGGCACCTTGCAGGCGACGCTGAACGGCTTTGGCCAAAACCTGAAGCAGGACGACTGGATCGGTCCCAAGACCACCCAAGCCTTCGCCCAGGCGCTGCGCCAGGAAGATGCCGATCAGGTCACCCAAGCCCTGGGGCGGACTTTGGGCTGGTTGTGAAATCGTCCCTTGACACAGGAACAAATCACGAACTAATATCTCCCCATCACCGCCACAATTGCGCCCGCGTCCCAGAATTGGGTCTGCGGGCTTTTTGTTGCCCAATCCCCCTCATCATCGGAGATCCTGCCATGGCATTGTCGGCCATCGCCCTGTGCTCGCGCGCGCTGTTGAAGCTGGGCGCGGCCACCATCGCCAGTTTCGACGAAGGCACCGCCGAATCGGAAGTGTGCGCCAACCTGTATCCCTCGGTGCGCGACGCGTTGCTGTCGTCCTATCCGTGGAAATTCGCCACCGGCCAGGTGTCGTTGCCGCGTCTGGTGGCCCAGCCGGTGGCCGATTATGCCATGGCCTATCAATTGCCCGCCGATTTCCTGCGGGCCATGTCGGCGGGGGTCGCCGGCCAGGGTTTCGGCCTGTCGTACCGCATCGCCGAGAACCGGCTGCATTGCGATGCCGACGAGGTCACCCTGACCTACATCTTCCGCCCCGACGAACTGTCGTTTCCGCCGTTCTTCGATCAGGTGCTGATCACCCGGCTGGCCGCCGAGTTCTGCATTCCGCTGACCGAAAGCACCAGCCGGGCCGAGTTCCTGTACCGTCTGGCCGAGGACGAATACCGCCGGGCCAAACTGGTGGACGCCCAACAGGACGTGCCATCGGCCATTTCCAGCTTCCCGCTGGTCGAGGTGCGGTCATGAGCGGCGGCACCATCACCCTGGCCAAGACCAATTTCACCGCCGGCGAGTTGTCGCTGGATATGATGGGGCGCGGTGATTTGTCGGCCTATGCCAACGGCGCCAAACGTTTATGCAACGTCTTCATCGCCCCCATCGGCGGGGTATCACGGCGATCGGGGCTGCGTTACGTGGACACGGCGCGGGGTCGCGGTCGGCTGATCGCCTTCGAATTCAACACCGAGCAAACCTATTTGATGGTGCTGACCGACCTGCATCTGGACGTCTATGCCGACGGCGTGCACGTGGCCGAAATGGCGACACCGTGGTCTTTGGCGCAGTTGCAACAGATCAACTGGACCCAGACCGCCGACACGCTGCTGGTGGTCCACCCCGAGATCACGCCGCGCAAGCTGACCCGCACGTCCCACAGCGCCTGGACCATGGCCGAGTGGAGCTTTTATAGCGCCGACGAGGTGATCCAGCAGCCCTACCACAAATTCGCCGAGGACGAGGTGACGCTGCAGCCGTCCGGCACTTCGGGCAACATCACCCTGACCGCTTCCAGCGCAGTCTTCGTCGCCGGCCATGTGGGCACCCGCTTCCGCCTGCAGCAAAAGGAAGTCGAGATCACCACCGTGACCTCGGCCACCCAGGCCAGCGCCACGGTCAAGCAGAGCTTGGTCAACGCCACCGCCCACAAGGATTGGGAAGAACAGGCGTTGTCCAGCGTGCGCGGCTGGCCGGTTTCGGTGTGTTTCCACCAGGACCGTCTGGTCATCGGCGGCAGCCGCGACCAGCCCAACCGATTGTGGCTGTCGAAATCGTCCGATCTGTTCAACTTCGACCTGGGCGAGGCGCTGGACGACGAAGCCATCGAATTCGCCCTGCTGTCCGATCAGGTCAACGCCATCCGCAACGTGTTTTCCGGGCGCCATTTGCAGGTCTTCACCTCGGGGGCGGAATGGATGGTGTCGGGGCAGCCCCTGACCCCCACATCCATCCAGTTGACCCGGCAAACCCGCGTCGGTTCGCCGGTGGATCGCACGGTGCCGCCACGCGATGTGGACGGCGCCACCTTGTTCGTGTCCAGAAACGGCAAGGACCTGCGCGAATTCCTGTTCGCCGACGTGGAACAGGCCTATCAGTCCACCGATCTGGCCATGCTGGCCAAGCACGTGATGAACGCCCCCGTGGACCAGGATTACGATTCGGCCCGACGGTTGTTCCATCTGGTCATGGGCGACGGGTCCTTGGGCACCGTCACCGTGTTCCGCGCCGAAAAGGTCACCGCCTGGACCACCCACCGCACCGACGGGCAATTCCTGTCGGTCGCGGTGGTGGAAGGCGAGGTTTATGTGCTGGTGGAACGGGGCGGCACTGTGTTGGTCGAACGTTTCGACGACACCTTGTCCATGGATTCGGCCCTGACCGGCGAAGCCGAGGACCCCAAATCGGTGTGGAGCGGCCTGGACCATCTGGAAGGCCGCCAGGTCCGCGTCCTGGCCGATGACGGCGCCTTGGAAACGCTCACCGTGACCGATGGAGCCGTCACCCTTTCGGAACCGGCGTCCAAGGTCCAGATGGGATTGCCCTTCACCCACGAGATCGAGCCGCTGCCCCCGGTGGTGCAGGCCGCCGGGGGCGCCGGTCCCGGTGCGGTGGTCCGCCTGATCCGGGCGCATTTCCGCCTGCTGGACACCCAGGCCTTGCATCTGGACACCGGCAAGGGGCCGGTCCCGGTGCCGTTTCGTCGCTTCGGCCGCCACGGCTTCGACGCCGGACCGCCGATGTTTTCCGGCGACGTGCAGGTGCGCGCCATCGGCTGGAAGCGTGACGCCTTCGCGCCGCTGTGGCGCATCAGCCAGGACGCGCCCCTGCCCTGCACCGTGCTGGCGGTGGCCACTGAGATGAAATTGTCCTCGTGACGCAAGGAACAAAACATGACCGAGCATATTCAAATCAACGACGTCGCCCCGCGCGTCCAGTATCTGGCCGACGGGGTGCAATCGGCCTTCACCTTTCCCTTCGCCATCTTCGCCGACAACGACTTGGAAGTCTGGCAGGACGAAAACCTGCAAAGCGGGGGCTACACCGTCTCGGGAGCGGGCATTTCCACCGGTGGCACCGCCTTGTTCGCCACCCCGCCGACGGCGGGCACCCGCATCACCCTGCGCCGCCGCCTGCCCATTCGCCGGACCACCGACTATCAGGCCGACGGGCTGATCCGGGCCAAGACCCTGAACGACGAAATGGATTATCAGGTCGCGGCACTGCAGCAGGTGGCGGAAGTGACCGAACGTTCGCTGCGCCGTTCCGCCACCTCGTCCAGCCTGGCTGATTTGACGCTTCCCGAACCGGCCCCCAATCGTGGACTGAAATGGAACGCGGCGGGCAACGGATTGGTGAATTCCGCCAACGACCCTGATGCCGTCGGCGACGCCACCGCCGCCGCCGCCCAAGCCCTGGCCGCCGCGGTCCAAGCCCAATCCACCCGCGACCAGATCCTGGCAACCCTGGCGACGATTGAAAATCCTTTGGCACAGAACGCCAATCTGGCCGATCTCGACAATGTGCCGACAGCCCGCCTCAACCTGGGCTTGGGATCGGCGGCGACCAAAGACACCGGGACGGCGGCGGGGAACGTGGTTGCCCTCGACGCTGGCGGCCTGATCCCCAGCAGCGTGCTTCCGGTCAGTGACGCCCTTCCGGTGGGGTGCGTCATAAATTGGGCGGGTCCGTCGGCGCCGACCGGGACCTGGCTGGAATGTAACGGCCAGAACGTCAGCCGCACCACATACCCCGCTTTGTTCTCTGCCATCGGCACCACCTGGGGGGCCGGCGATGGCAACACCACCTTCACCATGCCGGACCTGCGTGGACGCGGACTGATCGGCAAGGGAAAGGGGAGCGGCCTAAGCGATCGTACCTTGGCCGCGACGGGCGGCGCCGAAACCCATGTCCTGAGCGTGACGGAAATGCCAAGCCATAGCCACGGGGGCGGAACCGTTCCGGCGAGTTCAGACCTCCAGGTCGGGGGTGGGAGTTTCTTCAAATTTGCCCCGGATGGCGGAAGCTACACCCTGCCATCCACGGGAAGTCAGGGCAGCGGCGGCGCTCACAACAACATGAGCCCCTTTGCCGTCGTCGCCTTCTACATCAAGGCAGGGTGATAGATCATGATCATCAGCACAGAAGATTGGCCGGGCAGCCGGCAAGACCTGGAAGCCGCCATTGCCGTTTTCCAGGCACAACGGGCGGCGCATGCCCTGACGATCGGCGTCGCCGCTCCGGTCCCCGCGATCCCGGTTGTCGGGCAAATCGTCGCGGCAGGCGGAAGCTTCATCCTGGCTCACGAGCTTGACGACAGCCCGGCGCCGCGGACGCGGATTGAAGAGATCGACATCCGCCTGGCCGCCATCGATCGGTTAACCCTGAGGCCGCTGCGCGCCTTGGCCCTGGGCATCGCCAGCCAAGCCGACAACGACAGGCTGACGACCCTGGAAGCCGAAGCGTCGGCGCTGCGCACCGAACGAGCGGCGCTGACCTCCGGTTGAGCGTTTGAAGCCAGAACATTTCCCCCAGCCTCGCCGATCCCCGGCGGGGCTTTTTTCATGGAGTAAGTACAGATGACCCTTCAGCATTCCTATGGCACCAACGGCATCAGCGATTCCTTCGCTTTTTCCTTTCCCATCGACCAGGACGCCGACATCCAGGTTCTGATCGACAATGTCGAACAGACTTCGGGCTTCACCGTGCATGGCGCCGCCAGCCCGGGCGGCGGCGTGGTGGTGTTCTTGGCGGCGCCGTCCGCCGGTAAGACCCTGTTGATCCGCCATCGCGGCCGTTCGGCGGTATCTTCGGCCGACGCCTCGTCGGGCTATTTGTCCGACAAGCTGGTGGCCGGTGACGGCATCAGCCTGACCCCTCAAACCGACGACGAAGGCCGTCAGGTTCTGGTCGTCGCCAACACCGACGACGCCAACGCCCTGGATCCCAACCAGAACCTGGCCGATTTGACCGACAAGGCCGCCGCCCGGACCAACCTGGATGTCTATTCCACCACCCAGGTGGATGCCGCCATTTCCGCCAGTTCCGATCTGGACCTGAAGAAGGCCAGCAATCTGGCCGACCTCACCGACAAGGCGGCGGCGCGCACCAATCTGGGCGTCTATTCCACCGCCCAGGTGGACGCGGCCGTCGCCACCAGTTCCGACCTGGACCTGAAAAAGGCCAGCAATCTGGCCGATCTGGCCGACAAGGCGGCGGCGCGCACCAATCTGGGCGTCTATTCCACCGCCCAGGTGGACACGGCCGTCGCCACCAGTTCCGACCTGGACCTGAAAAAGGCCAGCAATCTGGCCGATCTGGCCGACAAGGCGGTGGCGCGCACCAATCTGGGCCTGGCTGATGTCGCTTATCTGAACGTCGCCCAGGACTGGAGCCAGCCGCAGCGCAACCAGGCGCTGTTCACCGGCAGCGTCGGCGGCTCGGTGACCCTGGACATGGCCGCTTACCAGAACTTCGAGATCGACCTGTCCGCCGACGTCACCTTCGCCGATCCCACCGTAACCGCCGCCATGGTCGGCCAGCGCGGCTGTATCGGCATCGTCCCCAACGGCTTCGCCGTCACCGCCATGGGCAGCCTGTGGAAGCGTGTCGGCGACACCGGCGCCCCGGGCCAGATCACCGGCCAGGGCCGCATCGACTATCACATCCGTTCCACCAGCCGTATCGAATACGCCTATAACGACGTGGAGGCATAAACATGTTCAGCGACAGCATGATGCTGGGAGGCGGCCGTAAGGCCGCCTTTTCCATCGCCAACTCCGTCCGCCTGGACGGGACGGCGGATTACTTCACCCGCACTTTCACCGACCCGACGGCGCAAGATCGTTGGACCGTTTCACTTTGGTTCAAGCGCTCCCAAATCAGCCAGCCTGATCGCCGTCACTTGATTGGCGGAAACAGCCTGAACGATGGCACGCGCTTCGCGGTCTTCATCGACGCCAATGACAGCTTGCGCATGGACTGGGACGGCCAGACCAACCAAATCACCAGCCTTCGAAAATTCAGGGATACAACCGCTTGGTATCATCTGGTGATCAGCTTTGACGGCACGGCCGCAAGCAACCAAAACCGTCTGCGTATCTGGATCAATGGCGGACTCGAGACGGAGTTCATCTCGTTCAACGCCAGCATTCCCTCGACCGTCAGCTTCAACAGAAGCACCCAACACTTCATTGGCTCTGAAGTGGCATCCGGTCACTTTTCCGGCTATTTCGCAGAAATCTGCTTCATCGACGGCTCGGATCTTTCCCCCTCGGACTTCGGCGAAACCGACCCGGTCACTGGGGCGTGGCGACCCAAGAAGCCAAGCGACTTGGTGGCAAATCTGCCTGTCTACACCATGATCAGCCCTGCTGCCGGGACCATCATTGGTAACATGACAAGCGGCGCCGGTTTGGCCGGGTTGTTCGATGGCAACCTGTCAGAGCCGAACCCCAGCCAGCCTTATTACGCAGATGATCTGGGGTGGGGCGGCAAGGCGTGGGGTGTAGGAAATGAACGCACCGTTGCGTATGCCATCGCCTATGGCTCATCGAATTATGGTTTCTACAACAACGGATACTCAGTCACGCTATCGCTGCAAGGATCGAATGACGGCGGTTCCAGTTGGACGACTCTCGGCACGGCCACGTTTGATGATGACGGCACCGACAAGCCACGCAGGATCGACGCCACGACGCTTGCGCCTTATGAGCGTCATCGCATCCTGATCGACGTCTATAGCGGAGCGGCCAAAGCATCCGAATTCCAGTTTTACGAACAAGCCGGCCTGACTGTCTATGGCACCAACGGCTTCCACCTGGATTTCGCCGATCCCGCCAATCTGGGCAAAGACGTCTCGGGCAACGCCAACCACTGGACCCCGGTCAGCCTGGGGGCAGCGGACGTGGTGGCGGATTCGCCGACGAACAATTTCGCCACCATCAATGCCCTGGATACCCGCAATGGCCCGACCATCAGCAACGGGGCCTTGACCATCAGCGGGAACAACTCTTCCGCCGTCGCCACCATCAGCATCCCCAAGGGACGCTGGGTGTGGGAAACCACCGTCTCGCAGGCCACCAGTGCCGGCGGTGTGGGGGTCACCAACGATCAAAGCGCCGCCAACGCCAATGGCCTGAATTCTTACACCTATGGCTGGACGGGGGCGAAAGGGTTGCCGACCGGCGGTTCCGTGGCCTATGGCGCCGCCTTTACCGGTGGCTGCGTCGTGGCCGTGGTGATCGACAGCACGGCCCGGACCATCGAGTTCTTCAACAACGGCGTCAGCCAGGGCATCGCCTTCAGCGATGTCGATGTCCAAGGATGGTGGCCCTACATCTCGCCTGGGAGTTCGGCGACCCATACGGTCAACTTCGGACAGCGTCCTTTCGCCTATGCCTATGGAAACGCCCTCCCCCTGTGCTCCGCCAACCTGCCCACGCCGTCGATCAAAGACCCCGGTAAGCAGATGGACGTACTAACATACACAGGTGATGGTAGTGCCTTGCGCCTCATCGGAGGGCTTGCTTTTGCTCCTGACCTCGTCTGGATCAAGGGACGCAATCAGAACTACAGTCACAACCTATTCGATTCTGTTCGTGGAGTTGAAAAGGTCCTTACTTCCAATACCACCAGTGCCGATAATTTCTATCTCGGTAATCCTGGCGACTTGACTGCATTTGGAACAAACGGATTTACCATCCGCCAAACAACCAACTACGAGCTGAATCACCTGAGTGACACCTACGTCGCATGGTGCTGGAAAGCCGGCGGTACGGCTGTCGCGAACACGGACGGCACGATCCCCTCGCAGGTCAGTGCCAATCCTACCGCCGGGTTCAGCATTATCACCTACACAGGGAGTGGTGTCAGCGGGGCCACTGTTGGTCATGGCCTTTGGGCCGCCCCAAAGTTCGTAATCGTAAAGAGGCGCAACGGCGTCGGAAACTGGGTTTGCTGGCATATCAATCTTGCCAACAATACCATTCTGCTAAATAGCACGGAGACACAAAGTCAAACCGATGCGTGGGTACCTGACCCCATGACTGCTTCGGCAGTCAAACTTGGAGCATCAACACAGCAAAGCACAAACATATCTGGCGCCACTTACGTCGCCTACTGCTGGGCCGAAATCCCTGGCTTCAGCAAGTTCGGCAGCTACACCGGCAACGGTTCCAGTGACGGCCCGTTCGTCCATTGCGGGTTCAGGCCCCGATGGGTGTTGGTGAAGGTAACCGATGCGGCCAACGACTGGACGCTGCTCGACAGCGGACGAAGCCCGGAAAACCCTGTTGACGAAGTGGTATATGCGAACTTGCCCAATTCAGAAGTCGTCAATGGCAGTCATAAGATCGACTTCCTAGCCAACGGCTTTAAAATTCGCAGTACGGATAGCTACGCGACAATCAATGGCTCGGGACATACCTACATCTACGCCGCCTTCGCCGAGTACCCCTTCGGCGGCGCCAAGACCACGCCGGCCAAGGCGCGGTGACTTGACAACCTGAAAACCTGACATCGCCTGCCCCGCCCCGGTTCGCCGGGGCGGGTTTTTTCTTGTCCCACCAACAACCGAACGGAGGATCACATGCCCGAGGACATGGGCACCATCCGGGCCGCCTGCCGGGCCGAACTGCCCGGCCGCATCAAGGCGGCGCTGGATGAGTACCGCCGCTTCGTCGCCGAACCTCCCCCTGACGACGCCAAGGGCTTCGCCGCATGGCAGGCCGCCGCCAAGGCGGCGTTGTCCCATGTGGAGGGGTTGGTCAAGCTGGCCCGCTGGGCCGAAGGCGAAGCCAGTGAAGAACCGGGCGGCCTGGAGGGTTTGCTGGCCCAGGCCCGCGACGCCCTGGCCTGCCTGGACGAGGACGATTTGTGATGAGCCGCATCGGCTTTCCCGAATTCGTCTGGGTGTGGAACGCCAAGTTGGGCCAGACCACCCCCGCCCATCATCTGCGCATGGCCCGTTGGCTGGCGCGAAAATCCAAGTCCCGCCATCGCAACCTGTTGCTGATGGCGTTTCGCAGTTCCGGCAAGTCCACCATCGTCGGGCTGTTCTGCGCCTGGGCGCTGCTGGAAAACCCCGATCTGCGCATCATCATCCTGGCCGCCGACTTCGCCTTGGCGAAAAAGATGGTCAGGAACGTCAAGCGCATCATCGAACGCCACCCGTTGACCCAGGCGCTGAAGCCCAAGCGGCGCGACCATTGGGCGTCGGACCAGTTCACCGTCAACCGCCCGGGCGAACTGCGCGACCCATCCATGGTGGCCAAGGGCATCGGCGCCAACATCACCGGCAGTCGCGCCGAACTGGTCATCTGCGACGACGTGGAGGTGCCCAACACCTGCGACACCGCCCCCAAGCGCCTTGATCTGCGCGAAAGACTAAGCGAGATCGAGTTCGTCCTGGTTCCCGGCGGCATGCAGCTTTACGTGGGCACGCCCCATTCCTATTACACCATCTACGCCGACCAGCCGCGCCTGGAAGCCGGCGAGGACCGCCCCTTCCTGGACGGCTTCCATCGCCTGGAACTGCCCTTGGTGGACCAAGGCGGCGCCAGCGCCTGGCCGGACCGGTTTCCCGCCGACAAGATCGCGGCGCTACGCCGACGCAGCGGTCCCAACAAATTCGACAGCCAGATGATGCTGCGCCCGGTCAACATCGCCGACGGCCGTCTGGACCCTGACCGTCTGCGCCTGTACGAGGCCGAGCTGACCTATGCCGAGGGCAACGCCCAACCGGTGCTGTCCATCGGCGACACCCGCATGGTCTCGGCCGCCTGCTGGTGGGACCCGGCCTATGGGGCGCCGGGCAAGGGCGACGGATCGGTGGTCGCCGCCCTGTTTTGCGACGCCCAGGGCGGTTATTGGCTGCACCGGGTGCAGTACCTGACCCATGACCCCGCCCAGACCGATCAGGACGAAGCCAGCCAGCAATGCCGGCAAGTGGCCCAGTTCGTCCGCGACCTGCATCTGCCCGCCGTCAGCCTGGAAACCAACGGCCTGGGCCGCTTCCTGCCCGGTCTGCTGCGCCGGGAACTGGCCAAGCTGGGCTATCCTTGCGCGGTGGTGGAAATCTCCAGCCGCAAGGCCAAGGACCAGCGCATCGTCGACGCCTTCGACGCGGTGCTGGCCGCCGGCGCGCTTTCAGCCCATCGCAGCGTCTGGACCACGCCGTTCATCGGCGAGATGCGCGAATGGCGCCCCGGCGGCAAGGGCCGCGACGACGGCCTGGATGCGGTGGCCGGATGCCTGCTCAGCCAACCGGTGCGGCTGTCCCGCCCCGGGTTGAAAACCGCCGAACGCGCCGATTGGCGCCCTGGCGGCGGCGGGATGACGGCGCAAACCGATTTCGAATTATAGCCTTTCGGAGAACAAATATGGAACACATTGGCATTGACCCGCTGTGGTGGGTCACGGCGGTGGAGCTGCCCGTCCTCGGCGGGCTTTTCCTGCTGATCTGGCGGGCTCGGCTGGACGCCGACCAGCGCCTGGACGAACTGGCCCACCGTCTGGAAATCGGCGTCGGCCAAGCCCGCGAGGCGCTGTCCGCCTACAAGCTGGAAGTGGCGAAAAGCTACGCCACCACCGGCACCTTGAAAGACGTGGAGAAGCGCCTGACCGAACACCTGGTCCGCATCGAGGCCAAGCTGGATTCGGTGGGCGTCAGCGGAGGCCGGCCATGACCGACGATTCGCTGATCCTGCTGGAAAGCACCCCCGACCAGGAAAGCCAGACGCCGCCGGCCCAACCCGGTTCGGTGGTCGACATCCTGGCCCGCACCTTGTGGGGGGAAGCACGCGGTGAAAAGGTCCGCGGCGTCGAAGCGGTGGCCGCCCTGGTGCTGAACCGGGTCAAGCGGGCGCAAAGCCGGGGCGGCCGCTATTGGTGGGGCGCCACCATCCAACAGGTGTGCCTGAAACCCTGGCAGTTCAGTTGCTGGAACCAGGGCGATCCCAACCGCGCCAAGCTGGAACGCGTCACCGAACAAGACCGCATGTTCCGGGTCTGCCTGCGCGTCGCCCGCCGCGCCGCCGCCGGCGTGCTGGACGATCCCACCGGCGGCGCCACCCATTACCACACCAGCCAGGTGGCGCCGCCCTGGGCACGGGGCCGCACGCCGTCGGCGATCATCGGCAACCATCTGTTCTACAACGACGTGGAGTAATCCTCATGATCCCCGCATTGCTGGCCAGCATCGGCCTGCCTTTGCTGGTCAAGGCGGTGGGCGGCGCCTTGGACAGCGTCGACCACCCCGCCGCCAAGGCCGCCGCCGGGGCCTTGTCACAAGTGGGCAAAGCCCTGAAAGCGGACGAAATCAGCCCCGAGCAGTTGGCCGAGGCCAATCGCCACATGGAGCGCATGAGCGAGCTGGAAAGCACCGAGGCCACCGCCGCCCTGGCCCAGATCAACGAATCGCTGCGCACCGAGACCCGGTCGGACGACTGGTATGTGCGGCGCTGGCGCCCCACTTTCGGCTATGCGGTGGCGGTGACCTGGACGGCGACCATGTGCGCCACCGCCTGGGCCATCATCGCCGAACCGGCCCAGGCGCCGACCATCATCGCCGCCCTGGTCAACACCAGCCCCATCTGGGGCGTCGCCTTGGGCGTACTTGGCATCGCCGTGGTCAAGCGCAGCCACGACAAGAAAATCGGCGGCAGTTAAGTCTTTTCCACCTTCTTGACCTTGACCTGCTTGCGCAGCCCCGTGACCACTTGGTCGGCGGCACGGGTCAAGGCCGTCTTGATCCGCGCCACCGGGGTGGCGAAATCGTCGGGATCGGGCTGGCGGAACAGCCGCATGGTGGGATACCACGCACAGGTGTCGCCATGATCGGTCCACCGCCAGTCCGAAACGTAACGCAACAGCATCCAGGTGGGCTTGCCCAAGGCCCCGGCCAGATGGGCGGCCGAGGTGTCGATGGTGACGATGATGTCCAAGGCCTGCATCAAGGCCGCGGTGTCGGCGAAGCTGTTGATGGCCGGCGACAGGTCGCGCACCAGGGTGCCCACCCCCAGTTCCGCCAAATCCTGGCTGCGCTCGCCCATCTGCAGGCTCCAGAACGCCAGACGCGGGTCTTCCATCAGCGGCAGCAGGTGCTCCAGCGGCCACGAACGGTCGCGCGGCACCAATTTTCCCGCCCAGATCAGCCCCACGTTCAACACGCTGCCCGGCGGATGGCCCAACGGCTTGGCCAGCGCCCGCGGCGGCTTCAGATAGGGGACCGGCCCCGGCAAGTGCTTGGCCTCGATACCCAGCCAATGGGCTAGGCTCATGATGGGAATCCACACGTCGTGGGGCGGCAATTCGCCCCCCTTGGCCACGACCTTGGCGGCACAGGGCAAGGCGGCGAACAGGTCCAGCAATTCCGGCAGACATTCCACCACCAAGGACTGGCACTTTTCGGCCAGCAGCGGCAGGAAACGCGCGAATTGCAGGGCGTCGCCGAAACCTTGCTCGGCCGTCACCAGCACGGTCTTGCCGCGCAGGTCCTGTCCGGGCAGGACCTGCGGCGTCGGCAAGTTGCGCTTGGGGGTGCGGGCCAGCCGCCAGCGGGCCTCGTACCCGGCCCAGCCTTGGGCGTAATGGCCCAGATACAGTTCCGACAGCGCCAAATCCCACGCATAATCGCCGTTCTGCGGGTTAGCCGACGTCAGTTGGCGCATCAGCTCCAGGGATTCGTCGTATTTGCGGGTGTCGCGCAGGACCAAGGCCAGGTTATAGCGGAACGAATCACTGTCCGGTGCCAGTTCCACCGCCCGACGGGCGTGGAACTCGGCCTGTGACAACTGCCCCAATTCGCGCAGGGCGTTGCCCAGGTTGGTATGCGCCCCAGCATCGTCGGGGGTCAGGGCCAAGGCCCGGCGATGGCTGACCACCGCCGCCCGGGCATGGCCTTGACGACGCAGCGCCACCCCCAGATTGACATGGGCCAAAGGCATCGCCGGAGCGCTGAGCGCCGCCGCCGCGAACGCCTTGGACGCGTCGTCCACCCGCCCCTCGCCCCAGGCCTTGCCGCCTTGCGCCAGCACGTCAGCCGCCCCCAGGCG
Organism: Magnetospirillum sp. 64-120; assembly: GCA_001898825.1. Lineage (GTDB taxonomy): Bacteria > Pseudomonadota > Alphaproteobacteria > Rhodospirillales > Magnetospirillaceae > Magnetospirillum. The sequence goes on from MKVK01000013.1 coordinate 13,367, forward strand.
CTTTTTCTCCCCCGCCATGACCTCTCTCCCCAAACCAGTCGGCGTATTGTCGCCATCCGCGCCCCCCCGGGCAAGCCGGCATTTTTTTGGCTTGCACTTGACTTTTAGAATTATTATCCAAATTAGAGCATTATAATATTAACAGACACAGAGGCGTCCCCATGCTGATCCACGGCTTTCCTTCCGACGGCATCGTCACCGTCAACCGCGTCGTCCTGAAGCCCCAATACGACGTCGACGACCTGCAGGAACGGGTGGCGATGCTGTGCGAGAACGTGAAGACCTATCATTCGGAAACCGGCTTCGTCGGCGGCTTCGTCTGCCTGAATGCCGGCTTCATCTCGAACGAGGGCTCGACCATCGGCCAAGCCACCCAGTCGCCGCTGAAGGACCGTGAAGCCCTGATCGTCACCTTCTGGAACAGCTTCGCCGACCACGAACAGTCGCATCGGTCCGACACCTTCCAGCCGTTGTTCCGGGACGTGCTGGAACTGTGCGAAAACGGCAACGAGGAAACCGGCTATCACCTGCTGTGGCAGGGCAAGGCCTATTCCCCCGACGAAGCCAAGGCGGCCCGTCAGGCCAAGGACCGCTTCGCCGCCGCGTAAGCGGCGGCACCGGCCTTACAGGTGGTGCTCGGCCTTGACCAGATCACCGATGGACACCAGGCCCACCACCTGGCCTTCGCGCATCACCGGCAAGTGACGGCAATGGGCTTCGGTCATGATGGCCAGCAAATGATCGGGCTGGTCGTCGCCATGGCAGGCGACAACATCGCGGTTCATGCATTGGCGCACCGAACGGTTCACCGCCTCGGCGCCATAAAGCGCCATGGCCCGGGTGACCTCGCGTTCGGAAATGATGCCGACAACGCCGCCGGCGCCGTCGTCGCAGACCAGGGCGCCGATATTGCGGTTCAGCATGATGGCCGCCGCCACTTGCAGGCTGCTGTCCGCCGACACCAGATGCACTTCGCGCCCTTTGGATTTCAGGATTTCTTCGACCACCATTCCCGTGCCCCGAACAAGTTTTCAGCGCTACGGGTGATACAGCATGGAAGCGAACAGAATTTTCGCCGTGCGAAAACCTTGCGCGTCCACCCTGTAAACGGATTCTAACCCTTGCGTTTCGGCATTGCCGCCTTGCCGGGCAAGTCACGGGGCGCCAGATCCAGCACCAGCCGGTTGCCGCGATGTTCGGCCGGATCAGGCCCCAGGGTGAACTGGTGTTCAACCCGTGCCGGCGCCTTGGCATGAATGACCAACAGCCCGCGTTTCAGCCCCCGGCGCATGAAATCGAAGCGGGCGATCAGTCCGAACGGCTTCAGCCGGTGGCGGTTGGCTTCCCAATCCACCGACGGGATCCCCACCAGGATGCGCATGCCGTCATCGGCCACATGGGTGTAAAAGCGCGTCAGCTCGCTGACGTCCAGCACCAGCCGGGTCAGGCTGGGATGTTCGCCCATCCGGGTGTCCCGTGTCTGGGTTTGTCCCGGACGCTCGGCGGCGTGGACGTCTTGCGCCCCCGCACTGATCAGCATGGCCACCACAGCCGGCATCATCCGCCAAGTCGCCATCATCATCCCTCCGACAGAAAGCCCCTTACCCCAAGAACCGGTCCAGCACCTGTTCCACCCCGGCCACATAAGGCCCACCGAACAGCCGGACATGGACCAGCAGCGGATACAGCAGGTAAAGCTGGCGCCGGACCTCGAAAAAATCCGGGGCGATGGGGGTGATCTCGCCATAGGCGGCGAAGAAGGCGTCGCCGAAAGTCCCGAACATGGTGGAAAAGGCCAGATCCATCTCGGCATGGCCGTAATAGATCGCCGGATCGATGAAGGCGGTGACGCGGCCGTTCTTGACCAGGATGTTCCCCGACCAGCAATCGCCGTGCACCAGGGCCGGGCGCCCCGGTTCGTCGATCCAGCGATCCAGCCGGCCGGCCAGCCGTTCGATCCCATCCATGGTCACCGCCGGCAGCCGGCCGGCAGCCAGGGCCTGACGGGCCATGGCCAACAGACGCTGATCGCGAAAGAAATCCAGCCAGCGGGCGGCAGGCGTGTTGGCTTGGGCCAAACCGCCGATCACCGTGTCGCGGTCCAGGCCGAAGCTGTGCCAGGTGTGGGAATGCAGGTCGGCCAGCAGACGGGCGGCATGAAGCTGCGCGCCCCGATCCAGGGCATCGCCGCCGGGCACGTAATCCATCAACAGCAGGTCGTCGTCGTCATGGACCACATGGGGAACCGGCAGCCGGGTTTCGGCGGCCAGACGACGCAGCATCCAGCCTTCGGGGGCCAGTCCCGGCCCCAGCTTGGCCACCACCTTGCCGCCATTGGAAAATTCCACCAGATAGACCCGGCCGACGGAACCACCCGACAGCGGTCGAAGCCCGGTGACCTTGCGTCCGGTGAAGCTTTCCACCTTCGGCAAGAGGTCGGGGGTCATTTCAGCAGCGTCCTGACATGGTCCAACAGCCCCCGCGACCCGGCCTCGATCATGTCCAGCACCCGTTCGAAGCCGTCGCCGCCACCATAATAAGGATCGGGAACGTCGCGCAGGTTCAGCTGCGGCGCGAAGGACAGGAACATCCGCAAACGGTCCTCGGCGCCTTTGGGGCACATCTGGGCCATCTGCTGGTAATGGCTGCGGTCCATGGCCAACAACAAGTCGAAATCGGCGAAGTCGGCCAGCCGCAGCTTGCGGGCCCTGAGCGGCGACAAATCGACGCCGCGCCGCAAAGCCGCGGCAGCGGAACGCTGGTCAGGCGGCTCGCCCACATGGTAAGCGTGGGTACCGGCGGAATCGGCCGTCACCCGCTCGCTTAAGCCCTGGGTGTGCGCCATGGCGCGGAACACCCCTTCGGCGGTGGGCGAGCGACAGATGTTGCCGGTACAGACGAACAGAACTTTAATCATGTGATGGGCATATCGCCTTCCAGGCGCCGCCGCAAGACTCTTCAGCAACTTCGAGGCTCCCCATGCGCCCCATGTTCCGCAATGCCTCCATCGTCATCCTGACTGGTGCCGGCATTTCCAAGGAATCCGGCCTCGACACCTTCCGCTGCGAGGACGGCATCTGGTCCAAGGTCCGGCTGGAAGACGTGGCGACGCCCGAAGGTTTCGCCGCCGACCCCGATCTGGTCCACGATTTCTACAACGCCCGCCGGGCCGGCTTGCTGGACCCGGCGATCACGCCCAACGCCGCCCACCAGGCCCTGGCGCGTCTTGAACGCGAATGGCCGGGAAACGTGCTGGTGGTCACCCAGAACATCGACGACCTGCATGAACGGGCCGGCAGCAAGAACCTGATCCACATGCATGGCGAACTGCTGAAGATTCGCTGTGTCCATTGCGGCCTGCCTCGCTATTGGTCGCACGATCTGGGGGTCGAGCACGTCTGTCCCGATTGCGGCCAAGCCGGCACGCTTCGCCCGCATGTGGTGTGGTTCGGCGAGGTGCCGCTTGAAATGGAACGCATCCTGGACGCCCTGGCGCAATGCGACCTGTTCGTGTCCGTCGGCACCTCGGGCAACGTCTATCCGGCGGCCGGCTTCGTCGCCCAGGTGCGCCGGCAAGGCCGCGCCCACACCATCGAAGCCAACCTGGAACCCAGCGAAGGCGCCACCTTGTTCGCCGAATGCCGCTTTGGTCCGGCCAGCGACCTTGTTCCCGCTTTGGTGGCGGAAATTCTGGGCGATTGACTTTTTTCCGGATCAGGCGCCCAGATGTGCGCCTGCGAAACGACGAGAGATCGTCCATGAGTGAACAGCACGCGCCCCGGCGCAGTGTCATGGCCCTGACCTTCGGGGCCATCGGCGTGGTTTTCGGTGACATCGGCACCAGCCCGCTTTACGCCATCAAGGAAACCTTCGCCGGCCCCCATCCGCTGGCGCTTGACCGCCTGCACATCTTCGGGGTGCTGTCCCTGATGTTCTGGTCCATCGTGCTGGTGGTCTCGACCAAATACGTGGCCTTCATCATGCGCGCCGACAATCGCGGCGAAGGCGGATCGCTGGCCCTGTTGGCCCTGGCCAGCCGCGCCGCCCAAGGCCGTGCCGCCCTGGGCGCCCTGGTGGTCACCTTGGGGATCTTCGCCACCGCGCTGTTCTATGGCGACGCCGTCATCACCCCGGCCATTTCCATCCTGTCGGCGGTGGAAGGCCTGCAGGTGGTGGCCCCGGCGCTGGACGACTACGTCATCCCGTTGACCCTGGTCATCGTCGTCATCTTGTTTTCCATCCAGCGCCACGGCACCGACGCGGTGGGCAAGGTCTTCGGCCCGGTGATGCTGGCCTGGTTCCTGATCCTGGGAATCACCGGCATCCGTGCCATCGGCCTGACCCCGGAAGTGCTGAAGGCGCTGTCGCCGCATTGGGCCATCCTGTTCATCGCCAGTGACGGCTGGGTCGGCTTCCTGGCCCTGGGCTCGGTGGTGCTGGCGGTGACCGGCGCCGAAGCGCTTTACGCCGACATGGGCCATTTCGGCAAGATTCCCATCCGGCTGGCCTGGTACATGATCGCCCTGCCCGCCTTGCTGCTGCAGTATTTCGGCCAAGGCGCCCTGTTGCTGGCCCGTCCCGAGGCGCTGGAAAACCCGTTCTTCAGCATGGCGCCGGCCTGGGCCGGCCTGCCCTTGCTGCTGTTGGCCACCTGCGCCACCGTCATCGCCAGCCAGGCGGTGATCTCGGGCGCGTTCTCGGTCACCCGTCAGGCCATCCAGCTGGGCTATCTGCCGCGCATGACAATCATCCACACCTCGGCCCACGAAATCGGTCAGGTCTATCTGCCGGTGATGAACTGGATGCTGCTGGTGGTGGTGGTCGGGCTGGTCTTCGGGTTCCAAAGTTCCAGCAATCTGGCCGCCGCCTATGGTATCGCGGTGACTGGCACCATGATCATCACCACGGCGCTTGCCGGCATCGTCATGGTGCTGAACTGGGGCTGGCGCCTGCGCCGGGTATTGGTGCTGATGGGCGTGTTCATGGTGCTGGAAATGGCCTTTTTCCTGGCCAACACCACCAAGATCCCCCATGGCGGCTGGTTCCCCCTGGCCATCGGTCTGGTCATCTTCATCCTGCTGACCACCTGGAAGCAGGGCCGCGCCTTGCTGATGTCCAAGCTGTCCACCGAAGCCATGCCGGTGGAAGACTTCGTCGCGGCGCTGTCGGACCGCGTGGTGCGCGTGCCGGGTACCGCCATCTTCCTGACCGGCACCCGCGAAGGCGTCCCACTGGCCCTGCTGCACAACATGAAGCACAACAAGGTGCTGCACGAACGGGTCATCCTGATGACCGTTTCCATGGAGGAAGTCCCGGTGGTCACCGCCGACAGGCGGCTGGAAAGCGTGCAGCTGGCGCCGGGTATCCAGCGGCTGATCCTGCGCTTTGGGTTCATGGAGGATCTGAACATCCCCAAGACCCTGGCCCATGCGCGCACCGACGAACTGGGTTTTTTCTACGAGCCCATGGCTATTTCCTATTTCCTGTCGCGCGAGACCATCATTCCCTCGGCGACGCCGGGCATGGCGCCCTGGCGCGAGGAACTGTTCGCCTGGATGGCACGGTCGGCCACCAACGCCATGGACTTCTTCCACCTGCCCAGCAACCGCGTGGTGGAACTGGGGGCACAGGTCGAGATTTAACTATTCCGATTCCGGCAGATGTCGACCAGAAAGTCGATGAAGGCGCGCAGGCGCGGCGACATCAGCCGGCGGCCCTGATAGACCAGGGAAATGGTCGAGGCGGCCACGTCGAAGGTGACGTGGCCGTAGACCTGGACCAGGCTGCCATCGGCGATCTGGTCCAGGCAGTAATGGCGCGGCAAGGGCGCGATGCCGGCCCCGTTCATCACCGCGGCCCGCACCACCAAAGGATTGCCCACATGGCTTAGGCCCGCCGACAGGTCCAGGCGGGCGGGTTGGCCGTTCACATGCACAGGCACCGCCGGCAAGGCGTAACGCTGTTCGCAGATCTGCAGATGCCCGACCAGATCGTCCAGGCTGTCGCCCAAATTCGCCCGCGCCAGATATTGGGGGCTGGCCACCCAGATCAGCGGCCCGGCGATCAGGGTGCGCACCACCATCTCGCTGTCGGCCAGGGGGCCGACCACCACCGCCAGATCGGCCTGGTCACGCAGCAGGTCGACGCCATGGGCGTTGATCACCATGTCCAGCTTGATCTTGGGATAGGCCGCGTGGAACCGGCCCAGGCGCGGGGCGACGATTTCCTGGCAGAAAGCCGGCGGCAGGGCCACCACCAGCCGCCCCGCCGGTTCGGCCCGCAATCCGGCGACGGTGGCGTCGGCTTCGCGGACCTGTTCCAGGATCATCTGGGCATGCCGGTAAAAGGTGGTGCCTTCCTCGGTCAGCCGCAATTGACGCAGGTTACGGTCGAACAGCCGCAGCCCCAACCCCTTTTCCAGACGGGCGACCGCCGTGGACAGGGTGGATTTCGGCATGCCCAGCGCGTCGGCGGCGGCACTCATGCCGCCATGGTCGACCACGGCGGCAAACAGCGGGATGTCGTCGATGGCCCAGCGCATGAAAGCCTCTTTGTTCATATTTTTGAACAACAGTTCGAAATTAGACTAATTGTTCATTCTTTGGAAGATGACTAAGTCTTGCCGTGACAGTCCCGGCAACGGGGACCCACAGGGAGATTTGGAACATGGCCCGTATCATCGGCGGCATCGGCGCGTCGCATTCCCCCACCATCGGCTACGCCAAGGACACCGGCAAGCGCAACGACCCGGCCTGGGCGCCCATCTTCGAAGGCTTCGACGTGGTGCGCGGCTGGGTCCAGGACAAGAAGATCGACGTCTTGTTCTTCATCTACAACGACCACATCACCTCGTTCTTCTTCGACCATTATTCGCCTTACGCCCTGGGCATCGACGACGTTTACGGCCCGGCCGACGAAGGCGGCGGCGTGCGTGAAGTGGCCCCGGCCAGGGGCCATCTGGGCCTTAGCCAGCATATCGGCATGGCCCTGGTGGCCGACGAATTCGACATGTCCTTCTTCCAGGGCAAGACAGTGGACCACGGTTTCCTGTCGCCGCTGTCCATGCTGGGCGACGAAAACGGCCCGTGGCAGGGCACAGTGGTGCCGCTGCAGGTGGGCGTGCTGCAATTGCCGGTCCCCAGCCCCAAGCGCATGTGGAAGCTGGGCAAGTCACTGCGCAAGGCCATCGAAAGCTATCCCGAAGACCTGCGCGTCGCCATCGTCGCCACCGGCGGCCTAAGCCATCAGGTCCACGGCGAACGCGCCGGCTTCATCAACGAAGACTGGGACAACGAGTTCCTGGAGCTTTTGGAAAAAGCGCCGGAACAGCTGGTGGACATGCGCATCGCCGATTACGCGTTGAAAGGCGGCATGGAAGGCGCCGAGGTGATCATGTGGCTGATCATGCGCGGCGCTTTGTCCGACAAGGTGCGTCTGGTCCACAAGCAGACCTATGCGCCGTCGGTGACCAACATCGCCACCTTGGTGTTCGAGGATCTGGGCGACGCCCCCGACGAAGCCGAGATCAACGCCTATCGCGACTACATGGTCGACCAGTTGAAGGGGGCCGAGGCGCTGACCGGCACCTATCCCTTCACCCATGCCCGCAGCCAGGCCAATTTCCGCATCAACTCCTTCCTGCATGACCTGATCAAGCCGGAACACCGTAAGCGTTTCGTCGCCGACTTCGAGGCGCTGGCCAGCGAACGCGGCCTCAGCGACGAGGAAAAGGCCCTGATCCGCGACCGCAAGTGGATCGAGATGGTGCGGCGCGGCGTCAGCTTCTTCGTCTTGGAAAAGATGGCGGCGGTGCTCGGCGTGTCCAACCCCCAGGTCTACGCCAATTTCCGCGGTCAGACCCTGGAGCAGTTCCTGGCCACCCGCAAGGTGCCCATGACCTACTCGGTCGCCGGCGGCGACAAGGTGCGCCAGATGGACAAGACCTAAAGCAAGCTTGATCTGCAGACGCCGCCCCGGAACCGACCGGGGTGGCATTTTTCATCCGATCTCGTCATCCACCAGACCGCCGGTGCCTTCCAGGGAATGACGCAGCGCCCGACGCCCCATCAGCTTTTCCTGGGCCTCGGGCGGCAGTTGCGACAAGGTGATGACGCCGTTCTTGATCAACAATTCGATCAGATCCTCGGCCACGCGGACGAAGTCCAGGTCGGCGGACAGGAACGGGTCACCGATGCCTTCCTCGCGCAGGGCCACCACCCGGCCGACGAAATCCAGCACTTCCGGATGGTCGGGCTCGACCTCTTCGGACTCATCGGATAGCGGCACTTCGGACAGGGCGACGACGCTGCCGTCGTCGTCTCTTAGGACGTAAGGCATGGGACCATCATAACAGAAAACCCCCCTTCGGTCGCCCGAAGAGGGGTTTTCAAAAGCAGTTCCGAAAGCAGCTTAGTGCAGCTTTTGGGGCAGCTCGGCAATGGCGCCGTCCACCAGCTTGGCAGCCTGATCGGCGGTGATCGAGCTGGCCAAAACCTGACGGGCGGCCGACACGGCCACTTCCACCGCCACGTTCTGCACTTCGCGCAGCGCCGAGGCTTCCGCCTGGGCGATACGGTCCATGGCCTGGGCTTCGCGACGCTTCAGGCTGACTTCCAGGTCCTTGGCGGCCTGGGCAGCCAGACGCTCGGCTTCGGCCTTGGCGTGGGCGATGATTTCCTCGGCTTCCTTCATGGCGTCGCGCTGCTTGCGCTGATAAGTGGCCAGCATTTCCTGGGCCTCTTCACGCAAACGGGCGGCTTCGTCCAGACGGGCCTTGATCTTGGCGGCGCGGGCGTCCAGGCCAGCGCCCAGGGCGCGGACCACCGGGCGGAAAGCCAGGCCGACGACCACGAAGAAGGCGACACCGACCCAAAAGGCAGCTTCCGCATAGAACGGACCGGCATGATGGGCGGCATCAGCGGCGTAAGCGACGGAGATCATTGGCCGGCCTCCTTCAGGGCGGCGGCGACAGCCGCTTCCAGTTTGGCCTGATCGGCAGCACCGCCCACCAGACGGGCGACGGTGGCGCCGGCCACGTCCAAAGCAACCTCGCGAACGTTGTTCAACGCGGCGTCCTTGGCGGCGGCAATGCGGGTTTCGCCCGCCTTGATCTGCTCGGCCAGCTTGGCATTCAGCTCGCGGGTGCGTTCCTCGGCCTGCTTGGCCAAACGCTCGCTCGCTTCCTTGATGACGGAATGGGCATGAGCCCGCGACTCGGACAGCGCCTTTTCATAGGCGGCCACGGCGGCTTCCGCCTCGGCCTTCAACTGCGCAGCCTTGTCGAGATTGTCGTCGATCTTGCGCTGACGCTCGTCCAGGACGGCGCCGATCTTCGGCAGGGCCACCTTCGCCATCAGGACGTACAGGGTGATAAAGGTGACAGCCAGCCAGAAGAGCTGGGGCGCGAAGAACGCCGGATCGAACTGGGGCATCCCGATGCTCCTGAACGGTTTTTATAACCGGGACATCGGAGCGGCCGGCGGCCGTGACGGGGATCAGCCCGTCACGGCGCCATCCGTTCCGAAGGAGAACGTCGCCTAGAATTAGGCGAACAGCACCATCAGCGCCACGACCAGGGCGAACAGCGCGATAGCTTCGGTCACGGCGAAGCCGATCCAGCCGTACAGCTCGACATTGGCCTTGGCGGCGGGGTTACGGCCGACGGTGGCGATCAGGTTGGACCAGATGTTGCCCACGCCGATACCCGAACCAATCATGCCGATGGCGGCCAGACCAGCACCAATGAACTTAGCAGCGCTCGCTTCCATAACCTTAACTCCTTCGATGAAAACCGAAAAAACCGTTGTTCAACTGATATCCGAAACCAACCCAGGCTTAGTGCATGTGGATGGCGTCATGCAGGTAGATGCACGACAGGATGGTGAAAACATAGGCCTGCAACATGGCGATACCGAATTCCAGCACCGTCACCGCGCCCAGGAAGGCGAAGGGGACGACACCGAACACGCCCAACGCCACCACGAAACCGCCCAGCACCTTCAGGATGATGTGACCCACCGTCATGTTGGCGAACAAACGAACGGCGAGGCTGAAGGGACGCGAGAAGTACGAGATGACTTCGATCGGCACCAGGATCACCGCGGTGGCGATGGGGGCGCCTTCGGGGAAGAACATGCGCAGGAAGTGGGTTCCATGACGGGCGAAACCGATGATGGTGACGCCGATGAACACCACGATGGCCATGCCGAAAGTGACGATGACATGGCTGGTATAGGTGAAAGCGCCGGGAACCATGCCCAGCAGATTGCCGGTCAGCACGAACATGAACAGGGTGAAGATGAACGGGAAGTACTTCCGTCCAGCGCTACCCACGTTTTCACGCAACATGCCGGCAATGAATTCGTAGAACACCTCGGCCATGGACTGCCAGCGGCCGGGCACCAGGGCCCGCGAACGGACCGACAGCGTCAGGAACGCGGTGACCAGCACCACAGCAATGACCATCATCACCGCCGAATTGGTGAAGGAAATGTCCACACCACCGACTTCCAGGGGGATGATGGGCTTGATCTTGAACTGCTCGATCGGATTGGCCACGAGAGTCTCCTACTTGTCCTTCTGTCGCTCCGCCAGCCTACGCTGGGCAGCTCCCAAACCCACGGTCGCATCCATGCCCCGGGCGGCGCGGTAGGCGTTCATCACGCCGGCGGCCCCGCCCAAAAGCAGGAACAGCACCATCAACCAGGGCGTCGTCCCCAGCAGGCGGTCCAGGACATACCCCAAACCGACCCCCACGGCAACACCCGCGACGAATTCGACCGACAGCCGCATCCCCAGGCCGATCCCGCTTGACGCTGCGCGCCGCCCGGGTCCGTCACTGGTTTTCTCGGCTTCCCGCTCGCGCGCGGCGCGGATACGGGCATCGAGTTCGTCAAACGAAGAATGCTGTTGTTGCTCATCCATTTCGTGCGAGCCCCCTGCACTCCCCGTTCTGGTCACTTCAGTGCCAAAAGCGCGGGCACCATAAGGGGTGCGTAAGCGAGTGTCAAGACCTCAAACCACTAAATATAGTATGTTGATTTTGCACAAGAATTTTTTCTTACCCGTAAAATTTATGTGGTTGCGCCGCTGCATTGCGGAAAATCCCACCCCTCCCCGAAGGGGTAGCCCATCTTCCACCAGTTCAGGCAGGGACGGGGGAATCGCTGATCGCCTCGGCCCCGGCCAGGTCCACCGACACCAGTTGCGACACGCCGCGCTCGGCCATGGTGACACCGTACAGGCGGTCCATGCGGGCCATGGTCATGCGATGGTGGGTGACGATCAGGAAACGGGTCCGGGTGGTCTTGGCGATGCCTTCCACCAAGCTGCAGAAACGATCGACGTTGGCATCGTCAAGCGGCGCGTCCACTTCGTCCAGCACGCAGATGGGCGCCGGGTTGATCAGGAAGACGGCGAAGATCAACGCCAACGCGGTCAGCGCCTGCTCGCCGCCCGACAGCAACGACAGCACCTGCATGCGCTTGCCCGGCGGCGAGGCCATGATTTCCAGGCCGGCTTCCAAGGGATCGTCGGATTCGGTCAGCGCCAGATGGGCGCGGCCGCCGCCGAACAACTTGATGAACAGGTCGCGGAAATGCTGGTCCACCTGATTGAACGACGCCAGCAGGCGTTCGCGGCCTTCCTTGTTCAATTCGGCGATGCCGTGGCGCAGCTTGGCGATGGCGGCCACCAGGTCGTCGGCCTCGGCCCGCATGGCGCCCATGCGTTCCTCCAGTTCGGTCACTTCCTGCTCGGCCCGCAAATTGACCGGCCCCATGTTGTCGCGTTCGCGCATCAGCCGGTCCAGCTTGGACTGCAGGTCCTGATGGTCGGGGCGTTCCTCGTCCACCAGGCCGGCGATGTCGCGCAATTGTTCCGGCGTCATGTCCAGACGTTCGGCGATGCGCCCGGCGACGGTGCGGCATTGCTGATCGGCCGCCGCCACCGCCGCTTCACGCCGGATGCGGTCTTCGCGGGCATTGGCCAGGGCGGCTTCGGCGGCGCGCATCGCCCGGTCGGTCTCGGCCTGGGCGGCCTCGGCTTGGGCCAAGGCGTCGGCGGATTGCTTGCGGGCGGCCTCGGCCCGCTCCAGACGGTCCAGCAATTCGGCACGACGGCGGGCGAAGCTGTCGGGCATCGAGGCCAGACGCTCGATTTCCATCATGATGGTCTCGCGCCGCTCGGCCAGTTCCTCCACATGGGCGCGGGCCTGATCGGCGCGGCGGCGCCATTGCTCCATGTCGCCGGCGATGGAATCCAGACGGCGCTTGCGTTCACCCACTTCGCGGATGATGCGGTCCAGCGCCGAGCGGGCCTCGACCAGGGCCGAACGCCGTTCCGCCAAGTCGGCACGCAAGCTGTTGATGCGGTCCTTGCCTTCGTCGGCCTGGGGGAAGCCAGCGACGGTTTCACGCGCCATCAGCAGTTCGCCCTCGGCTTCCTCGAAATCGCCGGCCGCCGCCTCGGCCTGTTCGGCCAGGGCGTTCATGCGCGATTCATAGGCGGCGAAACGCTGCGCCAGCTTGGAATGGTCGTCGCGGGCCTTGGCGGTCTCGGTTTCAGCCCGGCGCACCGCTTCCTTGGCGGCACGTTCGTTAAGCGTCGCCTCTTCCACCGCCTCGGCCGCTTCCTGGGCCTTGGATTCGGCTTCCTCGCCCCCCAGTTCGGCGTCTTCCAGGCGCGCTTCCAATTCCCGCAGCCGATTGCGCTGGGCCAAACGCACGGCCATGGCGCTGGGCGCGCCTGCACGAGCGGTGAAACCGTCCCAGCGGAACACGTCGCCATCGCGGGTGACCAGCAACTGGCCGACGGCCAGCTGACCGCGCAGGCTTTCACCCGCCACGGCATCGGCGACGATCCCCACCTGGGACAACGCACGGGCCAGGGCGGCGGGGGCGGTGACATGGCGGGCCAAGGGGTCGATGCCGGCGGGCAAAGACGGCGGATTGTCCAAGCCGCCCAAGGCGGTCCAGTGCAACGGCGCGTTCTGGTCCAACGAGGCATTGAGGTCCTCGCCCAAGGCCGCCGCCAAGGCCGGCTCGAAGCCCGAGGCGGCGGAGACCTGATCAAGAACCGGCGGATAGTCGCCGCCAGCACTTTGCGCCAACACATTCTTCAACGCGTCGGCTTCCGCCTTCAGCTTTCCACGCTCCGCGTTGGCGGCCTGCAGCGCGTCGCGGGCGGAATCGCGGGCGGCCTGGGCTTGGATGCGGCGCTTGTCCCAGTCCTCGGCCTCGGCCCGGCTTTCTTCCAGATATTCCAGCGCCGATTCCAAATCCATCTCGGCGGCGGTCAACTCGGAACGGTCGACGCCTTCCTGTTCGGCCTGGCTCAACTGGGCCTGGACCTGGGCGACACGGTCACGCAGACGGTCCCGCCGGGTTTCGGCATCCTGCAGGCGGCGAAGCGCGGTGGCCCGCTCGGCGTCGGCGGCGGCCACCTCGTCCATCAGCGCCGACAATTCCTTTTCCGACGCCGCCACCACCTGGACCGCCGCCTCCATGGCGGCTTCCGCTTCGGCGCGGCCGTCTTCCTCGCCCAGCGCCGCCTCGGCCAGCATTTCCTGTTCGGCGGCCAGACGGTCCACCGCCCCTTGCGCGTCCTCGGCGCGGGCGTGTTCGCGCGACAGGTCGGCGCCGGCCTGGGACAGCCGGGCTTCCAGGTCGCGGCGGGTTTCAGCCAGACGCCCTTCTTCCGATTCCAGCTGTTCGCGTTCGATGATCAGGCGCTGCCAATTGGCCTCGATCTCGCCATGCTGGCGGCGCATTTCCGGCAGGTCGGCCGCCGCTTCGGCCTGGGCGGTGGCAGCGATGGCCGCAAGCTCCGTGGCCTCCTCGACCCGGAGATCGGCTTCCTTCATGCCGGCGCGGGCGGCGTCGATCATGGCCAGGGCTTCCAGCCACGACAGATACAGCACCTGGGCTTCGATGGACCGGATCTGTTCGGACAGCGTCCGGTAACGCTGGGCCTGACGGGCCTGACGCTGCAAGCCCTTCAACTGTTCGTCCAAGGCGGCCAGCACGTCGTCCAAGCGGGCCAGGTTGGCCTCGGCGTTCTTGAGCCGCAGCTCGGCCTCGTGACGGCGGGAATAAAGCCCGGAAATGCCGGCGGCTTCCTCCAGCAGGCCGCGCCGTTCCGCCGGCTTGGCGTTGATCAGGGCGCCGACGCGACCCTGGCTGACCAGCCCCGAGGACCGCGCCCCGGTGGACGCGTCGGCGAACAGCAACTGCACGTCACGCGCCCGGGTTTCGCGGGAATTGATCCGATAGTTCGAGCCCTGGCCGCGTTCGATGCGGCGGACCACTTCCAGTTCGTCGATGTCGAACTGCGGCGGCGCGGTCCGCGCCGAATTGTCCAGCGCCACCAGCACTTCGGCGACGTTGCGGGCCGGCCGCCCCGAGGTGCCGCCGAAGATGACGTCGTCCATCTCGCCGCCGCGCATCTGCCGGGCCGAGGTTTCCCCCATCACCCAACGCAACGCTTCGATCAGGTTGGACTTGCCGCAGCCGTTGGGGCCGACCACCCCGGTCATGCCGGGTTCGATCAACAATTCGGTGGCGTCGACGAACGACTTGAACCCCGACAGCCGCAGCTTGGTGAACTGGATCACCCAGACATGCCCCCCAAAGAAGACGCCTTACTTGGCGGCTTCGGTCAGCACCTTGTTGAACTCGGCATAAGGCAGGGCGCCGACCACCAGCTTGCCGTTGATCAGGAAGGACGGGGTCGAATCCACCTTGAACACCTCGTTGCCGTGCTCGGCGCGCTTCTGGATGCCCTCGAACAGATCCTGACGCTGCAGGCAGGCGTCAACGTCGGCGCCGGTCAGGCCGGCCAGACGCACGGTCTTCTTCAAGGTGTCCAGCGGGTCCTTGGACCCCAGCCACTTGTCCTGGTTTTCCATGATCAGGCCCAGAACGCCGAAATAGCGCTCGGGGCCGGCGCAATGGGCGATCATCGAGGCGCCGATGGACAGGCCGGCCGGGCCGGTGGGGAAATCGCGATAGACCAGCTTGGCCTTGCCGGTGTCGATCCAGTTCTTCTTCACCTCGGGCAGGGTGGTCTTGTGGAAGTTGGCGCAATGGCCGCAGGTGGTGGAAGCGTATTCGACGATGGTGACCGGCGCGTCCGCCTTGCCCAGAACCTGATCGATGGGGAACGTGTCGTCCTTGCCGGCGGCCTGGGCAGCGAAAGCGGACAGGGAAACAACGGCGGCACACAGCCAAGCGACAACCTTCACGGGCTTATCTCCTTGCAAACTCGGGCGGATATTAGGCGCCGATCACGGCGGGTTCAAGGCTTGGCGGCGATATGACGGCCAAGGCGTTCCAGGACCGCCTTCAATTCGGGATCGTCCACCTTGTCCAGCGCATCGGTCAACCGGGCTTCGGCCTTGGGGGCCAAAGGCGCCGCCGCCGCAACCCGCGCGTCGCGGCGCGGCAGCGGACCATGACGCAATTTCAGCCGCGCCACCGCCGCCCAGCCGAAATAGCCGTTGATGCGGTCCAGGATCAACGGTTCCAGATGCTGCAATTCGGTGGCGAAGGCGGAATTGGCCACCTTGACCTCCAAGGTGCCGCCGCTGCGTTCGCCCTTGGCGAAGCGCACCCGAATGGGCAAGGTGTAGGACGCCACCGCAGCCCCCACGATGGCCGGCCAGTCGACGATCATGGCACCGCCGGCAAAACCGTGACGGCCGAAAATGGGCCGCGTCAGCGTTCCCACCGGAACGCCCACCGCCACCATGCCGTATCGTCTTTGGTCCTGTTTCTCCGCGCTCATGGACACAAGGATAAGGCAAGGGATAAGGTTGCGCCATGCCCGTCCTCGAGCCCCCCGCCCTGGCCCAATCCCTGCTTGCCTGGTACGACCGCGCCGGCCGCGACCTGCCCTGGCGCAAGAAGCACGGCGAAGTGGCCGATCCCTATCATGTCTGGCTGTCGGAAGTGATGCTGCAGCAGACCACAGTGGTGGCGGTCGCACCTTATTTCCGCAAGTTCGTCGAACGCTGGCCGAAGGTCAGCGATCTGGCCGCGGCCTCCGAAGACGAGGTCCTGCACGCCTGGGCGGGCCTGGGCTATTACGCCCGCGCCCGAAACCTGCATGCCTGCGCCAAGGTGGTGGCCAGCTGGCGCGACGGCCGTTTTCCCGACGACGAGGAATCCTTACGCAAGCTGCCGGGCATCGGCGACTACACCGCCGCCGCCATCACCGCCATCGCCTTTGGCAAGCGCGCCGTGGTCATGGACGGCAACGTGGAACGGGTGATGGCCCGGCTGTTCGCGGTGACCGATCCGTTGCCCGGCGTCAAGCCGCGCCTGAAGTCCCTGGCCGCCCAGCTGACCCCCGATTTCCGCCCCGGCGACTATGCCCAGGCGGTGATGGATCTGGGCGCCACCATCTGCACGCCGCGCAGCCCGGCCTGCGTCCTGTGCCCGTGGATGAGCGCTTGCGAAGGCTTACGCCGGGGCATCGCCGCCGAGCTGCCGGCCAAGCTGGCCAAGCCGGAACGCCCCACCCGCCACGGCACCGCCTTTTGGGCCGTGCGCAAGGACGGTGCCGTGCTGATCCGCCGCCGCCCACCGCAAGGCCTGCTGGGCGGCATGATGGAAATCCCCTCGACACCCTGGCGGGAAAGCCCCTGGGACCTGGACGAACTGGCGGCGCAACAGCCGCTGCCCGGCCAATGGCGGGTGCTGCCCGGGCTGGTGCGCCACACATTCACCCATTTCCACCTGGAACTGAAGCTGGTGGCGGCCAAAACCGCCGGAGCCGCTGTCGCCCATGGTCTTTGGGTGCCGTTGGACAAGCTGGGCGACCACGCCCTGCCGTCGGTCATGGGCAAGGTGATCCACCACGCCCTGGCCAAGGCTTATTGAAGGATGACGAAAATGCGCCTTGCCCTTGCCGCCGCCCTGATGATCGGCCTGACCGGCCCGGCCTTGGCCGCCGATCCCACTCCCCCTGGCGAAAGGCTGTTGCTGGTGCCGCCCGCCAACTGGAAGCCGGTGCAGTTGAACCACAGCGAAAAGATGGTGGTCACCCGGCTGTATCCGCCGGGGCAGGATGAAAACAGCTGGACCGAAATCGTCACGGTCCAGATTTATCCGAAATCCGGCCAATCGGCCCGCCAGTTCGCCGAAAGCATCATCCAGTACACCCGCGATTCCTGCGTCGCCGCCGGTCCCGGCCCGATCACCGAAAAGCCCGTCAACGGCTATCCGTCGGCCAGCGTGCCCGTCGCCTGTTCGGCGGGCCGCAATTCCGGCAAGGGCGGCTTTGTCCTGGCCACCGCCATCCAGGGCAAGGACGCCCTTTACGTGGTGCAGCGGCAGTGGCGCGGCCCGCCCATCCCGCAGGGCGGCGAACCCGCCTTTCCGCCCGGCATGTTGCAGCAATGGAGCGCCTTCGCCCAGACCGTCGGCCTGTGCGACACCCGCGACAGCCGGCATCCTTGCCCCTAAGGGGCAAGGATGGTTTTGCCTGTGGCCCGCCCAGGGCGGGCGACCTAGGTCAGTTCCACCTTGGGGAAGTCCACCTCGGTGCCGGCGGCCAGGTTGAAATAGTTGGTGAAGATGTTCAGCGACACGTGGCCGATGATTTCGACGATGGCGCCGTCGTCATAGCCGGCGGCGCGGATGGCCGCGAAATCCGAGGCCGCCAGCCGGCCCCGCTTGGTCACCAGAGAACGGGCGAAGACCAGGGCGGCGGCGACCTTGGGGTCGGTGCTTTTGCCCAGCAGGTTGTCCTTGGCCTCGGCGTCGCCGATCCCCAGGGACTTGCCGATGGCGGCGTGGGCCGAGGCGCAATAGGTGCAGGCGTTGATGCCGGCCACCGCCAGGGCGATGTGTTCGCGCAGTTTGCGGTCCAGCCCGCCCTTGCCCAGATTGCCGGCGAAGCCCAGATAGGCTTCCAGCGTCGCCGGGGAATTGGCCATGGCGCGGAAGATGTTGGGCACGCCGCCGAACGAGCGCTTGACGGTTTCCAGAACCGATTTGGCGGCAGCCGAGGCGTTGTCTTGGTCGATCAGAGGGATGTTGGCCATTGTGGTCTCCTGTTCAGGAAGTGCGAGACTTGCGATGGCCCAAACCTTGTCATACGATAAGCAGCATTATGTCCGACAATAATTGCAGATCGTCCGAATCTCCCACCGCCGACAGCTGTTCCAGCCTGTCCGTGGACCGGCTGGCCGGTATCCTGAGCCGCCTGCGCATGACCGCCCAAGTCTTTCATGCCGGTTCGTTGACCGAAGAACGGGACTTCACCGACAGTCCCCATTTACATGTGCTGCGGATCGGACAGGTTCAGGTCAAGGCAGAAGGTTCATCCCACAGGGTCACCGCCCCGGCGGCGATCCTGCTGCCCCGTGCCGCGCCACATTCCATTACCCCGACCGACGGCGTCGCTGATTTGGCCTCGGCCCGGATCGACCTGGGCGGCATCGCCAACCCGCTGGCCCAGGCCCTGCCCCCCGTTCAGGCCCTGGACCTGCAGGCGGACAGCCTGGGGCGGCGACTGAACCAAGTGCTGGACCTGCTATTCGCCGAAGCGCAGCAACGTCATTGCGGCCATCAGGTGGTGATGGACCGACTGGTGGAAGCGGCGCTGGTGCTGATCCTGCGCCAGGCCATGGAAGACGCCCGAGGTATCGGTCTGCTGGCCGGATTGGCCCATCCGCAATTGGCCGTGGCCCTGACCGCCATGCATGACCGCCCCGGCGCCGATTGGTCGCTGGAAAGTCTGGCGGAAACCGCCGGCCTGTCGCGCAGCGTCTTCGCCGACACGTTCCATCAGGTGGTGGGACAGCCGCCGGGGCAATATCTGACCGGGTGGCGCATGGCGCTGGCCCGCACCGCCCTGGAACGGGGCGAATCCATCAAACGGGTGGCCCGCGATATCGGCTATGCCAGCCCCGCCGCGCTGTCGCGGGCGTTTTCCCGCCATTTCGGCGTCAACGCCCGGACCCTGATCAAATCCGATCGCTAGACTTGTTTCAGCCCAAGCGGAAACAAGTCTAAAGCGCCGCGGTCTGGTCGAAAACCCGTGCCAATTGGACCGACAAGGCGGACAGGTCGCCGGTGCCGGACTTGGCGGCTTGTTCCAACCGGCTGGCGGCGTCAGACAGACGGGCATAGCCCAGATTGGCGGCTGCCCCTTTCAGCGCATGCGCCGCCGTCGCCACCGCCGGGGCCTGTCCGGATTCCAGCGCCCCTTCGATGTCGCCCCGATACTTGGGCAACTTGTCGCGGAACGACTGGCACAGGCGGTTGAAGCTGTCTTCTCCCAGCGCATCGGACAAGTCGGCGACGATCTCCATGTCCCGCAAGGGCTGTTCGTCGTCGGGGGCCACCTCGTGGACCGGCGGGCCGCCGCGCAAGGCCCGTGCCTCGACCAGACAATCGCTCCACCGCGCCAGGATCGCGGACAGCCGGCGCCGGTCGATGGGCTTGGCCAGGAAGTCGTCCATCCCCGCGTCAAGACAGGCCTGACGGTCGCTTTCCATGGCGTTGGCGGTCATGGCGATGATGGCGACCCGCGCTTTCGGCCCCGACAGTTCCCGGATCATGCGGGTCGCCGCCAATCCGTCCACCACCGGCATCTGCATGTCCATCAAGATCAGGTCGTAATCGCCATGCCGCAGCAACTCCACCGCCTCGGCCCCGTTGTCGGCCACGTCGGCCCGGTGTCCCAGCTTGGACAGCAACCCCACCGCCACCTGCTGGTTGATCGAGTTGTCCTCGGCCACCAGGACCCGCAAGGGCGGACAGGACGGGGTCTCATCCTCGGCCGACAAGGCGACCGCATCAGACGCGGTTCCCCCCAGCCCCAGCAAGGACCGAAGCACGGCCAACAACGAACTTTGTCGCGTCGGTTTCATCATCACGGCGTTGATCCCCAATTGTCGCGCCGAACGTTCGATATCGCTGGAATGGGCCGACGAGGCCAGCAAGATGGGCAGGCCAGAGAAAGCGGCGTCGGCCCGCAGCAGGGCGGCCATGTCGAGCCCGGTCACCCCGGGCATCAAATGGTCCAGCACCAGCACCTGAAACGGCGGATCGGCGGTTTTCAGCGCGGCGATGCCGGCCGTGGCGTCGGCGGCACAGACCACGTGCGCCCCCCAAGCCTGGAACTGGCGCTGAAAAATCTCGGCGTTCACCGCATTGTCGTCCACCACCAGGATACGCGCCCCCTGCAGGGGACGATGCTGGGTCATGTAGGGGATCGACACGGTGGAACGGATCATGGGAACCCTGAACCAGAAGGTCGTCCCCCGTCCCTCGGTACTGCTGAAGCCGATCTCGCCGCCCATCAGGGTGACGATACGCTTGCAGATGGCCAACCCCAGGCCCGAGCCGCCATAACGCCGCGCTGTCGACGATTCCGCCTGCACGAAGGTGCCGAACAGCTTGGACTGGGCGACAAGCGGAATGCCGATGCCGCTGTCGGTGACGTCGACACGCAGCCAGGCCTTGTCATCGGGGACGCTTTCCACCGCCACCTCAATGGTGATGGCGCCCTTTTCGGTGAACTTGACGGCGTTGCCGGCCAAATTCAGCAGAACCTGACGGATCCGCCCGGCATCGGCCATGAACACGCCCTCGGTCTCGGGGGGGATGAAGCATGACAGGTCCACATCCTTGTCGCGCAGGCGCGGTCCCAGGATGTCGACCACGCCTTCGACCAACGGCGCGATCTCGAACTGGCTTTCCTCGAATTCCAGCCGCCCGGCCTCCATCTTCGAGAAATCCAGGATGTCGTTGATGATGGTCAGCAGACTTTCCGCCGACAGCCGAACCGTGTTGGCGAAGTGACGCTGGTCGGCGGACAGCTTGGTGTCCAGCAACAGCGACGTCATGCCGATGATGCCGTTCATGGGCGTCCTGATTTCGTGGCTCATGGTGGCCAGGAACTCGGATTTGGCCAGATTGGCCGCTTCGGCGGCGGTCTTGGCGCCATCCAGGTCCACCACCATGCGGCTTAACAGGTTGGACCCGGACAGGATCTGCCGCGCCACCAAGCCCCCCAAAGCCAGCACCGCCAGCACGGTGGTGAACGCCAATCCCCCGCCCAGCATCAGATAATTCTGCTTTTGCCGGGCGATCTGCGCCTCCAAGGCCTTCAGGCGCTGGTCGGCGCGCAGGAACAAGCGGCTGCTTTGCTTGCGCAGCAAAACCGCCTGGGCGGAAAACTCGCTGAGCTGGGATTGCAGTTCCTCGTGCCGGTGGACGTCGTCGGCGGTCCCCGCCCCGTCCATATGCAGGCGCACCAGGGCATTGATCTTGTTGATGCGGAAATCCAGGTCGAACAGCCGGGACCGCATGGCGTCGATGTCGGGCAGGAAGCCCCGGTCGGCCGCCGTCGGAGCAAAGACGTGAGAGCGGGAAAATTCCGGCTGACCGCCCAGCCCCAGCACCATCACCTCTTCCACGATGCCGCCGCCATCCAGAACATCCAAGGCCTGCCCCAGGGCCAGGACCTGACCCTTGGCCTCGTCACGGGTACGCTCCAGCCCCATCTGGCTTTGCGCCGCCGCCATGCGATAGACGGCGGCTTCCATGCCGGCGACGTCTTGCAAGATCACGCCGACGATGTTCAGCCGCGCGGTTTCGTTGTCAGTGGAACGGTCGGCGTCTTCGATCAGATGGGCGAACAGCAGATACAGCCCGACCAGCGCCAGAAAACCGACAAGGAAACTGGCAAGCAACATCCCCATGCGGGCCAAGGGCTGCAGCCCCCCGGGTCGAAGACCGCTCGCTATTTGCAAATGCTCACCCCCGAACGGGGATCGGTGTGGCAGAACACCTTGTCTTTGCCGATCTTGCCGATGGTGTTGCCCTTGCCGTCGCTGTGCAGGATCACCTTGTCCTTGCCCATCTTGCCGACGGTGCCGTTGGGCGTCGCTTTCAGCACGGTCTTTTCGTCGCCATCCTTGACGATGGTGGTCCCCGATCCGGGCGGCGAGACCACGATCAGCGGCTTGTCATCCGCCCAAACAGCCGGCGGCAGCAGCAAGACAAGGACAAAGGCGGCCACCGAACGCATGGCGAAATCTCCGAACAAGGCTTTTGGCATTCAAGCATTGGTGGCGAGAAAAGTCCATGCGGACGCGCTTTGTTCCGCCTATACTCCGGCCATGTCCGCGCCGCCTGCCCCATCCCGTATCCTGTTGCCGCACGCGCCCACCCTGGTGGTGGCGTTGCGCGGCGCGGTCATGCTGGACACCGACGGCGAATTTCATCATCTGGACCTGACCACGGCCGCCCGTCAGGCCAAGGCCGAATGCCCGCTGGTCTGCCACGCGCCGGCCACCGCCGCCCGCCTGGGGCTGGACGACTTCACCTGCCTGGACGTGCTGGAACTGTTCGCCTTTGTCCGCCCCGCACGCTTTTGCCTGCCCACCGTGCGCGGACTGGCCGAGGCTTTGGGGCTGGTCCGTCCCGCCGACCTGGAAGACCAGGCCGAAGCCCTGATCCGCATCACCCGCGTGCTGTTGCAGGAACTGGCGGAACGGACCAATGCCGACACCGCCGCCCGCGCATCCGACACCAGGTCCGCCGCCTGGGCCATGGCACGGGCCGGCTGGGGTTGGGGCAACGCGGTGCTGGCGGCGCTGGGGGTGACCGGCGACAACGCCCGCGGCTCGGGCCTGCGGGTTTGGGAACGCCTGCCCGAATGGTCGGAACACACCCCCGAGCCACCCAGCGGCAGCATTCCGGTGGACCCGACCGAGGCCCGCCAACGCCTGGACAAGCTGCTGGGCAGCGATTCCGAGCAACGCCCGGCCCAGGCTGATTACGCGTCCGCCGCCGCCGCCGCCTTCCAACCCCGCCAGATGGAAGGTGAACCCCATCTGGTGCTGGCCGAGGCCGGCACCGGCACCGGCAAGACCTTGGGATACATCGCCCCAGCGTCAGTATGGGCGGAAAAGAACGGGGCGCCGGTATGGCTGTCCACCTATACCCGCAATTTGCAGCGCCAGCTGGACAGCGAACTGGACCGGCTTTATCCCGATCCCGGCACCAAGTCGCGCAAGGTGGTGGTGCGCAAGGGGCGCGAGAACTATCTGTGCCTGCTGAACCTGGAAGAACAGGTGTCGCGCAACCGGGTGCAAGAGGCGGTGGCCTCCGGCCTGATGGCGCGCTGGGCCCTGGCGACGCGCGACGGCGACATGGTGGGCGGCGACTTCCCCGCCTGGCTGGGCGACCTTTTGGGCCGCCCCCGCACCCTGGGTCTGGCCGACCGCCGTGGCGAATGCATCTTTTCCGCCTGCCCGCATTATTCCAAATGCTTCATCGAACGCGCCGTCAGAAAGGCCCGGCGCGCCGACATCGTCATCGCCAACCACGCTTTGGTGATGGTGCAAGCCGCCATGGGCGGCCTGGACGACGGCGCCACCCCCACCCGCTATGTGTTCGACGAGGGCCATCACGTCTTCGACGCTGCCGACGGCGCCTTTTCCGCCCATCTGTCGGGCCTGGAAGGCATCGAGGTGCGGCGCTGGCTGCTGGGCGCCGAGGAACAGGGCACCAAATCCCGCGCCCGCGGCCTGAAGCGCCGGGCCGAAGACCTGTTGGGCCTGGCGACCGAGGCCCCTGCCGCCCTGGATGCCGCCTTGGCCGGCGCCCACGCCTTGCCGGCCACCGGCTGGCAGAACCGTCTGGCCGACGGCGCGCCGTTGAACGCCGCCGAACGTTTCCTGGCCCTGGTGCGCCAGCAGGTCTATGCCCGCACCCAAGGCGCCGACAGCCCTTACAGCCTGGAAACCGAATGCCACCCGCCGGTGGACGGCTTGCTGGAAGCCGCCGCTGAACTGGCGCAGGCGCTGGGAAAGCTGGGTGCACCCTTGCAAACCCTGGCCCGGGTGCTGGCGCAAAGCTTGGATGACGACGCCGCCGAGTTGGAAACCGCCACCCGTTCACGCATCGAAGGCTTGGTGCGTTCCATCGAACGCCGGGCGCTGATGCCCATCGCCGGGTGGAAATCCATGCTGGAAGAGTTGATCGAATCCTCCCGCCCCATCGGTGGGGTTGGCGGGGCGGCCACTGATGGGGCGGATAAATACGTTGACTGGTTCTCGGTGGAACGTATCGAAGGCCGTGACTTCGATGTCGGCATGCACCGCCATTGGATCGATCCCACCCTGCCCTTCGCCAAGGCTGTCGTCGAACCGGCCCATGGTCTGCTGATCACCTCGGCCACCCTGCGCGATGGCGACAACGACATGGGCTGGCCCACCGCCGAGCGGCGCAGCGGCGCCGTCCACCTGCCCAATCCGCCCATTCGCGCCGCCATGGCCTCGCCCTTCGACTATCCGGCGCAGACCCGGGTGCTGGTGGTCTCTGACGTACGCAAGGACGACCTGAATCAGGTGGCGGCGGCCTATCGCGAATTGTTCCTGGCCGCCGGCGGCGGTGGCTTGGGCCTGTTCACCGCCATCTCGCGGCTGAAGGCGGTGCACAAGCGCATCGCCGAGGCCATGGACCACGCCAACCTGCCGCTTTACGCCCAGCACGTGGACAATCTGGATACCGCCACCCTGGTGGACATCTTCCGCGCCGAAGAGGAGTCCTGCCTGCTGGGCACCGATGCGGTGCGTGACGGGGTGGACGTGCCGGGCCGGTCCTTGCGCCTGATCGTCTTCGACCGGGTGCCGTGGCCGCGCCCCGACATCCTGCACAAGCACCGCCGCGCCGCTTTCGGCGGCAAATCCTATGACGACATGCTGGCGCGGCTGCGGCTGAAACAGGCCTTTGGCCGGCTGGTGCGCCGGGCCGGCGACCACGGGGTGTTCGTGCTGCTGGACCCGATGATGCCGTCCCGCCTGCATTCCGCCTTTCCGCCCGGCGTCGCGGTGCAAAAGGTCGGCTTGGCCGAGGCGGTGGCGGTGACGCGGGATTTCCTGAAGGATGCCCCCTGATGGACGTGACCGCTCCCGATCCGCCCGGCCCATACCGGCAAACCCACGAAGCCCGCATGACCCTGGTCAGCCATTTCCTCGGCTGGGTCATGGGGGTGATCCCCTTGTTCTTCCTGCTCACCATGCTGGCCGACCACGGCCTGCCGGAACAAGACGGCGAATGGTTCGCATACGGACTTTACGCGGTGATGGGCGTCCCCATGGGCTGGCTGTACGCCGTCACCCTGTGGCGGCAAAGCCAAGGCATTCCCGCCGGGTTCAGGATCAAGGAACACGACGAGTCCTTCGAGGTCTATTTCTTCACCGGCGACAAGCGCTGCTGGAGCCACGAATTCCAATATGCCGACGTGCTGGGCAGCGGCACCGACCGTTTCCACGTCGGCACCGGCACCGTGCGCATGGCCTATGTGCAGACCACCGGACAGCTGGGTTTCAAGAAACGCCAACCCATCGGCCTGTGGTCGTGGTGCGACCTGCGCCGCCTGCATCCCATCTATGTCGACGTCATCGCCGCCGACTTGGCCCGCGTCTTGGGGCGGCATCCGCGATCATAACGGCCAGGGGCTTTTCTCGCGGACGAAATGGGCGAAGTCGTCGGGCGGCAGGGCCTTGGCGAAATAGAAGCCCTGGGCTTCGTCCACCCCTTGGGCCTTCAGGAAGTCCAGCTGTTCGCGGCTTTCCACCCCTTCGACGTTGACCCGGGTGCCCAGGGAATGGCCCAGCGAGACGATGGCGGTGACCACGGCGGCGTTGTCGGGGTGCTGGCCGATGTCGACGACGAACGAGCGGTCGATCTTCAGCTTGTCCACCGGGAAACGCTTCAGGTAGTTCAGTGACGAATAGCCGGTGCCGAAATCGTCGATGGCGATGCGCACCCCCATGTCGCGCAGTTGGCGCAACACGTCCACCGTGGCTTCCACGTTCTGCATGGCGATGCCTTCGGTGATTTCCAACTGCAGGCACGACGGATCGAATCCGGTCTGGTTCAGGATGTCGGCGACCATGGCCAACAGCGCCGTGTGGTTCTTGAACTGAATCGGCGACAGGTTGACGGCGATCTTCATGGGCGGCAGGCCGGCGCGCCCCCAGTCGCGGCCCTGCAGGCACGAACGGTGCAAGATCCAACGTCCCAAGGGCACGATCAGATCGGTGCGTTCGGCGATGGGGATGAAGTCGGCCGGACTGACCCAGCCGCGTTGGGGATGGTTCCAACGGATCAGCGCCTCGCAGCCCACCACTTCGCCGGTGCGCATCTCGATCAGCGGCTGGTAATGCATTTCCAACTGGTCGGTGCCCAACGCCAGGCGCAGGTCGTGTTCGACAACCTTGCGGGCCTGGATTTCCGCGTCCATGGCGGCGATGTAGAAGTGATAGTTGTTCCGCCCCTCGGCCTTGGATCGGAACATGGCCAGATCGGCGTTCTTCAGCAAATGTTCGGAATCGGCGGCGTCGTCGGGGAAGACGGTGATGCCGATGGACGTCGAGGTGTTGACCTCGTGTTCGTCCAGTCCAAACGGCTCAGCCACCGAGGCGATGATGGATTCGGCCACCGTGCTGGCGCCTTCCGGGTCGTCCAGGTTGGTCAGCACCACGGCGAATTCGTCGCCGCCCAGCCGCGCCACGGTGTCGGATTCGCGCACGCAGCGCAAAAGCCGCTTCGCCACCGCCTTCAACAGCAGGTCGCCCACATGGTGGCCCAGGGTGTCGTTGATGTCCTTGAACTTGTCCAGATCAAGGAACAGCAGCGCCACTTTGTGCCCCAAGCGCTTGGCCTGGGCCAGGGCGCTGCGCAGGCGTTCTTGGAACAACACGCGGTTGGGCAGGCCGGTCAGCGAATCGTGATGCGCCAGATGATGGATGCGGGCGGCGGCCAGCTTGCGCTCGGTGACGTCGCGGCCGACCATGACCAGACCGCGCCGGCTGCCGTCATCCTCGAACAGTGGGATCTTGATGACGTCGAACACCTTGGCGCCGCCGTCGCGGGTGGGCAGTTCCTTTTCATAAGCCACCGGCTTACGGTCGGCCCAGGCCCGCTCGTCGGTCAGCGATCCGGTCAGCAGGAACTCACCGAAGCCGCTGGACATGTGGGCCAGATCCGACGAAGTCCGCCCCAGGTAATCCACATGATCCAGGCCGGCCAGTTCCAGATAGAACTTGTTGGCCACCAGCCAGCGCCCCTTGCCGTCGCGGAAACAGACCAGGTCGGGCATGGCGTTGATCAGGGTCGACAGCCATTCCTTTTGCTTGCGCAACTCGGCTTCGGCGGCCTTGCGTTCGGTGATGTCGTGGGCGATGGCGACGAACAGGCGCTGGCCGCCCAGTTCCATGGCGTTCAGCGACAGTTCCAACGGAAAGGTCGAACCGATCTTGCGGCGGCCTTCGACCTCGGCGCGGTTGTCGAGGAAACGGTCGGTGGCGACGGCGCCGTCTTGCCCCACCAGTTCCGGAATCAGCAAGGACACCGACTTGCCGACGATTTCATAGGGATCGTAGCCGAAAATACGGATGGCGGCCGGATTGTAGGTGCCGATGGCGCCATCTTCGCCAAAGGTGACGATGGCGTCGGCGGTGTTGTCGACGATGGCGCGGTTGTGCAGTTCCGACAGCCGGTAGTTTTCCGCCAGCGCCTGCATGGTTTTGGCCTGCTGGCGCAAAAGCGCCTCGCGGTGGCCCATGGTGGTGACGTCGAAAACCTGGATCAGGCAGTCGCGCTGGCCGTCATCCACCGACACCGGCTTGACCGCGACGATCTGTTGCATGGGCTCGGTCTTGCCCGGCACCCGGCTTTCGTGATTCAGCGGAAACAGGCGCTTGTTGATGGACGACGACAGGATGGCGGACAGGCCGTTCTTCAACGCCTCGTCGATGGCCGAGATCACCCGGGCGCCGGCCAGATGCGGGAACAATTGGTCCAGTCGCCGTCCGGTGGCGGTTTCGGCCCCGATCCCCGACGCCTTGGCCATCCAGGCGTTCCACAACACCACACGGCCGTCGCCACCCAGCAGCACGATGCCGATCTCGCCGGCGTCGGTCAAAGTCTTGACGATATGATCGGGGACGATGCCGGGCATTCGTCAGCCCCCCATCTGCGCCGTCACATACGCCTGGACGGCGTCGATGAAATGTCGCGCCGAGGAAATGTCCATGACAAAAGCCAGATAGCCGTGCACGTCCTTGGCACGGACCGAAAAGTCCACGTGCAGGAACATGACCATTTCGGATTCGATCCCCGGACGCTGACCGCTGTCCAGGATGCCGCGGCCACGACCGCGGACATAGCACGGCAGCGAGCTTTCCACCCCCATGCCCAACTGGTTGGCCAGCGACCCCAGGCAGGCGTTCAGGATGATGTTGCCCACCTCCATCAGCGCTTCTTGTTCCAGTTCGGTCAACTGGTCCACCGGCAGGTCGTCGCCCAGCATCTGGCGCACCAGATGCAGGCTGCGCCGTTCCGGGAAGATCAACAGAATGTCGCCGGCGAAAGGACCTTGGAAGTGCTGACGCACCGCCACCGATTCGCCACCGCCGGTTTCTTCGTCCAGACGCGCGGCGGCACGGTCCGGGGTCAGGAAATGCACCAACGGAACCGACAGCCGTACTTCTTCGTCGACCAATTGCGACAGCGCGCCCGCCGCCTGGCCGATGGCGATGTTGATGATCTCGGTTACCGCGTCACGCTGGACGTCATCAAGAAAGTCGCTCATTCGTCTTCCGTGCTTAAGAAAGCCATCAGCACGTCAGCGCGCACCGGCTTGGACATGAAGCCGACGCCCATGGTTTCCGCCTGGTCGCGCACCGGGTCCTGGATGTTGGCGGTCAGCAGGGTCACCACAGCCTGGGGATAGACGGCCTTCAGCCGCTTGGCGGCCTCAAGCCCGCCGATGCCCGGCATGTTGACGTCAAGCACGACGAAATCGGGCAGGACGCGGGAATAGACCTCAAGCGCTTCCTCGCCGGTGGCGGCCTCGACGATCTGCCAACCGGGACGGTCGGTTTCGATCATCCTGCGGGTCATCATCCGCGCCACCCGGCTGTCATCCACCAGCAATACCGTCTTCGTCGCCGTCACCGCCCATTCCTCACGCCATAAAAGCCCCTGTGAAATCTATGCTTGACGCTAAGCCCGACCGCAAGCCTAAAGTCCCCCCAGGGAAAACGCCGCAGAAAGGGTCAGACATGCTTAGCCATCATTCCGGACTGGTCTATGTCATGGTCCTGGTATCGGCCTCGGACGGCGAGATGACCGACGCCGAGCTGAAAACCATCGGTGAAATCGTCGGTTTCCTGCCGATTTTTTCCGATTACGACCCGTCGCTTCTGATCCAGACCACCGCGGCCTGCGCCGAATTGCTGGATTCCGACGACGGCATGAACCGGGCCTTGGATTTCATCAAGGCGGCCATCCCGGCCAACTTGCGCGAAACCGCCTATGCCCTGGCCTGCGACGTGGCGGCGTCGGACGGCGAAGGCCACCCGGAAACCCGCCGCCTGATGGAAATGCTGCGTCACCGCCTGGATCTGGACCGCCTGACCGCCGCCGCCATCGAACGCGGCGCCAGCGCCCGCTTCGTCCGGCCGCTGTCCCATTGATCGGGGCGCTTGCAAAAGCCGCCGGCAAAAGCTAATTTCCGCTGCCTTGCCCCAGGCAAGACCGTGCCGGCGTAGCTCAGTTGGTAGAGCAGGGCTTTCGTAAAGCCAAGGTCGGGGGTTCGAGTCCCTCCGCCGGCACCATAAATCTCCAATAAAAACAAACACTTAGCCAAGCGCCTTGACAGGCGCAGGCCGCTGTTTTGCAATTCGCAGTGATTTCGCAGTTGGTTTGCGCGCAGAAAATTGCGCCAGCGCAACTGCAAGCTGTGAGGCGCAAAATGGCACGAGAAGCCAAGCAGGAATACCGCTACCACGAGGACGGAGCGATCGCGCTCTATCGCCGCCCCAACAGCGCCATGTGGTACGCGCGCTGCAAACTGGACGACGGCGTCGCGCTCAACCCGTTCAGCACCGGCACCGACGACGAGCGCGAAGCCGTCAAAATCGCCAAGAAGCGGATGCTCTATGCCGAGGTGGATCGCGAACGCGGGATCGAGCCCGGCGGCAAGACCTTCGCCTTCATCGCCGAGCAATGGCTGAAGCGCAAACGGGTCGAGGTCGAGAAAGGCATTTCCACCAAGATCAAGGTGGATGCCTACGAGGCCATCGTCCGCCGCTTCCACATCACCTATTTCGGCAAGACCAAGATCACCGAGATCACGCCCAGGAAGCTGACCGCCTACGAGGATTGGCGTGCGACCTACTGGACCACCGGCCCCGGTTCGCTGGCCGAGACCGAAACCATCCGCCGCAAGGACGGCAAGGAATACGTCCGGAAGACCAAGCGGATCGCACGCGGCAAGCGGGATGCCGAGGACACGGTGCTGCGGCAGATCTTCAAGTTCGCGGTCAAGGAGGAATACCTGCCGGTGGAGCGCATGCCGACCATCGGCGGCAAACAGAATGGCAGCACCAACGGGAACGGCCGTCATTCCAACCGCCGCCCTGCCTTCACCGCCGAACAGGCGACCAAGCTGCTCAATTACGACGCCAACGAGTTCTACCCGATCAGCGACAAGATGACGCCCGAGGCGGTGAAGCGGCTGGAGAACGACCGCATGGTGTTCAAGGCATGGCTGGCGCTAATGCTGGGCACCGGCCTGCGGCCCGGCAAGGAGCACCAGGCTCTCCGCTGGCGCCATTTCGAGCAGCACCGCGACCAACAGGGTCGGGACCACCTGTTCGTAACCATCTCAAAGGACACCAAGACCGGCGCCCGCACCGTCCACGTCGATGACGAGGTCTATGCCAAGTACCTGACACCCTATAAGTTCTTCCCTAGCCGCGACGACGAGTTGGTGATCGCCGGCACCTACGGCACCCGCTTCAAATCTCCCGACGATTTCGTGTTCTGCGACCAGGACACCGGCGCGCCGATCCAAAAGTTCGACCGCCAGTTCCACACCATGCTGCGCAATCTCAAGATGGAGAAGGACGATAACGGCGATCCGTTCACGCCCTACAGCCTGCGCCACACCTGGGCGACGCTGAAGCTAAACGCGGGCATGGATATGCGCTTGGTGGCGCTCAACATGGGCACCAGCCCCGAGATGATCCACCGCCATTACGGCCACGACAACACCCGCAGCCGGGCGGCGGAATTCACGGATATGTGGCTGACGGAAGAGGACGGGGAGTGATGCGGCGACAGGGTATTGCGCCCAGCACCACCGCCAGATCAATATTGGAAAGCCTTGGAGTGAAGCGCTATGCGTCGTGAACGTCTAACGAAGAAGTTGTTGTGGTCGTTGGCGGAGGGAACCTTTATCGCCAGCAACTGCATGCAAGCCGATCACTCGCCTATTTTTGCCGAAACGCTGAAGCCGCTCGCGGAAAGGGAAGAGCAATGGGCGCGGATCAGAGCCGAGCGCTTGAATGGGACGCTCTTTAACATTTTCGGTGACGTTCGAGCGTTCGAAGAACACAAAGCCCGGAAAGAAGAAACTCGGTCCAGTCTTTGACTTCTGCAGTTTGCAGCCCCTCAGGGGAATATGTCTACGGACCTGATTTGAAAAGATAAATCGGCAGATTTTCAGAAAATCGGTCGCTAGCGTGTGGTTAACGGAAACACACGGAGAACGACCGATGCCCACCCTGACCAAGCTGAAGCTCGCCAACGCCTCCCGCAAGCCGGTCGAGGAGACCCCGGAGGAGCGCATGCGCAATCGCATGGTCGCGCACCTGACCGAGCAGTTGGAAATGGCGACCGCCCTTGCCGAAGGCCGTCCTTACAAGGCCACCCGCACCGTGCGGGAAAAGGGCGAAGGCGGTGCCTCCGTCACCGTCGAGCGCGAGAAGCGTCTGCGCCCGTGGTACTGGCACGACCTGAGCGGCAAGTGGTTCATCGAACTCCGCTACGCCAACACCGTGCTGGCGCTGGGCAAGGACCAGAACGCCGTCGAGGTCGGGACCAAGGACAAGCTGGTGCCGACGATCCAGACCGTCATCGACGCCGTGAAGGCGGGCGAGCTGGATGCGGCGATGAAGGCCGCGTTGGCCGCGCGCAAGAAGCCCAGCAAAGCTTCCTGACCGTTACCCCGGGTAACGTTCCCCTGCCGTGCGTGGCGACATGCACGGCAGCTTCATGATGGCCCTGGAACAATCCTGCGTTGCGACCGTACGGGGCATATCGTAGGTTCAGATGGTCAAGTGGTATATCCCTTCCGCGCATTCTTCAGTGACTGGAAATGGCGACATGAACGTCCATTCGTCCCTCTCTGACCAGCTCAAGCCCGCTTATGAGCGTATAGTGGGCACCCGGCCCAAAATCGTGCCGATCTGCCAGATCACCGGAAAGCTACTGGGCAGAGACCGGATGGCGGCAGTTGCAGAGGCTCGCAACCAGGTGCTCCGGTGGCTTTCTCATCCACGACGGGTGGGGAGATTGCCCGAAGCGGCTTGGAACCACGGGGAATTTGAGGTGGATATGCCCGGCTTCCGGGCGGAAGTGATCCGCATCGACACCGCTGATGTCGATTATTGGATTTCACGTTTCGAGCACATTGACGAACGAGTGGCGCGGACATGGTCCACGGAAATCACCGTTGCACGCCAAGAAACGCACAGCGTCTTCGGCCTTCGTCTTGTGCTCTCGACCCGAGAAGAGCAGCCAGATATTCCGACCTCGCTTCCTGGCATCGTGAAGCAGATCGCCGAAACACCTGGACTATGCCATTGGGACGGCCGCGAAATCGGCAAAGAACCATGGGTTATCGCCGATGAAGATGAGGTACTCGACCTCGTTGAACTCATTCAGAGCCCGAGCCGGAAGTATCCGGTCATCGTCGTGTCGCTTGCCGAGGGCGTGTGCGATCCAGCATCTGCCCTTCTGGATGCTTCGTCCCTTGCCGACCAAACCGTCGGATTGGCTCAAGTTGCAGTATTGTCGGGACCATTGAGCTTCCGACTGAGCGACGAAGTAGGGAAGCCGTTCTCCGTGTTTCGTGGGGCTGTCCGATATTACAGGCCGGGCTGCGATTTTAGCGCGGACAGCCCTTACGCTCATCCTCTTGTTCTGCCCGAACGAATTGTCGGATGGGGCAATCAAGGACCAAGCGCATTCCTTGAACATCTGATGCGTGAAGCTGCGTTCGACAGCACGATGCGGATTAATGCCGACCGAGACCTTCCAAGCCTTTCTGCCGTCAAGCAGGCCGCATTATCCAGCCGCCGGCAGGTTGCGGCGCAGCAAAATGGACCCTCCGCCGAGGCATTTACACTGCTCGAAGCGGAAAATCGGACATTGCGGGACGATGCAGAAGCTGCCACGGCCTTGGCCCAGGGCGAGGAAATGGCGCGTCTTAAGGCTGAAGCATGGGCTCGCGAAATGGAGGAGGAGAACGCCCGTCTCCGTTGGCGCGTGAGGATGTTGACCGAGGAAGTTGAGCAAAAGAGCGGGACCCCCATCGACACAAATGTGCCGATACCCAGCTCTTTGAGCGAGCTTCGGCAATGGTCGGAGCAGCATCTTACTGGCCGGGTTGCCATTACCTCGAAAGCGGCAAGGGCGGCGCGAAAATCTTCGTTCAAGGATGTTGAACTGGCATATCGCGCCGTTCTGGTAATGGCCAATCAGTATTATCAAATGCGCGTGAACGGCGGCGATGAACACCGTCAAGCTCTGGAGAACGCGCTCCAGTCATTGGGCTTGAGGAACGAACGCTCAGGAGAGGAATGTTTCCTGCGGGAGCAAGGGGATGAGTTCCTTGTCGATTGGGGGCGCGGGAAAAGATTGCTTGATTGGCACCTCAAGACGCCGGGGAATACCCGCGACCCGGAAAGGTGCTTCCGCCTGTATTATTTTTGGGACGATGAGACCCAGCAGGTAGTGATCGGGTCCATGCCAGACCACTTGCAAACCCGAGCGACCTAGCAGCATCGACGTCTCGTCCGCAAACACCCGACCAAGCCCCTTAAGCGGCAACCAATGCGCGAGCAGCAGCGCAGGCGCGCCGAGCACAGTGCGGGTGTTGTCGGGCTGCGCAGGGGCATTACACAGCCTCGGGTTGGCCTGCAAAGCGAGCCAGCAGTTCGTTCCACACCTTGGCGCTGAGGCCATCCAGGGCGGCGGCCTCGGCATGCCGGAACACGCGGCGCATCTGCATGGCCTCGCGGGTGACACGCCCGGCCAGCGCCAACAAGGCTTCCGCGCTGGGCTCCTGGCCGCGCGCCACCACACAGGACATATAGGACGGCTGCTTGCCGAGCCACCGGGTCGAGAAGTCCAACTGGGAATCGATCAGGCCAAGGTCCATGAGGGTGTCGCGGGCTTCGATAAGGATCATGTGCGTCTCCATGTTGTTGCTCATGTACTTATGACGGGGCGCTGCCGTGGCAGCATCCATAAGCGCGTTTTCCCGCCCGGCAGCAGCCCGTTCCCGCTGTTGGGGGCACGGGTGCTGGGGACGAGCGTTCGGGGCATTGACCGAGCGCGGCCGGGCTGACCGTTACGCGGCGTAACGCTCCAGGCTCTTGAGGATCGATGGGATTTGCGCACGCCGTTCCTGCGGATGGCGCATGTGGGCCGCAAACCCGTGCAGTTGGCGCTTGAACTCATGCCGGTCGAGGCCCAACCGCTTCATCTTGGCGGCCTCCCGGAACAACGTGTCGTTGCCGGTGCCCGGTGCCGCCGACATGCACGCCTGCTTCATTTGATCCAAGGCGTCGGCAATCTCGGGTTCATCGCGATCCCCTTTGAGCGCCAGCAAGGTTCGTTCGAGCACCTGCAAGTGCGGCGATTTCTCAACCGGCAGCGGCGTCCGTTCCTCTTCCGGCATGAAGTCCATGGCGTCAGGCCACGCCGGGTCCAGCGGATCGAGGATGCGTGCCTCGTCCCATTGGCTGTCGTCGAAGAACGAATTGCGGCGGTAGTTTCGTCGGGACTGGCACGGCATGTAGAAAATGGAATTGGCCGTGCGCTTGCTCTTGTCGAGGCCACTGAAACGCTTGCCCGGCACGCGCTCGCCGAGGGTGAAGCCGAATTGCTCTATGCGGGCGGCTAGTGCATCCCACAGGTGGTGGTAATACGAGACCGTCACCGGGTGCTGGAACGGGATGAAGACCCGGTAGCGAAGTTGGCCCTCGTCGAGGTCGTTGTTGAACGAGTTGTAGGCGAGCCACGCGAAGTCGTCGAACACCACCCGCAGTTCATCAACGCCCAGGTCGCCACCGTCGAAGTCCAGTTGCATGAAGGCCACGTATTCGATGTTGGCGAGGCCGCGACGGGTGTCGGGGCTGAGGCCGGGATCAAACTTGGCGCCGGACATCAGGATGTTGTCGTCCTTCGCCTTATAACGAAGATCGAACGCACGGCGCATGATCTCCCGCACATCAGCCCAGTCGGTGAACCGATAGGTCAGAACCTGCCCGCTTGTCTTCGCCGGAACAAATGATGCCGAGATCCCAGGCACTACGATTTCGGGTTTATATATTAGGTCTGGATCGTAGTGTCTTTCTTGTGTCTGGGCGAAATCACCACACATAATCTTGTGACCGCTCAACAGCAACGACAAGCTCGCCTGCTCCTCACGGAGCCGCTTCTTGGCCTCTCGCGCCTTCCGGTCGCGCTCGGCCTGCGTCATCGCCAACGTGGTGCGAGGGCGCTCGCGCGCTGCCATGTTGTGCTCGACAAAGGCCGGATCGATGGCATCCGGTCCCAAGACACGGGCTGCCGGGAACAGACGCGCCTTCAACTGATAGGCCGTCGCCTTATCCACCACCAGCGCCTCGACCGGCTGGCTCGACGCGGCATCCCGGAGAGCGGTGCGCATGATTGCCTGATGGATCACCTCCTGCGTCTTGGCCTCGTGGACGATATCGGACGGAATGCCGCAAGCATCATGCAGGAACTTGAAGTGGGCCGGGGTGTCGTTGAGCGCGGCGAAGAAGGCAATGCGGGTGAAGTCCCGGCAGTCGTTGCGGCCGTGGGTGATCGCCGATATGCGGGTGCCGCCATCACGGACGACAAAATCGTCGCCTTGCTTCGTATTGGCGACCCACAGGAAAGGCTCGTCGTGCCAATGCTCAGCGATAGCCTCGTTGATCGTGGCGCGGAATTGCTCGTCCTGGCGCTCCTGCAACCGCACGCTGTTGCGGCGTTCCGAGACGTATCGGATGGTCAGGCGCTCGCTGACCTCGCGGGGATATTGGTCGAAGGCCGGCTTGATGTGGGGATGCGGGGCGAAATTGACCTTGCCCCGCCAGAGCTGGTGCAGCATCGAACTGGTGAAGTTAGCGCCCATGATGGTCGGCTTGTCCCAGACATCGAGCAGTTCGGGCCGCAGCGTCCAATGGCAGACCAGCGCACCATGCCGGCCATCAACATCGAAACGGGGCATGCCGAGCCGCCGCCAACTGTCGCGCGGCACCCATACCTCATGGCCTCGACTGTTGACCCTGGCATAGAGTTCGCGCAGCACTGCCAGCAAATCGTCCTTCTCCCTATTCACGGCCACGTCGTCAAAACGGCGCTGCTGGCCAATGGCGCGCATCAGGCGAAAGTAGTTTCCGTGGCTGCCATCGGTTTCGAAATCGCCGATGAACCAGCGGAAGGTGTCGGGGACGTTTAGTTGGAATGTGCCGTCGGCGGCGGGAATTTCGTCGATGATCAACTCCCAGTCACCCACCCGCTTCCACGAGGGCATGCTGAGGAAGGCCGCATGGGTGATGCCCAGCACCACGCCCCGACGCTCCTCCTGCATGAATGCCATGATGCGTACCTTCACCGGTTCCTGCCCCCACCAGTCGGCGCGCTCGTCGCTGCCGTGGATTAAGAACACTCGCTGGTCTGGATATCGTTGCCGGATGCGGTCCTCGGTCTGCTGGAGAAGGCACTTGGTGGGCTGGACCAGCAGGATGTTCTTACCCGCGATGTGGCAGCGTTGCCGCATATAGGTAATAGCGCCTTCGGTCTTGCCGGACCCGCAGCCGCCGCTGACGTAATAAATTGTCTTCATGAATGTCTCCCAAAAATATAGCCCTGAGCCGATATGTTCGCCTGTGGGAGACAGCAGCAAACAAGAAATTGGCTCAGGGCTAATGACCACGCACAGAATATGGCGTGATTGTGAATTCCGCTCACCTCGCTCGCTGCTATCTCCACTACTATTTAGCGCGGCCAGCGATAGCGCGATCAATTTAATTCATTGGAAATCAATGGCGAAGAATGGCTATTCCGACAGTGTGTCAACGACGGCCATGACCGCCGGCAGGGCATCAGGGAATACGTCCGTATTGGCCTCGATCCAGCGGTCACGCCGCCCCTGCTGTTCCAGTAGCATGAGGTCGAACGGGCCAGGATTGTCATCGATCCAATAGAAATCGGCCTGCATGCTGATGGCGGCAGCCTTGGACGCTTCCCAGGCCAGAGGCATTACCTGGAGTAACAGCGGCTCCAAAGCGTCGTTCCAATTGGTACATTCGCGGAACGCCCTGACGATACCGGCATGTGATCCCGAGCGGTCGCGGGTGGTCAGCCAAAACGGCGTGTGGCGCTCGATGGCCCAGCGCAGGAACGTCTCAGCGTGCGGGGCGATTTCCCATCCCGCGTTCCACACCGCGCCGGGTACGGCACTGCGCAGCAATGGGCCGTCGATATCGAGATAGAGGACGGCCATCAGCAGGCGAGTTCCCAGCCATCGACATAGGACAAGCCCTGGCCGTCGATCAGCACCGGCGGCTCACTGATGTAGCAGACATTCACGTGGGCGATCAGCATGTGGGTCTCCATCAGCAGATCAAGCAGTGGGGCAACGCCTTGGGTCTCGGCCACCAGCCCAATGCGGCGGCGTAGAAACGACAGCGAGATGGTTCCCGGCGTCGCTGCCCCCAGCACGGCATCACCGATGCCCTGATAACGAGGCGAAGCGGCCATCACGTCGGCGGCACTGCACTGCGTGTGCAGCGTGACCGTTCCGGCCACCGCGCCCTTGATCCAAGACGGTTGATCGGGAAACGGCAGGTCATCGCGCGCCAATGCTTCCCACAGGGCCTGTTCACGAGCGTTGGTCGCGGCCAACACGCCGCGTTCCAACTCTCCGCAGAGCGTCGCCAATTCGCCCGTTCCCACGCGGGCAGCGGTGCGGGCGCGCTGCATGGGGCCATGGACAAGCTGGTCCGCCACGTTCGGCCCCACCGGGCAGTCGGCCACCAGCGGGAAGACCGACCGTGCCCAGGCCATGGTCAAGGGTGAGGCGCACCAGATGATGTGCCGGGGATGCGGCAGTCCCGCCGCGCGGTATGCGTCTTTGACCAACTGCTCCACGCGGGGACGGTCTGGCCGATCCGTGAGGTTTAGCATGGTTGTCCAGACGTGGAGAAAGCGGCGTTCTGCTGCCATAGCGTTGTCGGTAATGGTGTTCATTGGATGCGCCCTCGGACGCGGAATTATCCGCAAAGTTAATGCCCGAGGTATTTAGCTGTCTACGAGGTGTACATCTGGCACTTCCGCAAACTTTGGTGCAACAGATCGCCCAAAAAAGGCAGAGAAAGAGGATTTCCGATCCTCTTGCTTTCGTCGTTCAGATGACATTGCCCCAGGGTATGGCGATCTACAGGTCAGGATGCCAACGCATCGATAATTCGGCATTCCGCGACAGTGTGGCCGCAGCAATTGGCCATTTCATTTAGGGCGTCCCGCAGGCCCTTGAGTTCCTCGATCTTGCGTTCTACCTCGGCCAGATGCTCGGCGGCCATGTGGTCAGCATCCTCACAGGGGCTTTCTGGGTGGGCTGCCAAACGAAGCAGCTCGCGAATCGCCTCGATCGAAAAGCCGAGGTCGCGCCCCCGGCGAATGAAGTGCAGACGGCGCAGATGGTCCTCGCCGTATTGCCGGTATCCCGCCTCCGTGCGCCCCGGCTCGGGCAGCAAGCCGATCTTCTCGTAGTAGCGGATGGTCTCGACGTTGACGCCGGTCTTCTCGCCAAGTTTTCCGATGCTGAGGGCTTTCATGGCCTATTGACCCTGTAGTGGCTACAGGGTCCATGTTGGGCAGATGGCGCCGTTTGTCCAGTCCTTTGAACGGCCGCCGGACGACGATGGAGCATCAAATATGGGCGCGAGCTGCTGCGGGCATCACGACCAAGCGAAACACGAAAGCCACGGGCATGAAGGCCATGGGCATGAGCACGGAAAATGCGGCCATGCCCACCCTGCCGAGAAGGGTGCCGTGCTGACCGGACGCGGCACCTACTTCCGCGTGAGCGGACTGGATTGCGTCGAGGAGGTCACCATCCTCAAGGCCGAAATCGGCCCCCTGGTGGGCGGCGGAGACAACCTAGCCTTCGACGTGCTCAACGGCCGGATGATCGTCCTCAATGAACAAGTCGACGACGACGCCATCATCCGCGCGGTGGCACGCACCGGCATGACGGCGGCGCCGTGGTCGCAGGCCAATGCCGGGCACGACCAGGACAAGCGCCGCAAGCTCCAGGCCGCCCTGGCGGCGGCCAGCGGTCTGGCAACCGGCCTCGGCTGGGCGACCGACGCGCTGGGCGCCGGATTGTGGCCTTCCCGCGCCGCCTTCGCCGCCGCCATTCTGATCGGCCTGTGGGTGGTGCTGCCCAAGGCGTTGCTGGCGGTCCGGCGGGTGCGCCCGGATATGAACCTGCTGATGACCGTGGCAGTGATCGGCGCCGTCGCCCTGGGCGACTGGCTGGAGGCGGCCACCGTCTCGTTCCTGTTCGCCCTTTCGCTGGCGCTGGAGAGCTGGAGTGCGGGCCGGGCACGCCGTGCCATCGCCGCCCTGATGGACCTGGCCCCGCCGACCGTGCGGGT
Organism: Magnetospirillum sp. 64-120; assembly: GCA_001898825.1. Lineage (GTDB taxonomy): Bacteria > Pseudomonadota > Alphaproteobacteria > Rhodospirillales > Magnetospirillaceae > Magnetospirillum. Next base: position 53,148 of record MKVK01000013.1, read on the forward strand.
GAAGGGCGCCGATGGCCGTGAGGTCGAGACGGCGCCGGAGGAGGTTGCCGTCGGCGCGGTGTTCGTGGTCCAGCCGGGCGAGCGCGTCCCGCTCGACGGCCGCGTTCTCGCGGGCGAAAGCAGCGTCAACCAGGCGCCCATCACCGGCGAAAGCGTGCCGGTCGCCAAGTCCCCCGGCGCCGAGGTGTTCGCGGGCACCGTCAACGGCGACGGCGCGCTGGAAATTGAGAACACCAAGCCCGCCCAGGACACCACCTTGGCCCATGTCACCCGCATGGTCGCCGAGGCGCAGAGCAACCGCTCGGCAACGGAACGTTGGGTCGACAAGTTCGCCGCCATCTACACCCCCGTGGTCATGGCTATTGCCCTGGCGATCCTGTTGGGGCCGCCCTTGGTTCTCGGCGCGAGCTGGGGCGAATGGATTTACCGGTCGCTGGTGCTGCTGGTCATCGCCTGCCCTTGTGCTCTGGTGATTTCCACCCCCGTCACCGTGGTCGCCGCCATGGCGGCGGCGGCCCGTGCGGGGGTTCTGGTCAAGGGCGGCGAGCATCTGGAAAGCCCGGCCCGGCTGAAGGTGGTAGCCTTCGACAAGACCGGCACCGTCACCGAGGGCAAGCTGGCGGTCGAGACTGTGGTGCCGCTGAACGGCCACAGCGAGGCAGAGCTGCTGGCGCGGGTGGCGGCGCTGGAGGCCCGCAGCAGCCATCCCATCGCCCAGGCCATCCTGGCCCACGCCGCTGCCCAAGGCGTCAGCCCGGCCCCGGCCGACAACGTGCAGGCCATTCCCGGCAAGGGCGCCACCGGCACCATCGACGGCCGCTCCTATTGGCTCGGCTCGCACCGCTACCTGGAGGAACTGGGCGAGGAGACGCCCGAAATCCATGATTTGGCCGAGCGGCTGGAGACGGACGGGCATTCGGTGGTGGTGGTTGGCAGTGATCGCCATGTCTGCGGCCTGATCGCCCTGTCCGACCGCGTCCGGCCCGAGGCGAAGGAAGCCTTGTCTGCCCTGCGACGGGCCGGAGTGGAGCGGCTGGTGATGCTGACCGGCGACAACCGCGCCACCGCCGAGCGCATCGCCGCCGGTCTGGGCATCGACGAGGTGCGGGCGGAACTGTTGCCCGAGGACAAGGTGGCGGCGGTCGAGGATTTGGTGGCGCGTCATGGCACGGTCGCCATGGTCGGTGACGGCGTCAACGACGCCCCCGCCATGGTCAAGGCCAGCCTCAGCATCGCCATGGGAGCGGTCGGCACCGACACCGCCATTGAGACCGCCGATTTGGCACTTATGTCCGACGACCTGGGCAAGCTGGCCTGGCTGGTCGGCCATTCCCGCCGCATGCAGGCGGTGCTGCGCCAGAACATCAGCTTCGCGCTCGGCATCAAGGCGCTGTTCACCGTGCTGGCCTTCGCCGGTATCGCCACCCTGTGGGGGGCCATCGCCGCCGACATGGGAGCGTCGCTGCTGGTGGTGTTCAACGGCCTGCGCATACTGCGCCAGGGCGCGTCGGGCACGGTTTGACCAAAGCAAAGGAAGACGAAGATGGCTGAGAATACCGTTGCGGGAGTGCTGTGCCCCCATTGCCGGGTCGACCTGGTGATGGCGGAACGGCACGGTGTCGAGATCGATTACTGCCCCAAGTGCCGGGGAATTTGGCTCGATCGGGGCGAATTGGACAAGATCCTGGAACGCAGCGCCGCCTATGAGGCCCAGTTGCAGCAACCTGCCGCCCCGCCGCCGCCTCAGCCGCAGCAGGCGCAGACTACACCCAATCCGTGGGGCAATGCTGCGCCGCCGCCTGCTCCCGCCGGGGGCTATCCGGCCTATGCGGCTTATCCCGCGCAGCCTTCGGGCCATCATGGCGCCTACGACAATCACGGCGGCGGCCACCATGGCGAGCGCGGCGGCCATCACAAATCCTTCTTGGGCCGCTTCTTTGACTGAGGGGGAAACACAAATGCCGCAAACCATGAACCGACGCCTGTTCCAGGGCGTCGTGGTCGGCGCGCTGCTGGCCACTGCCAGCTTGGGCAATGCACGCGCCGACGAACTGGCCGTCGATGCCGCGTGGACGCGGGCCTCGGTAGGGCGCACGGGCGCCGCCTTCGTAACGATGTCCAACCATGGGAGCGCTTCCGACCGCCTCGTGGGTGTCGCCTCGCCGGTCGCCGCCAACGTGATGGTGCACCGCTCATTTGAAGAGAATGGCTCCATGAAGATGGAGCATGTTGCCGCTGTCGCCGTCGAGCCCGGCCAGCGCCTGGAAATGGCGCCCGGCGGGTTGCACATCATGCTGATGAACCTGAAGCAGCCGCTCAAGAAGGGCGACCAGTTCCCATTGTCGCTCCAGTTCGAGCGCGGCGGCACCAAGGAGGTGACGGCCACCGTCTATGGCCCCGGTGCCATGGAGCCGAAATGACCGGCCTGGACGCCCCGCGAGCGAACGAGGCGGTGTGGAGGCTCCTGTTCGGCGCCTGGCTGATTGCCCTGGTATCCACCTTCAGCGTCCTGTTTGTCGGCGAGATCCTAGGCCAGACACCCTGTGTCCTGTGCTGGTACCAGCGCGCCTTCATGTTCCCGCTGACGGTGGTTCTGGCCGTCGCCTGCTACCGCTCGGACGGCGCGGTATGGCGCTATGCCCTGCCCCTGGCGGCCATCGGCGGCACCATTGCCCTCTGGCACACGCTGGTGTTCAGCGGGCTGGCGCCAACCGCCCTGGAACCCTGCGGCGCCGGGCCGTCCTGCTCCAGCGCCAATATGACCATCCTGGGCGGCGTGCCGCTTCCCCTGTTGTCGGTCGGCGCCTTCGGCGCCATCGGCATCCTCCTGCAGATCGTGCGAAAGAAGACTCCCCAATGACCAAACGCACCCTCGTTGTCCTGACGGCCGTTGTCGCCATTGCCGCATTCGCTGCCGCCGGCTGGTGGGTCACCGACAGGGATGCCGGAAAAGCCGGAGCGATGGTGGCGGATGCCTCCCGGCTTGTCCGGCCGCATTCGCCCATCTTTGGCCCGAAGGACGCCCCGGTCACCATCGTCGAGTTCCTCGATCCGGCGTGCGAGACCTGCCGGGCCTTTTATCCGGTGGTCAAGGACATCATGGCCGAGTTCCCCGGCCAGGTTCGTCTGGTGATGCGTTACACCCCGCTGCACCAGGGATCGGACGAAGTGGTGCGCCTGCTGGAGGCCGCCCGCCTGCAAGGCAAGTTCCAGCCGGTGCTGGAGGCCGTCCTGCAAGGCCAGCCGGAATGGGCCAGCCACGGCGCCCCGCGCATCGAGAATGCCTGGAAGGCAGCGGGAGCGGCGGGCCTCGACATCGCGCGGGCGCGCGCCGCGCTGATGGCGCCCGAGGTCACGGCTGTCCTCGAGCAGGACGTGAGCGATTCCAAGGCCGTCGGCGCGACGAAGACGCCGACCTTCGTCGTCAACGGCAAGCACCTGCCGAGCTTCGGCGCCCAGCAGCTCTACGATTTGGTGGAAAGCGAATACCGGGCAGCACATGGCAAGGCGGGCGGTTGAGCTGCCGCGCGATACACTCTTGATGCCGTGGTAGCGACGAGGCATATCGCCGAGCCGATGGTGTCCTAGCGGTTCTGGCGCACGCGTTCGATCGCCCACATTTAGGCCCCGTGCACCAAGATGTAGGTCTGGGTGGTTCACATGCGCGCCCCCACATTCCTTCGACGCTTGCCCAGAACGTTCATCCCTCGGCTCGCTATTGCCGCAATAATCCGAGGGTGGTGAAATCAAAAAAGGGGTGTCAGGGGACAATCTCTCTGCCGCATTTCTCGTGGAAAAACGCCATCACCTTCTCGATCAGGCGCCATGTGTGCTCCTCTCCCAAGGAATGGGCCTGGGCTACGATCTGACAGGCCTCGACGGCTTCGCTTGGTGTCGCGGAAGATGCGACGATTTCTCCAGCGATGTGGGACAGATTGCGTTCGAGCGCCTCCGCCGCCTCTTGATTCCGCGTTTTGCGGAGTTTGGCGAATTGGCGATCGTTGATTTTGCCGCGAAAGCCTTTCATCCGTTCCTCCTGTCGTCACGCCGTGGCTGCCATCGGGACGCGCGCGGGAATGCGCCGCCCCCGGCGCAAAGAGGGGGGCGCCTCGATGGAGGTTTGGATGGCACTCAGGGGAACGCCCCGAACCACGCTGCGACGGTGAGGGGTGATGTCGTGCGCATTTTGCAGGCGTGTCCAGAACACCGTCGATGTGCCGGTCAGCTCAGCCAAGGACAGGGCCAAGTCGCCTACGGCCCGGCGGTCGCCGCCGAAGAATTTGTTGAGCGAGCTGTGGGATACGCCCAAGTGGCGGGCTGCGTGGGCCGGCGACAGGCCGGTGGCCGGCAAGAACAGCATGCGAAAGATGGCGCCGGGCTGGGTTGGGCGCCGTTCCAGGTAGTCTGGAGCCACGCGGGTCATTCCCGGCCGCTCGAAAGCGGACGAAATCAGGCGGACCTGGGAAACCTGCCCATCTTGGCGCGAAAAGGCTAGGCGCAGGCCATTGGATACGGTGACGCAGTAGTGCTCGGCCTCCCCCAGGACACAGGCGGGGTTCAGCCAGTCCGGCAGCGCCTCGTCGGGAGGGAGCGCGGCCAGCAGGTCGAGAATGGCGACGCAGCGCCGGTCTTCCTCGGTCTGCAACGTGGCGGCGCGCCCGGTGGCGTACAGGCTCCACAGACCTGCATGGGAAAAGCTGGCGATCATCTCTGCCATCCCTTTTCATTGAATGGCGGGAAAAGCCGTCGCGGCGGGCGGCTTTCCCCGCGCCGGTTCATCAAGTTGCTTCGACGTCGTGGCTGCGCCGCCAGCCTTCCACCAGTCGGCGCGAGAACAGCGGATAGGCCACCGGCAGCACCACCAGGGTCAGCAGCGTGGCCGAAACCAGGCCGCCCACCACCACTGTTGCCAGCGGCTTCTGCACCTCCGATCCGATGCCGTTGGACAGCAGCATGGGGATCAGGCCCAACGCCGCGATGGAGGCGGTCATCAGCACCGGCCGCAGGCGCGACAGCGCACCCTTGGTGATGGCCTCGGTCATGGACATGCCGCCCAGCAGGTTCTGGTTGATGGCGTTGACCATCACCACGCCGTTCAGAACGGCGACGCCGAACAGGGCGATGAAACCAATGGAACCGGGAACCGACAGGTACTGGCCGCTGGCGAACAGCGCGACGATGCCGCCGATCAGCGCCAGGGGGACGTTGATCATGATCAGCAACGCCTGCCCCATGGAGCCGAAGGCGAAATACAGCAGCAGGAAAATCAGGCCCAGCGACACCGGCACCACGATCATCAGCTTGGCCTGGGCCCGCTTCTGGTTCTCGAACTGGCCGCCGAACACCACGGAATAGCCGGGCGGCAGGTCGACCTGGGCACTGATCTTCTGCTGGATCTCGGCGACCAGGCCGCCCATGTCGCGGCCTTCCACGTTGGTCTGGATGACCACGCGGCGCTGCACGTCGTCGCGGCGGATCTGCGGCGGGCCGGAATCGATGCCGACCTTGGCCACGTCGCCCAGACGCACCCAGGCGCCGTTGGGCGATTGCAGGATCAGGTCGGCGATAGCCTCGGGCGTGTCGCGGTAGCGGCTGCCCAGGCGGACCGAGATGTCGTAACGCTCGTTGCCCTTGATCACCTGTCCGGCGGCGACGCCGCCGATGGCGTCGCTGACCAGATCCATGACTTGCGATACCGAAAGACCGGTGCGCGCCAGCTTGGCCCGGTCGGGCACGATCATCAGCTGCGCCTCGCCGGCGATCTGCTCCATGGCGACATCGCGGGTGCCGGCGATGCCCTTGACCAGGGATTCGATCTCGGCGCCCTTTTTTGCCAGCACCCCCAAATCGGGGCCGAACAGCTTGATGGCCAACTGTGCCCGCACGCCGGACAGCAACTCGTCGACGCGGCTGGCGATCGGTTGCGAGAACGACAGCGCCAGTCCTGGATGGACGGCCAGTTCCTTCTCGATCTTTTCCTGCAGTTCCTTGCGGTTGGTGGCCGAGGTCCATTCCGCCACCGGCTTGAGGCCGACCATCAGCTCGATATTGGCGACGGGCTCGGGATCGCCGCCAAGTTCGGGACGGCCGACGCGGCTGGAGACGTAGGTGGCCTCGGGGAAGGCCATGATCTTCTGTTCCATCTTCCGCGCCACCTCCAGCGCGGTGTTCAGCCCGGCCGACGGCGCCAGGGTGACGCGGATGTTGAGGGTTCCTTCCTCCAGCTCGGGCACGAATTCGGTGCCCAGGAACGGCACCAGCGCCAAGGCCATGACCAGCAGGGCGACGGCACTGCCGATCACCGATTTGCGCAGGTTCAGCGCGGTCGGCAGGATACGCCGGTACAGATTCTCCAGCGGGTGCAGCAGCGGCGAATGGCGTTCGACCACGCCGCGCCGGAACACGAAGGTGGACAGGGCCGGAATCACCACCAGCGCCACCAGCAGCGAGGCGATCATGGCCAGGACGATGCTGACGGCCATGGGCTGGAACATCTTGCCCTCGACCCCTTCCAGCGAGAACAGAGGGGCGAAGACCACGATGATGATCAGCACGGCGAAGAAGACCGGCCGCCCCACCTCTTGCGCGGCCACACGGATGGTCAGGCGCAGGTCGGTCTGGCGGTCGTCGCGGTGGATACGGCCAAGATGGGCGAAGATGTTCTCCATCATCACCACCGAGCCGTCGACCATCATGCCGATGGCGATGGTCAGGCCGCCCAGCGACATCAGGTTGGCCGACAATCCCCAATAGGACATGGCCATCAGCGCCAGCCCGATGGAAATGGGCACGGAAATCAGCACCAGCAATGTTGCCGACAGGTTCATCAGGAACAGCAGCAACACCACGACGATCAGCACGAAGGCCTCGACCAGGGCCTTGGTGACGGTGCCGACGGCGTGCTCCACCAGATCGGCCTGATCGTAGACGGGTTCCAGCACCACGCCGGGCGGCAGGGCCTTTTGGATGACCGGCAGGCGTTCCTTGATGCCGTCGATGGTGGATTTGGTGTTGGCGCCCAGGCGCTTCATGACGATGCCGGTCACCACTTCGCCGCGGGCGACGGGTTGGCCCGCTTCGTCGCGCGCGGTCATGGACACCGCGCCCTGGCGGATTTCGCCGCCGAATTCCACCGTGGCGACATCGCCGACCCGGACGACGACGCCGTCCTTTTCCTTGACCGGAATACGGGCGATGTCGGTCAGCCCCTCGGGACCACCGCGCACGAAGCCGACGCCGCGGATGACCAATTGCTCGGCGCCGCGATCCATGAACCAGCCGCCGGCATTGCGGTTGTTGTCCTCGATGGCGGCCTTGACGTCGGTGACCGTCAGTCCGAACGACAGCAGGCGCGACGGGATCAACTGCACCTGATACTGGCGGACCTCGCCGCCGAACGACAGCACGTCGGTGACGCCGTTGACCGGGGTCAGCAGCAGCTTGACCAGCCAGTCATTGATGCCGCGCAGTTCGGTGATGCCGTATTTCTGGGGGTTCTCGGACCGCAGGACATATTGGAAGACCTGTCCCAGGCCGGTGGTGTTCGGCCCCATTTCCGGGGTGCCGACGCCTTCGGGGATGTCTTCCTTGGCGGTTTGCAGCCGCTCGAACACCTGCTGGCGGGCGAAGTAGATGTCGGTGCCTTCCTTGAAGACCACCGTCACCACCGACAGGCCGGAGCGCGAGGCCGAACGCACTTCCTCCACGTTGGGCATGGCGTACATCACCGCCTCGATGGGATAGGTGATGAGCTGCTCCACCTCTTCGGCGGCCAGTCCGCGCGCCTCGGTGTTGACGGTGACCTGGACGTTGGTCACGTCGGGAAAGGCGTCCAGACTGAGCTTCGGCAACAGCAGGGTGAAACCCAGGGCGGCCGCGAACAATCCGACAAGCACGAGAAAACGGCTTCGCGTGCCGAAATCGATAATGCTGTTCAGCATGGTTGTCTCCGCCCTAATGGTGATCGCCGCCCAGGGAGCCCTTGGCTCCCTCGGACTGGACGAAGAAGGCACCCGAGGTGACCACCGCCCGTCCCGGCGGGATGCCGTCGATCACCGCCAGACCACCGCCGCTGCGCAGAACCGTGATTTCCTTGGCGACGAAGGCGCCCTCGGCGTCGGGGGTGTAGACGAACCAGTCGCCATCGGGGCCGCGCAGCACCGAATCCAAGGGCACCGCCAGGGCCGGGGCACTGTCGGTGCTGGTGATCTCCACGTCGGCGAACATGCCCGGCCGCAGGCGGCCATCGGCATTGTCGGCCTCCAGGCGGATGCTGACGGTACGGGTCACTTCGTCCATGGCGGGCGTGGTGGCGCCCACCACCGCCGGACGGCTGTCGTCGCCCACATGGATGGTGGCGGCGGCGCCCTTGGCGATCTTCTTGGCATCGGCGGCATTGACGCGGGCGTCGATCCAGATGCTGGTGCCGTCGGCCACGGTGAACAGCACCTTGCCCGGCTCGACCCGTTCGCCGACCACGAAATCGTCGGAATAGACGGTGCCGTCCTGCGGCGCCACCAGGGTCAGGCGCCCGGCATCGGCGGGCAGGGAATCGCCCAGGGCGGCGACGTCGCGCGGGCTCATGCCGAAGCCGAGCAGGCGGGACATGGCCTGTCGGCGTTGGATGTCGGTTTCGTTGAAACGCTTGTCGGACACGATTTCCTTGCCCAATTGGCGCACCCGCCGCCATTCCTGTTCGGCGATCTGGTAATCGGCCTGGGCGGCGGCCAGATCGACGCTGTTCAGCACGGCCAGCGGTTGTCCCTTGCGCACCCGCTCGCCCACCGAGGCGAGGCGCCGCACGACGATGCCGGGGATGGGCGGCGTGACCACGCCGCTGCGGTAGCGGTTGGGGACCACTTCGCCGGGGGCGCGGATGACGGCGGGGACCGGACGGGCTTCCAGGGTGGTGACGGCGATCCCCGCTTCGCGCGCCGCTTCGGGCGAGATACGGATGCCTTCCTCGCTGTGTTCGGCCTCTGCCTTTTGCACGACGGGTTGCGGCGCGGCGGGATCGGCCTCGCCGGAGCGGGTCCACAGACCGATGGCGGCGGCGGATACGGCCAGGGCGATTGCGGCGGTGGTCAGGCGCAGCTTATTCATGGGAGGTGGCTCCGGGGGCGGAAGAAGGGGCGGCGTTGCGCAGCAATTGGGCGTAGGCCGCCCAGGCGTTGGCCCGCAGATCGATGGCGGTGGTGTTGGCGCGGGCGGTTTCGCGCATTTGCACCAGGAAGTCGGTGGCGCTCAGTTCGCCCGCCCGCCACAGACGGGTCAGAGTTTCCGCTTGCCGTTCCAGCGAGGGCACGCCCAGCCGTTGCCAGGATTCCACGCTCTGGACCGCGCGCTGATACGAGCGCAGGGCGGAGCGGATGGCGGCGGCGGTTTCCAGGCGGGTCTGACGCTCGGTGGCTTCGGCCAGGGCCAGGGCGCGCCCGGCGGCGGCCACTTCCGCCGAACCGGAATTGAGGACGGGAATGGGAATGGACAGACCCAGCATCACGCGCTTTTCCTCGCCCTCCTTGGACCCGCCCAGGCGGAAGGTGGGGTCGGGAACCCGTTGGGCGCGGGCCAGCTCGATGCCGTCGCGGGCGGCCTGGACCTGTCGGCGGGCGGCTTGTACGGCCGGGTGCTGGTCGGCCACGGCTTCGATGCCGTCTTCGGTCGGTTTCGGCGGCGGCGGCAGATCGGCGGGCAGTGGCGGCGCGGCGGCCGGTTCGCACAGGCAGGCGGCGCGCAGTGCTTCCTCGGTCTGGATGGCGCTCAATTCCGCTTCCTGGCGGGTGCTGGCGGCTTCGGCGGCGGCCAGTTGCGCGGCGTTGAGGTCCATGGCGGGCAATTCGCCCGCCTTGTGCCGCCGCTCGCTGAGGGACAGGAAGCGGTCGGCCAGTTCGCTCTGCCGGGTCGCGGCGCCCAGGCGTTGACCGGCGGCGCGCAGATCATTCAGGGCGGCGACGATGTCGGCGGCCAGCGCCATGCGGGCGGCCAGCGTTTCGGCTTCGGCGGCTTCGGCTTGGCGGGTACCGACGCTCCCGCGCAGACCGCTCTTGCCGGTGATGTCCACGGTCATGCGCAGGGCGATGGAATTGGTGTCGTAGGCCTCGGCGTCCTGGGCCTTGGCGGCGACGCGGGCGGAATCCAGTTCCAGCTCCGGATTGTAGAGATATTGACCGGCGGCCTCGGCATCGGCGCGGGCCCGGGCTGCGGCTGCGGCTCCGGCGGCGTTGCGCGGATGGTCCGCAAGGATGCCGTCGATATAGGGGCGCAGGCTGTCCGGAAGGCGGACGAGGGCGGGTGCTTCCTGGGCGGCCAACGGCTGTGTGCAGGCAAGGGCCAACGCCGAAGCGGCGATGAGTTTTTTCATGGGTGTTTCCCCGATGGAACAAGGACAGACGGTCCCGTTCACGCCGCAACGAAGACGGCGCGTGACCAAGGTGGGGCCGCCCGGTGAAGGGCAGCCCCGGGTTCAGGGGACGATCTGCTTAGTGGCTGTGGTCCTTGAGGACCAGCGAATGGGCCAGGTCGAGATAGCCCTTGGCCTGCTGTTCCTTGCCCTCGGTGCACAGGCGGTCAGCCTGCTTCACCTGCCAGGCGATACGGTCGCGGTCCACCTGCTTGGCGACGACACCTGCGGCCGCGGCCTTGATCTCGGGCAGGTTCTTGCAGGAATAGCCGGAGGACGAGGTCGGGGCGGCTTCGGTACCGGCCAGGGCGGCGGTGGAAACCAGGGCAAGCGCGGCGGCGGCCGCAACGAAGTTGAAGCGGATCATGGCAAATCTCCAGTCGTGAAAAAAAGCTGTATGGGATGTCTTTGGGAACCGGCACGGGCCGGTTGGGCATCTCAATTCAGCAGAACGACCGTGCGATGATGCTTCAGGGCCGGATTGAACCGGACGGGCGTGGGCGCGATCCCGCTGTCACGCGACAGTGTCGGCGTGGGGGCGGATACCATCGCCGCCGCCAAGGGCAGCGCCTTGCCTTCCGCTTGCTGCGGCGTGGCGGAAAGGCGTTCTTGGCGGCTGTGGGCATGCAGGGTGGCATCCACGCAGGGCTTGCCATCCCACGAGGACACGCCATGGGCTTGTGGTGCTGTGGAATCGGGCTTGGCGGCCGACAATTCCACAGCCACATGGCCCTCACCGACACACAGGGCCAGGACTTCTCCTCCGAACGTGCCGATCAAAAGGCAGGCAATAACCGCAAGCATCGCTGCGGTTTTGCGGAGCCAAATTTGATGTGCGCGTTTCAGCATTGATGTTCCAAGCATTGGTGTGTCGTTGATGTATGGCATTTCGCGATACAGTTATTGTTTGTTAATGACTGTATCTGTTGCTGTCGTGTTTTGATTTGACCTTGGTCATGCTGCGATCAGAACTTCATGACGATGGACACCTCTCCCAGATACCATGTCTGATCGGTCCGGTCGGTGGTGCCTTGCTGGTTAGTGAGGAATTGCTTGCCGCCATCGCCCGCACGGGCGGCGGCCACGGCACCAGCCAGCGAGATGTTGTCCGACAAGGCGTATTCGGCGACGAAATCCAGCTCGGCGGCGGCGTGGCTTTGGCTGACGCCGGTGAACTGCCCTTCCTTGTCCCAATCGAAGCGATAGGCCAGCAGGCTCAGCTTCAGCGCGTCAGTGGGCTTCACCGATACGCTCAGCATGTTCACGTTCACGTTGCTGTTGAAGATCATGTACTGGCCGACGATCTCGCCCTGGTACCAACTGCCGTAGCCGCGCCCCGAGCCATAGAGCATGGGGTCGTAGGATTTGTCGGTATTGTCGTTGGGATTGCCGTCGCCCGAGAAATGGGAATAGCGATAGGACAGCTTCGGCGTCCATGGCGCGTCCGAGAACGTGTAGCCCGGTTCCAGGTACCATGCGTTGGCGCGGACCTTGCGGGTGGATTCGTCATTCCGCTCCAGCACGTACTGACCGTACAGGGTGAGATCGTCCAGGCCGGGAACCGGGGCGCCGCCGCCGTGCACACTGTAAAGAACCAGACCATCGCGGTTGGCGTTCAGGGTGTTGGTGACGGTCGCGGCAGCACCGGTGGCATAAGAGAAATTGCCGTCGCTTTGGGCGTCCGACACCCGGATGACACTGGCGCCGGCATAGCGCAGCCTGTTGTCGTAGGTGGCACGACCATCCTTGCCCTCGGCCGCCTGGAACCATTCCACATTGACGCCGGCCAGCGTGGTCGAGGGCTGGTCCAGGCCGTGGGTATTGGACAGGCTGGAATCATTCTTCAGCAGGAAGGCGTCGGCACGCACCGGGGCGGTATTGATCCGCGCGATGGCGGTCTGCTTGAAGGCGGAACGCGGAAAGCTCCAATAGGCGGCGCGGTTCCCCAGATCGGCGTTGCCGTCGGCGATCAGGAAGCCGTCGGCAATGCGGAAGCTCTGACGGCCGGCCGAGACGTCCAGCGCGTCTTCGCCCAGGGATGACAGCAGCGTGCCCGATTTCCAGCCGAGATAAGCGTCTTCGACGGCGATCTTCTCGGGATTGCCATAGGTGGCGCTGACAAAATTGGCCTCACCATCGCCCCGGGTCAGGGCCGCGACCGCGCTGAACGCGCCATAGAGGGTGCCGGCGTTGCCGGTATCATAGGCCGCCTTCAGTTCTGGCTTGACGAAGGCCTCGATCCACTGCGGGTTGCCGGTGGTGCGCGTGGCGGCGGCGCCGGTGCTGGTGGGCGAGTTGACGCCGGCGCCGAACTGCGCGTTGGGCGAGGCGAAGGCAGCCACCCCCACGGTCAGTGCGCCATCGATCTTTAAGCCGTCCTTGTCCACCAGGCCGACATCGGCCTGGGCGGGAGCGGCCAACCCGGCCAGGGCTGCGGAAAGCACGGCGGCCTGGCTTAGTTGGGCGATGTCTTTTTTTGCCATCAAGAGTCCCCTCGATGCGGATGCGAGTCGCTATCACAATAGCTGTTGCGCCACGCATTCGCGTCGTACCGATGAAATAAATAACGCGATGTCTTTCGTGGTGCAAGTCCAACGGTAAGCAACGCGATTAAGTTTCGTCAATCTTTGACTCATCCTGATCTGCTCAAAACGTAAGCTGCCCCAACGTTGATTGCAAATGAAGCAGTGTAGAGTCGCTAAAATGCGCCTGTTGTTCAGAACGTAGGCACATTGATGTGTGATTACATTTGCGACACGCGCGCAGAGACCCCCAGGCGACCTCCATGAAGGCGCCAGTTGTCAGGCCCGGGGAAAAGGGCGTCCCGGTCTCAGATCAGCAGAACGACCGCGCGCAGGGCTTGCAGGCGTGGGTCCCGCCGCTGGGTAGCGACTGGGTGGGGGCAAAGGACAGGCCATGCCGTGCCTCGCATGGCGACAGCCATGGTATGGGCCGTGGCCGGAGGCGGCGCCTTGGCGCGCGGGGAATTCAGGGAGGCGTTACCAATGGAAACGTCGGCACAGGCTGGGGCCGAGCATTCCGCCCCCGCTACCTGCTGATCATGGGTGGCGGGCGGCTGGGTTTCCAGGGCAAGGTGATCGAGCGACAGGCACAGCACCGTGCCGCCACCGCCGAGCAAGCCCAGCAGCAGGGTCAGCACAATCCCAAGAGTGGCCCGCGTCCGACGCATCCATGCGCATCCAATGTCTCACCGTCGGCGATACTGCGGCCTGTAGCCGCTACAGGGTCAAGAGGAAATCACGATGCCAAAAGGGGGGGCGTCTTTCACCTTTTTAAAAGCGTGCGACTGGCAAGCCGCTTCTGAATTTTGGGTCGCGATTGAGCATCTTGACGATCTAATCAGAACATCATCGACCTACGGATCACCCCATCGATTCCGCCTGTGCGGAGAGATCAACTTTCAATGTCGCCCGACAACAGAGCATGCTCGCACCTGCCTCGGCGCAAACGCAAATCAATCATAACGGGTTTTCTGCCACCTTGACCCTTTACCATGTCGAGCATTACATTTCCTTAAATGTCCGTTGAAGGGAATGTAAGGGCATGGCCTCGGGGCGCTTCGTCAGCTATTTGCGGGTCTCCACCGACCGGCAGGGCAAGTCGGGGCTGGGGCTACAGGCGCAGCGCGAGGCGGTCGCCAATTACCTGAACGGTGGGCCGTGGGAACTGGTCGCCGAGCTGGTAGAGGTCGAGAGCGGAAAGCGCCAGGACCGTCCGCAACTGGACGCCGCCCTCATGACCTGTCGCCTACACCGGGCCACCCTCGTCGTCGCCAAGCTGGACAGGCTGGCCCGCAACGCCAAGTTCCTCCTTCACCTGATCGACAGCGGCGTGGACGTGGTGTTCTGCGACCTGCCCCACGTTCCCTCGGGGCCGACAGGCCGCTTCCTGCTGACCCAGATGGCCGCCGTCGCCGAGTTGGAAGCCGGATTGATTAGCCAGCGGACGAAAGCTGCCCTGGCAGCGGCAAAGGCCCGTGGGGTGAAATTGGGCTCGCCGGGCAACCTGACCGCTGACGGGCGGGCACGAGGCTCAGAGGTGGGGCGGGCTGTGTCGGTGCAGCGGGCTGATCGTTGGGCCGCTGATCTTGCGCCAACCCTCAACCACCTTGTTGCCCAGGGCATCACCAGCGCCACCGACATTGCCGCCAAACTCAATCAGGCCGGGGTTCCCGCAGCCAGAGGCGGAAAATGGCAAGCGGTCCAGGTGCAGCGCCTGCTCGCTCGGATGAACGACCTTCCAGGCCATTACTTGCGGTAACGGGTCGGCCCAATGGCCGAGCCCGTCACCAGGAAGGTGCTATTTGTCATCCTCGACGTTGAGCAACGGAAACCGGCTCTTCCATTGAACGGCATGCTCGGCCAGAAACTGGGTCAGCATCCGCTCGCAGGCGGTGCGGGGTTCGGTCGGCACCTCGCGGTCTTCGATCACGAGCGGGCGCCCGTTTGGCAGGGGCAGGACATACATGACTAAACCTCCTTCTTGGAACTGGCAACGAGCAAGGGCGTGACGGGCTTCGGCACGACCACCATGCTGCGCACGCCGAGGGGCCAGCACCGATTGACCATCGCGCGGGAGTTGAGGCTACCGCTGGCGTTCAGGCGAAGGCCGTCGTCAGCGAACTTGGCAACGATCTGCTGGCGGGCCAGCGCACCACGCGGTCCCCTGCTGGCCGTATCGCCGAAGAAACTGAGCGGGCCGGCATCGACGAGTTCCTTGAGCACCATGTTCCAGTTCTGGAACACGGGCTGGCCCGACGCCAACACCTCGTAGGCGAAGGCGTTGTCCTCCATGAAGGTGAAGGCTGGGTCCTGGTAGATCGGCTTTTGGCCGAACTGCGCGAAATTGCGGACGAACACCAGCGTGCCCTTGGCCGAGAAGCCCCGCTCAAATACGTGGTGGGTGAGATAGCCGGGATCTTCGGTCCAGCGTTCGCGGAACCCCGCGTTCACGGGGTTGATGGGATAGAACAACCCGATGTCGTCGTAGCGGTCGATCTGGGCTGTCATCTCCCCGATAAAGTGGTAGCCGCTGTTGTGGGTGGGGCTGTGGTAAAGGGCCGCGTCGTTGTCCATCAGCGCCGCCCAGCGGTAGCCGCTGGCGTAGAAGTCCCTCAGACAGATGTTGCGGGCTTCGGCTGGCGGTACCGGCTGGTCCAAGGTGATGTAGCGGATGCGATCGCCAAGGGTGTCGTGGAACTCGTTCTGCTGGTAGCCCATGGCGAGGATCACGAGCGGCATGTCGGTGTGTTCGATCCACTCGCCGATCTGCCGGTTGTGGAGTTCAAGGCGCTTTCCGCGAAGGGTGTTACACGGCAAGCAACTGATGATGTAGCCGATAATTTTGGTGTTCATAGGGATAGCCCTTGGTTCGGGGATGTCCCCGGCCAACATTGACGCCGACCGGGGAATGCCGGCGAGGATCAGGCGGCTTTCTGCTCGTCGTGCGGTTCGTCTTGCGTCACGAACCCAGTCAACTTGGCGAGCTTGTGATAGCGGGTGCCTTCGATCAGGGTGGGGATCAGGAACTCGGCCACGGTGCCGTCCTGTTCAGCCCGCAGCAGGATAGCCTTCTCAGCGATGAACAAGCTGACCGGCGCGTCCGGCAGCACGCCCTTGATTGCCGACAGGGCCCCCGGCAAGTCCTTGGACCGGAAACAGTAGGTGGTCTGGAACGCGTTGCCATCGATGGGGGCCTGGAACCGCTGCGAAGCCACGGTGCCTTCGCGGAGAGCGTCGAGAACATGGAGCCCATCGTTCGCGATGCGGACATTGACCAGATTGCGCTCGGTGCCGGCGCGGACAGCCTTGGCGATCTCGTGCGTGCCCGTGGCGTTCATGGTCTTCGTGACCCACCTGCAGGTATCTTCGTCGAGCACCGTGTCACCAATCCAGCGCCAGTCCTGCGGATAGGCGATCTCGGCAATGGTCGGCATCTGCAATTCGCAGGGCAGCCACGCTTGATGGGTATTAAGGGCCTTTCCGGACTCGGTGATGCCCAAGATGTTGCTGAGGTTGAACTCCTTGTAATCGGCGGGGCTCTTCTCACGGCGGGCGTTGTTGAATTTATCCACAGCCGTTTGGATGCTGCTGCAGGACACAGCAACAAAGGTCCGGTCGGATTGAACCTTGGGCTGACACACCTCGAACCCTGCACCATGCTTCGCAAAGCGCGAAATGCTGGTGATCTTGGCGGCGACCGTCTTGTCGAGCCAATAGGTGCCCGGAGACAAGAGCGACGAGCCGGCGATGAAACACCGCCCGATGACGGTTTCGGTCGAGGCCAGAGCAGCCTGAACATGCACACCCATGTCGGTCACGTCGATCCGGACCATGTGATCGACCGAACCCAGCCCACGGGCGAAGGAGATGTGGCTCACGAGTTCGCCCATGGCGGTGCCGGACAAGGGATCGTCCTCGTGGCCGGAATTCTCGATGAACTGCGTCAGCAGTTTCTCGGCGCTCTCTCCCGTCAGCTGGCCGAGGAAAGTCAACTCACCGTCCACGGCATGGACAGCCAGCAGCACCGGGGATGGACCAATAGCCGGCGGCACAGGCGAGGCGCTTGCCTTCAACTTCTCCAGGCCACGATCGAACCTTGAGGTGTCGGTTGACGAAGATTTCCTGTCACGGCGGATTTTCGCCATTCCGGCACGAGCCGCCTCGATCCCCTTCCGGCCATGGTCATCGACCCTATTTTCCAGGAACCACACGACGTCGATGTTACCGTTCGCGTCCGGCGTAGCTACGTTTTCAATGAATTCCAGTGTCGATGCCATCGCGCTAATACGCTTGCGCATCCGCCCCTTGAGCTTGTCGGACACCCTGATTGCGCCCTTCTTGCTCAGCCCGAACACCGCCTTGATCAGCGGGTTGAACTTGCAAGCCTTCTTAGGGTCGGGATCGACACCCCGGCTCGTGAGGTAATGGTCGTAGTCGGCCGTGCCGAAATAGGCCAGATAGAAGGCATAGGCCAACGCGAGGGCGGCATAGATCCGACGCCACACCTCATTCTCGCCGGAAGCGACAGAGGTATCCGCTTCGTACACGGCGCTTGCCGCCGCCTCGCATTCCGTGGCCCTGTCGATGCAGGACAGCTGGCCCGGAATGGCCGCCTCGATTTCCTCGTCCGACATGCCGTCCACATTATTGGCGGTGGTCATGCCGGCGACATCGGCGGTTTCGACCTGATCTGCCGGGATGCTCTCGGCAGCATTACTCGGAGTAATGTCGGCCAGGCTCGCGCTGGACGACCCAACATTCTCGTTCTGATCAGTGCTCATGGTGGCGCTCCCATCATCATTAGTAGCAGCGGCGGTGGAATGGATGTCGGTGTTGGTCATGGCGTCCTCCTGTGGATGCGGGTGGGTTTACGGGAAGGCGATCGGCGGCGTCAGCGGGGGCGTGGCGCTGCGCAACGTAGCGACGATGGCTGGGACGAGATTCCGTTCGTGCGCGGCGATGTAGCGATCGGCAGTGGCATAGGTCTGGCGCAGGAAGGCCTCGGTGTTGGCGAAGGCCATGACCATCTGCCCAAGCGGGTTCAGACCGCCGTTCGGATTATCCCCCTGAAGGATGAGGGCCGAGTGGAACGGCGTCCCTTCCAGTACGGTGCCCTTCAGAAGGTCTGCGGTGGCGAGGATTTGCCACGGGGCGAAGCCGCTGAAAGGGACGGCAGTCGTGTAGGGGAATCCATCCCCTTCGTGGTCATCGACGAACTGGATGGGAAAACGGTGAATGCCGTCCGACTTCAGCAGGCGATCAGGCAGCCGTTGGGTCGCGACGACATTGCCAGTGCCGACGTAGCGGCTGCCACCCTTCCCCATATTCTTGGTGGGGTTCGAGGAATCGCACGAGATGGTGAAGTTGGGATCCTGCAACAGGTAGCGAAGCGCCCGCTGGATCAGCGAAAAGATCGCGACCATCCGGGCTTCGGTGACACCGAAGATGTGCAGCCAGTTGTTCCGGCCCGACAACATGCCGTCGTGATACATGTGCCACAGCAGCAGAAGAAGGTCCTCGGGTTCCAGCCACCAGAGGCCGCCCAAGGCCCAGCCCTCGCAGGCTTGTTCGCCCCAAAGGTGAACGTCGCTGAGGTGCTGGATGTGCCGATACCAGTGAACCAAGCTGTGCGGCCCAGTGCCGGCGGTCATCCCCTGAATGACATTCAGAAGTCGGTAAAGGCCAGGAGTGCGAGCCCGAACCTGATCCCGAATATTGCTCTCCGTGCGCAGCAAGCAGCTCTGGTAACTGCCGATGCCAGGGATACCCTTACGAAAGGCCGCCGTGGGCACGTCCATGCCGGCAACGATCACATTGTCCAATTGGGCACCGAAGGCGGCCTGCCATGCCCAAAGCTGGCGGCGGCGCTGGAAGTAGGCTTGGACGCTCAGCGCCCCGGTCGCGACAGAGAAGCCGCCGCTATCAAGGAACGTCGTTCCTGCCAGATTTCGCCGCCACACCGGGCTCACCTCGTTCTGCGAGGCGACAACATTCAGGTTGGCATTGCCGGCGCTAAGCAGGGCATGGGGATAGTGGAAGGCGCCGCTTTCGTGCTGGAAGTTCAGGACATCGAACGACTTGAGCCCGGCGTAGGCCAGCAGCTCCTTCGCTCTCGGATCGTTGACCAGAGTGGTGTTGAACGGCTGGAGGGCGATGAAGATGAGCGCCCGATTACGGGTCAGTTGACCGAGATCGGGGGGATGTGCGGCACGGAAAGGGAGTGACATAGTACACCTCGCTGTCGGGCGCGCGAGGGCAGGCGCGCCCGGAATGGCACACCATCTTGGCGATAAATGTTGCATTGCGCCACATACTGCGCCGAAAATAGTGCGATATTTCGCGAAGGATACTCAAAAATAGCGCATTGTCAACACAGAAAATGCGCACTTACGCCCAGCATATTGCAACATTATGGCCGAGCCGACAGATCTCGGTGCCGTCTCACCCAGAAAATCGTCATTATTCCGTTGCGCCCTGATGCGAAATCGCAAATCATGCGGGCCGTGAACAGACACTCTCGCGGATAACCGCAGATCAAAGGTGGCGCATGGAAGAAGATGACGATTTGCCGGCAGTCCCGGCGGACACCTCGTCGCCATTCGAACTGGTGCCCATGGCAAAGCCAGATTTAATTAATTTAGAGAAGGCGCCCGACCTAAGGCAGTTCGGCGTCAAAGACTTCAGGTTCCGTGCGCAAAATATAATGGCCGACATCAAGCGCGGTGACTGGCTTGTATTCAAGTATTACAGCTCGATAGCCGGGGCTATCGTCTCGAATGACGACCTTGATTTCCTATACAGTGTCGGCGCCGCCAAGGATATTCACGATCTAGTTGATGCATTCGAGGGCTGGAGTAGGTCCAGCCCAGGCGTCCACATCGTGCAGTACCTTGATGCCGCCGAAAACGACCTCTTTTTCTTGTCCGAGCTTGAAAAGGCCTCCGACATAAAGTCGCTTTTGCGGGTCTTGGAAAACTGGGAGCGTTGCGGCCCCGACGCCCCTGTCGTATTAGCCCTCAAAGGAATGGTGGCGGAGACGAGACGAGGCTCCCCGGCGCTTGCCGATTTCCCCGAATGCGTTCCTTCCAACGGACCCGATGGTGGCGTCCGCGCCGTCGAGTTCGGCGGAGGTGAGCATGTCACCACCGGACAGTTGGCAATCATGGGGACGAGTGAAGGGCGCCAGTATCTTCACGGCTTCATTGAGCGCGCCGCCACAGGCGCAAGGATCGTCCTTGAATTGCCCAACGGGCAGATCATTGACAGCTTCGAGGAGGACGGAAGCCTCCTCTATATCCGCCGCACGTTGCTCAACTCGCCAATTTCGCTGCTTGATGTTCGCGTGCGGCGAATCGCCGACACCGACACCCAGAAGCTATTGGGATGAATGGGCGTTACCGCGAGTAACGTCCCACGATGGGGGCAGGACTGCGATCAGGGAGTGGTGAGGTTCTGGCCCAACCTCACCACTCGTCGGCCAGCATGATCGTTAACACTCGGATCGTCACTGCCGGGTTGGCAGGATCATCCGAGGCGAAATTCAGGTCGGTGTCGTAGGTGTCGATCTTCCAGATGATGCGCTGGCCGCCAACATTCATCACCGCGCAATCATGCTCGGCATAGGGATCGTTATCGGGGGTGAATTCGGAAAACGCTGCGACGGCAGCGAGCACTTCCAGGACGGCTTTGTGTCCGAGACCCTGAATGCCCCTGGTGATGACCACCTTGCCGTAACTGTGGTCGCGGCGAAGCTGGTCGTTGAGTGCGGCGATACGTTCCGTCCGGTCCATGCGGCCCTCGCTGTTGCGCGGGCACGGTTCCGGGATTGGGCTTTGCGCCCGGTGCTGCTGCTATAGCGGCGGAACACGCGGGGCGTCTACGGGCGCGCAGCGGTGCTCTCACTGCGCTATAAGCAGCGGCATGGGCTCTCAAGCAAAGCCAAAAAACAACGCCAAAGACCGCGTCACGGCAACCATCGCGCCATCCTCCAGTCGGCCAAACGGCTCACCGAGTTTGTCCCGTTTGACGGTCATCGCCTTGTCCACCATGACCTGAGACCGTTTGCGCAGGCCATTTTCCGGGCTTGGCTCTACATCCACGCGGATTAGGGGCGCATCGACAAGCGTCCCCGAGACCAGAAGCACCGTGACGGTCGCAGTTTCACCGAATTGATCGGACTGGATGACAAGGGCCGGTCGCGGCTTGCCGAAATCGCCTGGAACGGCGACAGGCACGAGATCACCGCGCCTCACGCCTCGTCCTCATCACCGATGTCCACCAAGGCGGCATCCAGAAAGTCCAGCAGTTCGGTATCCGCCATGTCGGTCTGAGCCACAACGCGGGACTGGCGACGGCACTCTTCGGCAAACCCAGGGAGGCGCGTGTCGGGAACCCAGATTTGCAACGGACGCAGACCCGCCGCACGCAAGGCCGCGCGACGCTTCTGCACCCTTTCGACGATTGGTGTGGGCACGGGCATTCTCCGCGAGATTGTTACATGTAACGTAGCGCCGAATGCCCCTGGCGTCAAGGTCGCAGGTGCAACCAGCACAATATCCAATACGCGGGTCGCATGCCGAGCGCCAGTAGCGTTCCATGTATGTTCCCACTATGGCCTGTCGATGCGAATTGGGCTATCATTTCGCAGTTCAATTCGCATACATCGCAAAAGCACAAAAATTAATTTAGAAACAGTTAGTTAGCGACTAGCAACTTGCTTTCGTAAAGCCAAGGTCGGGGGTTCGAGTCCCTCCGCCGGCACCATCAAGTCCAATCGTATAGGCACAAGCCACACAGCCCCCAATGGGGCTGCGGGGCGTTGCGGCCGCGCTCGATCGCACAATGCCTGCGGCATGAGTTTTTGCCCGCCAAGCCATGGCCGGCAACTTGTGGGTGCCGCATAAGATACTTTGACACGCAATCACCTTCATTTCATAAGTGATATACAGCTTATGTCTTCATGGAGTGGGGTCCCTGATGCCCAAAGTCACTTGGTTGCACCTGTCCGATTGGCATCAAGAGGGCGTGAGCTTTGATCGGGATGTGGTTCAAGCGGCCCTGATCCAAGACATTAAGAACCGCAAATCCATCGACAAAAAGCTGGAAAACGTCGATTTCGTGGTCTTCAGCGGCGATGCGGCACAGAACGGAAAGCAGCCGGAATTCGAGGCCATACGGGACCACCTGTTCGCCCCCGTACTGACCGAACTCGGCCTGCCGCCGGACAGGCTGTTCGTGGTGCCGGGCAACCACGACCTGGACCGCGACATCGTTAAGAAATACTACCCCCCAGGCCTTCAAAAACCGCTAACAAGCGATCAAGAGGTCCAAAATTGGCTGTGCGATGACCGGGCACGAGCCAAGGCCCTTGAAGGGTTCGGGGACTTCGACGCCTTCTTCGCCAATTATACCAGCCAAGCCAACGGCACATACGGGACCGTTGGGCGTCCCAAAATGGCCTCTAACAGCAAGGTCACCATCGTCGGCTTCAACACGGCCTGGATGTGCGCCCGCCACGAGGACGGTAACGGCAAGGTGGACGACCGGGGCCATCTTGTCCTTGGCGAGCCGCAGGTTATCGCTGCGCTGAAAGAGGCCGGGGAAAGCGACCTTCACATCGCGGTGATGCACCATTCATTCGAATGGCTGAGCGACTTCGACCGGCACCGGGTGGAAAAACGCATCAAGGACTGGGCCGACTTCATCCTATGGGGCCACGCCCACAGCCCCGAAGTAAATACCCTCGACGGAACGGCGGGGAGTTGTACGACCATCCCAGGGGGCGCGTGTTTCGGTGAGAGGGCTGCCACGCATCCCCGCTGGACCAATTCCTATAATTTCGTTCACCTGGACCGTTCGAAGGGAACGGGAATCGTCTATCTGCGCCGTTGGGACGACTGTGACGGCAAGTGGCAGCCCCACACCATCTCGGGCGGCAGACATCCCCTAAAATTGGCACCACGGCTGAAGATCACCGGCAAAAGCCGCAGCAGCAAAAGGAGGCCAGATCTGGCGGCGGCCGAGCAGCGCTATCGCGACCTGCTGCTGGAAACCTGCGACATTCTGGACCTTGCCAACCTTCCCGAGCAGGATCGCGGCGTCGTCATGCAGCGCCTGGACATACGCCGCCTGTATGTCCCCCTGCGGGTTCGGATCGAGGCGGACCCCGAAGACTCAAAAGATGCGGCCTGGGACGCCATGGAACAGCGGCGGACCGGCAAGCACGGCACCAGCCCCGAAGAACACAACGCCACCCATCCCGTGGGGGAACGCCTGGGGGCAGCGGGGCGCCTGATGATCCTGGGCGATCCCGGCGCGGGCAAGACCACCCTGACCCGCTGGATCGCCACGGCCTATCTTCTGCGATTGAAGGCCGACCCGGCCTTAGCCGAATTGCCCGACGTGGCGACCCTTCCCGAGGCTGACCTTCTGCCCATCGTCATCCGTTGCCGAGACCTGGATGGCAAGACGGGCACGCTGGAACAGATGCTGACCCGTACCCTGCGGGCGGCCGAACTATCGACGCAGGAAGCCAAGGATGTAACGGCGTTCCTGCACAGAAAAATCAAGTCCAAGAGCGCCTTGCTGATCCTGGATGGGCTTGACGAGATATCGTCCTCAGGCGAACGCGCGCGTCTATGCACCCAAATCGAAAGGATCGTGGTGGCCCACCCGGAATTGCCGGTGATCGCCACCTCGCGCATCGTCGGATATCGCGAGATGGGGCGCCGACTGGGCCGCAATTTCGAACATCTGACCCTAGCCGATTTCAGCAAAGACGATAAGGACAATTTCGCCACGCGGTGGTGCGCCCTGGTCGAACGCCCTGAACGAAAAAAAGACGCCACCGCCGAATTGATCGCCGACATTCACAGCAGCGACAGAATCGAGCGCCTGACCGGCAACCCCATGCTGTTGACCACCATGGCCCTGGTCAAGCGCAAGGTGGGACGCCTGCCCCAGCGGCGCGTCGACCTGTATGAACAGGCTGTCGGAGTCCTGCTCAATTGGCGCAGCGAATTGGACGAGCCGCTTGACCCTAAGGAAGCGCTGCCCCAATTGCGCTATCTCGCCCATGCCATGTGCGATGAAGGCGTCCAACGCCTGCCCAAAAGCGAAATCATCAAGTTTCTCACGCAGATGCGAAAGGAATACCCCAATCTGCGCGCCGTACATGACCGCCCGCCCGAAGAATTCCTGGCCCTTCTGGAATCCCGCACCGGCCTCGTCATGGAAGCCGGACGGGAAAAGTATGGCGGCAGATTGGTGCCCGTCTATGAATTCCGCCACCTGACATTCCAGGAATTCCTGGCCGCCTCCGCCCTGGTGGAAGGGGAATTCCGCAACCGGAATCGAAGCCTGACACTGGCGGAACTCATCGCACCACTGGTGGATCGGACTGATCAGAATGATTTCATGGGCGGCAACCAAATTGCGGAAAGCTGGCGCGAAGTGCTGCGCCTTTGCGTTACTCTATGCAAATCCGATGATGTGGAAAATGTTCTGGCTACGATACAGGGTGAAGCCTCACTCTCCCGAGCAGTTCTTGCCGCACTTTGCCTATCAGATGAGCCGAACGTTAGTGACGCATGCGCTGAAATGATAATTTCACATCTATTGCTTCATGCCGACAATGAGTCCATTTATCTTAGTCACACAGACATGAGGCGCGCTGGAGAAGTGCTGGCAGCAGGTCGTTGGCGCGATATTTTCAAAAAAATCGCACTCGAACGTTTTTTCAACACAAAACCGCTAATGAGGTTTAATCCGGGAGGTTATTGGAGCACCTGCGCCGTGGTCAAACTACCCATAAATATAGAAAAATGGATTGATGAACAGATTTATATTTTACAATCTGGCGACGAAATTGATTCCGCAGCAGCTTACCTTGAGATAATGCAAGCTACATACGACGGAAATCTTAAAGATTCTCCGCAATCGCTTATCAAGAAACTTATCGAGGCCATTTTTGCACACCTCGCCTCCTCCCCGCCACTGGCCCATAGTGCGGCCTGGGCATTGGCATGGCTCGCAGAAAAAAAGAAATGGATACCAGACCAGATTGAAACCAACCACTTGCAGACACTTATCAGCAATAAATCTGTCGATTTAGGCCTCGCACGATGCATCATTTGGGTTATTGCCGCCTCCGGCATCAAAACATCCATTTCTGCCGACACCCTAATTTATTTGGCACAAAGACTTGACGATGCTGATGAATGGATAGGCACAGCCGCCAACAACAGCACGGATGAACATTTGTTTATCACCGCGCTTCAGACCTACATTGAAAGCGACGACATTAAATCCAGAGAATGGGCAATGGGATACATTGTACACATGGCACCCCGTGATGAACGAATTTTTCTTTCTGAGGAAATACGTAGTTACGGCCCGTGGATCGACCCACGCACTCCCATTTCCGCCACCCGCATCAAGAACGTCGCAAAAGAACTCGAAATCCCCCGCGAAGACGTCATCGCGCGCTATAAAGACCTGTCCGACCGCTTCGGGCTGGGGCTGAAGCTGGAATGTGAGGGGCCCGAGGCAGGGCAGGCAGATTAGAGGCCCTTCCCCCCTTCGGTATTCAGGCATTGCCCGCCATGGATGAGGCGCGCAATGCGGCGCCATGATCGCCGTGTTCGAGGCTTTGGCCCCATCTTCTTGCTGATCGTCCTGGGCAGGGCCCTGCGGGCGCGCAGGTTTCTGTCCGATGGGTTTTGGGCGCCCGCCGAGAAGTTGACCTATTACCTGCGATTACCCGCCCTGCTGGTGACCAATCTGGCCAATGCCAAGTTGGCTGGGTTTCTTGTGACCGCAGGACCGTAGGGGCATTGTGCAAATGCCCCTACGGCCTTGATTGGACGAAACGCCAGATCATTTCGCAATTCAATTCGAATATGCCGCCAAATCAAACAATTATATTTAATAACAAAGCACTAATTACTAGCCACTTACATTCGTAAAGCCAAGGTCGGGGGTTCGTGTCCCTCCGCCGGCACCATTTCAAACATTCAGATCAAGTGCCCCGAACCAGCTAGCCCTGTGAAGGCGCCGGATGGAAGTTGGGGGGACGTTTTTCCTGGAACGCCGCCACCGCTTCCCGCAGTTCCGCCGAGCGCAGGGCGCGGCCGAAGGCGGTGAATTCGACGCCCAGGCGGTGGGACACCGTGTCCTCGGCCAGACGCAGCAACGCCTTGGTGGCGGCCAGTGCCTGGGCCGGCTTGGCGGCCAGGACGGCGGCGCGGTCGGCGGCCGTCCGTTCCAGTTCGGCCATCGGGTAAAGCGCGTTGACCAGACCCAGCCCATGGGCGGTGGCGGCGTCGAAGGGCTCGCCCAGCATCAGCAGTTCGGCGGCGCGTTGATGGCCCATCAGCTTGGGCAGCAACAGCGACGAACCGCCTTCGGGGACCAGGGCCAGATTGATGAAGGGCAGTTGCAGGACCGCGTCCTCGGCGGCGTAGACCAGGTCGCAATGCAACAGCATGGTGACGCCGATACCGATGGCCAGACCGCCGACCGCCACCACCACCGGCTTGGCGGCGGCGGACAGCACCCGCAGGAACTCGGCCGCCGGTGAGCTGGCGACGTCACCGGCGGTCAAAAAGTCCCCCAGGTCGTTGCCGGCGGTGAAACAGCCCGGCAGCCCGGCCAGCAGGTGGACGCGGATAGCCGGGTCGGCCTCGCCCTGCCGAAGCGCCCGGGTCATGGCCCCATACATGGCGAAGGTGATGGCGTTCTTCTTGTCGGGGCGATTCATGCGGATGGTGCGCACCCCCTGGTGGTCGGTGACGACGACGTGTTCAGTCATGACGGCCTCGCTGGGAAATCTGAAAAAGAAGGGGGGCGGCTTTAACGGACATCCGGGACCAACGCCGCCCCCCTTAAGTTCTGCCGCCCAAGGTGCCGTTAATGAATGGCGGACCTGCGCAGGCAGAGGGAGGTCGGACCTATTCGACGAACAGGTCGGGCAAAATCTGGCCGGCGGGATCGACGGCGTAGACCGAGAAGTCGATGACGCCTTGCTGGCGCAGCACCTCGTCATCCAGGAAGAAGTTGCCGGTGCAGTCCCGTGACGGCCGGGTCAGGATGGCGTGGGCGGCGTCG
The DNA here is from genome assembly GCA_001898825.1 of Magnetospirillum sp. 64-120. Lineage (GTDB taxonomy): Bacteria > Pseudomonadota > Alphaproteobacteria > Rhodospirillales > Magnetospirillaceae > Magnetospirillum. Next base: position 80,175 of record MKVK01000013.1, read on the forward strand.
GCGACGATGTCGGGCTTGCGGCAGTTGGACGGCTTGATCATGCCGCCCAGCATGGCCAAAGCGGCGGTGTCGATGATGGTGCGCGGCCAAAGCGCGTTGGCGGCGATGCCGATTTCAGCGAATTCGGCGGCCCAGCCCAGCACGCACAGGCTCATGCCGTATTTCGAGATGGTGTAGGCGGTGTGGTTCTTGAACCAGTGCGGCTTCAGCTCGGGCGGCGGCGACAGGGTCAGGATATGCGGATTGGCCGCCTGCTTCAGATAAGGCAGGCAGGCCTGGGTGGTGGCGAAGGTGCCGCGCACGTTGACCCCCATCATCAGGTCGAACCGCTTCATGGCCGTATCCGCCGTGCCGGTCAGGTTGATGGCGCTGGCATTGTTCACGACGATGTCGATGCCGCCAAAGCGTTCCGCCGCCTGTGCGACGCCCGCCGCCAGGCTTTCCTCGTCGCGTACGTCCACCACCACCGCCAGGGCGTGGCCGCCGGCCGCTTCGATCTCGGCGGCAGCGGAATGGATGGTGCCGGGCAGCTTGGAATGAGCATCGACGGTCTTGGCCGCGACCACGATGTTGGCGCCATCCCGCGCCGCACGCAGCGCGATGGCTTTGCCGATGCCCCGGCTGGCGCCGGTGATGAACAGGGTTTTTCCCTTCAGAGTGGACATATCCCTTTTCCTTTATGCTTTGGCGAGCAGGCTTTCCGCCTCGCTCCAATGGGAGACCCAATCGGGCACGGGGGGCGATGGCTGATCGAAGCCCAGCTGGCGGGCCAGATCGCCCGGCGGCACGCCACCGGCGCCCCCCACCAGCATGCCCTTGACCACCGCGTGGCAGGCCAACACGTCACCGCTTTCCAGACGGTGTTCGATGAACAGCCACTTGTCGTCCCAGGCCAAAAGGCGCGAGCGCAGACGAATGGGCTTGAAGGGCGCCAGCGGGCGGCGATAGCGGACCAGGGCCGCCCCGATGACCGGCTGCAGCTTGTCCCGCCACACCCGACGCCCCATGCCGGTGCGCACGATCAGGTCAAGACGTCCCAGATCCATCAACGCCAGATAACGGGCGTTGTTCATGTGGATGTTGATGTCCAGGTCCGTCGGCCAGACCCGGAAATCCAGACGCGATTCGTCCAGCAATCCCAGTCTTCGGCGGAACAGGGCGAGCATGATCACCCTGATGACACGGAACCACAGGTTCATGCTCGCCCGCCCCGCCCTAGAACGCGTCCTCGGCGAAGTCCATCATGGACTTGCCGCCGGCCATGATGGCCGAGAACAGGGCCCCGGTTTGTGGCAGCAGGCGATCCATGTAAAACCGCGCCGTGCCGATCTTGGCCCGATAGAAGGCGCCGTCAACACCGGCCACCTGATCCAGCGACACCTGGGCCATGCGCGCCCACAGATAGGCCAAGGCGGTCAACCCGAACAGGCGCAGATAATCGCTGGCCGCCGCCCCGGCTTCGTCGGGCTTGGCCATGCCGGTGCGGGCGATCTGGCCGGTGGCCTGTTGCAGACGGACGAAGGCCTTGGCCAGGGGCTGGACGAACTCGCCCATCGCCTCGTCTTCCATATAGGTCTCGATATAGGCCTGGACCGGATGGAAGAAGCTGCGCAGCAAGCGGCCGGCATGGGCCGGCATCTTGCGGCCGACCAAATCCAGGGCCTGGATGCCGTTGGTGCCTTCGTAGATCTGCGAGATGCGGCAGTCGCGGACATATTGTTCCATGCCGTGTTCGCGGATGAAGCCGTGGCCGCCCAGGACCTGCATGCCCAGGTTGGTGGATTCGAACCCCAGATCGGTCATCAGCGCCTTGATCACCGGGGTGATCAACTGGACGAAATCGTCGGCGTCCTGACGCACGCGGGCGTCGGGATGATGGTTCTTCACGTCCAAGCTTTTCGCCGCCCAGGCGCCCAGGGCGCGGCAGCCCTCGACATAGGCCCGCTGGGTCAGCAGCATGCGCCGCACGTCGGGGTGGACGATGATCGGGTCGGCCGGCTTGTCGGGATGCTTGACCCCGGACAGCGAACGGCCCTGCAGGCGTTCGCGGGCATAGGCCACCGAACCCTGATAGGACGCTTCCGCCAACCCCAGCCCCTGGATGCCCACCGACAGGCGTTCGGTGTTCATCATGGCGAACATGGCCTGCATGCCCTTGTGCGGCGCACCGATCAGCCAACCGGTGGCGTCGTCGAAGTTCATCACGCAGGTGGCCGAGGCCTTGATGCCCATCTTGTGTTCGATGGCGCCGCAGGAAACGCCGTTGCGTTCGCCGGGATTGCCGTCGGCGTCGGGCAGGAACTTGGGCACCAGGAACAGGCTGATGCCCTTGACGCCCTCGGGCGCGTCGGGCATGCGGGCCAGCACCAGATGGACGATGTTCTCGGTCAGGTCGTGCTCGCCGGCGGAAATGAAAATCTTGGTGCCGGTGATCCGGTAGCTGCCGTCAGCCTGGGGCGCCGCCTTGGTGCGCAAAAGCCCCAAATCGGTGCCGCAATGGGGTTCGGTCAGACACATGGTGCCCGACCAAGTGCCGTCCACCATCTTGGGCAGATAGGCATCCTTCAGCCCGTCGGACCCAAAGCCGTGCAGCGACACATAGGCGCCGTGGGTCAGGCCCGGATACATGCCGAACGACAGATTGGCCGAACAGATCATTTCCTCGACCAGGGTGTTGACCGCCTTGGGCAGTCCCTGGCCGCCATAGGCGGGGTCGCAGGCGATGGAGGTCCAGCCGCCCTCGCGGAAGGTCTTGTAGGCGGCGATGAAACCATTGGGCGTGCGCACCACGCCGTTTTCCAGGGTGCAGCCTTCCTCGTCACCGGAACGGTTGATGGGGTGCAGCACCTCCTCGCAGACCTTCGCCGCTTCTTCCAGAACCGGGTCGATCAGGTCGCGGGTGAATTCCTCGTAGCCGGGCAGTTGCGACAATTCGTCGCCGCCCATCAGTTCGTAGAGGACAAAGCGCATGTCGCGCAACGGAGCCTTATAGCTGGCCATTTCTGTATTCCTTCGGTTCGACCGCTTTCCCGCCCGTCATCGCCGGGCTTGACCCGGCGATCCATGGATGCCCGGGTCAAGCCCGGACATGACGGGGGAAAGGGTGCATCAGTTGCGCAGGGGCTTGCCGGTCATCAGCATGTGCTCGACGCGGGCCAGGGTGTCGGGATGACGGACCAGGGACATGAAGGCTTGGCGCTCCAGGTCCAAGAGGGCGTCTTCGTCCAGGGTCTCGGTGACGTCGGTGTCGCCGCCCGACACGATGCCGGCCAGGGCGCCGGACACCACGCCGTCATGGGGCGTCGCCTTGCCCATGCGCTGGAAGCCGGCCACCGCCATGTCCAGGGCCACCTTGGCGGTGGCACCGGGCAGCACGAAGCTGGGCTCGGCCGGGGGCTGGTAGCCGTCCACCAGGGACAGCGCCTTGGCCTTGGCGTCGGCCAGCAGGCGATAGCGGTTCATGGTGACGCCGTCGCCGGGACGCAGGATCAGCGCGTCCCGGGCCTCGGCCGCCGACTTGGCCACCTGGGCGGTGCTGATCATCTCGAACACCTTGCCGATGGCCGGCATCGGTCCCTTGGGCAGCTTGCCCAAGCTTTGCCAGCGGGCCAGCATTTCCTTGCAGCCGCCCCAGCCGGGGATCAGGCCGACGCCGACTTCGACCAGGCCGGCATAGGTTTCGGCATGGGCCTGGATGGCATCGGCATGCAGCAGGATTTCGCAGCCGCCGCCCAAAGCCATGCCCGAAGGCGCCGCCACCACCGGGAAGGGGGCGTATTTCAGCGCCCGATAGGTGGCCTGACCGTTGGCGACCATGGCCTCGATCTCGGTCCAGGCGGCGATGTTGGCGGCGAACAGGGCCAGGCCCAGATTGGCGCCGACGCTGAAGTTGGAACCTTCGTTATAGACGACCAGCGCCTTGAAGTCCTTTTTGACCCGGCGGATGGATTTGCTCAGCAAATCCATGATGTCAGGATCAAGGGCGTTCATCTTGCTGGTGAACTCGAAACAGGCCACACCGTCGCCGATGTCCCACAAAGCGGCCGAGCCGTTCTTGATCACCGGGGCCGAGCGCAGCTTGATGTCGGCCAACATGATCACGCCGTCAGGGCGCGCCATGTCGCGGTATTGGCCGTCCTGACCCAGCACTTGGCGGGTGCCGTTCTCGACGCGATAGAAAGTCTTGCCAGCCGCTGTCTTCAGGATGTCCGGCACGCTCCAGCCGCTGGCCGCCAGCTTGGCGGCGAACCAGTCGGCGCCCACTTGGTCGATCAACTCGAACGGGCCGAACTTCCAATTATAGCCAAGGCGCATGGCCTCATCGATGGACTCCACCTCGTCGGCGGCGTCGCCAACCAGGGCGCAGGCATAAGCAAGCGTGCGGCCCATTACCGCCCAGGCATAACGGCCATGGGCGCTGTCGTGGTCGAACAGCTTGGCCAGCGAACGGCCGGCCGCCTTGATGGCCGGCACGTCGGCGCGGGCTTGGGCGCGGTATTCGCCGCTGCCCAGGTCGATGGCTTCCTTGGCCTTGTTCTTCTCGCGGTTGACCCGATAGAAACCGCCCTTGCCCTTGCGGCCGGTATAGCCCTCGGCGATCATCAGCTCCACCAGCGGCGCTGGCCGGGTGATGGCGTGGAAGGGATCATTGGTCGGCAGGGACTGCGACATGGAACCGATGACGTGCGGCATCAGGTCCAGGCCGACCAGATCGATCAGGCCGAAGACGCCGGTCTTGGGGATGCCCATGGGCTTGCCGATGATGGCGTCGGCATCCTCGATGGCCAGATTGGCGTCGATGGCTTCGACCACCGCCGCTTGCAGCCAATAGACCCCCAGACGGTTGGCGATGAAGCCGGGACGGTCTTTGCAGCGCACCACGCTTTTGCCCAAGCGGCGGTCGGCGAAGTCGCTGACCAGGTCCAGGGCGGCGGCGCGGGTCTTGACGCCGCCCACCACTTCCAAGAGCCGCATGTAGCGCGGCGGGTTGAAGAAATGGGTGATGCAGAAATCGGCGGCGAAGCTGTCGGGCAGGCCGGCCACCAGATTTTCAAGCGGAATGGTGGACGTGTTGGACGACACCACCGAGCCCGGCTTGCGCACCGCGTCGATGCGGGCGTAAAGCGCCTGCTTGATGTCCAGGCGCTCGATCACCGCCTCGACGATCCAGTCGCACTCGGCCAGCAGGTCCAGATGGTCCTCGGTGTTGCCGGTGGTCACCAGCTTGGCCGCCGCCTTGCCCATGAACGGCGCCGGATCGGCCTTCAGCATGCGGGCCACCGCGTTCTCGGCGATGGCGTTGCGGTTGCCGCCGTCCGCAGGGACGATGTCCAGCAACACGACGGGGATACCGGCATTGGCCACATGGGCGGCGATGCCCGCGCCCATGACGCCGGCACCGATCACCGCGACTTTGTTGATGGCTGCCATGTCACACCGCCTCCAGGATGGTGGCGATGCCTTGGCCGCCGCCGATGCACTGGGTGGCCAGGGCGTAACGGCCGCCCTGACGCTTCAACAACGACGCCGCCTTGCCGACGATGCGCGCCCCGGTGGCCCCCAGCGGATGGCCAAGCGCGATGGCGCCGCCGTCCAGGTTGATGCGCGCTGTGTCCAGGCCCAGTTCGCGGATACAGGCCAGGGACTGGCTGGCGAAGGCTTCGTTCAGTTCGACCACGTCGATCTGCGACGCTTCCAGGCCGGCGCGGTTCAGCGCCTTCTTGGTGGCGCCCACCGGGCCGATGCCCATGATTTCCGGGTCGCAGCCGCAGATGGCGATGGCCTTGATGGCGGCCAGCACATCCAGGTTGTGGCGCTTGGCGAAGTCCTCGGTGCACACCAAGACGGCGGCGGCGCCGTCGGTCAACGGCGACGAGGTGCCGGCGGTGACCGAGCCGGCGGTGTTGAAGGCCGGCTTCAGCTCGGCCAGACCGTCCAGGGTGGTTTCCGGACGGATGCAGCCATCGGTGTCGATGGTGCCGGCCTTGCCGGTGATGGCGACGATCTCGGCGTCGAACTTGCCGGCGGCGCGGGCGGCGGCGGCCTTGGCGTGCGAGGCGACGGCGAATTCTTCCTGTTCGCGGCGGCCGATGGACCATTGCTCGGCCACCTTCTCGGCGGTGTCGCCCATGCCCATGTAGGCGCCGGGCATGACCTTGAAGAAGTCGGCGTTGGGCAGCGGATTGAAGCCCATGATCGGCACGCGGGTCATGTTCTCGACGCCGGCGCAGATGAACGCCTCGCCCGCCCCCATCTGGATGGCGCCGGCGGCGGTGTGCACCGCACTCATCGAGGAACCGCAGAAGCGGTTGATGGTCTCGCCGCCGACGGTTTTCGGCAGGCCGGCCATCAGGCCGACGATGCGGGCCAGGTTGAAGCCCTGCTCGCCTTCGGGGAAGGCGCAGCCCAGCAGCAGGTCCTCGATCCCGTCGACCGGCACCTGGGTGCGGGCGACCAGGGCACGGACCACCTGGGCAGCCAGATCATCGGGGCGAACCTTGGCCAGTTCGCCCTTTTTCGCCAGGGTGAACGGCGAGCGCACGTAACCGGCGACAACCACCTTCTTCATCGACTTTTCTCCACATCGTTCTTGCTTTGGGGGAGAGCCGTCGGGAAGCGGGCGGAATGTCGGGCGCGCCTCCCTAGGCCGAGTTCACGCCCTTGGACCGCAGGGCATCCAGCGTCATCCGCTCGATGTCGCGCAGTTCCGTCAGGCTGGTTTGCACCGCCAGCAACTGGTCTTCCAGCAGGGCAATCCGCCCCCTGACCTTGGTTGCCAGCAGCTGAAGCTGTTCCACCTGGGTGGTGTCGACCACGTACAGGTCCAGGAACTCCTTGATTTCCTTCAATGAAAACCCAAGACGCTTGCCGCGCAGGATCAGAATCATCCTGGCCCGGTCGCGATGGGTGTAGATACGGGTGTTGCCCGCCCGTTGCGGCAGGATCAGCCCCTGGTCCTCGTAAAAGCGGACGGTGCGTGGGGTGACGCCCAAATCCCGCGCCAACTCGGTGACCGAGTACAATTTGTCCATGACGGTTTTTCTTCCGCGTGGTTATCAGTTGACCAATGGTGCCCCAGGTTTCCCTGTACGTCACCTTGGTAACACGGTTTTCCGTCATGGTCATGTCCATCGTCGCCATCCGGTTAAAAAAGTCAGGAAGCGCCGTGCGCGGAGGTTTCGGCGGCAGCCGCTTCTTCGGCCACCAGTTCCTTCTTCGACAGCTTGCCGATCATGGTCTTGGGCAGCTGTTCGCGGATTTCCACCGCCTTGGGCATCTCGATGCGCGACACCTGGGTGGCAAGATAGGCTTTCAATTCCTCAGGACTGGCGTCGATGCCGTCCTTCAAGCGGACAAATGCCTTGGGGGCCTGGCCGCGATAGGGGTCGGGGATGCCGATCACCACCGCCTCGGCCACCGCCGGGTGCTGGTAAAGCGCTTCTTCCAGCACCCGGGGATAGACGTTGAAGCCACCGCACAAAATGACGTCCTTGATGCGGTCCACCAGGAAGAGATAACCGTCCTCGTCGCGATAGCCGATATCGCCGGTGCGCAAGGCGCCGTCGATTATCACCGCGCTTGTATCGTCGGGACGCTTCCAGTACCCGGCCATCACCTGCGGGCCGCGCACGCAGATTTCGCCGCGTTCCCCCACCGTCTCGACCAAGGCGCCGGTGACGGGGTCGCGGATCTCGATAGTGGTCCAGTCCAACGCAATACCGATCGAGGCGCTTTTCGCCACCCCGCCGATGGGATTGCAGGTGGCCACCGGCGAGGATTCCGACAGCCCATAGCCTTCCACCAGCGAACAGCCGGTCAGCGCCTCGAAGCGCGACCGCACCTCGACCGGCAGCGGGGCGCCGCCGGAAATGCAGATGCGGATGGACGACAGGTCCAGGCCACTTTCGCCCACCGCCTGATTGATGGCGGTGTAGATGGTGGGCACCCCGGGAAACAGGGTCGGACGCTTCTTGGCGATCAGCTTCAGCACCTGTTTCAGCTCGAAACGCGGCACCAGGATCAGTTCGGCGCCCATGCGTACGCCCAAATTCATCACCACGGTCATGGCGAAGACATGGAACAGCGGCAGCACCCCCAGCATACGGTCCTGGCCCCGGTCCCCCGCTTGCGGCGGCATCCATCGCCACAGCTGCTCGGCATTGGCCACCAGGTTGGCGTGGGTCAGCATGGCACCTTTGGGCACGCCGGTGGTGCCGCCGGTATACTGCAGCACCGCCAGATCGCGGCTGGGTTCGATCTCGGCCGAGCGCACCCGGCCGTCATTGTCCACCAGACGGGAAAACGGCACATGCGCCAGATTGTCGGGAATGTCGGCCAGTTCGCTGCGCTTGAGCACCGAGAACAGCAGACTTTTCACCGACGGCAGGATGGCGCTCATCGGGCAGGTGACGATGCGTTCCAGGCACGAATCCTCAAGCAGTGCCGCCACCTTGGGGTAAATCTGCTTCAGGTCCAAGGTGACCATGATGGACACCCCGGAATCGTCGATCTGGTGCTTAAGTTCCCGTTCGACATAAAGCGGGTTGAAGTTCACCACCACGCCGCCGGCCATCAGGATGGCGTAATAGCAAATGACGAAATAAGGGGTGTTGGGCAGGCACAGCCCGACCCGGGTGCCCTTGCGCACCCCCAGAAGCTGGAACCCCCGAGCGGCCCGGCGGGTCAGGTCGCCGATCTCGCCATAGCTGTAACGCTTGCCGAGAAAATCCACCGCCGGCCGCTCGGGATGGCGGCGCACCGCCTGCTCGAGCAGCGCATGGACCGGATGCACCGGCACGGTTTCGCGGGTTTCGGTCATCGCCGATCTTTCGCTCGGGGGGACCATGTTAGAACGAAGCCTTCAGACTGGCGCTGATGATGTCCACCTGCCCATCATAGGTTCCCACCAGCTTGCCGAAGCTGGAGCTTTCGTTCATGTCGGCGTCTCGAACGAAGATATGGGTATAGGACGCCGCCAGGGCCATGCCTTCGGTCAATTGATAGCCCAGACCGGCGGACAGCCAAAGACGGTCCTGGTCGGGGATGCGGGCGGTACGGTGGGCTTCCGGCACCGGGCTTTGGTCGACGGCGATGCCGCCTTGGAACTTCCACTTCTCGCTGGGCTTGTAGGTGGCGCCGGCCGACAGGAACACCGTGTCCTTCCAATCCTCGTTCACATAGGAATCGGCGCCGGTCTGGTTGTCGACGGTCAGATGGTCGAACAGCGACCAGTTGGTGTACTGCGCCTCGCCCATCACCGCCCATTGCGGCGACAATTCATGATAGATGCCGACGCTGAAGGTGTCCGGCGTGGTCAGCTTGGCGGTGGCGTCGCTGTCGACCAGGCGCGACAGCGCACCGGCGTTGACCACACCGGTGTAGTTGGTCTTGCCTTCCAGTTCGTGCAGCACGCGGGAACGGTAGTTCAAGCCAACGCGCGAGGTGGGCGAAAACTCGTACATCAGACCCAGGTTGACACCCACCCCCCAGTCGTCGCCGGTCACCTCGGCCGTGCCGTCGGACGCGCTGCCGGCCAGACGGTTGTCGACGGCATTGGTCAGCTTGGCGCTGGCGTACTGGATGTTCAGGCCACCGCCCACCGACAGACGGCTGTTCAGGCGGTAGGCGGCGCTGGGGGTGATGTCGATGGTCATCAGCTTGGAATTCAGCGCCATGTAGCGGCCGACCCAGTCGTCGTCGTAATCGGTTTCCAGACCATAAGGCGTGTTGATGGCCAGACCCAGCTTCAGATCGGGGCTGACGCTCATCATGGCGTAAATCGACGGCAGCGGCGTGTCGACGCCGGCATCGCCGCCACTGCCACCGGGAACCACGCCGCCGCCGACGCCAGTATTGCGGTTCGCTTGGCCGGAAAAGGTCGAGCGCGGCATCACATAGGCCACGTCGCCCTGGGCGGCGTTGCCCTGCAACCGGGTCATGCCGGCGGGATTGTAGAAGATGGTGGACAGGTCCAGCGCCTTGGCGGTCGCGCCGGCGAAGGCGTTGCCCATGCCCTCGGCGCTTTGTTCGCGCAGCTGAAAGCCCGATGCCTGCGCCGGAGCCGCTTGGCTGAGGACAGAGGCCAGGCACAACACGCCCGTTGCCATCATACGGTGATGGGTCGTCAACATGAAATCGTTCCTCCCGTTGGCGAACTGCGCCGCCATTGATTGCGATCATGACCCGATTTTTTCGGGACGTCAATTTGTTTACGTTTACGTAAACGTTATGTTGGAGAGATGATCTCGGGAGCGCACCCGTTCCGGATTAACGGGTGACGCGAACGAACTCGATGGGAAATCCCTTTCTTTTGAAGGTTGTCTTCAGCAGCGTGCCGTCGGCGCCGTACCACAGGTCGCGCTCCAGGTCGCCGTCCATGCGATAGTGACGGGCGGCCACCGCGCCCCCCATCACCTGGATGATGTCCTCGCCCTTGTCGCTGACGCGCACCTGATAAGGCGCGGCGTCAATGGTTCCGAACAGAACCGGCGACTGGGCCACCTTGGCGGTCCACAAGGTGGCGGGGAAAGCGTTGGCGGGGCGGTCCTCCGCCTTGCCGTTGACCACTACCCGCCACGCGCCATCACCCCGCACCGCATCTTGTCGGATGACCGTGCCGTCGTCATTGGTGTCGGCCTCCAGACGCTGCAGCGTCCCGCCGCGCCATTCCTCGCGGCGCTTGTGGTCGAAGACGAAGTCCATGAACAAGACGGTGGTGCGGCTATGGGTCTCAACCTCGACCATCATGTCATCGCCGCGACGATCCAAGGTCACGTCCTCGCGACCGATAGGGGCGCCATCCTTGCGGATCTCATAGCTCAGACGCGTCGGCTCGGCCCCGAAAGCCGCACCGGCGGCCAACACCCCGCACAAGGACAACAGCATGATCCGCAGCATCTTCCCCTCCCCGTCAGCCGATGGCGGCCACCAGTTTCATGGCCACGCCCATGGAGCCCTTCACCTTGATCTTGCCCAGGGTGTAGCCCAGCATGGGGTCCATCTTGCCGGCCATCAGCTTTCCCAAATTGTCCACGCTGATCTTGATGGTGCAGGCGGGATCGCCGTCGCCGTCCTCGTCACGGCTCAGGCGGGGCTGACGGCCACGGGCGTCGACCAGCCATTGCCCCTCGCCCCCCAGGTCGAAACAAACCACCGCCCCCAAACCCGCCAGCCTGGGCAGGCTTGCCTGCAAAGTGTCCTCGATATCCACCGACATACCTCCCATGCGTATTGCGCATGCCCATTAATGCATAACGTTTACGTTAACGTCACCCACAAAAAAGTATGTACCCCTCGGCAGCGAAAATCGCTGCTTCCCATTCCATACAAAGGCCTTAAAGTTCCACGCCCCTGTGCGCATGGAAAATCGACGGCCGTCGTGCAGGGTATACATCGGCCATATTGTCGGTGGTTGCATCTGCAGCAATACATCCAATGATGATCACGCGCCATCGGAGCCACTCACTTTTGCGACGTCACGCCATGCTTTTTCCGGGCAAATTCCCGTTGTTCATCGTGTTGATCGCCGTGGCGGCATTCATCGCCGGCCTGCTGGTCCGGCCGTTCATCAAGGACGAGCGCATATACCAGGCTTATGCCCGCTACGTCCTTGATCAGCCCCCGCACAAGCAGAAGCCCGACGAAGTCGGGGTCTTCGACACGGTGGCGGGGACGGACTTCTCGGGTCTCGTCACCGTGAACTCCCTGCAAGACGTCAAGGTCCGCCGCCAGGCGCTGGCGGCGTTCATTTGGCGCGGCGCGCCGTCTCCTTTCGGACGCTATCCGGAACAGGTCGAGGCGGGATCGACGGTCCCCTTCATCGACATCCCCGGCCTGGAACGGGTCGAACGCCTGGAAATCCGCATGCCGCTGGGGGTGACCTCGGTGGCCACGGTCCTGGTCCCCCAACATCAGCGTTCATGCCTGATGCTGTATCAGGAAGGCCACCGGGTGTCGTTCCTTGAACGCAAACGGCTGCTGCGCCGCTTCGTCGATTCGGGTTGCCAGGTGATCGCGTTGTCTTTGCCGCTGACCGGCGGCGACAATTCGCGGCCGCTGATCGACCATCCGCGTTTCGGCCGCATCCTGCTGAACGACCCGGACAAGTTGGAAATACTCGAGACGAAAAACTTCTCGACGCTCCAGTACTTCCTGACCCCGCCCATCGTCGCCCTGAACCACGTGCTGAAGGATCGCACGTTCCAGCGGATCGGCATGACCGGCTTTTCCGGCGGCGGCTGGGTCACCACCCTGGTCGCTGCGCTGGACCCCCGTATCCAGCGCAGCTACGCCATCGCCGGGTCGGTTCCGTTAACCGTGCACGCCGCCGCCTTGAATTGGGGCAGCTACGAACAGCGGATGGGCCGGCTCTATGAAATCGCCAACTACCCCGAGCTCTATGTCATGGCCGCCGCCGGCCAGGGCCGCCGCCACACCCAGTATTACAATGTGAGCGACCCCTGCTGTTTTGCTGGCAACAACTGGGCGTACTGGGCCGAAGCGCTTCCCCTGCACGCGCGCAAGCTGGGGGGGAAACTGGTCACCAAAGCCTACGACCTGGAACGACACGCCATCGGTCCGGATGTCGCCAGCCTGGTGGCCCGCGACTTCACATCCTTCACGTCCACCGCTACCCCGGATAAACTGCCTGAATCACCGTGACGTAGATGGCCGCCAGGATGGCGGTGGTGATGACCCCGGAAATGCTGACACCAAGCGCATGGGGCATGACGACGACCCCCGGCGCCACCTTGGTCACTTCCTTCTGCGCCACCTTGGCACAGGTGGGGACGCAGGACACGGCGGCGATGCCGATTACCGGGTTGAACTTACGCCCCGACGCGAAGTACAGCACATAGCCGCCGATGATGCCGCCGATGCCGGAAATCAGCAGCGCCAGCATGCCCAACACCAGCAAGACCAGAACCTGCGGGTCCAAGATCAGCCGCGCTTCACACAGCACGCCCAGCAGCAGCCCCAGGAAGAAGGTGCCGCCATAAAGGAACACCCCGCTCAACAGGTCGATGAAGGGCAAAAGCTGGCTTTCGCGGATGATCACCCCCAGGAACAGGCAGAACACCAAGGGCGCCGCCACCGGGAACAGCAGCGACAGCAAGATGCACATGGCGACCGAAAAGGCGATCTTTTGCCCGGCGGTGATGGGTTTCCGGGGCTTTTCCGGCGGCATGGGCAACGCCCGCAGCCGTGCCGGGATCAGCAGCCGGATCAGATAGGGGTAACCGCCATAGGTCAGCCCCAGATACAGATAGGCGACCACGGTGATGGGCACGAACAATTCGCGGGCCAAGGACAACGAGGTGAACAGCACCATGGGCCCGTCGGCGCCGCCGATGATGGCCACCGACGCGGCCTGGCCGGGGGTCAGCCCCATGGCGATGGCGATGGGATAGATGGCAATGGTGCCCAGTTCGCCGAACAGGGCCAGGATCATGCTTTGGAACGGCCGCGCCATCACATAGCCCACATCCAGCAGCACACCGATGCCCAGGAACACCAGACAGGCGATCAGGCCGTTGGAAAAGGTGAAGGTATAGATCGGCTGCAGCCAGTTGATCTGCAGGATGTTCATCAGCGCCGTGGCCTGCGCCGCGTTGTCGGCCGTGGCCAAGGCGTCGACGAAAATCTGGTTGGGACCGGCGCGCAGCCAGCCACCTTGGGGGACGAACAGAACGGCGGCATTGATGGTCGCCATGCCCAATCCCATGGGGATCATCAAGAGCGCTTCCAGCACCCCCTTCTTGCCCAGATAGATCAAAACGATCCCCAGGCCGATCAGCACCAGACGCATGATCAGGATGCTGGGCTCGGCCGCCGCCAGGGTGGCGATGCCCTGGAACAGGTCCAGAAGGTGCAGGCGCTCCATGTCCCCGCCCCTAGCCGATGGTCATCAGCACGGCGCCGGCTTCCACCGCCTGACCGACAACCACATTGATGTTCTTCACCGTGCCGGAATGGTTAGCGTGGATGGGGGTCTTCATCTTCATGGCTTCGATGACCATGATCTTGTCGCCGGCGCAGACACTTTGCCCCAGGGACACGGCGACGCTTTCCACCACCCCGGCCAGCGGACTGATTTCGTCCCCCGCGCCGGCAGCCGGCTTGGCGGCGGGCGAAGGCGGAGACGAGGCGATGGGGGGCGCGGCGATGGGGGCGGCGGCCACGTGCGACGGCGCCCCGGTTCCGGCGATGGACGGATAGGACGGCGCCACATGGCCGTTTTCGGTCAGTTCCTCGACCAGCACGTCATAGACCTTGCCCTCGACGGTGATGCGCAATTTCCTTTGCATGGATCGGTCCTTAGTGATGGTGCGAGATGTTGTGCGAGCCGTGCTGGGCGAAACGCCCCTCGGCCGACCAGCCGGCCCCCGATCGGGCAGGGCCGATATGGACGATGCGATGGGCGCCGAGCGTGGCATGGGCGGCGGCGGCGATGGCCACCAGATGATGGGCGGGAATCCCCTCCGCCACCGCCGAAGAGACGGAGGACGCGACGGCTTGGGGCTGCGCGTCGGGACGGTCGGCCCAGGCCAGGACGGCGACGATCAGCTTGATCAACACCGCCGCGCCCAGCGCGATCACCGCCCCCAGGCCATAGACGAACAGCACCAGTTCGATGGTTTCGTTCATATCCAAGCCCCTTACAGCGGAATGTTGCCGTGCTTCTTCGGCGGACGCAATTCGCGCTTGGCCAAGGACTTACGCAACGCCAACGCCACCATGCCGCGGGTTTCCGATGGCATGATCACGTCGGTGATGTAGCCGTTGCCGGCCGACAGGTAAGGCGAGGCGAATTCGTCGCGATAAGCCGCCGCCAGTTCGCGGGCCTTGGCCCGGCGGTCCTCGGCCTCGCCCAGTTCCTTGCGGTACAGGATGTTGATGGCGCCTTCCGCCCCCATGACGGCGATTTCGGCGCTGGGCCAGGCCAGCACCCAATCGGCCCCCATTTCCTGGCTGCACATGGCCAGATACGACCCGCCATAGGCCTTGCGCAAGATGACGGTGATCTTGGGCACGGTGGCCGATCCATAGGCGAACAACAGCTTGGCGCCATGGCGGATGATGCCGCCGCGTTCCTGTTCGATGCCGGGCAGGAAGCCGGGCACGTCCACCAAGGTGACGACGGGAATGTTGAAGACGTTGCAGAAACGGACGAAACGCGCCCCCTTGTCGGACGCGTTGATGTCCAGCGCGCCGGCCATCACCGCCGGCTGGTTGGCGACGATGCCGCAGACCATGCCGCCGATGCGGGCCAGGCCGACGATCAGGTTGCAGGCCCAGCCGGCATGCACTTCCAGAAAGCTGCCGTCATCCACCAGACGCTCGATCACCCGGCGCACGTCCATGGGCTCGGACGGGTCCTCGGGGACCAGTTCGTCCAAAGTGGGATCGGCCTCGACCGGGATGTCGGCCCACGGCTGATGCGGCGGGTCCTCGGTGTTGTTGGACGGCAGATAGGACAACAGCGCCTTGGCGATGTCGATGGCGTGGACGTCGTCTTCGGCGACGAAATGGGCGTTGCCGCTGACGGTGGCGTGCATCTCGGCGCTGCCCACCTGATCCATGGTATAGGCTTGGCCAGTCACCGCCTTGATCACTTCCGGGCCGGTGATGAACATGTGCGCGTTCTTGCGCGTCATGATGACGAAGTCCATCAAGGCCGGCGAATAGGCGGCGCCCCCGGCGCAGGGGCCCAGGATCAGGGCGATCTGCGGCACCACGCCGGTCAACATGACGTTCTGATAGAACACCTGGCCGTAACCCGACAGGGCGTCGACGCCTTCCTGGATGCGGGCGCCGCCCGAATCCTTGCACGCCACCAAGGGCACGCCCATCTTCAGCGCGTATTGCATGGTGGACACCAGCTTTTGCGCATGCATCTTGCCCAAGGTGCCGGCGGAAACGGTGAAATCCTGGCTGAAGGCGGCGACCTGCCGGCCGGCGACGAAGCCGTTGCCGGCGACCACGCCGTCGCTGGGCAGTTCCTTGTCGCCCATGCCGAAAGCGGTGGCATGGTGGCGCACATGCATGCCGGTTTCCTGGAAGGTGCCGTCGTCGAACAGCACGTCCAGGCGCTCACGCGCCGTCAGCAGGCCCTTGGCGTGGCGTTCTTCGGCCTTGGCGGCCCCGCCGCCGGCCATGGCCTTGGCCCGCTTCTTGTCCAGACGCTGGCTCAGGCGATCGGATAAAGCCATGAAATGCTCCCCCACATGGTCCGGTCATGGATGGTAGAAGCATTCACCGCACCGCACAAACGAAGAGTTAAAGTCCGCTGCCTTCATGGAACAAGGTATGGGGACCGGCCTTCGTCACGTCGTTGGTGCCGGTCAGCGCCATGGCGACGTCCAGTTCCTTGCGCATCAGGTCCAAGACCTGCGTCACGCCGCGGCCGCCATCGGCACCCAGGCCATAAAGGAAGGCGCGGCCGACCATACAGGCCTTGGCCCCCAGGGCCAGGGCCTTCAGCACGTCGTGGCCACCGCGGATGGCGCCGTCCACCAGGATGTCGGCACGGCCGCCCACCGCCTTGACCACGCCGGGCAGTGCAGCGATGGAAGACGGTCCGCCATCCAACTGGCGGCCGCCATGGTTGGAGACGACGATGGCATCGGCACCGGCATCCAGGGCGGCGCGGGCATCGTCGGGATCGGTCACCCCCTTGATGACCAAGGGCCCCTGCCATTGCGATTTGATCCAGGCCACGTCGGCCCAGCCCATGGAGGGTTCGAACTGCCCGGAAATCCACTGCGCCATGGACGTTCCCGCCGGCTGCTTGGGGATGTGGCCGACCAGATTGCCGAAATTCCACCGCCGTCCGGCCAGCATGCGCAAGCCCCAACCCGGCTTGGTCGCCAGATCCAGCAGCGTCGGCAAGGTCAGGCGCGGCGGCACCGACAGACCGTTCCTGATGTCACGATGGCGCTGGCCGGTGACCGGCAAGTCCACCGTCAGCACCAGGGCGGAACAACCGATCTTGGCGGCCCGGGCGATCAGCTGTGCGACGAAGTCGCGGTCCTTCATGAAATAAAGCTGGAACCAGAACGGCTTGGTGGTCGCCGCCGCCACCTCTTCCATGGAACAGATGGAAACGGTGGACAGGCAGAACGGCACCCCGGCCGCTTCCGCCGCCTGGGCCGCCAAAATCTCGCCCCGCGCATGGACCAGACCGGCCAGACCGGTCGGCGCCAGCACCACCGGCAGGGAACAATCGCTTCCCGCCACCCGGCAATCCTTCTTGCGGTCGGACACGTCCACCATCACCCGTTGGCGCAGACGGATGGCATCCAGGTCACGGCGGTTGGCGGTCAGGGTCAGTTCGTCATAAGAGCCCCCGTCCACATAGTCGAAAATGGCCCTGGGCACCCGGCGACGGGCAAGGGCGCGGAAATCCTGGGGAGAGGTGACGACGGACATGGACGGCTCCTGGTATGACCGGGCCGAGGTATAGCACCTAAGCCGTGTCCTCGGGAGGGGGCGTGTCACCGCCGACACGGCGCGCCTGTTCCAGGATGGGCGCCACCTGTTCGGCGGGCAACCCCGCCGCCGACAGTTCGCGCCCCACCCGTAAAGCTTCCGCCGACAAGGCCTTGATCGCCGACATATCGCCCCGTGCCGCCGCCAGATGGGCGGCGTAATGAAGCGCTTCCACCTGCGACTGGGCGCGGGCCAAGCGGGTGGTCTCGCTGTCGTGCCGCAAATCCTTGGCCAAGCCCGACAGGGCCTGGACCAGATCGTCGCCGCTGGGCGGCGCGATGACGGCTTTGGCTTGGGGGTGCGGCGCCGGGCCGACACGGGACGCGCTCATCGGGTACCTGAGTGTGAAGGACTTGCGTTTTACACGCCCCTACCCGGCTGAACCGTGCGCAGGTTTCCGCCTTGGGCCGCGTGTAAGGATCAGCAAAGCTTAACCGGATGACCGATCATGTCCTCGTCCCCCGCCCCCCTGGACGCCCCGTTGATGACCCGTGCCGTACACTTGGCCGACCGCATGGGCATGGAATGGGGGGACTTTCTGTTCCTGTTGTCCATGGTCGAGCGCTATCTGCTGGATCAGGAAAACGGCGCCCCGCCGCCCAAGGATTTATAAAGGCTCACCAGATCGGTGACCGCCTGGACCTGGGCCTCGGCCAGTTGAGCTTCCAGGCTGCGCAGTTCGCGCATGGCGTCCAGCACGTCCAGATACGAACTCATGCCCTTGTCATTCAGCTCGGTCGCCAGTTCCAGCGCAGCCCGACTGGTGGCCACCGCCAATTCCAAGGCCTGAACGCGTCGAGCCTGCTGGTCCCAGACGGCCAGATTGTCCTCGACCTCGCCCAGGGCGGCCAACACGGTGGACCGCCAGGTTTCACCGGCCTGCTGGGCCAGGGCGACACGGTAATCCACCTCGGCCCGTCGGGTGCCGCCATCCAGCAGCGGCAGGACCAAGCTGGGGCCGAACGACCAAGTGCGCCCCGCCATTTCCAGCAACGTCCCCGCCGAAACGGCCGACAAACCGACCGAGCCCGACAAGGTCAGGGACGGATACAGATCAGCCTGGGCGACGCCGATCTGGGCGGTAGCGGCGGCCAGCTGGCGTTCGGCCTGACGGATGTCGGGACGGTTGCGCACCAGATCGGCGGGCAACCCCAGACCGGGGGCGGCCGCCATATTGGGCACCGTCCCCGGCTGATCCAGCAATTGGGCCAAGGCCTGGGGGTGTTGGCCGGTCAGTACCCCCAGGGCATGCAGACGGACCGCCAATTCCGCCCGAAGCGGCGGCAAATCGGCCTTGGACGACGCCAGTTGCGCCTGGGCGCGGGCCAGATCCAGCCCCGACCCGGTGCCGGCCTGGAACTTGGCTTCGGTCAGCCCCACGGTGTCGGCATAAGACTCCATGGTTTCCCGGGCCACCCGCAGGCGCAGCTGATAGCCCCGCAGTTCCACGTAATTGCGCACCACGTCGCCCACCAGGGTCAGACGCACCCCGTCGGCTTCGGCCCGGCTGGCTTCGGCGGTGGCCATGGCGGCCTCCACCTGTCGTCCCAGACGCCCCCACAGGTCCAGTTCCCACGACGCATCGAAGCCCAGGCCGAAGCTGTTGGCGGTCTTGGCCTTGGTCTTGGTGCCACCGGTTTCGGTGGCCGGCGTGCGGCTGCGGCTGGCATCGGCGGTGCCGTCCACTTGCGGCCAGGTCCCGCCCGCCGCCTTGTCCACCAGGGCGCGGGCGGCACGGACCGCAGATTCCGCCGCCATCAGGTCAGGATTGGCGGCCAAGGCGCGCACCACCAGAGCGCTGACCTGCGGATCGTCGAAGGCCTGCCACCATTCGCGGCCCTGGGGCGCGGTGGCGTAAGGCAAGCTCCAGCCCTGGGGCAGGTCGGCTTGGGGGGCGACGTAATCCGGGCCTTGGGCGCAGGCGCCGACGGCCAGCAGAACCAGCGGGATCAGCCGTTTCATGGCGACACCTCCAGATAGACGTCGACGATCTGGCCGGGATAGACCAGCACCTTGCCGTCGTTCGCGAACTGGTAGACCACCTGCAACACCCGGGTATCCACCCGTTCGGTGGAATCGCCGGTCAGCGACTTCTTGGGCGCCACGTAGGGTTCCACCTCGCGGAAGGCGATGGGGAAGTTCAGGTCCCGGTTGCCGCGCACGAAGGCCTGAGCCTGGGCGCCGGGGCGATAGCGCCAGGCGTCGTTTTCGTCGATGTCGACACGCACCGCCAGCACGTCGATGCCGCCGACCATCACCAGGGGGCTGTCCAACTGCCCGGTGGGGGCGTATTCCCCCTGGCGGACATTGACCTGCATGACCTGGCCGTCCACCGGCGAACGCACCACCAGTCGGTCCAGCGACACCTGGATTTCCGCTTCTTCCGCCTTGGCCTGCACCACCTGGGCCTGGGCGGCGCGGACCTTGGCGTCGTCGGCTTGCATGGCGAAGCGCCGCTTGCCCAGGTCTTCCTGGCTGATGGCGCGGCGGTCGCCCAGGCTTTCCGCCAGTCGCAGCTGGTTGCGGGTGTCGGCAAGATTGGCTTCGGCTTGGGCGACGCTGGCTTGGGCTGCGGCCACCGCCGCCCGCTTGGTGGCCAATTGCGCCACCAGGTCGCGGCCATCCAGTCGGAACAGCTCGTCGCCGGCCTTGACCTTGGCTCCCACCGCCACCGCCACCTTTTCCACCACCCCGGCGATGGGGGTGGCCACCGCGATGTTGCGGGTGCCGGCTTCCAACAGGCCCGTGCCGGCCACATAGGCGGCAAACGGCGGCGAAGCCGGTTGCGCCACCGGCTGGGCGGCGGGCGGCGGCGCGGTGTCGCGCAGGGAAAGACCGATGGCGGCGGCCAGGCCGATGGCGGCCAAAGCAGGCAGGATGAAAGGACGCATGGATCAGTTTCCAGTGTTTTGGCGGATGGCGACGACACGGCCGTCATCCATTTCGGCGATCCGGTCGGCGAAGGGGAAAATGCGCGAATCGTGGGTCACCACCAGCAGGCAGCAGTTCCGTTGGCGGGCCAGGTCGCGCAGCAGCCCCACCACCTGTTCGCCGGTCCGGTGATCCAGCGCGCTGGTGGGTTCGTCGCAGACGATCAGCGGCGGCGCGTGAACGATGGCCCGCGCGATGGCGACGCGCTGTTGCTGGCCGCCCGACAATTGGCCGGGCAGCATCTTGGCCTTGTCGGCCAAGCCCACCGGGTCCAGGGCGGCGCGGGCCATGTCCAGGGCGCGGGACCGCTTCTCGCCCTGGATCAGCAGGGGGACGGCGACGTTTTCCATCACCGAAAGCGTCGGCACCAGATTGAAGGACTGGAAGACGAAACCGATGCCGTGGCGGCGCAGCCGGGTCTTTTCCGCCCCCGACAGGGCGAACAGGTCGTGTCCCAGCACCTGGACCGCCCCGCCGTCACCGTCCAGAACCCCGGCCAGCACCGACAGCAACGTGGTCTTGCCACAGCCGGACGGCCCGACCAGCATCACCACCTCGCCGGCATCGGCCTGGAAATCGACGCCGCGCAGCGCGGGAACGGCGGTTTCGCCCTTGCCATAGGTCTTGGTCAGACCCTGGCAGCGCAAGATGGGGCCGCTCATGCCTTGAACACCTGGGCGGGCTCAAGCCGCACCACCTTGCGGATGGCCAGCAGAGCGGCGACCACCACCACCGACAGCGCCGCCGCGCCGCCCACCGCGATCAACTGCCAGGGCATGCGGAACACCAGATGCGGATCGACGCGGGCCAGATTGAAACCCATGGCCGCCCCGGCGCCGGCACCCAGGCCGAACCCGGCCAAACCCAGGTACAGCGCCTGGACCAGGATCATGCGCACCAGCATGGCGGACCCGGCGCCCATGGCCTTCATCACGCCGAAATGGCGCAGGTTGTCGTTGGTGAAATTATAGAAGGTCTGGCCGGCGATGAAGGCGCCGATCAAAAAGCCCATGCCGGCCGACATGGCGAAGTTCAGGATCATGCCGGTATTGCCCAGGAAATGTTTCAGCGAACGGTCGATGAAGCCTTCGGTGGTGTAAGCGGCCAGCCCGGTGCTGCGGCGGATGGCGTCAGCCACCGCCTGCGGGTCGGTGCCGTCTTTCACCCCCACCAGCACGAAGGACAGCAGCTTGCGTTCCGAGGACAAGAAGGTCTTCACCCGCGCATAGGTGGTGTAGACGGTGGGCATGGACTGGAAGTTGCTGGACGAGATGGCGGTGCCCACCACCTGGGCCCGGTGGTCGTTCAACTCGATGGAATCGCCGATGGTCATGGGCCGCGTGCCGGTGCCTTGGGCCACCGCCAGCCGGCTGGCGGCGGACGCGGTGTCGACGATGATGCCGTCGGCCTGACGCAGGTCGGCCAACCGCCCCAGCACCATGCGCCCCGGCCCGCCGATCAGCGTCGTCTCGTCGATGCCGATCATCTGGCACTGGACGAAATCGCCGCTGTCCAGACGGGCGCGGATGCCGCCTTTATAAAGCGGCATGGCCCAGTCCACGCCTTGGATTCCGCGCACCCGTTGCAGTTCGGAATCCATCATCGGCTTAACGTCGTCTAAATGCTTCGCCTTGGGGTCCATGACCCAGACGTCGCCGATGCCGATGTCGGTGATGAAACCATAGGTGTGGCGCAGAATACCCAGAAAGGTCGCCGGCTGCTGGATCATCACGAAGGATGTGAAGGCCAGGGCGACGACGATCCCCAGATATTTGGCGCGATCGCCGACCAGCATGCGTAAGGCCATGACCAGCACAAAAACTATCCTTGTTCGGTTGTCGTCCCCCTTTCACGGCGCCCCGGTCGCCATCCTGCGATTTTTTCCGCAGGGCATCTGGCTTTCCCCCCGTGTAAGCGGCATATGCAGACAACAACGCCCATCCATGGCGGATATGACGAACGAATGATTTCCGATCAGGAGCTGCTGGTCGCCACCGGCCAAGGTGACCGCGCAGCCTTCGCCCAACTGATGGAACGGCACACGCCCTTTGCCCTGGCTTTGGGCATGCGCATGCTGGGGAATTCCGACGACGCCGAGGAAGTGGCGCAGGAAGCGTTTCTGCGCGTCTGGCGCAAGGCGCCCGATTGGGACGGCGACGGCGGCGCCCAATTCACCACCTGGCTTTACCGGGTGGTGATCAATCTGTGTACCGACCGCAAGCGCCGCCGCCCCATGTTGCCCATGGACGACGTCGAGGAACCGGCCGACCCCGCCCCTGACGGATTGGACCATGTGGCCCGATCCCAGGCGCAGAAGATGGTGAGCGACGGATTGGCCCAGTTGCCGGAACGTCAGCGTGCCGCCATCAGCCTGTGCCATCTGGGCGAGGTCAGCAACGCCGAGGCCGCCCAGGTTCTGGGGGTCACCGTCTCGGCCCTGGAATCGCTTTTGGTCCGCGGCCGCCGCGGACTTCGAGATTACTTGTCGCGGCTGGGATTCGCCGCATCAGGAGACTTGCTATGACCACGCTCGATCGTGATGACGAATTGGACGCCCTGCTCAAGCGCTTCGACCCCGCCCATGCGCTGGACCCGCGCAGCGCCGCCCGCGTCAGCCGCATGGTGTTGACCCGCATCGCCAACGAAGGCGAAACGCAGCCGCGCTTCAGCCTGTCGCGTCTGCTGGGCCTGTGGGGCGGCATCCCCCGCTATGCCGGGTCGCTGGCCTTGGGCTTGGCCCTGGGTCTGGCCGTCGGATTAAGCGGCACCACCTCGACCGCCAGCCAGGGCGGAACCGGCGCCGCCCAGCTTTACGCCCAGGCCCAACCCCTGACCCCGCTGGGATTGTAACCATGAATTTCCGCCATATCCGGACCTGGCTTCTGGTCGCCTCGTTGGCCGCCAACGGTTTTTTGGCCGGCATGCTGCTTGCCCCGCACCCGCAAAAGCCCTTTGGACCGCCGCCGCCCGACGGCCTGTTGAACCACATGACCTCGGTGCTGTCGGAACAAGACGCCCGTATTCTGCGGCAAGTGGCCAAAGAACAGGGACTGACCGGCCAGCCGCCCGACGATTTCGAAAACTTCCACCGCCGCGCCAACGAAATGATGCGGCAGGAAAATTTCGACGCTGCCGCCTTTGCCCAATTGGTCGACGAATTCGCCGTCAAACGCGAAAAAGCCGGCGACCTGATCGGCCGCATGCTGGTCCACGCCCTGCCGCAGATGAGTCTGGAAGGCCGCCGCGCCATTGCCGACCTGCGGCCGCCCGAACCACCCAAGCCTAGGCAATAATTGCCGGGCAAGGCGGCAGCTTTTGCCTAGCTAAGCCAATGATTTTTTTCAATTTTTTCGCCTGAATACGTCGCCGCCGCCGTGTAAACCGGTAACAAGCCAATCCTGATCGGGGTGCCGACCATGCTGATCCAGCCCATAGCCTCCTCCGCGACCCGAGGCCCCGCTTTAGCCGACATGGACGACGAAACCCTGCTGGGGCGGATGAAGCAGGACGATTCCGCCGCCTATCGTTTGCTGGTGGAACGTCATGTGGACCGCGCCTACGCCATCGCGCTTCGGGTCTTGGGCAACCAGGCCGACGCCGAGGACGTGGCCCAGGAATGTCTGGTCAAGGTGTGGACCCATCGCCATGGCTGGCAGGACGGCAAGGCCAAGTTTTCCACCTGGCTTTACCGGGTGGTGGTCAACCGCTGTATCGATCTGCGCCGACGGCCGACCAACGACTGCCTCGACGACGTCCCCGAACCCATGGACGACGAGGCCGATTCGGTCACCACCATCCATCGCGGCCAGGTCTACGGCAAGCTGAGCGACGCCATGGGCCGCCTGCCGGAACAACAACGCCTGGCGCTGACCCTTTCCTATTTCGACGACCTGGGCAATTCCGAGATCGCCGAGATCATGCAAACCACGGTTTCGGCGGTGGAAAGCCTGCTGAAGCGCGGCCGTCAGGCGCTGCGCGACAAGCTGCGCCGTTCCGAACGCGACGTCCGTCTGGCCCTGGCGGAGTAGGGATAAAAAAAGCCGCCCGAACCGGCGCGCTGATCCGTTCCATCCAAGACGGCCCCGACAGAACCGGGGCGAATATTGGATCAGAAGGAGACAGTACCATGCCGGTCATCGCCACCAACACCGCGGCCAATTCGGCCCTGCGCTATTTGAACCTGAATTCCGAAGCCCAATCCTCCAGCCTGTCCAAGCTGGCTTCGGGGTCGCGCATCACCAAGGCCTCGGACGACGCTGCCGGCCTGGCCATCGGCACCCGCATCCAGTCCGACGTCACCGTGCTGAGCCAGGCCGCCACCAACGCCAGCCAAGCCACCGCCATCCTGCAGACCGCCGATGGCGGCCTGGCCCGCATCTCGGACATCCTGCAGCGCATGAAGTCGCTGGCCACCCAGTCGGATTCGGGGTCGGTCACCGACAGCGAACGCACCTATATCGACGCCGAATACCAGGAACTGCTGGAAGAAATCGACGGCATCGCCAGTTCGACCCGCTATAACGGCGTGTCGCTGCTGGACGGCACCGGCCAGTACGCCTCGAGCAGCGCCA
Source organism: Magnetospirillum sp. 64-120 (assembly GCA_001898825.1). Classification (GTDB taxonomy): domain Bacteria; phylum Pseudomonadota; class Alphaproteobacteria; order Rhodospirillales; family Magnetospirillaceae; genus Magnetospirillum. Next base: position 105,167 of record MKVK01000013.1, read on the forward strand.
ACGCCACCGTGTCGTCCAACTGGATGACCGACGCCCAGTATTCCGACATCACCGATTCGGCCGACGCCGACGTCTTCACCATCACCACGTCCGACGGCAACACCGTCACCTACACCGTTTCCGACGCCTATGACGGCACCACCGGCTCGGTGTCGCTGGAAGACATCGCCGCCTCGATCAATGCCGGCGACACCACCACCCCCGAGGCCGCCAACGTCACCGCCACGGTGGAAACCGACGACGACGGCCGCCAGCGGCTGGTGCTGACCGGCGTCGATGGCGCCACCGTCACCGCCATGGACGACACCACCGGCACCACGCTTCAGGCTGTCGGCATGCTGGCCAGCGACGGCACCACCATCGTCGGCGGTTCCAAGACCGGCGTCGATTTCATGGTCGGGACCACCTCGACCGACACCATCAACGTCTCCATCGACGACGTGGACAGCACCGCCCTGGGTCTGGCCGGCACCTCGGTGGACACCCAGACCAATTCCGAGACGGCGTTGACCGCCCTGGACGCCGCCATCGACGCGGTGATCCAGGCCCGCGCCGAAGTGGGCGCGACCATGTCGCGTTTCGAGTTCCGCTCGGAAACCATCGACACCACGTCCGAAAACCTGCAATCGGCCGAATCGGCCATCATGGACGCCGACGTCGCCGCCGAGAAATCGGAACTGTCGTCGGCGGACGTGAAGACCCAGGCCGCCATCGCGGCGCTTTCCCAGGCCAACCAGATGCCGCAGAACCTGTTGAGCCTGCTGAAGAGCTAACCGGCTGTCCTGCCCCCTAGCCGGTTAAACCGGCCGGGACGGAATTTTTCCCATCCGTCCCGGCCCCCTTCTTCCCGCGCGAGGCCGCCATGACCGATTCCGTCAGCTCGACCACCACCACCACGTCTTCGTCGGTCAGCTATTCGCAGAACCGCAACGACTTCGACACCGACGCCCTGGTGGAAGCCGCCGTCGAAGCCAAGCTGGCCCGCGCCGACACCCTGGAAACCAAGGTCACCGCCAACGAAACCAAGATCGCCGCCTACGAAGAAATGCAGACCCTGCTGCTGGCCATGCAGGACAGCCTTCAAGCGCTGCGCAGCGATCCGTCGTCGTCGGGCCAGGAAGACGACGCCTTCCTGAACCGCACCGCGTACTTGACCTCGTCGACCTCGACCGACGCCGAGACCCTGCTGTCGGTCACCGTCGAGGACGGCGCCGACCTGGACAGCCACAGCGTCGAGATCCAGCAGGTCGCCACCGCCGAACGCCTGGGCGGGGGGTCGCTTTCCAGCAAAAGCGACGAAGCCGGCCTGTCGGGCGAGTTCACCATCGGCACCACGCTGTCGGGCACCAGCACGTCGGCCACCATCACGGTGACGGAAGACATGTCGCTGGCCGACATCGCCGAAGCCATCAACGCCGAAACCACCAATACCGGGGTCAAGGCGTCGGTCCTGCAGGTCTCCAGCAGCGAATACATGCTGATCCTGACCGGCACCGAAACCAACGCCAGCATCGATCTGACTGATTCCAGCGGCACCGTGCTGCAGGATCTGGGATTGATCGATTCCAGCGGCGACAAGCTGGACGTGCTGCAGGAAGCCAAGCCCGCCATCGTCGCCATCGACGGCGTCACCATCACCCGCGACAGCAACGAGATCGACGACGCGCTGGATGGCATCACCCTGACGCTTTACAAGGCGGAAGCCGGCAACACCCTGACCATCGAGACCGATTACTCGCTGTCCGACATCAAGGAACAGATCGAAGCCCTGGTCGAGGCCTACAACGCCTTCCGCGACTTCGTCATCGCCAACCAGACCACCGCCGACGACGGCACCGCCGACGATTCCGCCGTTCTGTTCGGCGATTCGACCCTGCGGTCCATCTCCTCCAGCCTGCAAAGCGCGCTGACCGCGTCCATCGGGGAAGATTCCATGGCGCTCTTGGGGTTGTCCTTCGACGAAGAGAACTATCTGGAGCTGGACGAGGACACCCTGGACGACGCGCTGCTCAACAGCGTCGAGGAAATCCATTCCCTGCTGGCCTACACCGCGACCACCTCCAGCGGCAACCTGACGCTGCTGCGCCATGGCGACGGGCCGGAAGCGGCCGAGTTCACCTTGGACATCACCGTTGACGACGACGGCACCATCACCAGCGTGTCGGTGGACGGCGACACGTCGCTGTTCACCGTGTCGGGGTCTCGTATCGTCGGTGCCGAGGGAACCGATTACGAAGGTCTGACCTTCGTGTTTTCGGGCAAAACCTCGCAATCCATCGACGTCAGCCTGAGCCAGGGCATCGCCGACCGCATGTGGCAGGCGGTGGAAACCGTCGCCGACGAATATGACGGCACGCTCTCCACCATGATCGACGAGTTGGAGGACGCCAACGACGATCTGGACGACCGCATCACCACCATCGAAGCCAATGCCGAAGCCTATCGTGAATACCTGTTGGACAAATACGCCCGTATCGAAGCCAAGCTGGCCGAGGCGCAATCCGTCCTCGACCTGCTGGAAGCCCTGAACAACGCCGATTCCGAGGATTGAGCCATGAACCTTTCCAAACAAGCCATCGCCGCTTATCAGACCGCCGTCATGACCACGCCCCCCTTGCAAGCCGTGGTGCTGCTGTATGACGGCATCCTGGTGCGCGTTCACAATGCCGGCCTGGCCGCCGCCAACGGCGACTACATCAAGCAGCATCAGGAAACCATGCGCGCCATCGAGATCCTGCGCGGTCTGCTGGCGGCCCTGGACCTGCAGGCCGGCGGCAAGCTGGCGGCGGGCCTTGCCGACACATATCGCGCCAACATGCAGGCGCTTTTGGCCAGCGTCGGCAAGAAGAACGCCGAAGCCAGTTGCCGCCGCATCGGTGAAGGCTTGCGGAGCTTGCGCGACGCCTGGGCGGAAATCGCCGGCATGAAGCCGGCCCGTCCCGAAAATCCGCCGAACCCCACCACAATGAATGCCTGAAGCCTGTTATCGCCAGATGAATTCGGGTAAGCTCGTGCGGCTGTCCAAAGGGCGGCACTGTTTAACGCCATCGCAGAAACCGGGGCGACATGAGCGAGATTACAATGACTGTCGGAGACTTCTCCGACTTGCTGGATCGTCTGGGCAGTGATCTGGCCCAATGGCCTGAACCACAGCGCCGCGCCGCCGAAGCCCTGCTGGAACGATCATCCAGCGCCGCCCAGGCCCTGGCCGAAGCCCTGAAACTGGCGGACGACGTCAAAACCAGCCAACCCAAAGCTCCGCCCGGCCTTGCCGACCGCATCATCGCCGCCGCCGGTTCGGAAAAGCCGAAGAACTGAATGCTTTGCTTGGTTTAACGTCATGGCCGGGCTTGACCCGGCCATCCACGTTTTTCCGACGGCGCCACGTGGATGCGTGGATCAAGTCCGCGCATGACGGCACTTTGCTGATTTGATTTTTCGCGCCCGAATTGGCCGCCATGACCGTATCAGTCATGGCGGCCATTTTCATTTGGCGACATCAAGAATCAATCCGAACAGAACGAAATAAAATCTCCGCCTGATCCGGCAAATCGCATCCGTAGAAGAACACAAGAGCGGCCACCTGCCGCAAATTTCTTCCGGAGTGCGCCGAGATGACCTCTGCAATCACATCGACAACCGATACGACCACGACGACGTCGTCATCGACCACTTCTGGACTGTCCGCCGACTACGACATGTTCATCCAGTTGCTGGTGGCGCAACTGCAGTACCAGGACCCACTGGACCCCACCGACGCCACCGAGTTCACCAATCAGCTGGTCCAGTATTCCAACCTGGAACAGCAGATCGCCACCAACGACAAGCTGGATGAAGTCCTAAGCTCGCTGGACACCTTCGGGCTGTCCAGCGGCGTCGGCTATATGGGCCACACCGTCGAGGCCCAGGGCGACACCATCAGCGTCCAGGACGACGGCACGGTCGATGCCGACTGGGTTTACACCCTGGACAGCGACGCTTCCGACGTGGCGCTGACCGTCACCGACGAAGACGGCAACGTGGTTTGGGAAGGCACCGGCACCACCACGTCGGGCCGCAACACCTTCACCTGGGACGGCACCGACAGCGACGGCAACCAGGTGGAAGGCGGCGCCTACACGCTGTCGGTCACCGCCACCGATTCCTCGGGCGACACGGTCGAAGCCACCACCTACGTCAGCGGCAAGGTCACCGGCGTCACCTCGTCCGACGGCACCACCATCCTGGAACTGGGCGACATGGGCATCACGCTTGATGCCATCACCCGCCTGGCCTCGTAAGCGGGGAGACACGCCATGAGCCTTCTTGGAGCCATGAATTCCGCCGTCACCGCGTTGAAGTCGCAAAGCACGGCGCTGGCCATCATCTCGGACAACCTGTCCAACTCGTCCACCACCGGCTACAAGGCCAACACCACCAGCTTCAAGACCCTGGTCACCCAATCCTATTCGGGGACGTCCTATGCGTCGGGCGGCGTGTCCGCCTCGGTGCGCCAGAACATCACCAATCAGGGCGTGATCAGCGCCACCAGCAACTCCACCGACCTGGCGCTGGACGGCGACGGCTTCTTCGTCGTCACCTACGGCACGTCGGGCGAAGAAACCATGTTCACCCGTAACGGCGAATTCGAAATCGACGCCAACGGCTTCATGTGCATCGGCAATTACTACCTGCAGGGTTGGGAAACCGATGCCGACGGCAACGTCATCGCCGGCTCGACCAATTCGTCCTCGACCCTGGAAGACGTCAACGTCAACCGCTTCACCGGCACCGCCGAGGCCACCAGCGCCGAGACCATCCAGGCCAACCTGCCGGCCGACGCCGAGGTGGGCGACACCGTCACCGCCACCATGGAAGTGTTCGACGCCCTGGGCGTGTCGCACACGGTGACCATGAGCTATGAAAAGACCGCCGCCAACGAATGGGAACTGTCGTTTTCGGACCCGGTGCTCAGTTCGGACACCTCGTCCACCTCGGGGACGGTCACCGGCGGCCCCTTCACCCTGACCTTCGCCGACGGCGCGCTGTCCACCATCACCGACAGCACCGGCACCGCCACCGAGCTGGAAATCGGCATCACCGGCTTCACCACCGGGGCCTCGGACATTTCCACCATCACCATCGACATCGGCCAGGACAGCGGCACCGGTTCCTTGACCCAGTATTCGTCCAACAGCGACGAGCCGGACATCTCGATCACCTCGATTTCCGGCGACGGTGTCGAATACGGCGCCATGTCCTCGGTGGAAATCGACGACACCGGGGTGATCTGGGCCCATTTCGACAACGGCATGGATGTGGCCATCTACAAGATCGCGGTGGCCGACTTCCCCAACGCCAACGGCCTGGAAGTCACCAATGGCGGCATCTATCGCCAGACCGCCAATTCCGGCGACTTCACGCTTCACGAAGCCGGCGAGGACGGTGTCGCCACCATCACCGCCAGCGCGCTGGAAACATCCACCGTGGACACGTCCGACGAGTTCACCCGGATGATCGCCGCCCAGCAGGCCTATGGCGCCGCCTCGCAGGTGATCAGCACCTGTTCGGACATGTTCGACGACCTGATGGCGGCCGTCCGCTAACCCAAGGGGGAATGACGAAATGAACAGCAAGCCCAACCAAGCCCAATCGGTGTCCCCCATGGAAGCCCGGGCCAACCAAGCCCTGGCCCGGGCCCATCTGCAGATCGGGACCGCCGAGATGACCGAGGCCGACGCCGCCAACCTGTCCATCCGTCTGGCCGGGCAACTGGCCGGCCTGCCCGACGACCAGCGCCGCCTGCGTCGCCGCGACTTGGCCCTGGTCGTCCACGACCTGGAAGCCCTGGTGGACGCCCTGGAAACCGAGCTGGGCGAACTGGCCGGCGAGTTGAAGGCCCTGAACCACCGCACCGGCGCCGTCCGCGCCTATGGCGCCGCCAAAAATGTCGTCGCGCTGCGGCGCCCCTAAAACAGCTTCGCGCTGCGGCGCCCCTAAAACAGCTTCGCGCTTCGTCGGTCCTAAAGGAGTAAGCCCCATGCTGCCCTTCATCCCCCAGCCCATCGCAACCGAACGCCCCGCCCGTCAGACGGCCGAGGCTCTGCTCGACACCGTTTCAGAATTGTCGGAACTGATCGCCGAGGAAAACCGGGCGCTGGCCGCCGGCTACCCCGCCGGCCTGGCGTCCAGCACCGAGCGCAAGACCATGCTGGCCGCCGAATATGCCGATCTGTGGGAAGACCTGGGGGCCGAAGGCGCGGCCATGCTGGCCCAGGACCCGGAATTCAGCCGGGTGCTGATGGCCGCCGTCGTGGCCCTGCGTCATGCCACCCAGGAAAACGCCACCCGGCTGGAAGCCGCCATGTCGGCGTCGCGCCGCCGGGTCGAGGCGGTGCTGGAAGCGCTGCGCGCCGACGGCAGCTCGTCGCGCCCCTATGGCGCCAAGGGCGACATCCCGCTGGACCTGAAGCTGTCTGCGCTCGGCACCAACTACCACGCCTGATCCATCGGATCGCGGGAGGCCGCCATGTCCCTGTCCCTGGCACTCGGTTCGGCGACGTCGTCGCTGCGGACCATCCAAAGCGAACTGGCGATCGCGTCCAACAACATCGCCAACGCCGACACCGACGGCTACACCGTCAAGTCGGGGGTCAAGACCAGCACCACCACCGGTGGCAACGGCATCGGCACCGGCGTCAGCCTGACGGTGATCGTTTCCAAGGTGGACGCCAACCTGCTGAAAAGCATCGTCGCCGCCACCTCGGGCAACGCCGAGGCGTCCACCACCCAGGATTTCCTGGATCAGTTGTCCGACATCATGGGGCAACTGTCGTCCAGCGACAGCGGCGACACCTTGGCCACCGCCCTGTCAGAATTGTCGACCACCTTCGAGGAACTGGCCGCCACCCCGGAAAGCGAGACCCTGAAGACCCAAGCCGTGCTGCAATTGACCGACGTGGCGGCCAATCTGCGCGACACATCGGCCCAGGTCCAGGACTTGCGGGCCCAGGCCGACCAAGACATCGAAAGCGCGGTGCAGACCGTCAACGACACCCTGCACGCCATCGACGAGTTGAACGATTCCATCGTCACCGCCCAGGCCCGGGGCGATTCCACCGCCGACCTGGAAGACCAGCGGATGGTTCTGGTCAGCCAATTGGCCGAACAGATCAACGTCAGCTATTTCACCGACGACACCGGCGCCATGAGCATCTACACCGGCGGCCAGCCGCTGCTGAATTCGTCGGTGCACGAGCTGTCCTATCAGGCCACCAACACGGTGACCTCGGAAACCGTCTATCCCACCGGTTTCGACGCCATCACCCTGAACGGCGCGGATATCACCAGTTCCATCAAGTCGGGCAGTCTGGCGTCGTTGGTGGAACTGCGCGACGACACCCTGGTCGAGGTGCAGGACCAGTTGGACGCCATCGCCACCGAGTTGAAGGACCAGCTGAACGAACTGAACAACGCGGGCAGCGCCATGCCGGCACCGTCCACCCTGACCGGCTCGGTTTCCGGGTTTGCCGGCACCGACACCCTGACCGCCACCGGCACCTTGACCGTGGCCGTGACCGACGCGGACGGCAATCTGGTGTCCAGCGCCGACATCGACATGACCACGGTGACCAGCGTCGACGACCTGCTGACCCAGTTGAACGCGACCAGCGGCATCAGCGCCAGCCTGGATGCCGACGGCCAATTGGTCATCACGACCACCGATTCCTCCACCGGGGTGGCGTTGTCGGGCGGCGATATGGGCGGCGACAGCGTGTCGTCCGCTTTCGGCCTGAACGATCTGGTCACCGGCGACGGCGCCGAAGACCTTTATGTGCGGTCCGACATCGCCGCTGACCCGTCCCTGCTGGCGGTGGCGTCGCTGACCGACGACGGGCTGTCGCTGGCCGCCGGCGCGTTGTCGCAATCCATGGCCGACATCATTTCCACCGACAAAGCGTCCGCACTGGTGGCGCAGGTGGGGTCGTGGGCCGACGCCGCAGACAGCGACGCCACCTCGAAGGAAACCACGCTGACGGCGCTGACCGATTCGTTTTCGTCCAGCTATGGCGTCAACATCGACGAAGAAACCGCCCGCATCTCGGAACTGGAAAACGCCTATCAAGCGTCAGCCCAAGTGCTGTCCGCCATTCAAGAGATGTTCGATTCCCTTTTGAACGCCGTGAGCTGACCATGGAACGCGTCTCTACCGCAGGACTGGGCCAGGCGCTGCTGCGTTCGGCCATGACCGTCCAGGCCAGGCTAGCCGAAAAGCAAAGCGCCCAATCATCGGGGCTGACCCAGGAAACCTATGCCGCCATGGGGTCCAGCGCCGGTAAGCTGATTTCCCTGGAAAGCCAGCTTTCCACCCTGCAAGGCCGTTCCGACAGCACCCAGACCGCCTTGGACCGCGCCCAATCCATGTCCGACGCGGTGGGGTCCATGGTCGACCTGATGAGCGAACTGCGTTCCACCCTGTCGTCCATGACCACCCAGACGTCGGATTCCGTCGATTACAACCAAGTGGGCCAGACCATGCTGGAAGATCTGGCGACGCTGATGAACTTGCAGGTGGACGGCCGCTATCTGTTCGGCGGCGGCGAAACCACCAGCGCCCCGGTGGACGTGTCACTGCTGACCGCCCAGACCACCAGCCCCACCACCGCCGACACCGCTTATTACCTGGGCGACGACACGGTGCAGTCGGTCAAGGTCACCGACACCGCCACGGTGGATTACGGCGTCAACGCCAATGAATCGGGGTTCGAAAAAGCGCTGCGCGCCGCCAACATGCTGGCCAACATCGACGCCAGCGACGAAGACGCCATCGCCGAGGCCTATGACCTGGCCACCGAAGCCATGGACGAATTGCTGGCCGCCCAAGGTCGGCTGGGGGTCAACGCCGGCCGGCTGGAAAGCTGGCTGGAACGTCAGGACACCGCCGCCTCGCTGATGAGCGAACGGGTCAGCGACATCAAAGCGGTGGACACCGCCCAAGTGGCGGTGGAAATCTCGCAATACGAAACCACGCTGGAAGCGTCCTATGCGGTGTTGGGCAAGCTGAACGGCCTGCATTTGCTGGATTATCTGTAATACTGCCCGTTCAACGAGCGGCCGGCGCCCCCCTGTCGTTCGTAGGCGGCGTCGAATTACGTTGACATGATAACGACTCGCATTATCATTATCGGAACTTGACCAACATCATTTTCCGGCCACCGTGAATCCGCCAACCGCCCCCACGCCCCGTCCCTGTCTCGCCATCGGTCCCGATGGGCGGCGCCGCGTGCCGCTGGACAAGCTGCTGGGCAAAGGGGGGGAACTGGTGATCATCCATCAGGGGCAGGAATACTTGCTGCGCCTGACCAGCAACGGGAAATTGCTGCTGACCAAGTAAACCGACACATCTTAACCGGTCCAGCCAGCCACTCACGGCGACAGTCGCCCAGGCAGCCAGCCAAGACCATCTCCATCCTTTGATGAAGGTGACTTGATGCCTGCCAAACACGCGCTGATTCCGTCCCTGCTGATCCTGACCGCCGCCACCGCCCAAGCGCAGGAAACCGCCACCCGTCTGCAAGGCGTGTCGGTCACCACCACCCGCACCGAGAAACCGGTCGAGGAAACTACCGCCGCCGTCACCGTGGTCGACGCCGAGGATCTGGAACGCCTGGCGCCCCAGGACCTGCGCGACATCCTGCGCGACGTGCCCGGCGTCAGCTTTTCCGGCGGCCCGCGCGCCGGGGTGATGTCGCCCACCATCCGGGGCCTGGGTGACGAACGGGTGGTCATCCGCATCGACGACGCCCGGCAAAACTATCAGGTCGGCCACAAGGCGCGGCTGTTCATGGAACCCGACCTGTTGAAGCAGGTGGAAGTGCTGCGCGGCCCCGGTTCCACCCTGTTCGGATCGGGTGCCATCGGCGGCGTCATCAACATGACCACCAAGGACGCTGCCGATCTGTTGAAGCCGGGGCAGAAAATGGGGGCGCAGGCCCGCACTTCCTATGCCAGCAATCCCAACGAAAACCACGTGACCGGCACCGCCTATGCCCGGACGCTGGACGGTCTGGACATCCTGGCCAGCGTCAGCCACCGCAATTTCGGCAACATGGAAAACGGCAACGGCGACAAGCTGGTGGATTCGGGCGACAACATCGTCTCGGGGCTGCTGAAGGTGTCGGTCATCCCGGCCCCCAACCACAAGGTCACCGCCCAGGCCGAACGCTATGTCAGCAACACCACCATCCCGCTGACCGCCGATTCCAGTTCCAACGGGGCGCCGGCCAACACCGCCGACCGCGATTCGGTGCGCAATTCCTATGCGCTGCATTACGTCTATGACGATCCCACGGACCGGCTGCTCAACCTGCGCGCCACCCTTTACCGCAACGAAACCGAGCTGAACGACATCCGCCAGTCCGACCGCCGTCTGGATGAACGCGACCAGGTCACCGAAGGACTGGACATCGCCAACACCAGCCGCTTCGGCGGTTTGGGCGGCCAGCACGCCTTGACCTATGGCGTCGAAAGCTATCGCGACCGCCAAGAAGGCAAGCGCAACGGCGTCTCCACCCCGGGCTGGTTCCCCGACGCCACCATGGACATCCTGGGCGGCTTCGTCCAAGACGAGATCGCATTCGGCGCGCTGACCGTTACGCCGGGCCTGCGTTACGATTCCTTCGACCTGTCGGCCACCGGTCAAAGCGAGCGCTCCGACGGCGCTTTTTCCCCCAAGCTGGGCGTGGCCTACCAGTTGACGCCGTGGGCCCAGCCTTACGCGTCCTATTCCCAGGCGTTCCGGGCGCCGTCGCTGACCACCATGTTCAATTCCGGTCAGCATTATCCCGGCAACAACTTCATCGCCAATCCCGACCTGAAGCCGGAAACCGCCCACAATTTCGAACTGGGCGCCAACCTGAAATGGCGCGACGTGCTGTCGCCCAAGGACAAGCTGACCAGCAAGCTGGCAGCCTATCAGAACAACGTGTCCGACTATATCGAACAGACCATCGGCACCACTACCACCACCACCCGCAACATCGACAAGGCCCGGGTGCGCGGCGTCGAGGCGGAACTGGGCTATGACTCGCTGTCGTGGTTCGGCAGCGTCGGCGGCGCCCTGATCCGCGGCAAGAACATCACCGACCACACCTCGCTGAATTCCATTCCCGCCGACCAGGTTACCTTCACCATCGGCCACCGTTTTTCCGAATGGGGGGTGGAAACCGGCTGGCGCACCGCCCTGGTGGCGGCGCAGAACCGGGTCAACAGCTCGGGTACCGCGTCCAGCGGCTATGCGCTGCACGACATCTTCGCCTCGTGGACACCGCCGCAATGGAACGACGATGTGCGCCTGGACTTCGCCGTCGACAACTTGTTCGACAAGTATTACCGCCCCCATGACAGCGCCATCTGGGAAGCCGGGCGCACCGTCAAGGCCGGCCTGAGCGTGAAGTTCTGAGCCATGGCGGCGGCGCGTCTTCGTCTGAGGCCGGCCCTGGTCCTGTCGGCCTTGTGCCATGGCGGTGCCATCGCCGCCTTGGCGAGCTATGCGTCGCCGTCGCCGCCGGTGCCGGCCTATCACAGTGTCAGCATGGTTTTCGTCCATCCGCCCCTGGCCAAGACGGCGCCATCGCCCGAACCGGTTGCCGCCGTGCAACCGCAGCCCAAGCCCCAGGCGATCCAACGCAAGGCGGCGGCCAAACCGCCGTCGAACCCCACCCCCACCGCCCCCCACCCCGTCGCACCCCAGACAACCGAGACGGCCGAGGTGGCGCCGCAACCTGTTTCGCTTCCCTTTGCCGCCGTCGAAACCACCACGGCGCCGATGCCGGTGATCCGCGATCCCGACTACCTGACGCCACCGGTGCCGCCCACCTATCCCCCCGCCGCGCGACGTCTGCAGATCGAGGGGACGGTGGTGGTCCGCGCCTTGGTGGAGCGCCCCGGCCATCCCAGCCAGGTGACCCTGTGGCAGTCGTCGGGGGAAAGCCTGCTGGACCGTTCCGCCCTGGAAGCGGTGCGCGGCTGGCGGTTCCGTCCCATGACCCATGCCGGCGGCACGGTGGCCGCCTGGGTCGAGGTTCCCATCACCTTTTCCATGTCCAACACCTGAACGGAGATTTCCATGAACAGCAACCTGACCGCATTGTGGTGTGAGATCGCCGCCGGCACCGCCAAGGGCTATGCCCGCGACCTGGCGGCCCAGGCCGGTGTGTCCGAAGCGCAAGTCGTGGCCGCCGGCTGCGGCGGCAACGGCGTCACCCGCCTGGACGTCGACTGGATCGCCCAACTGCCGATCCTGGAATCCCTGGGCGAGGTCAAGATCATCACCCGCAACGACAGCATCGTGCACGAAAAGGTCGGCAGCTTCGCCAAGATCAGCGTCACCGGCACCATGGGCCTGGTGTTGAACGGCGAAGTGGACCTGCGCCTGTTCCTGGGCCATTGGAACCACACGTTCCATGTGTGCGTGGACAGCCGCCACGGCCCGCGTCAGGCCATTCAGGTCTTCGACATCCATGGCGAGGCGGTGCACAAGATCTATCGCACCGACGCCACCGACGCCGCCGCCTGGGACGCGCTGGTCTCGGCCTTCACCGCCGCCGACCAAAGCCCCACCCTGGCGGTGGCGCCACCGCGCCGCAAGCTGGACCCGCGTGCCGACGACGCCATCGACGTCAGCGGCTTGCGGGCGTCCTGGGCGGCCATGACCGACGTCCACCACTTCCATTCCATGTTGCAGGAATACGGCGTCGACCGGCATCAGGCCCTGCGTCTGGCCGGCACCGACTATGCCCGCGAAGTCACCGGTGACGCTTTGTCGCAGGTGCTGCGCGCCGTCCAGGCCAGCCAGTTGCCGTTCATGATCTTCGTCGGCAACACCGGCTGCATCCAGATCCATACCGGCCCCATTCAGCGGGTGATGGAAAAGGATGCCTGGGTCAACGTCATGGACCCGCGTTTCAACCTGCATGCCCGCGCCGACCTGATCCATTCGGCCTGGGTGGTGGTCAAGCCGACCCGCGAAGGGGTCATCACCGCGCTGGAACTCTATGATTCCGACAACCGCAACGTCGCCATCCTGGTGGGGGAACGCCAACCCGGCACCCCGGAACGCGCCGACTGGCGGGCGCTGTTGCACGGCCTGCCCGGCATCGACGCCAGCAAGGCGGCCTAAGGCAATGGCCGCCCGCTTCTCTCGCCGTGCGGTGTTGGCGACGGCCGCCGCCGCGGCGCTGGCACCCCGCCTTGCCCGTGCGGCGGGAGAGGCGCGCCTGATCACCATCGGGGCGCCGACCACCGAGATCGTCTATGCCCTGGGCGCCGGCGATCTGGTGGTCGCCACCGACACCACCAGCCGCTTCCCCCAGGAAGCGGCCGGACTGCCCAAGGTGGGCTACATGCGGGCCCTGGCGGCGGAAGGATTGTTGTCCCTGGCCCCCAGCCGCATCATCGCCCAAGAGGGCTCGGGGCCGCCGGAAGTGCTGGCCCGGGTGCGCGAAGCCGGCATTGCGGTGGACGAAATCCCCGAACGCCCCGACCTGGCCACCTTGGGCGCCAAGATCGCCCTGATCGCCGAACGCCTGGGGCGGCAAAAACAAGGCGAAAGGCTGGCCGAGGAACTGCGCCGCCAATTGCAGGGTGTCCCCCGCGCCGGCTCCCGGTCGGCCCTGTGCCTGATCCATCCCGGCGGCAATGGCTGGATGGCGGCCGGCCACGACACCGTGCCCGACCTTTATCTGCGTCTGGCCGGCGCCCGTAATTGCATCGGCTTTTCCGGGATCAAGCCGCTGTCCATGGAAGCCGTCATCGCCGGGGCTCCCGATCTGCTGGTGATCTCGTCTTCCGCCCTGGCCCAGGCAGGGGGACTGGACGGATTGCTGTCCCTGCCGCATCTGGCCGCCACCCCGGCCGCCGCCGCCCATCGGGTGGTGGTGCTGGAAGCGCAGTTGCTGTTGGGGTTGGGGCCACGCTCCCCCTTGGCCGTCCAGCAATTGACCCGCATGATCCAGGCCGCATGATGGTTCGCGCCGCTTTCGTCGTGCTGCCCCTGGGTTTGGTCCTGGTGGCGCTGCTGGGACTGGCCTTGGGCAGCGCCGCCATACCGATCAAGGCGGTGGCGTTGTGGCCGTTCGACGCATCGGTGCTGACCGCCCAGCAGAAGCTGATCATGGACAACATCCGCCTGCCCCGGGTGATGCTGGGGCTGATGGTGGGCGCCATGCTGGCCGCCGCTGGGGCCGCCCTGCAGGGCATCTTCCGCAATCCCTTGGCCGATCCCGGACTGATCGGCGTCTCGGCGGGGGCGTCCCTGGGAGCGGCGACCATGATCGTGCTGGGCGGCGAGCATCTGGCCGGGCCTTGGGCCTTGCCGCTGGCCGCCTTCGTCGGCGCCGTGCTGGCCACCCTGGCGGTCTATGGCCTGGGGCGGCGTCACGGCATGGTGTCGCCGCCGTCCATGCTGCTGGCCGGCATCGCCGTCAACGCCCTGGCCGGGGCCGGGATCGGGCTGTTTTCCTATGTGGGCGACGACCTGCAACTGCGCCAACTGACCTTTTGGACCATGGGCAGCCTGGGGGCGGCGGGGTGGAGCACCTTGACGCCGTCGCTGTTGCCCATCGGCTTGTCGCTGGCCGGCTTGCTGGCCTTGGCCACCCGCCTGGACGTCTTCGCCTTGGGCGAACGCGAAGCCTTTCACCTGGGCCTCGACCCGCGCCTGATGGTGCGGCTGGCCGTGGGGTTGACCTGCCTGGGGGTGGGCACCGCCGTGGCCGCCGCCGGGCCGGTGGGGTTCATCGGCTTGGTGGTGCCCCATCTGGTGCGTCTGGTCTTGGGGGCCGGCCACCGGGTGTTGCTGCCGGCTTCCATGATGTTGGGGGCGATCTTGCTGGTGGGCGCCGACACCGCCGCCCGTCTGCTTGCCGCCCCCGCCGAACTGCCCGTTGGCCTGCTGTGCAGCCTGTTGGGCGCGCCCTTTTTCCTGTGGTTGCTGCGCCGATGATCGAAGCCCAATCCGTCAGCCTGACCATCGGCACCGCCAATTTGGTGGACCGGGTGGACGTCACCATCGCCCCCGGTCGTGTCACCGCCATCCTGGGCCCCAACGGCGCCGGCAAGTCGTCCCTGCTGTCGCTGTTGGCCGGCGAGCGCAAACCCAGCGGCGGTCAGGTCAGCTTATCGTCCAAGCCGCTGAGCCAGTGGCGGGCCAATGATCTGGCCCGGCGCCGCGCCGTGGTGCCGCAATCGGCGCAATTGGCCTTTCCCTTCACCGTCGAACAGGTGGTGCGGCTGGGCTTCGCCCTGACCCCGCCGCCGCCCAAACAGCGGGCGGACATCGTCGCCCAAGCCATGGCGGAAGCCGACATCACCCATCTGCGCGACCGTCCCCTGCCGACGCTGTCGGGCGGCGAGCGCCAGCGCACCCATTTCGCCCGCGCCTTGGCGCAATTGGCCGCCAATGATGACGGCCAGCCCGCCTATCTGCTGTTGGACGAACCCACCGCCAGCCTGGACCCGGCCCACCAGCACGGACTGCTGGCGTCCCTGCGGTCCTGGGTGCGGCGGACCAATGGTGGTGCGGCGGTGGTGCTGCACGATCTGACCCTGGCCGCCCGCTATGCCCAGGACGTGCTGTTGCTGAGCCACGGCAAGGTGGCGGCGCAAGGCGCCATGGCCGATCTGGAGGGCGCGGTGTTGGAACGGGTCTACGGTATCGGCTTCGACCGCCTGACCGACAGTGCCGGTCAGGCGCTGTACGTGGCCCGGGGACTATAAGGCGGCGATTTCCGCTTGGCCCAACGCCCGCCATTGACCTTCCGGCAGGTCGCCCAGGGTCAGCGGTCCCAAGCCCGAACGATGCAGGCTTTCCACATGGTTGCCGATGGCGGCGAACATGCGCTTGACCTGGTGATAGCGGCCTTCATGCAGGGTCAAGCGGGCACTGGTGGGGGACAAGACCTGCAATTCCGCCGGGGCCAGCGGGGTCTTTTCCGAGTTCAGCATCAAGGTGCCGCTGGCGAAAATCTCGGCTTCACCGCCCTGCAGCGGGCGCGCCAGGGTGACGTCGTAAACCTTGGGCACGTGATGGCGCGGCGAGGTCAGGCGGTGCAACAGCTTGCCGTCGTCGGTCAGCAGCAACAGGCCGGTGGTGTCGCGGTCCAGCCGCCCCACCGGCGCCAGGATGGGATTGCGCCGCATGAAACGCGGCGGCAGCAGTTCATAGACGATGCGCCCCGGATCGCTGGTGGAACAGGTATAGCCGGCCGGCTTGTTCAGCATCACCACCAGCCCGGCCGGCGGGTCCAGGACCTCGCTATCGATCCGGATGTCGGCGGCGTCCACCTTGTCGCTTTCCGCCAGTTCGGCTCCGTCGGCGCGGGTGATGCGGCCGTCGCGCAGCATGGCGCGCACGTCCTTTTGGCTGCCATAGCCCAGATTGGCGATCAGTCGGACCAGACGCATGGAACTTCCCTAACGGTCGTGACGGTTGCTGGCCTGAAAGACCTTGAAGCCTTCGGCCTGGGCGATGGTTTCCACATCGCGGAAGCGGCGGCGCAATTCCGCTTCATAGGGCAGATGGCGGTTGGCCACCAGCCAGAACTTGCCCCGGCGGCGGATGGCTTTCCACGCCGCCCGAATGAAGTCCTGGCCGATGCCGGGATCGGTGCGAGCCCCTTCGTGGAACGGCGGGTTGGCGATCACCCAGTCATAGGGCGCCACCTCGCCCACGCCTTGGGTGACGTCGCACCAGTGAAAAGCGGCACGGTCGCCGAACCCCGCCAGATTTGTGCGGGCGTCGTCCAGGGCCAGGGACTCGGCTTCGTACAGGTCCACCTTGTCCACCGCCGGGAAACGGTTCAGCACCTGATGGGACAGATACCCCCAGCCCGCCCCCAGATCGGCCACCCGCCCGGCCATGGTGGCGGGCAAAAGCCCGGCCAGCACCCGCGAACCGCTGTCCACGTGATCGGGACTGAAACAGCCGGCACGCGCCACCAGATCGGTGCCCGGCACCGGACGCGGCAGCCCCTCGGCCCGCCAATCATCGGCCTTGGCCTTGCTCAGCCAGAACACCCGGCATTGATGCTTGGCCAGCGATCCGGCCAGTCCGAAACGCTGCGCCGCTTCCTTTTCCAGGCTGGCGGCACCGCTGTCCTTGGCGCCGCAACACACCAGCAATCCGTCCGCCACCAGCAAGTCCAGCCCCTGGGCAATCAGCGCCCGGTTTTCCGCCTTGTGCTTGGTCAGCGACACCAGCCCCAGGGGATAAGCCTCGCCCAACCGCTCCACCGCACGGAAACCGGCGGCATCCAGCCGGTCATAGGCCGGGCGGAAGCTTTGCTGGCAGTCCAAATTGTCGCGCCAGGGCGCCATCGCCTCGCCGGCTTCGGCGCGCAGCCAAAAGGCGCGGGCCGGCATGTCCAGTTCCTGGCGCTCGAACGGCAGAGCCAAAGCGCGCAGCATGTCGTCTTTCTTGTCCATGGGCAGAGGAATTAGCACGGGCCGGCTCAAGATGCGACCATCTCGGCACTTGTCTAGATGTTTGGACCAATTTCATCAGCCGGTCACACATGGGCAACGGGCATCGGCATATGAATGGCCAAACAGCCACAAGGTGCGCCATGACCCAACTCGGCAAGTCCCCGTTCATCGACCCCAGCGCCGAAGTGATCGACACCACTTTGGGCGTCTACACCGCCGTGCACGCCCGCACCCAAATGCGCGAGACCCGTTTCGGCGACTACAGCTACATGATGGAAGACGGCGACTGCATCTATGCCGAGATCGGCAAGTTCGTGTCCATCGCCCGCATGGTGCGCATCAATCCCGGCAACCACCCGCTGGAACGAGCCTCGATCCACCACTTCACCTATCGGGCGGCGTCCTATGACCTGGGTGACGACGACCTGGATTTCTTCGACTGGCGGCGCGGCCACAAGGTCACCATCGGCCACGACGTGTGGATCGGCCATGGCGCCATCATCATGGCCGGCGTCACCATCGGCACCGGGGCGGTGATCGGCGCCGGCGCCGTGGTCACCCATGACGTCGCCCCCTACACCATCGTCGCCGGAATCCCGGCCAAACCCCTTCGCCGGCGCGTTACTTTGGAACAACAGGAACAATTGTTACGATTGTCTTGGTGGGATTGGGATCACGACAAATTACGCATGGCGCTTCCCGACTTCAGAAGCATGAACGCACAACAATTCATTGAGAAGTATCAAGCCGGATGAATCGCAACCTTGTCTAAGGCTTGAATTATACATATCCACAAGTTGTCATGACTTTATTTTCATAAAACGGAAACACGGCTTCAATAAAACTGTCGCC
Organism: Magnetospirillum sp. 64-120; assembly: GCA_001898825.1. Classification (GTDB taxonomy): domain Bacteria; phylum Pseudomonadota; class Alphaproteobacteria; order Rhodospirillales; family Magnetospirillaceae; genus Magnetospirillum. The sequence goes on from MKVK01000013.1 coordinate 123,482, forward strand.
GTTCGGCGCTATCCTCGGGGCAACCAATTTCAACCCCAGGGGACAAGTATGACCAAAGCCGCCAAGGTGATGGTTCCGGCGATCAAGGTGACCCGGCTTCACAAGACCTTCAATTGCTGCAAGGCGCTGGACGGCGTCAGCCTGGACATCAATCCCGGCGAGATGGTGGCGTTGATCGGCGCCTCGGGGTCGGGCAAGTCGACGCTGTTGCGCCATGTGGCCGGCCTGGCGGTTGGGGATTCCTCGACCCAGGGCGGCAGCATCGAGGTCATGGGCCGCCCGATCCAGGCCTGTGGCCGTCTGGCCACCGACATCCGCGCCACCCGCGCCCGCATCGGCTTCGTCTTTCAGCAGTTCAACCTGGTGGGCCGCCTGCCGGTGATGACCAACGTGCTGACCGGCGCCTTGGGCCGTCTGCCGCTGTGGCGCTCGCTGACCGGCCTGTTCCCGCTGGAAGACCGCGAACGCGCCCTGGAAGCCCTGACCCGCGTCGGCATTCATGAAACCGCCTGGCAGCGGGCGTCCACCTTGTCCGGCGGCCAGCAGCAGCGCGCCGCCATCGCCCGCACCCTGGTGCAGCGGGCCGAGATCATCCTGGCCGACGAACCCATCGCCAGCCTGGACCCCGAATCGTCGCGCCGGGTGATGGAAACCCTGGCCACCATCAACGCCGAGGACAAGACCACCGTTGTGGTCTGCCTGCATCAGGTGGACTTCGCCATCCGCTATTGCCCGCGCACCATCGCCCTGAAAAAGGGTCAGATCGTTTTCGACGGCCCCAGCGCCGAGCTGACTCCCTCGGCCTTGCGTGACCTGTACGGCGCCGAGGCCGACGAGCTGTCCGCCCCCATCCAGGGATCGGCCAGCTTCATCACCGACACGGCCCTGGCCGTCGCCGGCTAGTTCCCTTTCGTCCCATCCACCCAAAGGAAAACATCCATGAAGATTACCGCGACCTTCCTGGCCGCCGCCACCCTGGGCAGCCTGCTCGCCGCCCCGGCCTGGGCCGAAGAAACCCTGAATTTCGGCATCATCTCGACCGAATCCAGCCAGAACCTGAAGACCGAGTGGGTGCCCTTCCTGGCCGACATGGAAAAGCAGACCGGTTTCAAGGTCAAAGCGTTCTTCGCCCCCGACTATGCCGGCATCATCGAAGGCATGCGCTTCAACAAGGTGCAGGTGGCCTGGTTCGGCAACAAGTCGGCCATGGAAGCCGTCGACCGCGCCGATGGCGAAATCTTCGTCCAGTCGGTGGATGCCGAAGGCAATCCCGGCTATTGGTCGCATCTGTTGGTCCACAAGGACAGCAAGCTGAACAGCGTCGCCGACGTGCTGAAGAACGCCGGCGAGCTCAGCTTCGGCAACGGCGATCCGAACTCGACCTCGGGCTTCCTGGTGCCCGGCTATTACGTCTTCGCCCAGAACGGCGTCGACGACCCCAAGAAGATCTTCAAGCGCGTGGTCAACGCCAACCATGAAACCAACGCCATGGCGGTGGCCAACAAGCAGGTGGACGTCGCCACCAACAATTCCGAAAACCTGCGCCTGATCGAAGCGCGCCAACCGGAAAAGTACAAGGACATCAAGGTCATCTGGACCTCGCCCCTGATCCCGGCCGACCCCATCGTCTGGCGCAAGGACCTGGACAAGGCGTCCAAGGACAAGATCAAGACCTTCTTCCTGACCTATGGCGTCGCCGCGCCGGGCAAGAGCCAGGACCAGGTGAAGAAGGAAATCGAGGTGCTGGCCGGCCTGCAATGGGCCCCCTTCAAGGCCTCGACCAACGACCAGCTGCTGCCCATCCGCCAGCTGGCCCTGTTCAAGGACCGCAACAAGATCGCCGCCGACACCAAGCTGGACGAAGCCGACAAGAAGGCCAAGCTGGCCGAAATCGACGCCAAGCTGGCTGAACTGAACAAGAAGATGGCCGCCAAGTAAGGCGCGCCGCATGGTGGGCGGCCCCGAGAACCGGGGCCGCCTTTCGTCTGTTTGAAACCACCGGAAACATTGCCATGAACACCGCCATCGACACCGCCCGCCTGTCGCCGCCGCCCCGCCAGTCCCTGGTCAAGCTGCTGGCCTGGGGGGTGATCTTCGCCACCCTGGCCTGGTCGTGGTCAGGCGCCGAGATTCGCCCCATGGCGCTGATCACCGACGGCGCCAACATGGGCACCTTCCTGGCCGATTTCTTCCCACCCAACTTCCACGACTGGCGCTATTACCTGGAAGAGATGGTCATCACCCTGCACATCGCCATCTGGGGCACCGCGCTTGCCATCGTCTGCGCCATTCCCTTCGGCCTTTTGTGCGCCGAAAACGTGGCCCCGGCCTGGATCAACCAGCCGGTGCGCCGCCTGATGGATTCGTGCCGCGCCATCAACGAGATGGTGTTCGCCATGCTGTTCGTGGTCGCCGTGGGCCTGGGCCCCTTCGCCGGGGTGCTGGCGCTGTTCGTGCACACCACCGGCATCCTGGCCAAGCTGTTTTCCGAAGCCGTCGAGGCCATCGACCCCCGTCCGGTGGAAGGCATCCGCGCCACTGGCGCCAACCTGTTGGAAGAAATCGTCTATGGCATCATCCCCCAGGTGATGCCGCTGTGGATCAGCTATTCGCTTTACCGCTTCGAATCCAACGTCCGTTCCGCCACCGTGGTCGGCATGGTCGGCGCCGGGGGCATCGGCGTGGTGTTGTGGGAAATCATCCGCGGCTTTTATTTCGCCGAGACCTGCGCGGTGATGCTGATCATCATCGCCACCGTGTCCATCATCGACATCGTCTCGTCGCGGCTGCGTAAATTGTTCATTTGAGACAAAGGCGACAGACATCAGAGACGGCCACACAATCACGCGCTCCCCTTCCCGCCTAAAGTAGCAAGACGCAGAAAGCGTCACACGGGTAGGGAGGGGCAGAATGGCCACCAATTTCTTCATGCCGTCGGAAACCCCCGAAATGGGGGTGATCCAGGCGGCCTTGAACGGCATGGACGTCATCGAGAACGTCCTGTGCGACATGCATAATCTGGCGTTGATCGCCCAGGCCGCCAACACCCAGGCCGAACGCCGCCAACTGGCCAAGCGCTTCGATCAGTTGCGCCGCGACCTGGACTTCGTCGCCGCCGGAACCCTGGGCATCGGCAAGGCGGGCGGCGATTGCCAGATATATCCCGCCGAGTACCAGGTCTCGCCCGAGGCGATGATCGCCGTGTGCGAAGCCGACGGCAACGATTGCTGGCTGCGCCTGTCCGGCTTGCCGCCGTTCTGTCGCCTGCAGGTGGACGACCGGCACTGGATCGTCGCCGACAGCCGGGGCGAAGTGGACCTGGACCACCTGGTGGACGACACCAAACTGCGCGGGCCGGTCTATGAAAGCATTTATGGCCTGCTCAGCGGCGAACAAATCGTCGGCCGCGACGCCATCGGCGCCCCGATCGCCATCAGCGCCGCCACATCGTCCGACATCCGTCTTTACATCCACGGCCTGAACAACGGCTGGGCCGAACCGTTCGGGCACGTGCGGGCCATCCAGACCTCGGTGGCCGAAACCCGCGCCGCCCTGGACGGATTGCACACCACCGCCATCAGTTTCGGCGCCTACATCTTCCGTCTTTACCAGCGCTACGGCTTTGGCGAGGCGCCGGCCAACGACATCTGAACGCGGCCCCAAAAGATAAAATTTTAGGCAAATCCAATATGTTTCGAAGGCGTCGGGAAGAATCCCGACGGGGGAGAGAGAAGATGACCACCAGCCCATCCATCCGGGCAACCGCCCTATCAGCCAGGCCGCTTGGCGGCACCAGCGGCGCCGTCGCCACCGCCCAGGACGGCCCGTCCGATCAGGACAACCGGACCGGCACCCAAGACCAGATCGCCGTGACCGCCGACCAGGCCGAGATGCTGTGGCACGCCAAACAGACCCGGACGGATGGGAACGACGTCGAACACCAGCGCATCCAGCGTCAGGTCGCGGCACTGGCGCTTGATTCGGCGCCGACCATCCGTGGGCGCGAAGCCGTGCTGCGTCAGATGGAATCGCTGCGCCATGGCCTGAACGAGCAAGGCGTCGCCTTGGTCACCCGCAAGGCGGCGGTCACCCTGGAAGCCTCCGCCCTGTCGCTGACCGGGCGGGGCCGGGAAGCGGCGTTGCTGCGCGTTTTCTAGGTTAACCAGCCGGCGGGGCGGCACCTTCGCCGGCTTGTGGGACCCTTGTTCCGCCCCCTGGGCAAGGGTCCCTTTTCATTACCGGGCCAGACGGCCCGGCTGGGGAGGAAAAGGCCCGCTCCTGATGGAGTCGGGCCTTTTTCTAAAGCGGATTTGATCCGGCGCAGCCGGATCGAACCAGCGACAAGCCGGCGCAGCCGGATCAAATCCGCTCTATTCGGCGGTGCGCAACGCCGCGCTGGCGGTCAGGGATTTGGACCAATGCCACATGCGCTCGGCATCCTCGGCCGCCGAGCAGCCGCTGGGCATGGACAGGTCCGGCAATGGGCAGCTGCCGCCATGCCGCATGTCGCGGGCCTCGCTGGGGGTCATGCCGAAATGGTGGCGGAACAGGTGGCTGAAATGGCTGGGCGAGACGAAGCCGTAATCCAGCGCGATGTCGAAGATACGCCGATGCAGATGCTTGGGCGTGGTGATGGACTTGAAACAGGCCATCAGCCGGCGGCGCTGGATGTGTTCGCGCACGCCGCCTTGTGGCTTGAACAGACGATAAAGCGTCGCCCGCGAGCAGCGGAAGCGGGTGCAGATGCTGTCGGGGCTGAGCTCGGGATCGTCCAGGTGCTGGTCGATGAAGCGGCAGACGGCGCTGAACATGGCCCCCTGAGCTGCCGAGGCGCTGGCGTCGCCCTTGGCCATCAAGGCGTCCAGCAACCCCAGAAGCGAATCGGTCAGGGCCGGGATGGTCTCGACGCCGGCATGGGGCAGCAGGCGGCGCAAGGACAGCATGTGATCGCGAAACAGGTCGCCGCACACCGAATCCGGCGCAAACGCCGCACCGCGCAGATCGGCCAGGATCGGGACTTCGTCCAGCACCAACTGGCGCGGCAGCACCAGGACCAGAACCTCGGAATCCTGGGATTGCGCCCGCACCTCCTGGCTGAGGTTGACCCCATAGACGATGCCGGGTTTCTGCTCGAAACAATAACCGCCGTTGCAGACCTTGTTGGCGCCTTGCACATACATCTGCAGCGTCAGATGGTCGGCGTCGTCGTGCCGCGCCATCATGGCCGCGTCGCGGCTGAAATATTGGCCGGTGAAGCTGCAGTCGATGAACAGGTAACGCCCCAGATGATACTGGTGCATCACCGGCAGACACGCCTGGGCCGCCTGCGGATCGACGGGCCGTGCCTCCAGCATGGGCGCGATGCTTTGCTGCCACAAATGAAGATGTTGTTCGTCGGGCACCATGCCCGGCAACAATGACGCCTTGGGGACCAAAGGTGCCATGCCCAGCCTTTCCTTCCGGATTTCTTCCGGGTTCTGGTTCAGCAATCCAGCCGCTTTGCGGCTGATTTCCAGGCATCATGGGCCAAGCCCCATAACGAAGGGTTAACGGCAATTTTAAGAAAATTCTTCGAAATCGCCGTTTCCCTGGGGTGTTCACCTTAATTTGTATGCGGCCTCCCCACAGACTTTAAACAGAAGATAAATAACCGCCACAAATCAATACTTAAGCCATGGCGACCTTATTACGAAATCCGCGCCCCCTGACGCCACACCGAACGCACCACCGGCATGTCGCCGGTATCGGCGACGCGCACCAGATCGGCCCTTTTGCCCACGTCGATGCAGCCGCGGTCGGCCAGTCCCGCCACCTGCGCCGGATTCTTGGAGACCAGCGCCATGGCCGACGGCAGGTCCCAGGCCAAGGGGCCGTGATGCAGCAGGAAGGCGGCATGGATCAGGCTGGCCGGCACGTAGTCGGACGACAGCACGTCCAGACAGCCTTCACGGGCCAGATCCAGCGCCGAGACGTTGCCGGAATGGGACCCGCCGCGCACCAGATTAGGCGCCCCCATCAACACCTTCATGCCGCGCTTGTGGCTTTCCTTGGCCGCTTCCACCGTTGTCGGGAATTCCGAGAAATGGATGCCCAAGGCGGCCGCTTCCTCCACGTGTTCTATGGTGGCGTCGTCATGGGTGGCCAAGATGACGTCGCGGCCCTGGCAGGCGGCCGCGATGGCGCAGCGATGGGGGTCGGAATAAAGGACGCTGGCGGCCTGCTGCTTCTTGGTGAAGGTTTCCATCTGTTCGGCATTGAAACCGTATTTGCCCATGTAATATTCGCGATACTTGTCCTCGTGCACGAATTGACGCTGGCCCGGGGTATGATCCATCAGGGACACGATGCCCACCATGGGGCCGACGCCGTCATGTTCCAGAAAGCCGTTGAACGAATCCAGGATGTTCTGGCTGGACACCTCGCAGCGCAGATGCAACCGGTGCTCGGCGCGGAACCAGCCTTCGGCGGCCATGTCGCCCAGGGTGTGGATCATGGCTTCCAGATTGGCCTGACGCGCCGAACCTTCGATCATGTCGCCCAACGACACCGCGTCATAGACGGTGGTGATGCCGGCCGCCGCCATCTGGGCGTCGTGGGACAGGCAGGCGGAACGCGAATGCCAACGGACGCCGGGGCGCGGGGTGAAATGCTTTTCCAGATTGTCGGTGTGCAGTTCCACCAGACCCGGCACGATGGTGTCGCCGCCGCAATCCACCGCGCCCGCCGCCCGTGTGCCGCCCTTGGCCAGCGACACGATGCGGCCATTGATGGCATGGATGGTGCCGGTGAAAACCTCGGCATCGGTGACGATGCGGGCATTGGTCAGGATCAGTTCATCGTTCATGCCGAAACCTCGGGGATCAGAGTGACGATGCGCGTGGACACCGCCTCGCGCACCTCGTCATCGTGGAAGACGCCGACCAGGGCGGCGCCGCGTTGCTTGGCTTCCTCGATCAGGCCGACCACCACGGCGCGGTTGGCGGCGTCCAGCGACGCGGTGGGTTCGTCCAACAACAAGATGGGCATTTGCGGCGCGAAACCACGGGCGATGTTGACACGCTGCTGCTCGCCGCCGGAAAAGGTCGCCGGCGCCAGATGCCACAGCCGTTCGGGGATGCGCAGCCGGGCCAGCAATTCGCCGGCCCGGGCGCGGGCGGCTTCCACATCCACGCCCATGGCCCGCAGCGGTTCGGCCACCACGTCGAGGGCCGGCACCCGGGGGATGGCGCGCAGGAACTGGCTGACATAGCCCATGGTGCGGTTGCGCACCTCGATGATGGTGCGCGGCTGGGCGCTGGCGATGTCCACCTGTTCACCGCCGTGGCACACCATGATCGAGCCGCTGTCGGCCTTGCAATTGCCGTACAGGCAGCGCAGCAAGGTGGATTTTCCGGCGCCCGACGGCCCGTGCAGGGTGACGCATTCCCCCGCCGCCACCCGCAGCGCCGCGTCCTTGAAGACCGGGATCGAGGTGCCGCCCTGGGTGTGAAGCACATAGGTCTTGGAAAGGGCTTGGACGTGGATCATGGCTGCAACACCGAGGAAACGAGAAGCTGGGTATAGGGATGGTGCGGGTCGTCCAGCACCTGGTCGGTCAGGCCGTGTTCCACCACCTGGCCCTGACGCATGACCATCAATCGATGGGCCAACAGACGCGCCACCGCCAGATCGTGGGTGACGACGATGGCCGACAGACCCAGATCGGTGACCAGACGGCGCAGCAGGTCCAAAAGCCGGGCCTGCACCGACACGTCCAACCCGCCGGTGGGTTCGTCCATGAACACCAGACGCGGATGGGTGACCAGATTGCGGGCGATCTGCAGGCGTTGCTGCATGCCGCCGGAAAAGGTCTTGGGCTGGTCGTCCATGCGCTCGGGGTCGATTTCCACCTTGTCCAGCCAGGTCGCCGCCTGCTGGCGGATGTCGCCGTAATGGCGGGCGCCCACCGCCATCAGCGGCTCGCCCACATTGGCCCCGGCCGACACCCCCATGCGCAAACCGTCACGCGGGTTCTGGTGGACGATGCCCCAATCGGTGCGCATCAGCATGCGCCGACGCGGCTCGGACAGGGAATAGACGTCGACCAGACCCTGATCCTTGGTGTCGTATTCCACCAGACCGGATGTGGGCTGCTGGCGGGTGGACAGGCAGGACAGCAAGGTGGACTTGCCCGATCCCGATTCGCCGACGATGCCGATGACCTCGCCCGGCCACAATTCGAAGGACACGTCGCGGCAGCCGACCCGGTTGCCGTACATGTGGGTCAGGTTGGTGACCCGCAACAGGGGTTGGCTGCTCATTGCATCTGGTCCTTTTGCCGCTCGCCGCAATAATCGCTGTCGGAACACACATACATGCGCCCGCCTTTGTCATCAGTCACCACCTCGTCCAGGAAGGATTCGGTGGAACCGCACAGCGCGCAGGCCTGGTCCCAACGCTGCACTTCAAAGGGATGGTCCTCGAAATCCAGACTTTTCACCGAAGTGTAGGGCGGCACCGCGTAGATGCGCTTTTCCCGCCCGGCGCCGAACAACTGCAAAGCCGGCGAGTGGTCCATCTTGGGATTGTCGAATTTTGGGATGGGCGACGGCCGCATCAGATAGCGGCCGTTCACCAGCACCGGATAATCATAGGTGGTGGCGATGTGACCATAGCGGGCGATGTCTTCATAAAGCTTGACGTGCATGGCACCGTAATCGGCCAGGGCATGCATCTTGCGGGTTTCCGTCTCGCGCGGTTCCAGCCAGCGCAGGGGTTCGGGGATCGGCACCTGATAGACCATGATCTGACCGTCGGAAAGCGGGGTTTCCGGGATACGGTGGCGGGTCTGGATGACCGTCGCCTCCACCGTCTTCTCGGTGGTGGCGACTCCGGTGGTGCGGGCGAAGAAACGACGGATGGAGACAGCGTTGGTGGTGTCGTCGGCGCCCTGGTCGATCACCTTCAAGGTGTCGTCGGCACCGATCACCGCCGCCGTCACCTGGATACCGCCGGTGCCCCAGCCATAAGGCAAAGGCATTTCGCGGGACCCGAAGGGGACCTGATAGCCGGGAATGGCCACCGCCTTCAGGATGGCCCGACGCAACATGCGTTTGGTCTGTTCATCCAAGTAAGCGAAGTTGTAGCCGGTATTCATTGGGCGGCCTCCGCGTTTTCGCGCCGCAAACGACGGATCATTTCCAGTTCCGACTGGAAATCCACGTAATGGGGCAGTTTCAGGTGCTGGACGAAGCCCGAGGCCTCGACGTTGTCGGAATGGTAAAGCACGAATTCCTGGTCCTGGGCCGGGTTGGACACCAATTCGCCCAGATCCTCGGCCCGAAGCGAGCGGTCAACCAGGGCCATGGCCATGGCCTTGCGCTCGCAGTGGCCGAAGCTAAGGCCATAGCCGCGGGTGAATTGCGGCGGCACGGTTTTCGAGCCCTTGAACTGGTTGACCATCTGGCATTCGGTCAGGGTGATTTCGCCGATTTCGATGGCGAAGCCCAGTTCTTCCGGCACCAGTTCCACCGCCACCTCGCCCATGCGGATTTCGCCGGCGAAGGGGTGGGTGTTGCCATAGCCGCGCTGGCTGGAATAGGCCAAGGCCAGGACGAAACCTTCGTCGGCACGGGCCAGATTTTGCAGACGCAGGTCACGGCCGGCGGGGAAGTTCAACGGCTGGCGGGTCAGGTCGCCGGGAACCTCGGCCCCCTCGCCCGACGGCTCGATCAGGCCTTGATGGCCCAGAACGTCGGTAACCCGCGGCATGGCGGCTTCCACCGGCTCGGGATTTTCCGCCACGGGGGCGCGGGCGCCGCCTTCGGCGGCCAGGGCGAAATCCAGCAAGCGATGGGTGTAGTCATAGGTCGGCCCCAGCACCTGCCCACCCGGCAGGTCCTTGAACGCCGCCGAGATGCGGCGCCGGATGGCCATGGAACCAGTTTCCACCGGCTGGCTGGACCCAAAGCGCGGCAGCGTGGTCCGATAGGCGCGGAGCAGAAAGATGGCTTCCACCGCGTCGCCCTGGGCCTGTTTCAAGGCCAGGGCCGCCAGGTCGCGGTCATAGACCGAGCCTTCGGTCATCACCCGTTCCACCGCCAGGGACAATTGCCCGGAAATCTGTTCCAGGCTGAGTTCGGGCACGCTTTCGGCCCCGCGCCGGCCTTGGGCCATCAGCGCGTGGGCGTTGTCGATGGCCTTTTCGCCGCCCTTGACCGCCACATACATGGATCAACCCTCCAATTGGGTGGAACGGGGCAGGCCGGCCAATTGGGTCGGCGCCGCGAACAGCAGGTCCACACCGCGCGGGAACAAGGCGTGGTTGTCCCGCACCCAGGACTTGAAGCAGACCGGCAGATGGCTGGCCGACAAGATGGCCTGATCGCGGATGCCCGGCCCCTTCAGCCGCCAATTGTCACCGCCGTCCAGGTTGGGCACCTGGATGATCAAGGTGGTGGAACGGTCGGGATATTCGTCGCTGCCCAGATGGAAGGCGGACAGCGGCGGCATGGATTGCGCGTCGGTGACCAGGGCGAAGGCCGCCTGGGACGGTTCGTCCACCAGCGGACAGCCGCAATGGAAGCGCAGGTATTCCTCGACCGCCGGCTGGCGGGCAGCGGGGTCCAGCCACAACGGCGTCTCGTAATCCACCAACGCCAGCAGCAAGGCCGCGGCCACCGGGGTCAACGGCGCCGGTGCCGACGGCAAGGCGGGCGCGGTGACGATGGTGCCGGGACGGCTGGTGGCTTCCAGCACGGCGCGGAAGGTCTTCTGCGCCTCGGCGACCGGATCGGAAAAGCCGGGCAACAGGCCGGTTTCGGGGGCAAGTGCGTTCACGGGATCAATCCTCTCCGCGGACCATGGTGAAGAAATCGACACGGGTGGCGGCGGCCTGGCGGCCGGCCCGCGCCCGGTCTTCGGCAAGCTGACGGGCCAGGGGGGCGACCACGGCGTCGGCCACCACCTGATGCCACCCCGGCATCTGCAGCAGGGCGTCGGCCAGGGCCGCCATCTCGGCATGGGTGCTGGATCGTCCCGCCACCCAGGCATGGCCGACGGCGCCGCCATCCACACGGACGGAACAGCGGGTCACCGTCATTTCCCCCATGTTGAAGGGGCCGCCATCACCGCCCATGCGGCCGCGCACCATCACCAGCCCCACTTCCGGGCGGCGCAGGTGGGACCAGCCGGGCAAGCCGTCAAGATCGGTCCACAATTGGGCCAACCTGGCCGGGGAGGATTTCGCCAACACCCCCATCCAGTGGCGGCGGGCATCGGTATCGATGGTTGCTGAAGTCATGGACAAATCCGAAAAAGGTCTAGACATCTATATGTTCTTGAGCCACCATGCGCTTGTTGGATCTGCATTTTCAAGCGTCATAAGGTGAAGCTTCCATGACAGAGATGGAATTGGCCCGCGGCGGCGGCACCGCGCTTTGGCGACAAATCGCCGAAACGGTCGAACGCGACATCATCGCCGGCAAGGTGGCGCCGGGGCACAAGCTGCCCACCGAACACGAATTGGCCACCCAGTTCGACGTCAACCGCCACACCGTACGGCGGGCCATCGCCGCCCTGGCGGAAAAGGGCTTGGTGCGCATCGAGCAGGGGCGCGGCACCTTCGTCCAGGAAAGCGTCATCGAATATCAGGTGCGTCGCCGCACCCGGTTTTCCGAGAACATCGCCGCCAACAAGCGCGAAGCGTCGGGAAAACTGCTGAAGGTGGTGGAGATGCCGGCGGAAGGTGCGGTGGCCAAGGCCCTGGAAATCCGCAAGGGCAGCCCGGTAGTGATGATCGAGCGTCTGGCCGAGGCCGACGGAAGGCCGCTGTCGGTGTCCGCCCATTACTTCCCCAAGGGCCGTTTTCCCGACATCGCCGCCATCTACCAGGAAAGCGGGTCGTTCACCCGGGCCTTGGCCCATTACGGCATCGCCGACCCGGCCCGGCGCACCACCCGGGTCACCGCCCGCATGGCGCGATCCGGCGACGCCCTGCTGCTGCAACAGCCCCCCAACAAGCCGATCCTGATGAGCGAGGGCATCAACGTCGATTCCACCGGACGGCCGGTGGAATACACCGTGGCGCGCTGGGCCTGCGACCGGGTTCAACTGGTGTTCGAAGGGGGCTGAGCCAGCCTGGACCAATGGGACAAAGGTCTAGTCATCCGCACAAGAGTCACCAAAGCTTCACGGCGCGTTCCGCACAAGCCGCATTATGACGACGCGCCCCCAATCGGATTGCCAGGCCATATGACCACCCGCTACGCCATCTACTTCCTGCCGGAACCGGCCAGCGCCCTGATGCGCCTGGGCCAGGTCTGGCTGGACCACCTGCCCCGGCAGCTGACCGCCGAAGCCCGACCCTATGGCTTTCACGCCACCTTGAAGGCACCGTTCCGTCTGGCCGAAGGCTATGACGAAGCCCAACTGGTCGCCGCCTGCGCCGATTTCGCCGCCCGTCATAGGGGCGTGGTCGAAGCCCCGCCAAATCTGGCCGTGCTGAACGGCTTTTTCGCCCTGCGCCCGTCGCTGCCGTCCGACGCCATCCAATCCCTGGGCGCCGCCTGCGTGCGCGACTTCGACCGCTTTCGCGCGCCGCTGACCCCGGCCGAGCGGGCCAAGCGGCTGAAATCGCCGCTGTCGGCCCGAAGCCGCCAATTGCTGGAAGACTGGGGCTATCCTTACGTCTTCGAGGAATACCGCTTCCACATGACCCTGACCTGCCGCGTCGACGACTCGGCCCAAGCCGAAGTTGCGGCGATGTTGCAGCCGCTGGTCGCCGAAGCCTGCGCCGAGAACCTGGAAATCCGCTCGATCTGTCTGGTCCGTCAAGACCCGGGCAGCGACTTCGCCCTTGTCGAACGCTTTGCCCTGGGGGCCCCATGCGCGTCGTGACCTTGAACACCTGGAAAGGTGACGGCGATTATGCCGACCGCCTTGCCGCCATGGCCCGTGGCCTGGAAGATTTGTCGCCCGACGTGGTGCTGTTGCAGGAAGTGCTGGACGCCCCGTCCCTGGGGCTGCACACCGGCCATGCCCTGGGTCGCCACCTGGGGCTGAACGTCATCAACCTGCCGCTGCGTGAAAAGAAGCGGGTGGTGGAAGGACATCGGGTGGACAGCCGGTCCGGACTGGCGGTGCTGTCGCGCCACCCCGTCCGCGCCACCTTGTCCATCCCGCTGCCCAGCGCCCCCGAAGACGGCGAACGTGCGGCTTTGGTGGTGGAAATCAACGCCCCCCACGGCCCGACCACGGTGACCAACCTGCATTTGACCCATCTGGATGATCCGGCCTTACGCCGACGTCAGCTGGAAGCCGCCAAGCAAGTGGCGAAACGGCCGGGCACCGCGCTGATCGGCGGCGATTTCAATGCCCATGTGGAGGACTTCCACCTGGCCGGCAGCGGCTGGCGCGATTGCCGCAGCGAATTGGGCCACGCGCCGCGCTCGACCCTGGTGGGCCAGCCCGACGGCCCCTGCCTGGACCATTTGTTGTGGTCCGGCCACGGCCGCCCGCCGAAAAGCTGGCGGGTCGACCTGGACCGGGTTTGCGACAAGGGCCTGCCGGTGATCAGCGATCACTGCGCCGTGGTGGTCGACTTCACCGATGGGGCCAAATAATCCAACACGCGGCTGGCCACCAGACGGTGCCCTTCGTCATTCCAATGCACGTCGCCCTTGATGAACCACGTCTTGACCGCCTGCTGCGGAGGAACGGCCAGAAAGTCAGGATAAAGGTCGATGAAGCCGGCATGGTTGGCGGCGGCCCATTCCCGCAAGGCCTGGCGATGACGGGCCTCGATTTGCCCACGCCACACCTGGCCCGGCCAGGGATAGGCGGCGACGGTCAGCGAGATGCCGTGCTGACGGGTCAATTCCCGCAAACGGTCGAGGCTGGTGATCGCCCGCTCCAGCCCCAACCGCCCCCAACTGTCCCAGGCTTTCTGATCATAGGTCCAACTGGCGTCACGGGCATTGACGACCGTATCAATGCTCTCGTCTCCCGTACGCTCGGTATCCGAAATTTGCTTTTCCCGCAGATGCAAGCGCCACCGGTCGGCAACCATGAACATCAGCTTGCCGACGACGGAATTCACCGCAAGCCAGTCACCGGCCCCCCCCACCCGTTGCTCGGCGTTGATGCCACCTTGGATATTGGAAATGATGCTGCCGTCGGGCCCCAAATCGTACCATAGCGCTTCGTTCAAGATGTCGCCGGGATCGACGAACACCAGCAGGTCATCGAACTTCAAGCCCTTGTTTTCCAGCATGTACTGAACCTTGCGCCAGTACAGCAACGGCGAATAGGACGACACACCCAAATTCAGGACCTCGACATTTTTTTCCCGCATGGCGTCGTGAACGATGCCGACGAACGTCTGTTCGAACGGATAGCCCACGCCTTCGACGAAGGAATCGCCAATGATGGCGACACGACGATGATCGGCCGTCAACGGCACCACCCGGGGCTCGACGTCGCGTCCACCCAGGGAATTGGTCACCAGCCGATAGCTGGCGCCCCCCCAACGGTCCACCTGGATGACTTGCGGCGCCAAGGCGTGATGGAACACCGGATCGGGAATGCGGAACTTCAGGCGATGGGTCCGCAACGACCAGTCGGGGACCATGACCTTGCCGAGCTGGGCCAAAACCAGATCGGCGGCGACCAGGACGACCATCACCAACAAGGCACTCTTCAGGAACCGCGACATAGCCTGGACTCGTCAACCGAACAAAGCGAAGGCCGGACCTTACCCCAGCCCGGCCTTGTGGAAAACCCTCAACACCAACGGCTCAGCCCTTGGGGACGCGTCCCATCAGATAGAACTGTTCGTTGGTGCGGATCGAGCCCATGTTGACCAGTCGGTTGGACAGGCCGAAAAAGGCGCTGATCGCCCCGATGTCCCAGATGTCGTCATCGGAAAAGCCATGGCCGCGCAAGATGGCGAAGTCGTCGTCGGCCACGTCCCAGGCGGATTGTGACACCTTCAGGGCATAAGCCAGCATGGCCTTCTGCCGGTCGGTGATGTCGGCCTTGCGCCAATTGGCCGCCACCTGATCGGCGATCAGCGGATTCTTGGCGCGGATGCGCAGGATGGCACCATGGGCGATGACGCAGTACTGGCACTGGTTGGCCGCCGAGGTGGCGACCACGATCATTTCGCGATCGGCGGCGCTTAGCCCCCCCTGACGTTCCATCAGGGCGTCGTGATAGGCGAAGAAGGCGCGGAACTCGTCAGGGCGATGAGCCAGGGCCAGGAAGATGTTGGGCACGAAGCCCGCTTTTTCCTGCACCGCCTCGATGGCGGCACGGATGTCGGCGGGCAGGTCGGCCAGCTTGGGGACCGGAAACCGGCTGATGGGCTTGTCGGACAATGTGCTCTTCCCCCTTCTTAAGAATTGACGTCGACGACCACGCGACCGCGGACCTGACCGGCCAGCAACCGGCCGGCCGTCTCCACCACCTGGCCCAGGCCGATGGTGCTGGTGATGGCGTCCAGCTTGGACACGTCCAGGTCCTGGGCCAGACGCTTCCACGCCTCGATGCGCTGGTCGCGCGGGCGGTAGACGCTGTCCACTCCGGCCAGGGTGACGCCACGCAAGATGAAGGGGGCGACGCTGGCCGGCAGGTCCATGCCCTGGGCCAGACCGCAGGCGGCGACCACCCCGCCATAGCGCATCTGGGCGCAGACATTGGCCAGCGTATGGCTGCCGACGCTGTCCACCGCCGCCGCCCAGCGTTCCTTGGCCAGGGGCTTGCCGGGGCTGGACAGGGTATTGCGGTCAATGATCTCGGCGGCGCCCAGCGACTTCAGATAGTCGGCTTCCTGGGGACGGCCGGTGGACGCGGCGACGCAATAGCCCAACTTGGCCAGCACCGCCACCGCCACCGAACCGACACCGCCGGCGGCGCCGGTGACCAACACCTCGCCCTTTCCCGGGGTGATGCCCTGACGCTCCAAGGCCATCACGCACAGCATGGCGGTGTAGCCGGCGGTGCCGATGGCCATGGCCTGGGCGGGGGTGAACGGCGCCTGCAGCGGCACCAGCCAATCGCCCTTCAGGCTGGCCTTCTGCGCCAGGCCGCCCCAATGGGTCTCGCCCACGCCCCAGCCGTTCAGCACCACCTGGTCGCCGGGCTTGTAATCCTTGTGGCTGGACGCTTCCACCTGACCCGCCAAGTCGATGCCCGGCACCATGGGGAAGGACCGCACCACCGGCCCCTTGCCGGTGATGGCCAGGCCGTCCTTATAGTTCAAGGTGGAATAATCCACCCGCACCAGCACGTCGCCTTCCGGCAGACGGTCTTCGGCGATGTCGGTCAGGCCGGCACGGTAACCGGCGTCGTCCTTTTCGATCAGGATGGCCTTGAACATGGTTTACTCCTTCAGAAGCGCGAAAAAGGTGTCGGCGAACACATCCATGGGGACGGTGGAACGGGTCAGCTTGGCGCGCAGGATCGCCCCTTCCCAGCCGATCCAGAAAAATTCCGCCATGCGCTGGCAATCCACCTGGGCCCGGATCTGGCCTTCCGCCTTGGCGTCCTGCAGACAGGCGGCGACACGGCGCTGCCAATCCCCCAGCACGCTTTCCAGCCGGTCGCGGAACGGGTCATGGCTGCCGCCCAGTTCCTGGCCCATGTTGCCGACCAGACAACCACGGCGGAATTTGTGTCGCTCCATGCCAGCTTTGGCGTCGGCGACGAAATCGGCCAGCCGGGCCAGCGGGTCACGGGCCGGATTGCCCAGCCAGCGCCCCAATTTGGCGGCGAAGTAGATGCCATAGGCGTCGATCACCGCCAGGCCGAAGTCATCCTTGCTGGCGAAGTAGTGATAAAACGACCCCTTGGGCACGCCCACCGCCTTCAGCACCTGGTCGATGCCGGTGGACAAAAAACCCTGGGCCGTCAAAAGGTCAACCCCGGCGCGAACAATCGCTGTGCGCGTATCCATCGATGATGGGGCAACTTTTGGCGGACGACCACGCTTGCGGGGAAGAGAATGTTCCATGGATTTAATAATAGACCGGTCGTCTCTAAAAATGTCAAGCCCCGCCTTTCCCTTTGACAAAGGGGGGCCGGCACGCCATCTAATGGCGTTACACACAGGGGATGGGAATGGATCAGGACCGGCTGAAGTCCAAATGGCACAAAGTCCGGCGCAGCATCGTCACCCGCATGATGATGCTGGCCCTTGTGGTGGTGGTGGTCGGCATCGGTCTGCGTCTGACCATCTTGCGCACTATCCTGAACGAAGACGTGGTGGCGCTGTCGTCGTCACACCAATTGGCCATCGC
Organism: Magnetospirillum sp. 64-120; assembly: GCA_001898825.1. GTDB lineage: Bacteria > Pseudomonadota > Alphaproteobacteria > Rhodospirillales > Magnetospirillaceae > Magnetospirillum. The sequence goes on from MKVK01000013.1 coordinate 140,758, forward strand.
CGAATACGCGGCACGCGACATCAATGACAAGCTGAAGCTGCGCCTGGAAATGTTGTCCGGTCTGGCGATGATGAGTCCGCCGGACCCCGATGCCCCGGTGTCGCGGATGTCCGAATGGCTGGCCGGGCGGCGGATCATCCTGTCGTTCTTTCCCTCGGGCCTGACGCTTTACAGCCTGGATGGGCGCATCCTGGGGGCGTCCAACGTCCCCGCCGCCGAACTGCCCCCCGACTGGATCGCCAAAGTGGCCCAGGACGACAAGGCCCAGGTGGGCAAGCCCCTTCGCTTGCCCGACGGCACCCCGGCCGTGGTCTTCGCCGCCCCGGTTCACGACACCAAGGGCCGCGCCACCGCCATCCTCACCGGCACCACCCCCATTGCCGCCGACAACTTTCTGCGCCCGGTTCAGGAAGAAGCCGTCGGACAAAGCGGCAGCTTCCTGTTGGTTTCCCCCCAGGACGGTCTTTTCGTCACCGCCGGCGACCCGCGCAAGATTCTGAAACCCGTGCCGCCCCCCGGCCTGAATCCGCTGCATGACCGCGCCATGGCCGGCTATCGCGGCACCGGCATCACCACCAACATCGACGGCGTCGAAGAATTGTCGGCCATGGTCAGCATTCCCACCGCCGGCTGGTTCCTGGTGGCCCGCACCCCGACCACCGAGGCCATGCGCCCGGTTCAGCACATCGTCAAGCTGGTGCTGTTCGGCAGCCTCCTGGTTCCCATCGTGGTGCTGGGGGCCTTGCTGGCCATCTTGTTCTATGTGCTGCGGCCGTTGACCCAAAGCGCCCGGCAACTGCACCAGATGGCCAATGGCGAAACCCAGATCCGTCCCCTGCCCATCATCCGCGACGACGAAGTGGGCGAAGTGGCCAAAGGCTTCAACTTCCTTTTGAACGTTCTGCGCCAACAGGAACAGGCCCTGCTGGAAACCCAGGAAAAACTGCGCCACATGGCCCATCACGACGGCCTGACCGGCCTGCCCAACCGCGCCATGTTCGAAGATCGCCTGGATCAGGCCCTGCTGCGGGCCGAACGCCAGGACCAGCCCTTCGCCCTGCTCTACATGGATCTGGACGGCTTCAAGCCCATCAACGACCAGGTGGGCCATGCCGCCGGCGATTCCATGCTGCGCCATGTGGCCGACCGGCTGTTGGATTCGGTGCGCAAAAGCGACACGGTGGCGCGCATCGGCGGCGACGAGTTCGCCGTCCTGCTGGGCGAGGTCGCAACCCAGGACGCCGCCGCCCTGGTGGCCGAGCAATGCCGCATCAATGCCGGCAAGCCCATCACGCTGGGCGGCCGCGACTGGTCCATCGGCCTGTCCATCGGCATCGCCTGCTATCCCGAACACGGGAAAAGCGCCGGTGAACTGCTGCGCCATGCCGACAATTCCATGTACCAGGCCAAGCAATCCATCAAGGCGGCGCAATAATCCGCCTGAAATCCCTAAGTGCCGCCGTATCAGCCAGACAATGGCTGGAGAAACGATCATGGCGCGGCAGGACCTGGTGGAAAGCATGGCTCGGCAACTGGTCAGCCTGGTGCTGCGCGATCCGTGCTGGCAGGACAATCTGGAACCGCTGTGCGCCAGCTTGCACGCCGACGCCCGGCGCGCCACCCCGCGTCAGACCATGATGGCGGTGGCGTCACGGGCCGAAACCGTCCTGCGCCATATCGCCCGGGCCGATGCCGTCGCCGTCGGCCGGCTGTATTTCGACCTTTTGCCCGGCCGCGGCAACCCGCTGACCGAAAAAGTGATCGAAGCCCTGAGCCGTCCCGAAGGGGCGTTGGAGCTGCTGCGCGACAGCGGCTTTTCCCCGTCCCTGAAGAAGGACGGCAACGGCGTCACCGTGATCGAGATCGAAATCCCCGACCACAGCACCGAAGTTTGCGACGCGACCCGCGACGCCATCATCGAGTCCATGGGCGACGGCTGGGGCAGCGCAAGCCCCTTGCATACCCTGCATTAGGCGGGGCGGCGCAACGCCACCAAACCGGCGGCGGCGCGCCCGGCGGCCACGAACCATTGCGGGTCGAGTTGCAGCAGCGAGGCGGAAAAAGCCCCGTCCAACAGCAACAGAACCTCGCGCGCCAGGATGCCGGCTTCGCCATAGCCGGCGGACGTGATTTCGCCTTCCAGCCATTGGGCGAATCCCAGCTTGTGACGCGCCCCGATCCGTACCGCCGGATGACCGGGCATGGACGCCAATTCGGCGGTGGTGCGCAAAAAGCCGCAGCCCTTCCATTTGGGATGGGCCGCCACCTGGGCCAATTGGTGGAAGATGGCCGCCACCTTGTCTTCCAGCCCCCCCGGCGCCTGGGCGAACCATTCGGCCATCAGCGTCAGGTTGGGCTGGTCGCGGGATTCCAGATAAGCCGCGATCAGGTCGTCCTTGCTGCGGAAGTGATAATAAAGGGTCCGCTTGGTCACCCCGGCCTTTTCCGCCACCGCGTCGACGCTGACCCGGCCGATTCCTTCCGCGTAGAACAGCTTGGAAGCGGCGGCGACGATATGGGCGCGGGTGTCGGCGTGTCTGGGCATGACCCTGAAAGTATACCGTACAGTGAGTATACTCAAGTTCGCCGCCTCTTCATGCTCGGCCCACCAACCCACTGGAGGGAAAAAGCATGAGCAAGAAGGTGCTGTTGAACGTGGACGGCCCGGTCGCCACCCTGACCCTGAACCGTCCGCACAAGCTGAACGCCCTGGATTACGAAACCATCGACCTGTTGACTTCCCATCTGGACGACATCGACGACGATCCCAAGATCGGTGGCGTCATCCTGACCGGTTCAGGCGACCGGGCGTTTTCCGCCGGCGGTGACATTCCGCAATTTTCCCGCTCGGTGGAAATGGGGGCCGAAACGGCGCTGCGCGACTTCGTCGCCCGGGGCCAGCGGCTGACTGCCCGCATCGAAGCCTTCAAGAAGCCCATCGTCGTCGCCGTCAACGGCTTGGCCTATGGCGGCGGCTGCGAGATCACCGAGGCCGCGCCCTTGGCCGTCGCCAGCGAGCGGGCCATCTTCGCCAAGCCGGAAATCCGCCTGGGCATGCCGCCCACTTTCGGCGGCACCCAACGCCTACCGCGTCTGGCCGGCCGCAAGCGGGCGCTGCAACTGCTGCTGACAGGGGAAAGCTTTCTGGCGCCACGCGCCCTTGAATTGGGACTGATCAACGCGGTGGTGCCGCACGACCATCTGCTGGCCTCGGCGCGGTCGTTGCTGGACCGCATCCTGGTTCATTCGCCGCTGGCCATCGCCACCATCCTGACGGCGACGACGCGGGGCATCAACCTGCCCATCGCCGAAGGATTGCTGGTGGAAGCCGAGCAATTCGCCCGCATGGCCCCCACCGCCGACTTGCGCGAAGGGCTGGACGCCTGGCTGGCCCGGCGCCCGGCCCGTTATGGCGGTGACTGGTTCGCCACCGCCCAACGGGCCGAAGACCAAGCGGCGACACCGGGTTTCCCGCTGCCGGCCGAGTGATCCAAGTGCAAGACCCCGGCGGCTATTCCGCCGCCGGGCTTTCCACCTTGTAGATTTCCCCGCCTTCGGCCAGGAACTTCTCGCTCATCTGCTCCATGCCCTTCTCCGCCTGCTCAGCCGCAATGTCGCGCACTTCCTGGCTGATCTTGTAGGCGCAGAACTTCGGCCCGCACATGGAACAGAAATGGGCGACCTTGGCGCCTTCCGCCGGCAGGGTTTGGTCGTGGAATTCCAACGCCTTGTCGGGGTCCAGCGACAGGTTGAACTGGTCGCGCCAACGGAACTGGAAACGGGCGCGGGACAGCGCATCGTCGCGTTCGCGGGCCGCGGGAACGCCCTTGGCCAGATCGGCGGCATGGGCGGCCAGCTTGTAGGTGACGACGCCTTCGCGCACGTCCTGGCGGTCGGGCAGGCCCAGATGTTCCTTGGGCGTCACATAGCACAGCATGGCGGTGCCGAACCAGCCGATCATCGCCGCGCCGATGGCGCTGGTGATGTGGTCGTAGCCCGGCGCGATGTCGGTGACCAACGGCCCCAGCGTGTAGAACGGCGCCTCGCCGCACAGGGCCAGCTGCTTTTCCACGTTCTTCTTGATCTTGTGCATGGGCACGTGGCCCGGGCCTTCGATGATCACCTGGCATTCATGCTTCCAGGCGATATGGGTCAGCTCGCCCAGGGTTTCCAACTCGGCGAACTGGGCGGCGTCGTTGGCGTCGGCGATGGACCCTGGACGCAGACCGTCGCCCAGGGAAAAGGCCACGTCATAAGCCTTCAGGATTTCGCAGATGTCCTCGAAATGGGTGTAAAGGAAGTTTTCCTTGTGATGGGCCAGGCACCACTTGGCGATGATCGAGCCGCCGCGCGACACGATGCCGGTGACCCGCTTGGCGGTCAGCGGAATATGGGCCAGACGCAGGCCGGCATGGATGGTGAAGTAATCGACGCCCTGTTCGCATTGTTCGATCAGGGTGTCGCGGAACACTTCCCAGGTCAGGTCCTCGGCGCGGCCGTCAACCTTTTCCAGGGCCTGATAGATGGGCACGGTGCCAATGGGAACCGGGGAATTGCGCAAGATCCATTCCCGCGTCGCGTGAATGTGGCGACCGGTGGACAGATCCATCACCGTGTCGGCGCCCCAGCGGATGGCCCAGACCATCTTTTCCACTTCTTCCGACACCGAGGACGCCACGGCGGAATTGCCGATGTTGGCGTTGATCTTGGTCAGGAAGTTGCGACCGATGATCATCGGTTCGGCTTCCGGGTGGTTGATGTTGCTGGGGATGATGGCGCGGCCGCGGGCCAGTTCGGCGCGGACGAATTCGGGGGTCACCTGATCGGGGATGTCGGCGCCGAAATCCTCGCCGTCACGTTCTGCCGCTTCGCGCAATTCAGCGATGCGCAGGTTCTCGCGGATGGCCACATATTCCATTTCCGGGGTGATGATGCCGCGCTTGGCATAGGCCATCTGGGTCACCACCTGACCGGCCTTGGCGCGCAACGGGCGCAAGGCCCCGCGGTCGAACACCGGCACGCCGATCTTTTCGCCCGGCTTCAGGCCGTCGTCTTCCGGCTTGTGGGCACGGCCTTCATATTCCTCGACATCGCCGCGTTCCAGCACCCAGGCCCGGCGCATCTGCGGCAAACCCTTGGTGATGTCCACCTGATGGGCCGGGTCGGTATAGGCGCCCGACGTGTCGTAGACCCGCACCGGGGCCTCGCCGCTGGACGGTTCCAGGTCGATCTCGCGCATGGCGACCAAGATGTCGGGGCGCGAGCCCTGGACATGGATCTTACGCGAACCGGGCAGCGCCCCGGTGGTGACCGTCAAAGCCTGGGGATTGTCGAGCATGGGTGTTTCCGCCTTTGTCAAAGCCTGGATGGATCACGGGCGAGTGGCGGAAAATGTCCGATCCCTTCGCCGGCATGACCCGGATCAGGTTCCAAGGGTCGCCGGCACTTGCTCCGGCCTCTCAGCCCCGCATGTCGAGGCCCCCCTTCGGTCCAAGCCAGACCATGGGACCAAGCCGCCCCCAAAGTCAACCCCACGCGCTTTCCGGAAATGTCACATTCTGACGTTTGATTTGCGTTCAATTCTCGCCCAGGATGGGACCTGCGACTTTAGGAGGGGGAATGGGCGCATCCTAGTCGAAGGAAGCAGAAGCTTCCAAAGGGGTCAGTGTGAGCGAAATCGACCACAACCAGGCGGTCAAAAGCATTACCGAGGCCTTGCGTGGCCCGGTGGCCGAGGTATTTCGCACGCTGGTCCCCGGTTTTGGCGACTTCAATGGCGCCATGTTCTACGACTCGGTCATCAACAACCCCGACATGCTGCATGGCTGCCTGCTGATCTTCAGGAAACGCCGCGACGCCTTTTCCCATTTGCTGGTGGACACCAAGGGCCGGCTGGTCAACGACGACTTCGTCGCCCTGCGCTGTGGCCGCACCGTCCACGACATCATCGCCATGATCGTGCGCACCCATGCCAAGCGTCATTTCAAGGATGCCTTGGGCGGCGATCCCAACGACAAGACCAGCAAGTCGGGACGGCTGTACAACGCCATGAACGAGTACCTGATCCATGAGTGGCAGGTGCCGCTGGTCGCCCATTACGCCCCCCTGCCCGCCCACAAGATGAAGGAACTGGGGCCGGCGCTGCTGGATTTGAAGACATCCGCCGAGGTGGACGCCTTGGTGGCGAAGGCCGGCGGCGTACCGGTGAACGGCAAGGCGGTCCCCACATTGCCGCCCCCGGCCATGCAAGCCGAAGAGCCGGTCTTGGTGGAAACCAATTCCCGCGAATACGATTTCTGGTGGGAAACCCTGAACGACCCGCAGGTGCGCAATACCTTGGGACCGTTGCACGACAACGACAAGCGCGAGCTGGTCGCCGCCTTCTGCTCGATTTCCGAATCCAGCCGCAACGAGTTGCTGGGCGGCTTCAGCCTGTCGCTGTTCCAAGGCGCCGTGCTGTTGGCGCGGTGCTATCAGGGATTGGGGCGCGCCACCTTCGCCCAGGTCTTCGGCAAGCCCGGCAGCCCCGATGTGGTCAAGGCCTTCGCCGCTCGGCTGAAGACCCGCAACGTGTCGTCGCGCATGGACCTCAACACCCTGTCGCGCACGGTTGACGCCAACCTGACCAACATGGGCCGCGTCGACCGCGCCAAGACACGTTAACAAAGTAGCCCGTGCCGGTTGTTTGCGCGTAGCGCTGCCCGTGCCGGGCCGTCTCAGGCGCCGTCGGGCTTAAATTAGCCCTTCAGCCACACTTCGACCTGCGAAGGCTTGGGGATACCGCCGGCATGCACCACCTTGCCGTCGATGACCACGCCGGGTGTGCTCATCACCCCATAGCCCAGGATGGCCGCCATGTCGGTGACCTTTTCCAGGCTGATCTCGACCCCCAAAGCGGCGGCCTTATCGGCCACCATCTTCATCACCGTGTCGCAATTGCCGCAGCAACCGCCCAAGACCTTGATCTCCATGGTGTCCTCCTAAAAAATCGCGTTGAACAGATAGCCGACGAGGGTGATGCTGACCGCCAGCACGCTGATGAACACCACCAGCAACTGCCATTTCAGCACCTTCTTCAGCATCATCATTTCCGGCAGCGACAGCGCCACCACGCTCATCATCAGCGCCAAGACGGTTCCCACCGGCAGCCCCTTGGCCAGCAACGCCTCGACGACCGGGATCATACCGGTGGCGTTGGAATAAAGCGGAATACCGATCAGGACCGACAAGGGGACGGCAAAGGGGTTTTCCGGCCCGGCGTAGCGCATCAATTGTTCCGCCGGCACATAACCGTGCAGAAAAGCGCCGATTCCGATACCGATCAGGATGTACAGCCACAAGCGGCCAACGATTTCCCGCACCTGTTCAAGGGCATAGTTCAGGCGGTCACGCAGACCGTGGGGGCCTTCCGGCAAGGCGGTCTCGCCCATGCGGATCTTCCAGACGTAATCTTCCACCCAATGTTCCAGCCGCAATCGGTCGATGACCAAGCCCCCCACCAACCCCACCACCAGACCGGTGACGACATAAACCACGGTGAATTCCAGCCCCAAGGTGCTGATCAGCAGGAAGACGGCGATTTCGTTGATCATCGGCGAGGTGATCAGGAACGCCATGGTCACCCCCAGGGGAATGCCGGCTTCCAGGAAACCGATGAACAGCGGCACCGACGAACACGAGCAAAACGGCGTCACCGCCCCCAAGCCGACGGCGGCCGGGAACGAGAACCAACGGTTCCGCCCGCCCAACATCTTGCGCACTCGTTCCGGCGCCAGCATCGAGCGGAAAAAGCCGATGACGAAAACCACCAAGATCAGCAGGAAAAAGATCTTGCCCACGTCCTCGACGAAGAACTGCAGCGCACCGGACAGCGGCGTCGCCGGCGCCAGGCCCAGCACGCCGTAAACCAGCCAATCGGCAAATTGGGTGAATATCTCCATGACCCTAGGCTCCGTCATCGCCGCATGTGGGCCGAGTACAGCAATGGGCCGTCAAATAGTCGGTCAACAGCTGGACCCGCTCGCAATGGGCCACATAGATCACCAAGCGCCCCTGCCGCCGCGAACTGACCAGTCCCGCATGGCGCAGGTGGTTCAGGTGGAACGACAGGGTATTGGCGGGAATCCCCAAATCCTCGGCGACGGTGCCGGCTGGCAAACCATGCGGTGACGCCGCGACCAGCAGGCGGAACACCTTGAGGCGCACCTCGTTGGACAATGACGCCAAGGCGTCCAGGGCTTCCTTCATTTCCATATTTCTAGAATAATCGAATTATTTTTCCGAGCAACAAAAAAGGCGCCCATTGCGGGGCGCCTTTCTCGTGGACTTGGCCAGACGGGATTATTCCTCGTCGGCGTCAGCCTTCTTGTCGGCGGTCGGGCCGGAATCGGTGCCCTTGGCAGCCGGGTCGCGGTCAACCAGCTCGATGACGGCCATCGGGGCGGCGTCGCCATAGCGGAAGCCGGCCTTCAGCACGCGGGTGTAGCCACCCTTGCGGTCCTTGTAGCGTTCGGCGATGACGCTGAACAGCTTGGCGACCACGGCGTCGTCGCGCAGCATGGCGAAGGCGCGGCGACGGTCGTGCAGGGTGCCCGACTTGCCCAAGGAGATGATCTTCTCGGCGATCGGACGCAGGTCCTTGGCCTTGGGCAGGGTGGTCTTGATCTGCTCGTGCTTCAGCAGAGCGACAACCATGTTCGAGAACATGGCCTTGCGATGAGAGCTGGTGCGATTCAGCTTACGACCGGACATACCGTGACGCATGACTTTCTCCTTTGGCTTGGTCTCGCCGGGCGAGAACCGATTTCACTCCCTGCCGCCCTCGTCTGAAGCACGGCCGGGTTGGACCGGAATGGTCCTGTCAAAAACATAACCTCTTGAAACCGTCATCGCCGGGCTTGACCCGGCGATCCATGGATGCCCGGATCAAGTCCGGGCATGACGGCAAAGATCAATAAGGTTCTTCCAGCTTCTTCGCCAGGTCCTCGATGTTCTCCGGCGGCCAGTTGGGGATTTCCATACCCAAGTGCAGACCCATGTGCGAGAGCACTTCCTTGATCTCGTTCAGGGACTTGCGGCCGAAGTTCGGGGTCCGCAGCATCTCGGCTTCGGTCTTCTGGACCAGGTCACCGATATAGATGATGTTGTCGTTCTTCAGGCAATTGGCCGAACGAACCGACAGTTCCAGTTCATCCACCTTGCGCAGCAGGTTCTTGTTGAAGGGCAGTTCGTCCTTCTTCTCTTCCTCGACCACATGGGTCGGTTCGTCGAAGTTGATGAACAGCTGCAACTGGTCCTGCAGGATGCGCGCCGCCAGGGCCACCGCGTCATCGGGGGAAACGGCGCCGTTGGTCTCGACCACCATGGACAGCTTGTCGTAGTCGGTGACCTGACCCACGCGGGTGTTTTCCACCTTGTAGGCGACCTTCTTGACCGGCGAGAAGATGGCGTCGATGGGGATCAGGCCGATGGGCGAATCCTCGGTGCGGTTCTGCGACGCGGGCACATAGCCCTTGCCGGTCTCGACCGTGAATTCGATGTTCAGCTTGGCGCCCTGATCCAGGGTGCACAGCACCAGGTCGGGGTCCATGATCTCGATGTCGTGACCGGCTTCGATCATGCCGGCCTTGACCTCGCCGGGGCCGGTCGCACGCAGCTGCATGCGCTTGGGGCCCTCGCCATGCATGCGCAGGCCGAGGTTCTTGATGTTCAGGATGATGTCGGTGACATCTTCGCGCACACCCGGAACGGACGAGAATTCGTGCAGCACGCCTTCGATCTGGATGGCGGTAACCGCGGCACCCTGGAGCGAGGACAACAACACACGGCGCAAGGAGTTGCCCAGCGTCATGCCGAAGCCGCGTTCCAGCGGTTCGGCGACCACAGTCGCAACACGGGCCACATCGGCACCGGGTTCCACCTGCAGCTTCGAGGGCTTGATCAATTCCTGCCAGTTCTTCTGAATCACGAGCGTGACCTCATGCTAGGACCAAAGGGTCCGGAACGGCGCAACCGCCACCATCGCCCGGGATTGGGGATGATGGCGGCAACTACGAAAAAAACAACCGATCAGACGCGACGACGCTTGCGCGGACGGCAACCGTTGTGCGGGATCGGGGTGACATCGCGGATCGAGGTGATGGCGAAGCCGACGGCCTGCAAAGCGCGCAAAGCGCTTTCACGACCGGCGCCAGGGCCCTTCACTTCGACTTCCAGGGTGCGCATGCCGTGTTCCATGGCCTTGCGACCAGCGTCTTCGGCGGCCACCTGGGCAGCGTACGGGGTCGACTTGCGCGAGCCCTTGAAGCCCTGCATACCGGAAGACGACCAGGAGATGGTGTTCCCCTGGGCATCGGTGATGGTGATCATGGTGTTGTTGAACGTCGAGTTCACGTGGGCAACACCAGAGGTGATGTTCTTGCGCTCGCGACGACGCGGACGAGCAGCAGCGGGCTTAGCCATGAGAGGTAATCCTTAAACTTTACGTCAAGCCAGAGACTTAGCGGGTGGCCTTCTTCTTGCCGGCGATCGGCTTGGCCGGACCCTTGCGGGTGCGCGCATTGGTGTGGGTGCGCTGACCACGAACCGGCAGACCGCGACGATGGCGCAGACCGCGATAGCAGCCCAAATCCATCAGGCGCTTGATGTTCATGGCCGTTTCACGGCGCAGGTCGCCTTCGACGGTATAGTCGCTGTCGATCATTTCGCGGATCTTCAGGACTTCGTCGTCGGTCAGCTGGTTGACGCGGCGCTCGGCGGGAATCGCCAGCTTGGCGCAAATCTCGGCAGCCTTGGTACGGCCGATGCCAGTGATATAGGTCAGCGCGATCAGGACGCGCTTGTTGGTCGGGATATTGACGCCAGCGATACGGGCCAAAGCTGGATACTCCTTGCAAGACAGGTGATCAGGGCCAGGCGGTCAACCTAAACCCACGCCGATATTTCGAATAAGCCGAAGGGCGGCAGCCACATCGACACGTTAAAACAAATCAATCCAGGCCTCTCCCCAAGGGGAGAAACCGAAGGTGCGCGATTATATGGCGAAATGGTGAAGAGTCAACGGGACTCTCCACCATGTCGTCAAATCGCTCAGACCTTCCCCAGAATGGCTTCCAGGTCGGTGGTGACCTTGGCGATATCCTGGGTGCCGTCCACCAGATGGTAGTTGCCCTTGGCCTGATAGTAAGGCAGCAACGGCGCCGTCTGGTCGTGGTAAGCGGCCAAGCGCTTGTTCACGGTTTCGGCATTGTCGTCGGCACGGCGAGAGAACTCGGTGCCGCCGCAGGAATCACAGGTGCCGGCAACCTTGGGCTGCTGGAACTTGTCGTGATAGCCGGCGCCGCACTTGGCGCAGGTGTAACGACCGGTGATACGCTCGACGATGGGGGCGTCGGGAACCCGGATCTCGATGGCGAAATCCAGCTTCTTGCCCTTCTTCGCCATCATGGCGTCGAGCGCCTCCGCCTGGGCCACGGTGCGGGGGAAACCGTCGAAGATGACTCCGTTCTTGGTGTCGGGCTGTTCCAGGCGGTCGTCGATGATGCCGATGACGATGTCGTCGGACACCAGCTGACCGGCATCCATCACCGCCTTGGCCTTCTTGCCGATCTCGGAACCCGAGGCAACGGCGGCGCGCAGCATGTCACCGGTGGACAACTGGACCAAGCCGAACTTGTCCATCAGGCGCTTGGCCTGGGTGCCCTTGCCGCCGCCCGGCGGACCCAACAGAACCAGATTCATCTTGTTGTTCTCCCCTTTTTGTTGGTTGGCTTGATGTTTTTGCTCAGCCGCGACGGCCGCGCAGACGAGCCTTCTTGATCAGCCCTTCGTATTGGTGGGCCAAAAGGTGCGATTGGATCTGCGCCACGGTGTCCATGGTGACGGTCACCACGATCAACAGCGAGGTACCGCCGAAATAGAACGGCACCGACCAATGCGAGATCAGCAGTTCCGGCAGAACCGACAACGCGGTGAGGTACAGCGCCCCCAGGACGGTCAGACGGGTCAGCACGTAGTCCAGGTAGTCCGAGGTGTTCTTGCCCGGACGGATGCCGGGAATGAATCCACCGTTCTTCTTCAGGTTCTCGGCGGTGTCGACGGGATTGAAGACCACGGCGGTGTAGAAGAAGGCGAAGAACACGATCAGGGCGGTGTACAGCCCCAGATACAAGGGCTGTCCACGGCCCATCAGGGCGGTGAAGGTGGTCAGCCATTCCGGGCCGTTGCCGCCGGCGGCGAACTGCGCCGCGGTCACCGGCATCAGCAACAGCGACGACGCGAAGATCGGCGGAATGACGCCCGAGGTGTTGAGCTTCAACGGCAGATGGGTGGATTCGCCACCGAACATCTTGTTGCCGACCTGACGCTTCGGATACTGGACGATGATGCGGCGCTGGGCGCGTTCGAAGAACACGATGCCGGCGATGATGGCGACCGCCATGACCAGCAGGAAGACGATCAGCAGAACCGGAAGCGCGCCAGTGCGACCCAGTTCCAGGGTGCTGGCGACAGCGCTGGGCAACTGGGCGACGATACCGGCCATGATGATCAGCGAGGTGCCTTGGCCGATGCCGCGGGCGGTGATCTGCTCGCCCAGCCACATCAGGAACAGCGTGCCGCCCACCAGGGTGATCACCGTCGAGAAGGTGAACAGCACATGGTTGTCCATGATCACCGCGGCGCCGGTGCTGCCGCTCATGCCCAACAGACCGGCGGCGATGCCATAGGCCTGGAAGGTGGCGATTACCACGGTCAGGTAGCGGGTGTACTGGTTGATCTTCTTACGGCCCGATTCGCCTTCCTTCTTGATGGCTTCCAACGCCGGAACGATGGTGGTCATCAGCTGGATGATGATCGACGCCGAGATGTACGGCATGATCGCCAGGGCGAAAATGGTCATACGCTGCAAAGCGCCGCCGGCCAGCATGTCGAACATGCCCAGCAGGCCGCCGCCCTGGTGGCGGAACATTTCGGCCATGACGTGGGGATCGACGCCAGGGATGGGAATCCACGTGCCCAAGCGATAGACGATCAGGGCGAGGACGGTGAACCAGATCCGCTTCTTGAGTTCGGTGGCTTTCGCCAGAACGCCAAAATTCAGGTTCGCGGCAAGCTGCTCGGCAGCAGAGGCCATGCCAAAGGCTCCGGTAAAAGGTGACCCACAGGCGCGACCCGGTCAGATGCCCGGCCGGCGCCGATTCCAAAAATAAAAACGCCCCAGTCCCATCGCCTGGATTTGCATCAGGTTCGGGGGCCTGGGGCGTTTTATATAGGATCGCGGCGAAATTGCCGAGGACTAATCAGCCCTCGGCGGCTTCGGCGGCAACCTTGACCGAACCGCCCGCCTTTTCCACCGCGGCGACAGCCGCGGCAGAGGCGCCGGCAACCTCGATGGTCACCTTGGCGGTCAGTTCGCCACGGGCCAGCAAGCGCACGCCATCACCGATCTTGCCGATCAGGCCAGCGGCGGCCAGGATTTCGGCATTGATGGTGTCGCCGGCATTGATCTTGCCAGCGTCGATGGCGGCCTGCAGGCGACCGAGGTTCAACTCGGCGTATTCCTTGGCGTTGATCGGGGTGAAACCGCGCTTGGGCAGACGGCGGTAGATGGGCATCTGACCACCTTCGAACCCCATCAGGGCAACACCGGTACGCGAACCCTGGCCCTTGACGCCACGGCCCGAGGTCTTGCCCTTGCCGGAGCCGATGCCACGGCCAACGCGCTTGAACTTGTAGCGAGCGCCTTCGTTGTCGCGCAGATCGTTGAGCTTCGTCATCTTCGTATTCCTCGTATCCGGCCCTTGGGGTCGCCAAGGGCCGGACGAAAGATTAGTCCTCGACCTGGACCAGGTGCTGAACCTTGCGGATCATCCCACGAACGGCCGGAGTGTCTTCCAGTTCGCTGGTGCGATTGAGCTTGTTCAGCCCCAGCCCGATCAGGGTGGCGCGTTGGTCGGAGGTGCGGCCGATGGGGCTGCCCACCTGGGTGACGCGAACGGTCTTCTTGTCAGCCATGGAAACCTCCCTTACGCGGCGGTGGCAGCAGCGGCGCCGTCACGGCGGCCGATGATGTCACCAACCTTCTTACCACGCTTGGCAGCCACCGAACGGGGGCTGTTCAGGTTCACCAGGGCGTCGAAGGTCGCCTTGATCATGTTGTGCGGGTTCGAGGTGCCCAGGCACTTGGCGACGACGTCGGCCACGCCCATGGTTTCGAACACGGCGCGCATCGGGCCGCCGGCGATGATGCCGGTACCGGCCGGAGCGGCGCGCAGAACAACACGGCCGGCACCGAAGTGACCGGTCACGTCATGATGCAGGGTGCGGCCTTCACGCAGGTTCACCTTGATCATGTTGCGCTTGGCCTGTTCGGTCGCCTTGCGGATGGCTTCGGGAACTTCACGGGCCTTGCCCGAACCGTAACCGACGCGACCCTTGGCGTCACCGACCACCACCAGAGCGGCGAAGGCGAAGCGACGGCCACCCTTGACCACCTTGGCCACACGGTTGATGTGGACCAGCTTGTCGACGAACTCGTTCTCCTCGCGCTCGGCGCGCGGAGCATCGGGATTGCCACGGCCGCGACCGCGACCATCGCGCTCGCCACCTTCACCGCCGCGGCCACGGCCGCGGCGCTGTTCGTTCCCCTCGGTATTGGGAGTACGTGCCATAGTCTTTTTCCCTTAGAACGACAGGCCGCCTTCGCGGGCCGCTTCGGCCAGGGCCTTGACCCGACCGTGATAGATGTAGCCACCGCGATCGAACACCACCTCGGTGATGCCCGCAGCCTTGGCCCGCTCGGCGATCAGCTTGCCCACGGCGGCGGCGGCGGCGATGTCCGCACCGGTCTTGAGCGAGCCCTTCAGGTCCTTGTCCAGCGACGAAGCGGCAGCCAGGGTGCACCCCTGGACGTCGTCGATCACCTGGGCATAAATGTTCTTGCCAGAGCGGAAGACGGACAGACGCAGAGTGCGCCCGCCAGCCTTCTTCGCGATGCTGGCCCGGGTGCGCCGCTTGCGGCGCTCGAACAATTCTTTCGGCGTCATCATGGCAGTGCCCCTTACTTCTTCTTGCCTTCCTTGCGCAGGATGGTCTCGGTCGAGTACTTGATACCCTTGCCCTTGTAGGGCTCGGGACCACGGAACGACCGGATCTCTGCGGCAAGCTGACCCACGATTTGCTTATCGCGGCCAGTGATGGAAATAGCGGTGGGCTTTTCGCACTTCATGGTGACGTCATCCGGAATCGGATAGTCGATATCGTGGGAATAGCCCAGGGCCAGCTTCAAGGTCTTGCCTTCGACAGCGGCGCGGTAACCCACGCCGTTGATCTCCAGGTTGACGGTGAAACCGTCGGACACGCCCTTGACCATGTTGTTGATCAAGGCACGGGTGGTGCCCCACATCATGCGCGCACGCTTGGTTTCCGACTTGGGCTTCACCCAAACTTCGGAGCCTTCGATGGTGGTTTCCACTTCGTCCGACAGGGGCATGCGGGATTCACCCAGCTTGCCCTTGGCGATGAATTCGGCACCGGCGATCTGGACAGTGACTCCAGACGGCACCGGCACGGGATATTTGCCGACTCGCGACATCTGTCAGTCCCTCCTTAGAACACCTGGCAGAGAACTTCACCGCCGACATTGGCGGTGCGGGCTTCGCTATCGCTCATGACGCCACGCGGCGTCGAGAGGATGGAGATACCCAGTCCGTTGGCCACACGGTCAAGATCAGCGATCTTCGAATACACGCGACGACCGGGGGTCGAAACGCGGGAAATCGTGGTGATCACCGGCTTGCCTTCGTGGTACTTCAACTCGATGGTCAGTTCGGACACGCCGGTACGAACTTCCTTCTTGCTGTAGCCACGGATGTAGCCTTCACGCTTGAGAACCTCGAGCACGTTCATGCGCAGGTTCGAGGCGGGCGAGGTCACGGCCGACTTGGCGGCGCGCTGACCATTGCGAATGCGGGCGAGCATATCGCCGAGCGGATCGGTCATAGACATTGTTTATGGCCTCCTTACCAGCTCGACTTAACCAGACCGGGAATCTGACCCAGATTACCCAGTTCGCGCAGCTTGTTACGGCAAATCTTGAACTTGCGGTAATTGCCACGGGGACGGCCGGTGATCTCGCACAAAAGGCGAGTACGGTTCTTGGCCGAGTTCCGCGGAACTTCGGCCAGCTTCAAAGCGGCCTGGAAACGCTCTTCCGGGGAAGAGTCGCGATCCATCACCTGAGCCTTCAGACGGGCGCGCTTGCCAGCGTACTGCTTGGCCAGCTTGGCGCGCTTGTTGTTGCGCTCGACAGAGCTGATCTTCGACATTGCTGCTACACTCCCATCAGCCAGCGAACGGCATGTCGAAGCCCTTGAGAAGCGCCTTGGCTTCCGCATCGGACTTGGCCGTCGTGACGAAAATGATGTCCATGCCCCGGGTGGCATCAACCTTGTCGTAGTTGATTTCCGGGAAAATGAGCTGCTCCTTCAGGCCCAGCGAATAATTGCCGCGGCCATCGAAGCTCTTGCCCGGAACGCCGCGGAAGTCGCGGACGCGGGGCAGCGCAATGGTGATCAGACGGTCAAGAAACTCGTACATGCGGTCAGCACGCAAGGTGACCTTACAGCCGACGATCTGACCTTCGCGCAGCTTGAACTGGGCGATGGACTTCTTGGCCTTGGTGGTCACCGGCTTCTGGCCAGCGATGGCGGTCAGCTCAGCCAAAGCGGCGTCGATCTTCTTGGCATCCTGGGCGGCTTCACCGACGCCCATGTTGATGACGATCTTTTCCAGCTTCGGAACCTGCATGGGGTTCTTGTAGTTGAACTCTTCCTGCAGGGCCTGACGGACCTTGGTGTCATAGTGGGTACGCAGACGCGCGGTCATGGTCTTATGCTCCCCCATTACCGGTCGATGACTTCGCCGGACCGCTTGGCGACGCGGACCTTGCTACCGTCTTCCAGGACCTTGACGCCGACGCGGGTCGGCTTGCCGTCCTTGGGATCGACGTGGGCGACGTTGGACACGTGCAGGGCGGCTTCCTGTTCGACGATGCCGCCCGCGTTGGAGGCGCTGGGGCGAACATGGCGCTTGACCTTGTTCACACCCTGGACGACCACACGCTCTTCCTTCGGATAAGCGGCGATGACTTCGCCCTTCTTACCCTTGTCCTTGCCGGCGATCACGATGACCTGATCGCCCTTCTTCACGTTCAGACCGGCCATTAGAGCACCTCCGGAGCCAGCGAGATGATCTTCATGAACTTCTTCGCGCGAAGTTCACGGGTGACCGGGCCAAAAATACGGGTGCCGATCGGTTCGCCCTGCTTGTTGATCAGGACGGCCGCATTGGTGTCGAAACGGATCGCGGTGCCATCAGGACGACGGATTTCCTTGGCGGTGCGGACGATGACGGCGCGATGCACGTCACCCTTCTTCACCTTGCCACGCGGAATCGCTTCCTTGATGGAGACGACGATGACGTCGCCCACATTGGCGATGGTGCGGTGGGAACCGCCCAACACCTTGATGCACTGCACCCGGCGGGCACCCGAATTATCGGCGACGTCCAGGTTGGTTTGCATCTGGATCATGTCGAGTTTCCTTTTCTAGATCGATATCGACGAGCAGGCGCTTAGGCCTGCTCGACGATCACTTCCCAGGTCTTGGTCTTCGAGATCGGACGGCACTCGCAAATGCGGACAGTGTCGCCGGTCTTGAACTGGTTGTTCTCGTCGTGGGCGTGATACTTCTTCGAACGACGGATGAACTTCTTGTAGATCGGGTGCATGACGCGCCGTTCGACGCTGACCACCACGGTCTTGTCCATCTTGTCGCTGACGACGACGCCCTGGAGAATGCGCTTCGGCATTGGCTAGTGCTCCTTAGGCGGCGGAAGCGGAACGGGTCCGCTCGCCGATGATGGTCTTGATGGTCGCGATTTCACGACGCACCTGGGTGACGCGGGCAGTGTTTTCCAGCTGGCCGGAGGCCTTCTGGAAACGCAGGTTGAACTGCTCCTTCTTCAGCGTCAGGAGAGCTTCCTGCAGCTGATCGTCGGTCTTGGCGCGCAGATCGCTGGACTTGGTCGCCATGACTTTACTCCCCGATACGAACGATGAACTTGGTCTTGATCGGCAGCTTGGCAGCGGCCAGTTCAAAACCACGACGGGCCAAATCTTCCGGCACGCCATCAACCTCGAACATCACGCGACCCGGCTTGACGCGGGCCACCCAATATTCGGGGGTACCCTTACCCGAGCCCATGCGGACTTCGGCGGGCTTGGTCGACACCGGCACGTCGGGGAAAATGCGGATCCACACGCGGCCCTGACGCTTCAGGTGGCGGGTGAGCGCGCGACGAGCCGCTTCGATCTGGCGAGCGGTGATGCGCTCCGGCTCCAGGGCCTTCAGGCCGAAGGCGCCGAAATTCAGCTGGGAACCGCCCTTGGCATCGCCATGGATGCGGCCCTTATGCTGCTTGCGGAACTTAGTACGCTTGGGCGAAAGCATCTCTCTACCCTCTCAAATCAGCGGCGTTCGACGGGAGCGGACTCGCCGGCGGCGCGCTTGTCCTGAGCCATGGGATCATGGGCCAGGATTTCACCCTTGAACACCCACACCTTGATACCGCAGGTACCATAGGTGGTCTTGGCGGTGCCGATACCGTAATCGATGTCGGCGCGCAGGGTGTGCAGGGGCACGCGACCTTCGCGGTACCACTCCATACGAGCGATTTCGGCGCCGCCCAAACGGCCCGAGCAGTTGATGCGGATGCCCTGGGCGCCCAGACGCATGGCCGACTGCACCGCGCGCTTCATGGCGCGGCGGAAGGACACACGGCGTTCCAGCTGCTGGGCGATGGACTCGGCCACCAGCTGGGCGTCCAGTTCCGGCTTGCGGATCTCGACGATGTTCAGGTGCACTTCGGAACCGGTCATCTTCGACAGCTGCTTGCGCAGCACTTCGATGTCCGCACCCTTCTTACCGATCACCACGCCCGGACGGGCGGTGTGAATGGTGATGCGGGCCTTCTTGGCCGGACGCTCGATGATCACCCGCGACACGCCGGCCTGGGCCAGCTTCTTGCGCAGGTATTCACGCAGCTTCAGGTCCTCGTGCAGCATCTTGGCGTATTCGCCGTCGGCGAACCAACGGGAATCCCAGGTGCGGTTGATGCCGAGGCGCAGGCCAATCGGATTGACTTTCTGACCCATAGTCTTACTCCCCGGTCGCTTCTTCGCGTTCGCGAACGATGACGGTCAGGTTCGAGAACGGCTTCTCGATCCGGCCGACACGGCCGCGGGCGCGAGCGCGCCAGCGCTTCATCACCATGGCCTTGCCCACATAGGCTTCGGCCACATACAGACGATCAACGTCCAGCTGGTGGTTGTTCTCGGCGTTGGCGATGGCCGACTGCAGGACCGCCTTCACGGCGCCGGCGATGCGGCGCTTGGAGAAGGTCAGCTGGTGCAGGGCGACTTCCGCCTTCAGGCCGCGAATGGACGCAGCCACCAGGTTGAGCTTACGCGGGCTGGTGCGGATGGAAGACGAGAACGCCTTCGCTTCAATGTCCGCAAGCACGCGATCGGCAGGCTTCTTGCCCATGGCTTACTTCCTCTTCGCCTTCTTGTCGACGCCGTGACCGTAATAGGTACGGGTCGGCGAGAATTCGCCAAACTTGTGGCCGACCATGTTCTCGGTGACGAGAACGGGGATGAACTTCTGGCCGTTGTAGACGCCAAAGGTCAAACCAACGAAGTTCGGCAGGATGGTGGAACGACGCGACCAGATCTTGACGACCTCGTTGCGACCGGACGCACGCGCCTTGTCTGCCTTCTTCAGCAGGTAACCGTCAACGAACGGACCTTTCCAAACGGAACGAGCCATTTTCCCGTCCCTCCTTACTGAGCCTGACGGCGGCGCATGATCAGGCCATCCGTCTTCTTGTTGGAACGAGTCTTCTTGCCCTTGGTCGGCTTACCCCACGGGGTAACCGGATGACGGCCACCAGAAGTACGACCTTCACCACCACCATGCGGGTGGTCGATGGGGTTCATGGCGACGCCGCGGACATGCGGACGGAAGCCCATC
This sequence comes from Magnetospirillum sp. 64-120, assembly GCA_001898825.1. Lineage (GTDB taxonomy): Bacteria > Pseudomonadota > Alphaproteobacteria > Rhodospirillales > Magnetospirillaceae > Magnetospirillum. The sequence goes on from MKVK01000013.1 coordinate 160,848, forward strand.
CAGCGCTTGCGACCAGCCTTGCCCAGCGAGACGTTCTGCTGGTCGGGGTTGGACACGGCGCCGACGGTGGCCATGCATTCGCCACGCACCACACGCAGCTCGCCCGAGGACAGACGCAGCTGGGCGTAGCCCTGGTCCTTGCCGACCAGCTGGACGAAGGTGCCGGCGGAACGGGCCATCTGGCCGCCCTTGCCAACCTTCAGCTCGACATTGTGGACCACGGTGCCGACCGGAATGTTCTTCAGCGGCAGGGCGTTGCCCGGCTTGATGTCGACCTTTTCGCCGGCGATGACGGTGTCACCAACGGCCAGGCGCTGCGGAGCCAGGATGTAGGCCTTCTCGCCGTCTTCATAACGCACCAGGGCGATGAAGGCGGTACGATTGGGATCGTATTCCAGGCGTTCGACAGTGGCGGCCACGTCGAACTTGTTGCGCTTGAAGTCGATCATGCGGTAACGGCGCTTGTGCCCGCCACCACGGAACCGGACGGTGATACGGCCCAGGTTGTTACGGCCGCCCTTCTTGCGCAGACCTTCGGTCAGCGAAGCTTCGGGCTTGCCCTTCCACAGTTCCGAACGGTCAACCGTAACCAGCTGACGACGGCCCGGGGTCGTGGGCTTGTAGTTCTTCAAAGCCATGGCGTCAGACTCCCGTCGTCACGTCGATGGTCTGGCCTTCGGCCAGAGTGACGATCGCCTTCTTGACGTCGTTGCGGACGCCGATACGGCCACGGAAACGCTTGACCTTGCCCTTGGCGACCAGGGTGTTCACCGCGGTCACCTTGACCCCGAACACGCCTTCGATGGCGGCCTTGATCTCGGGCTTGGAAGCATTCAGCGGCACCTTGAAGGTGACCTGGTTGTGCTCGGAACCCATGGTCGCCTTTTCGGTGATCACGGGAGCGCGGATGATGTCGAACATCCGTTCCTTGGAGATGGTGACCTTGCTCATTTCAGGCGAGCCTCCAGGGCGGCGACAGCGTCCTTGGTCAGCACCAGGGTGTCACGACGCAGGATGTCGTACACGTTGGCGCCGAGTTCCGGCAGCACGTCCACATGGGGGATGTTGCGCGACGCCAGGGCGAAGTTGCCTTCGACGGCGTTGTCGATGACCAGCACCGAGTTCCAGCCCAGCGCCTTGAACTGCGCGGCCAGAGCCTTGGTCTTGGGGGCAGCGGCAGCGGCCTTGTCCAGGACCACCAGCTTGCCTTCGGCGGCCTTGGCGGACAGCGCAACCTTCAGGGCCAGCTTACGCACCTTCTTCGGCATGTCGTAGGCGTGCGAACGCACCACGGGACCGAAAATGGTGGCACCGCCGCGGAACTGCGGCGAACGCATGGAGCCCTGACGGGCACGACCGCCACCCTTCTGATTGAAGGGCTTCTTGGTGGTGCCGGAGATCTCGCTGATCCCCTTGGTCTTGTGAGTGCCGGCGCGGCGCTTCGACAGCTGATAGCTGACCATGCGGTGCAGCAGATCATTGCGAACGGCCAGGCCGAACACGTCGTCAGAGAGATCGATCTCGCCGACGCTCTGGTTGTCCAGGCTGATAACCTTAGTCTTCATCGCCAGATTCCTCACTCGCCGGCTTCAGCGGCGGCCTTCAGAGCGGCCGGGAACGGCACGCCTTCGGGCAGCTTGCGCTTGACCGCGTCCTTGACCAGAACCCAGGAACCTTCAGCGCCGGGAACCGAACCCTTAACCAGGATCAGGCCGCGCGCCTCGTCGGTGGAAACCACCTTCAGGTTCTGAGTGGTCACCTGCTCAACGCCCAGGTGACCGGCCATCTTCTTGCCCTTGAACACCTTGCCGGGGTCCTGACGCTGACCGGTCGAACCGTGCGAACGGTGCGACACGGACACGCCGTGGGTAGCTTCCAGACCGCGGAAGTTCCAGCGCTTCATACCGCCGGCAAAACCCTTACCGATGGTGGTGCCGGTGATATCCACGAACTGGCCGGGGATGAAATGGGCAGCCGACAATTCGACGCCAACCTCGAGAACGTTCTCGGGGGAGACGCGGAATTCGACGAGCTTCTTCTTGGGCTCGACCTTGGCGGCCGCGAAGGTGGTGCGCTGCGCCTTGGCAACGTTCTTCACCTTGGCGGTACCAGCGCCGAGCTGAACGGCGGTGTAGCCGTCCTTTTCCACAGAGCGGGTCGAGACCACCTGAACGGTGTCGACCTTCAACACGGTGACGGGGATATGAGTCCCGTCCTCGGTGAAGATCCTCGTCATGCCGACCTTCTGGGCAATGAGACCGGATCGCATCATTACTGTCCTTACAGCTTGATCTCGACGTCGACGCCAGCGGCCAGGTCGAGCTTCATCAGCGCGTCCACGGTCTGCGGGGTCGGGTCAACGATGTCCAACAGACGCTTGTGCGTGCGAATTTCGAACTGCTCGCGCGACTTCTTGTCGATGTGCGGGGAGCGGTTGACGGTGAACTTTTCGATCCGCGAGGGAAGCGGGATCGGTCCGCGCACCTGGGCACCAGTCCGCTTGGCGGTGTTCACGATCTCGCGGGTGGACTGATCCAACACGCGATGATCGAACGCCTTGAGGCGGATACGGATGTTTTGGCTTTCCATATTCACATCATCCGTTAAATCGGATCGGCGCCCCGCTATCGGGACGCCGATCAGTGAAACTCGGGTTTGGTTCAAAGAACCCCCCACAGTCAACCGTGTACAGCGGCTCTTGCGGGGACGGCGTAATGCCGAAGGCCGCTTTATACAGAGACTCGTCAGGGGGTGCAAGCAGAGTCTGTGCGGCCTTGAAAAAGAATCGGCCCCCGGTTTCCCGAGGGCCGAATTCCCAACACTTCAGCCTGAAAACCCAGGCGACGGTGAAACACCCCCGCCCGGATCATCAAGACTTTACGCGATGATGGAAGCCACCACGCCGGCGCCGACGGTACGGCCACCTTCGCGGATAGCGAAGCGCAGGCCTTCGTCCATGGCGATCGGAGCGATCAGTTCCACGGT